>CADATO010000020.1 GCA_902790905.1 uncultured Eubacteriales bacterium
CAGGACCCACTTCCAGTTTCCGTCAGCCAATCACCTTCATAATAAAGAAAAGCGAAGGGTGTTCAAAACCCTCGCTTATATATTAAGAATTCCAGTTTACCTTTCAGGGCAGAACGGGAAGCTTTTTCAGTCCTTAAACACATTGGTTTTATGCTCCGGAATCCGGAAGGCATAATCCTTCTGCCGGCATAATGCGGCTACACGCATAGCAACCAGGTTGCTGTCGGAGTGCATGGCCCGCGCAATCTGCACGTCGTCATAACCTCTGTAGACATATTCAAGAAGTTCGTCTTCCGGAAGGGAAAGCTGTGCGGCGAAGAGATTTGCCTCGTACTCCAGCCGGTCACTGTTCAAGGAGAAGAGCTGGAGCTCTGAGAACGGTTTCTGCGAGGCATATCTGCGGTGCAGCTGGTCATGTCCGATTTCATGCAACAGCACCAGACCCTTTGTAACTGGATCCAGATCTTCTTTCAGGAAGATATAGCGGTTCCGCTTGATAATCGTGTAGACGCCCTTCTGCCGCTTAAACGGGTGCTCCTGCACGGTAATATTTAATTCGTCTGCCAGCTTCCACGGGTTTCTGGTATGGTACCGCCGGATTAGGCTGGCTGCCTTTCTGGTGACAGCATCAGGACTGTTGACCTGCAATGTGTTCACCTCCGTTCTCAATCTATTGCTGCAAAATCATCTGTAAGAATCTTTTTAAAAAATCGGATCTTATTTCGCCTCGGAGCTGCTATCGTCGTTCTGGCGGTACTTCTTCGGGGTGTATTTTTTATTTTTCCTTTTGGCGTCCAGATAGGCATTCTGCAGTGCAAACATCAGGGCGTCCGCGTCTTCCTCTGCCATATCGCCTCCGGCAAACAGAGTGGCCGCGTCTGCAACAAGCTGTTCAGCGTCTTTTCTTCCGCGATAGCCGTACTGAGCGGCTGTATCCACAATAAATGCTTCATCATCGCTTAGAAGATAATTGAGGGGAACGCCCAGGACCTTTGCCAGTGTTTCATAGACGGCTCTGGTTCTTGGAAGTGCCGTGTCTGTTTCCCAGGAAGTGATGGTGCGGCGGGAGACAGAGACTGCCTTTGCCAGTTCATCCTGTGACATTTTCTTTTCTTTTCTTGCTTTCTTAACCTTCTCTCCGAATGTCATCTGTGTACTCCTGTTCTAGCTATGAGAAGATGAAATTCTCAAAATGGATTGACATGTAACACTCGACTGCGTATAATAACAATCGAGAAGCGGAACTGCTCATATTATAGAGCGAACTTCTCAATTCGTCAAGGAATTACTGCATTTCATGCAATTGAAAGATTCCGGCGGATAGTGATACGAATGAAAAGCAGTCGGCAGGCGGCAGTTTTTTCAGCAGGAGCTGTGCGCGGGTCGGAACCGCCGATGAAGATCCCGAAGATCTGTTGCTTTTCAGACTTATTTCCTGCAGTTTCTTTCCCTTTGCAGCAGGAAAAACTCATTGTGACGCAGCAAGAAGGGAGCAGGGAGATTGATCAGCTATGAAAATAAAGGAGAGAGGACAGCAGATGCGTTCTGCCGTCCGGCGAAGAAGGGGTACTTCCGGGAAGGAGATATTGCCTTTATCGTTGAGAACCATCGTCATGTGAGATCTGTCATCGTTATGGAGCGGTGTGGAGATTTCTACACACTCAGGATCGGAGAAGAAGGCGTGATCTGCCTTCGCGCCGGAAGACTGTTCCGGACAAAACGGGAGGCAGAACAGAGCAGCCAGATGAGAAAACCTGTGATCCGGCCATCCCGGAGCAGAGCTTTATCTGCGGTGTCTATCCCTGAGTGGACCACCTCCCGCCGGTCGCCTTATGACTATGACAACAGCCGTTGCCCTTACGGAATTTGAGAAGGGTGGTGGCAGAAGGATGGAGAAAAAAGGAACATCAGAGGAAGTTGTGACCGTACACTGCAGCTGCGGCTGGCGTCTTTTCGATATGCGGAGAGACACGCAGGGCACCGTGTCAATCAAGTGCCCGCACTGCAGAGCAGTCGTAGCGGTAACCATGAAAAATCAGGATTACTTATGCAGCGCTGCACCGAAACGGATACAGGCATACGCTGCGAAGGTTTCAGATAACCGAAAAATGAGATAAATCAGCACGGTAACTACCGAGCCACGGATCCGAATGCGAGATACCAAATTGCCGGAGTTATCACGGAACACCCAAAGTGGGTGCTTCTGTGGTAGCTCCGTTTTTTTGTGCTTATTTTTCGGTGCCAACTATGAAGTCTGAATACAGGAGTGTATCTGCAGTAATCACCGGTGTGCGTGTCTCCCGGCCAGGGACAGAACCCACGCATTCCGGTGAAAAGTGAATAAGGAAACGTCAGCCGATGGGTTTCGGCTGGCCACAAACAATCGAAACGAAGCATTTTCGTATCGAGTGGTCAGCTGCGCCCATTTATTTATGCCTCTACGGCTGCCGGGCTGAATGAACTGCTTTGCGTGGATCCTTCGTTTCGCAAACAAAACGGAGGATGAACAATGCTTTACAAGTACGAACTGGCATGCAGAGAAGCTGGACTGACTGAGGAGAAGACAAAGGAAATCAGGCAGATGTTTGACACGGAATATAAAAGGCTGAAGCGCAGGAAACAGCGCCAGAAGAAATACGGAATCTCGGCCATTTCCGTGACTGACATGAGCGGAACGGAAAACGAATGTGATTATGAGCTGGAGGATCCGAATAACAATGTGGAGGAAATCGTACTTCACAAAATGGATCTGAAGGATCTTCAGAGGTATCTTCAGGAGCTTCCGGAAGAGGACAGAGACTTTCTGTATGACTATTATTCCTGCGGAGACAAACCGCTGGTGTATATGTCGGAAAAATGCAGTCTGACAAAGAATCAGGTGCGTTACAAAAGAGACCGGCTGATCATGCTTCTGAGGAACAAGTTTGACGGGAAAGCGTGACACAGATCAGAGAGTCTTCTTTGCAAAGAAAAATGAAAAAGAGCCGAACAATGCTTGACTTGCTGTCATACAGAAAATAAAATAGGAATCCGGAGGCAGAGAAGACAGTATGGCACGGACAGGCAGACCCAAATCAGAGAATGCCAAAAAGAAGGTACTCAGCATTCGTGTGGATGCAGATACGTATAAGCGTCTCTGTGCATATGCGAAAGCGAATAAGATGACCATTACTGATGTTGTCTTGAAAGGATTGGACAAGGCTTTATCTGATTCTTAAGAGACTGGCTCTTCTATGAGCAGGCAAAATGAATCAGCACTTACAGAGTGTTTTGAGGGAAGGAATTGAAAAATGAGCGAAACAGCAAATGAGGAATTGAACCAGGTAACGGAAAATGATGCAGACACAACATCGGCTGAGCAGAAGCTGGAAGAAGATGCAAAGGAATTCTTCACACCGAACGACAAAATTGATTTTGATGGCGTGACGGTTGAAGATTTTCTGCCGGATCAGGTGGATTTTGATACCTTCTGTAAATCGGATTTCCGCGCGGTGAAGGTTAAGGCCTGTGAGGCAGTACCGAAGTCCAAGAAACTTCTGAAATTCACACTGGATGACGGAACCGGAGAGGACCGTATCATCTTAAGCGGTATTCATAAATATTATGAACCGGAGGAACTGGTAGGAAAGACACTGGTTGCGATTGTTAATCTGCCGGCAAGAAATATGATGGGAATTGATTCCTGCGGCATGATCATCTCCGCAGTTAATGAGAGGGACGGCAAGGAAGAACTCCATGTTCTGATGGTTGATAACCATATTCCTGCCGGGGCAAAGCTCTGCTGAAACAAGAAAACGGAATATGAATCACAGAGGTCACGAGCCTCTGAATGCTGGAGAGGTCCTGCTGAAGCCATAGCGGTTTCGGCAGGGCTTTTTTGCGCTCCGCACATGCGTTTGCCCCTGTCCACAGCAAATGATCAGGGAGAAGGACAGATTCTCCTGAATAGTGATGATGAAAGGCAGAAGGACTCTGGTGTGGACAGAGTCTGACGAACCGGAAATCGGAGCTGTTCTATTCAATGTGTAAAGAGAAAACAGAACGGGGTGACTTATGTATACAAGGAAAGAAGTAGAGAAGACAAAGCGGTATGCGAAGAAATTCGTTCGTTATCAGGAAGGCGCGGAACGATACAGTCTGGGCTTAAGCAAATTCCAGGCCTTGGCCAAGGAAGCTGGTGCGATCTATAAGATTGACAAGGTGGTGCTGGTGAACACGGAAATCTTTGAAAATTATCTGGAATCGTTTCGGGAATAACAGAAGCGAATGAGCTTATGAACGAGTAGTTCTTCCAGGAAGAAGCTTCAAAAAGAAAAAGATGAAAGAAGAGCCAGACAATGCTTGACTTACTGTCATACAGAAAATAGAATAGGGATGTAGACGCATAGGATTCAGCATAGCATGGATGGGCAGACCGAAATCTGAGTAAACAAAAAGAAAGTACTCTCTGTCCATGTGGGTGACGATACACAAGGACATTTTCACACCTATGCAGAAGCGAGGAATGTGATTGTTAACGGTGCTGCGCTGAAGGAATCTGATGATACGGTGTAGGATTCTTAAGTAGTTCTGGCTCTTCTTCCGTGGTTAGGAGGAAAGAGATGGCAGCAACACGGAAAGATCTGCGGGGGAGGTCCCTGCGGAAAGGAGAGGTGCAGAGAAAGTCGGATAAACGATATGCATATTCATATCGGGATCCGCTTGGACAGAGAAAATACGTTTACGCAAACGATCTTGTTTCACTTCGTGAGAAGGAAAAGGAATTACTGAAAAATCAGCTGGACGGACTGGACATTTATGTCAGCGGAAGAGCAACCGTAAATATGGTTTTTGACCGGTATATCAGTCTGAAGACCAATCTCCGGGAAACGACAAAATCGAATTACATTTATATGTATGATCGGTTTGTCCGCGACACGTTCGGAAAGAAAAAAATAGCTTCAATCAAGTATTCGGATGTCATGCAGTTTTATAATTATCTGCTGAATGAACGAGAGGTACAGATCAGTACAGTAGATACTGTTCACTGCCTTCTTCATCCGACATTTCAGCTGGCTGTCCGGGATGAGATTATTCGTATTAATCCGACGGATGGTGTAATGGCTGATCTCAAGAGAAACAGTGGAAGAAAAACAGGTGTCCGTCATGCCCTTACGCTTCCGCAGCAAAGGGCATTTATGGACTACATTGCAGTTCATCCGGTGTACTATCACTGGTGGCCCCTGTTTACGGTTTTACTTGGGACCGGATGCAGGATTGGAGAAGCCCTGGGACTCCGGTGGGAAGATCTGGATTATGACAAACGGACCATCAGCATCAATCATAGTCTGGTGTACTATCCGGTTGGAAATGATCGTAGTACCACGCTTCATATTTCCAAGCCGAAAACAGAGGCTGGGATCCGGTTGATTCCAATGCTGGACTCGGTAAAGGATGCATTTGACATGATCCGTGAGGAACAAAAGGAAGAAGGCTGGGAGCAGATTGAGATTGACGGAATGACAGGCTTTATTTTTTACAATCGTTTCGGCAATGCCCTCAACCCGGCATGCGTGAATCGTACCATCAAGCGGATCGTATCCAGCTATAATGCCGAGGAAGAAGTCAATGCAAAAAAGGAGAGACGGGACCCGATTCTTCTGCCGAATTTTTCGGCACATATTCTTCGGCATACGTTTTGTACAAGACTTTGCGAAAATGAAACAAATCTGAAAGTAATTCAGTCCGTTATGGGGCATAAGGATATTCAGACCACCATGGATATCTATGCGGAAGCGACGGAGGAGAAGAAACAGGAAACCTTCGAGCGGCTGGCTTCAAAAATGGACGTATTCTAAGAGGGACTTCATCCTTATTTGGTCTGACATCAAAAAAGATGTTTTGACATCATTTTGACATCAAATCCGTCGCTGTAATGCAGAATATCAAGGCATGACAACATGGCGGAAATGCAGTAAGTAAAGGAAAATAAGGAATAAAAAGGCTTGATGCTCTATGGGAGAAACTAATCCCGACCATGAAGGAACTCGGCGGCAAGAGCGGCAGCGCTGCGAAAGAGCCGCTCATCCTCGACAAGAGCAAGATCAAGGTCGAGCCGCTCTTTGAAGACGAAGTCGACTTCGATACCTTCAGCAAGTCTGACTTCCGCGCGGTCAAGATCAAGGACTGCTTCGCCGTACCGAAGAGCACCAAGCTCCTGCAGTTCACTCTGGATGATGGTTCCGGTGAGGACCGCACCATCCTGTCCGGCATCCATGCGTGGTATGAACCGGAAGAACTCATCGGCAAGACAGCTGTGGCGATCACCAACCTGCCGCCGCGCAAGATGATGGGTGTGCCGTCCTGCGGCATGCTGCTGTCGATGCTGTTCGAGTATGACGGTGAGGAAATGCTCAACTTCATCCTGCTGGATGACAGTATCCCGGCAGGCGCGAAAATTTATTAAGAAGCAGATAAAGAAGACTGAAAACCGCCAAACCGCTGGAAACGGCGGTTTTTTGCAGACAGAAACCCCCGCGTTTCACGCGGGGCTCATTTTTTCTATACGGCCGTCTGAAAATCCTGTGCACAATTCTGCCTCAGGATTATGCACTATGTCATTCATCGATGATCATGCACTATTTTATGAACTTGTTGATCAAGTGAATAAGCTGGAGTAAAATGATGGCGTTAAGGAGATGCAATAAAAATGGAAACACTGCAAAGACGCAACAAAAATCTGCTCTATGAAGATGTTGTGAATGATCTGTATGAACTGATTGACCTGAGCGGGTTAAAGCCCGGTGATAAACTTCCTACCGAGCGGGAACTGACGGATCAGTTGGGTATTAGCCGCAATGTATTACGTGAAGCGTTTCATGTGTTGGAACGTCGCGGAGTGATCAGTTCGCGGCAAGGAAAAGGCCGTTTTTTGCGCGTGATACCGCAGGAATCCGAATCTGCCGACCCCTATCAGAGCCTTACACGCGGTATCGAAACATATTCTCTGCGTGATGCTTATGAAGTGCGCAAAGTGC
This sequence comes from uncultured Eubacteriales bacterium, assembly GCA_902790905.1. GTDB lineage: Bacteria > Bacillota > Clostridia > Peptostreptococcales > Anaerovoracaceae > RUG13615. The sequence goes on from CADATO010000020.1 coordinate 7,017, forward strand.
TGGAAGTCAAAGCAGTTGAACTGGTCGTGCAAAACGCGGATGACAAGGATTTGGCCGAACTTGATGTTGCATTCGAAAATATGCAGTTGCGTTTTCATGATACTGGGAAGACAGTCGGCGAATTTGAAATGCACCGCTTATATGCGAGAAAAAGCGGCAGCATGTTTCTTGAGTCGATCCTGGATATAGTGATGAGCAGCATTTATGATATGATGCATAGCCGCAGAGTGGATATCCTGACCTCTCATGATCCTGAAAAAGAACTGGATGCGCACAGGCAGATCCTGGAGGCGATCCGCAAAAGAGATGCGGAAGGCGCGATGCGATGCATGGCGTCTCATTTGCAGGACACGATTGAGATGATTAAATAAAAATCACTGCTGGCGCGGGGATTTTTCTTCTCCGTGCTGTATGATCGAAAGGGGATGGCGCTTTTATTTCCCAAAATATCCACCAAGATAACTCGTTGTATCCGCCACCATGATAAAGGCCGGCGGATCTTTTTCTTTGATCAGATCTTCGAATTGTTTGAGTTGCCTTTTGTCGAATGTAGCGATGATAAGGTATTTGCCATCAGCAAATTCTGACTCATTGGCATTGAGTACTGTGATAGCAAAACCAGCATCACGCACCGTGTGTAGCAGTGCGTCATTTCGCGTACTTGTGACGACTTGTACGGTGACATTGCCGCTGATAAAGCGCCGCGCGATCAGTCCGCCCACAAATGTGCCTGCCGCATAACCGGCAGCGTAGGCAACCGCAATCGCAATGACAGGGCCCGTACTAGAGATGGCGTCCTTGACAATCACATACCAGATAAAGACCTCGCAAAAGCCAATCATGGCAGCAAATTTCGTCTTTTCCCGAACGGTCAGTATAGTCCGCATTGTACCGAATGTAACATCCAGAATGCGGCAACCAAAGATCTTGATGCAGCTAAGAAATAATGCATTTGTCATATTGATATCTCCACCGCTATGAGCGTACGCGCAAAGCAGATGAGGTACAAGTAAGAAATATGCAAAAATTTCAACGTCCTTGCGCAAAGATTGGGTCGCAAAAATGTGCTTTTTGTGTTTATTCTCAGAAAGCTTGAAATATGTGTTGACACACAAAAGATGTAGGCATAGAATCAACTTGTCTAATGGGTGACCAAGAGAGCAATAGAACAACTTGGAGATCGAGTATTCAAATAAAGAAAAAAATCCAAGTAGAAAGGAACAAGTAGAAAGGAAGAAGCAACTATGACAGAGATTTTATCAAACGTACTCGATCAGGTGGACCGTGAACAGATGATGGATCGGATCCGCTATATGACGGAGTCATTCCCTTACAGGTTGGCAGGCAGTGAGACCGAATATAAGGCATCCCAATATGTCATGCAAGTCATGGAAGAGTATGGCATGGAACCGACCAATTTGACGTTCCGCACCTATAACAGTGATCCGCTCACCTCGAGCGTGGAGATCATTGCACCGGAGAGATTTTCGATCGACAGTCTGCCTTGCGGGCATATCCACTCAACAGGGGATATACCGGAAGAATATGAGATTGTTTATGTGGGCAATGGATCCTGGGAAGAGTACGAAGGGTTGGATGTGGCTGGAAAAATAGTTCTGGTGGAGGTCTCCTACGCCCCCCCGGTTCCCGAGAAAGCGCACATCGCTGCGGTGAAGGGGGCTGTCGGGATATTATGCATGAACTGGGGCAATGATGAAGAAGTCATCTGTCATAGAGCCATCAAGTCTGTCTGGGGCAATCCGACGCCGGAGTCTATCAAGGACATCCCGGATCTAATCGGTATCGGTATCACAAGGCTGGCCGGCCTGCGCATTAAAGAACTATGTCTCAGCGGCCAAACCGTCAAAGCTCTCGTGTCGGCGAAGGCAACTCGGCAATGGACAGAGGTCCATCAGCCCTACGGCATCATCCGGGGCAATGGTAAGAGCGATGAGTTCATGCTAGTGGCTTCTCATCTTGACGCGTGGCAGCCGGGTGTTACCTGTAACGCTACGGGCAATGCGACAACATTAGAGCTGTGCCGTATCCTTTCGGAAAACCGCGACAAACTGGATCGGGATGTGCACGTCGTGTTCTGGAACGGCCATGAGATCGCGGAAGCGGCAGGTTCTACCTGGTTTGTGGATCATTTCTGGGATCTAATCAACAAAAAATGCATCTGCTACATGCACATTGACAGTACAGGTGTAAGGGAGACCAGCAAGTTGGAAATCAAGATCGCTGACGAACTTTACAAATTTGCGCGTGAAAACGTCTCCTATCTTAAGGACGAGGAACTTCGGATCATGACACTCAAAAAAATCGGCGATCAAAGTTTTATGGGCATCGGTGTTCCGGGAGTGTGCCAGCGCATCTCGTTTACCGAGGAAGATCTGGAAAAGTCGCATGGAGCAACGCTCGGATGGTGGAACCATACGAGCGAGGATGATGTGGATAAATGTGATCCGGCAATTCTGGAAGAAGATACCAGGCTGCATCTCGCGTTTATCTGGAAACTCGTGAACAGTGAGGTTCTCCCATATGACTTCTCCAAAAAGTTCGAGATGATCCGAGCAAATCTGAAGCCGTTGGCGGAAAAATATAAGCAGCATATGGACTTTACGGACATTCTTGCCAATTATGAGGAAGTGGAATCTCTGGTGCTCGGCCTGCAGGAAAAAAGGGAATCCCTGATGCCTGAACAGACAGGAATGTTTAACGAATTCCAACTTAGCACATCAAGACTCCTAATGAATATTTTCCAGACCTACGCGTCTAAATATGATCAGGACCGGTATGGGCACTCTAATCTTTCCGCGCCTGTGCCGCTGCTGGCGGATCTCAAAAAATTGGAACTACTGGATTCGGCGTCTTTGGAATACGGCATGATCGAAACAGCGTTGCAGCGCAATATGAACCGGATCACGGACAGCCTGAGCTTCCTCAGCAGACTATGCCGCCTCTACATGTCCTTATTGGCGTGATTGCCACGGGATACTCATTACATTCAATGAAAAGGAGAAAGAACTATGTCAAATGAAGTGAAAACCAGTGGGAACCTGTCTCCTCTCGATCTGCTTAAACGCAGCGGCCCTGGCATCATCATGGCAGCAGCGGCAGTCGGCACGGGGACAGTTGCCACATCTGCCAATCTTGGCGCGACATATGGGTATGCTATGGTCTGGATGGTCATTCTGGCGATGGTCATGAGAGGCATTTACGTCCGAGCGACGTATGTATCTACAGCGGTCCTCAAGATGCCGGTCATCGATTCGATCCGCGCCTATTACGGGAAAGGACTCAGCATTTTTTGCGGCTTTATCTGTGCGTTCGGTTGTATTGCCTACGAATGCGGCAATTTTTCGGGCACAGGTATGTCATTGTCACTGCTCCTGCCAATCGACTGGAAGATCGGCGGCATCATCATGAGTCTCTTCTGCGTCTTCCTAATGTTCAGTAAGAATGTTTACAACAAAGTCGAAAAGTTTATGAAGGCATGCGTCTTCATCATGATTCTTGGATTCTTGATTGCCCTGATCATGACAGGAGGCCCGTCCGCAACTGGATTCGCGAAGGGGATAGTTCCGTCTCTGCCCGATCAGTCGGCTCTGTTCACAGCGCTTGCTTTTATCGGTTCCTGTGCAGCGATCTCTGGGGTCGTTTACGGCAGCCACCTTTCCAAAGATAAGGGGTGGACCGTCGAAGATATCAAAAATAAGACTATCCTTGGCGATACGATCATTGGTGTCGGTTCAATCGCGGTTATCGTTCTGCTGGTACTCTGCACCGCGGCTGTCACGCTCAACCCACGCGGCATCACCATCGGCGGTATTTCCGATCTTACCGAAATGCTGATCCCGCTGCTTGGAACAGGAGCGAAGTACCTGATTGGCATCTGCCTGCTGGCTGCGTCGACTTCGTCCATGCTGGCCAGTGCGACCATGGGCGCAACACTGCTACTTGCGGGCTTTGGTAAAGAGAGCAAGATGGACGATATGAACACCAAGATTTGGGGCACTGTCGTCATTGCGCTCGGTGCTGTGATCGCTTTCATCTTTGGCTCCGCACCGATGCAGATGATCTTCGTCTCCAATATCTGCGCGGTCCTCAACGCGCCGATTCTGGCGATCCTGATTATTATGATCGTCAATCGCAAGGAAATGGGTGAATATAAATATACAGTGAAAGGTAACATTGCCCTGGCCCTTTGCCTGCTCGGGTTGCTTGCTGTGACAGCATACAATATCGCCCGTTATACCGGCATGATTTAATGGATGCGCCACTTTGCGGTGAAATAAAATGGATATTGATCAATTAATCCTAACAATGTAAAAGGAGAAAAGATTATGGCACAGGTAAAAACTATCGGCGAAGCGGTACGCAATATGTCCGTGCATATGGCGAATATGTATTACTATTTGACGAAGGCGGTCATCGAGGATTTTGGGGATGAAGCCTGCAAATCCTTCGAACGTGCAATCAGGGAATTTGGTCACGCAAGAGGGCGCGCGATCCGCGAAGAAGTGCTGGCGGCCGGACTGCCGCTTACTATCGAAAACCTCGACCGTTTTTATGACATCCCGATTGCTGAAGGGTGGGATCTGCACCGCAACTATGAGGATGATCACAAGGACAATATTACGGATTCGTGTACTTTCGCGACGGTTTGGAAAGAAAAAGACTGGGCGGAGGTCGGCCATATCTACTGCATCATCGATATCGCGATCCGCGAAGGATACAGTGACAACGTCGAATTCAGACCAGTCAAGAACATTCTACTCGGCGATGAACACTGTCAGTCTCTGACGGTCTACCGCGACATCGCCAGGAAGGGGGAATAACAAGTGGTCACGATCAAAGTGCTGATACCGAACAGCGGCATGGATCGGGCAACATTGGCGGCACGGGAGAGCATGCTTTCCCGTGCTGTTTCAAAAGATGCAAGGATCTTTGCGGACTGTATTCCATGTGGCCCAGATGCGATCGAATCCAACACGGATGAGGTGTTGGCGGGACCGGAACTGATCAAAATGGCGATTCGCGCGCAGCAGGAAGGATACGATGCGGTCGTGATCTACTGCTTTAGCGATTTGGCGATCGATGCAGTGCGTGAAAATGTCCATATTCCCGTTATTGGGCCGGGCGAAGAATCTGTTGGTCTTGCCGGCAAACTGACCAACCGGTTTTCGGTCATCACAACGACCGCTGCCAATGTGTCGCGCACCTGCAGGCGTCTTATGAGAAACCCGATCTGTCTGGAAAAGATGGCGGATGTGGTCGCGCTCGATATTCCGGTACTGGCACTGCGGCAAGATGCGGATGCGACAAAGTCATACCTGGAGACGCGCGTCAGGGAACAGATCGAAAACCGCCGTGTGGACGGCATCATTCTGGGCTGCCTTGGCATGGCAGAATACGGAGATGAGATCGAACAAAAGTACGGTATCCGGATCATCGATCCGTCGCGTGTGGCAGTCAGCCAGGCGGAAATCTATGCGAGAAATCATATGACGCATAGCCGCGTCGCTTATCCGCTGTACAGAAAGGGAAAACAGTATGGACTCTTTGATTGAACGGGCATATGCATTGATGAAGGAACTGATCGCGATCCAAAGCGTTTCTCAAAACGAAAAAGATGCCGCAGTATACCTAGCGCCAGTCCTGGAGAAGATAGGATTTAGTGTGCAGGTCAAGACGTTGGAAGGATGCAGTACAAATGTTATCGGGATCAAAGAAGGAAGAAGTAGCCGAAAGCTCCTTTTAGGAGGGCACATCGATGTGGTGGCACCCGGAGAAGGGTGGCATAGCGATCCTTATCGACTGACCGAAAAAAACGGACGTCTTTATGGGCGTGGCGTCCTCGATATGAAGGGCGGTCTTGCCTGTCAGATCGCTGTGCTGGAGACACTGTATGCAGAAGGTGCCTTAGAGGATATGAACATCGAACTGGTCGGGCTTTGTGATGAGGAGAGATATTCAATCGGTGCCGCTGACTATTGCGCGGAACTTCTTACTAGCGATAGGAAAAAACCGGATTTTGGCATCTTTGCTGAGCCGCACTTTGATGAGATCGTGATCGGGGCGACGGGGAAGGCCCTGCTGAAATTAACGGTAACGGGAAAGACCGGACATGCTGCGCATCCGGAAAGTGGTATCAATGCGGTTGAGAACATGGCGTCTTTTCTCACCGCCCTCGGTAGCAAGTATATGCGGTTATATGAGACCGGCAGGAGTGGTTCGATGGCAGTACTTCAGGTAGAGAACCCGTATGAAGGATATAGTCTCAACATCCCAGACCAGTGTTCATGCCTGCTCAGCAAACAACTTTTGCCTAAAGAAAGCGCGGCGCAGTTTGAAGAGGATCTACAGATTGTTTTTGCTGAGTCGGCGAAGGGGCAGCTTCGAATCGAGAGACAGATCCCATCATATTCTTCATACGTACTTGATAAGAACGATGCGGATATTATATTACTGAAAACGATCGCTGAGAAGGCACGTGGTCTTAAGATCCGGTGCGCTGTCAACCAAAGTGTCAGTGATGCCAATGTGATGTGGGAGAAGCTCGGTATGCCGGTTGTTTTATACGGGCTGAATGGAAAACGACTGCATGAAGCGGATGAATACGTGGAGATAGCTTCGGCTGTGCAGTATATGGCAGACATGAGGGCGTTTGTTATTGCCTTTTTTGAGGAAAACGGATATGGATGTCTATGAGGCGATCATGACAAGGCACAGTACGCGCCGATATCTTGAAAAAAAGATTGAAGAATCAGTGTTGCTGACGATCATCGAAGCGGGGAGAACGGCGCCGTCCGGATGCAACAACCGGATGACCGAACTGTTTGTTTTGACCGATCCGAAAGAGATCGGGAAGGCGGAAAAACTGGTTAGTAATGTGCTGGCCGGGCGGGAACCGGAAGAAATGTCTTACACCTCCTCCTCTATGAATGCGGCGATCCGGCAGGCAAAGGAGGGACGGTATCAATTTGCCTACGGCGCGCCCGTGCTCGTTGTTACTGCCAATAAAAAGAGATACGGTAATGCGCTTCCCGACAGCGCCTGCGTCATAGAAAACATGATGTTGATGGCACATGCTTTGCAGGTGGGCAGCTGCTGGGTCAATCAGCTGCGATGGCTGCAAGAGGAACCAGCTGTGGCGGCGTGGTTGTATACTCTAGGACTGCCTGAAGACGAGTTCGTGACTGGCAGCGTTGCATTTGGTTATCCGGCGGTGGTTAAAGAGCCTGTTCGGAAAGTACTTCGGCCATTTGAGAATCCTGTGCACATGTTGAAAACAAGGGGTTGAAAGAAAAAACCTATGTAAAATACTTGTTGAGGTTGCGGACAATATGTGTCTGCAGTCGGAATGAATACAATACCTGCAGGTGCCGGCGGAGCGATTCTCCAAGGAGTGCAGCGCCGGATAATAGGGAAACAGGTGCAAGACCTGTGCGAACTCGTCAGTGTAAGCAGATCGTTACAGCCACTTTAAGCCACTGGGAAACTGGGAAGGCGGTATGTGACCATGATCTGCAAGCCAGGAAACCTGCCTGCGGAAATGCGGACAGCGCCAGACAATGCTGTCCCGGCCACGAGTAACTGGCGGGTAAATACTGATTGAAATCTGATCTGATCAGACTATTCCATGAGGCCTTTGCTCCGCTTGGAGCAGAGGTCTTTTGTATTCATAGCAGGTTATTTTTAAGAAAGGGGTTTTACAACGATGAAACATTTCAAGAAAAGCATCCTCATTCTTCTGGCGATGATCTTCGCGATGAGCATGGTCATGGTCGGTTGCGGTTCCTCCTCCGAGGAAGGTTCTGCAGCAGGCAGCAGCGCAGCTGTTTCTGATGAAGAAGCCGCAGCAGCTGTTGATGAACTGATCGCTGCGATCCAGGTCCAGGAGTACACTGAGGACACAGAAGCACAGTGCCTGGCTGCGAAAGAAGCATGGGATGCACTGACTTAAGAATGCTGTGCGAAAGAAAAGGCGTCGAGATACTTGAAGCGGAGTGCTGCCCGGATCATGTGCACATGCTGGTAAGAATTCCACCGAAGTATTTAGTTTCGCAAATAGTTGGGTATCTGAAAGGGAAAAGTTCTCTTACGATATTCGACCGACATGCGAATTTGAAATACAAGTATGGAAATAGGCATTTCTGGTGCCGCGGTTACTATGTTGACACAGTTGGGAAGAACACAAAAAAGATCGAGGAGTACATACGTACACAACTGCAGGAAGATATAGCAGAAGACCAGCTAAGCCTGAAAGAGTATATCGATCCGTTCACCGGAACGAAGAGCAAATAGCCCTTTAGGGCTTGTAGAGAAAGAGGTGCGGTTGGCGGATCTTTCGACGCGCCTTTAGGTGCAGCAGGTAGCAGCCCCTTCTAGGGGCAGAACAAACCACCGGCTGAGCCGGTGGTTATGATTTTTCGCGCAATGGATTTTGACTCGAATTCAAAAATTCTTGGATTGAAGTACAAAAATATCCCCCGCGTGGGGATATCTGTGCTATACTAAATCTGTTAGATATTTAATTAACGAGCCGTGCCTGCCTGGCAGCGGGCAGCGGCATTCAGAATGGATGTTTGAAGGAGAGAGCACCATGGCAAATCTGACTGATCGTATTTGCATCATCGGCGGCGGCCCCGCCGGGATTTCGGCTGCAATGTATCTGCAGAAAAAAGGATATGAGAATTATGAGATCTACGAACGCCTGAACAAGATCGGCGGCAAATGCTACAGCCCGCGGATCGATGTGAACGGGGACAGCCGCACCTACGAGACAGGCGCGATCATGGGCGCGATCACTTACCATGCGGTCCATGAAGTCGAAGAGTTCGCCGGCGTCGGTCATGCGGACGGCCCCAACATGCGCCGTATGTACCGCGACAAGACCGGCAAGGAGATCTTCCCGTTCGACCCGAAGAAGAATTTCTCGATCGGCAAGATGCTTGGTCTGATGAAGCTAAAGAAGCAGATGAAGAAGCTCGTCGAGATCATGGACACCAAGTACAGAGGCTACGACTGCTACTGCCACCGCGGCGTGGCGCAGGGTCGCTACCACGGTCTGTCCAAGGGGCTGGACGATGCCCTGCAGATGATCGAAGGCGAGAACCCCAACCTGAAAGATCTGGCACTGCCGTTCGATCAGTTCTGCAAACTGAACGGCGTTGAGGAAGTCATGCGCATCTGGATCGGCCCGTACACCTCCTTCGGTTACGGCTATTTCGATGAGATCCCGGCGGCGTATGTCATGAAGTATCTCGATACGACCACCGCCATCGAATTCGTCAACATGCGCCTGTGGACCTGGAAAGAAGGCACGCAGTCCATCTACGAGGCGGCGAACAAAAAACTGTACCACCCGGCGCACCTCAAGACCGAGGTCGTCAAGGTCGAGCGCCCCGCGGAAGGCGAAGAGGGCAAGATCAAAGTCACGATCAAGGACGAGAACGGCGAGCGCGTCGAGGAATTCGATCAGCTGATCGTCACGACCCCGCTCGATCACTTTGCGGAATTCGCGGATGCGCGCGACGAGGAGAAAGAACTCTTCGGCAAGATCATCCATGAGAAATATGTCGACTTCATCGCACGGTTCGGCGAGAAGGCGGGTCCGACCATTTCCGGTTACATCTTTGACAACATGACCGTCGAGCGCCTCGGCCACGCGATGGTCTACTACCACAGATGGGAAGACCTGGATGCGGACTGCCCGTGCACGGTCTATGCACTGCGCAACCACATGGGCAGCGAGGATATCCCGTACGACAAGACGATCGACATGATGATGGACGACATCGCGAAGTGTGGCTTCCCGGCGGAGGAACGCCTGTACGAGCAGGAGTCTTACTACTGCCCGCACGTCAGCCCCGCCGACTACGCGGATGGCTGGTACGACAAACTCGAAGACATGCAGGGCAAACAGAACACCTGGTACGCCGGCGAGATCATGAGCTTCGGCGACATGGAAGATACCTGCGCCGCGTCCAGGGACCTGGTCGACCGCTTCTTCTAAAGACAGAATGCGCCGACTCACGGCCGGCAGGAGTGTATCATTTTAATGAAAGTTATTGAATTAAAAGAAACCATTACAGCGTCGAACGACAGGGATGCCGAGGTGCTCAGAGAATCGCTCCGGCAGCAGGGCACCCTGCTCATCAACCTGATGGCATCGCCCGGCGCCGGCAAGACCACCATGCTGGACCGCACGATTCGTGACCTTGGGGGCGCATACCGGATCGGCGTGATGGAGGCGGACATCGACTCCGATGTCGATGCCGTCAAACTGGCGGCGCTCGGTGTCACGGCGGTCCAGGCGCATACCGATGGCATGTGCCACATGGATGCCGGTATGACCCGCACCGCGCTGGAGGAACTGGCTGCGGAAGGCGGCCATGATCTGGTGTTCCTCGAGAACGTCGGCAACCTGATCTGTCCGGCGGAGTTCGACACCGGCGCGGGAAAGAACGTCATGATCCTGAGCGTGCCGGAAGGCGACGACAAACCGCTCAAATACCCGCTCATGTTCACGAAGAGCAATGTGCTGCTCATCAGCAAGACCGATACCATCAGCGTCTTCGACTTCGATTTTGAAAAGTGCGAGGAGCGCGCCAGAAAGCTCAACCCGGACATCGAGATCTTCCGGGTCTCCGCGAAGACCGGGGACGGGATGGATGCCTGGGAAGCGTGGCTGAAAGATGCCATAGCGAACTGGAAAGCATCCGGAGCGACAGCTGAAGGAGCGGTGAAGGAGGACAGCCATGCATGAGATGGGCATCGTCATCCACCTCGCGAAAACGCTGGATGAACTCGCCGAGGAGCACCACATCACAAGAATCGGCTCGGTGACGCTGTCGGTAGGGGAAGTCTCCGGGATCGTGAACGATCTGTTCATCGATGCGTGGGAGTACTTCAAGAAAAAGCACCCCATCCTGAGCGATTCCGAACTCAGGATGGAAGTCATCCCGGCAGTCACGCACTGCGACGGCTGCGGGGAAGACTACGAAACAGTTGCCCACGGCAAGATCTGTCCGCACTGCGGCAGCAAGGAGACCTGGCTGATCCAGGGCAACGAGTGCATCATCAAGGAAATCGAGGCTGAAACAGCACCGGAGGAAGAGGATCCGGCTGTAGACGGCAGCGATTCCTGAACATAGCCCGGTAATGGAGAATTCAAGGAGAGGAGAAGGCTATGCCCGAAATATATCGGAAGAAAAAAGAAACGATCTCCAAGTATGAAGGAGAACCGCTGCAGAAGAAGTATGCCAAACTGGCAGGCAAGATCACGGACAACGTGAAGAACAAACTGCGCGGCGTCAAGTCCACGGACCCCGAATACTGGGGGCTGCGCGAGATCCTGACCGAAGATGAGGTCGATGTCCTGCTCACGCTCAAACTGCGCAAGTGGTACACCGCCGATCAGATTTACGAGAAGAACAAGAAACAGTTCTCCAGAGAGAAGATCGACGAACTGCTGTGGCAGATGTCGGTCCACGGTATCCTGGAATACGACTACGGCGATCATTACGATGACAACGGCCCGACACAGGAAAAGGATCCGTCCGAGATCCGGTACCGGCTGTCGTTCTTCGTGCCCGGCAGCGCGGAGCTGTTCAACTCGTCGCAGGACAGAGTCGACGCCAACCCGCCGGTCGCTTCGTTCTTTGAGCGCATGACCTTCCTGCCGCTGGAGGACATCACCCCGATGGTCCGTCCGGGCGGCGACGGGATCGGCATGCATGTCATCCCGGTCGAGAAGGAAGTCAGCATGCACAGCGAGGCGCTCAACATCGAGAAGATCTCGTACTGGCTCAAGAAATACGAAGGCCACATCTCCGCCGGCATCTGCTCGTGTCGCTACTCCAGAGCCAAGCTCGGCGAGGGCTGCACGGATGATGAGAACGACTGGTGCGTCCAGGTCGGCGACATGGCGGACTACACGGTCGAGACCGGTCGTGCGCACTACATCACGACCGAGGAAGCGCTCGAGATCTTCCGCCGCGCCGAGGAGAACGGTTACGTGCACCAGACGACCAACATCGACGGCGAGGACCACATCTTCGACATCTGCAACTGCAACCCGCAGATCTGCAACGCGCTGCGCACCTCGCAGCTGTACAACACGCGCAACCTGTCCAAGAGCGCGTACACGGCAGAGGTCGACAAAGAGAAGTGCGTCGCCTGCAACCGCTGCGTAGAAGTCTGCCCGGCCGGCGCGATCAAGCTCGGCCAGAAGCTCTGCAAGGCGGATGGCAGCGAAGTCGAATATCCCAAGCAGATCCTCCCGGACAAGATCCGCTGGGGCAAGTATGCCTGGGATGAGAACTACAGAGACAACAACAGGGTCAACACCCATAAGACCGGCTCGTCGCCCTGTAAGGCGGCGTGCCCGGCACATGTCCCGGTCCAGGGTTACCTCAAGATGGCCAAGGAAGGCCGTTACGACGAGGCGCTCGCTCTGATCAAGCGCGAGAATCCGTTCCCTGCGATCTGCGGCCGCGTCTGCAACAAGAAGTGTGAAGACGCCTGCACCAGAGGCAAGATCGACGCACCGGTCTCGATCGACGAGGTCAAGAAATTCCTCGCGGAGCGCGACCTGCACGCGGAGACGCGCTATGTGCCGAAGAAGATCATCAACAACCTCACCGGCGAATGGCCGCAGAAGATCGCCATCATCGGCGCGGGCCCGGCAGGTCTGTCCTGTGCGTACTACCTCGCATCGCGCGGGTATTCCCCGACGGTCTTCGAAAAGCATGAGAAGCCGGGCGGCATGATGACCTATGGCATCCCGACCTTCAAACTGGCGAAGGATGTCATCGACGCCGAAATCGACGTGATCCGTCAGCTGGGTGTCGAGATCCGCTGCGGCGTTGAAGTCGGCAAGGACGTCACCATCGAGCAGCTGAAGGAAGAAGGCTATCAGGCGTTCTACATCGCGATCGGCTGCCAGGGCGGCAGACTCCCCGGCGTTCCGAACGAAACGGCGGAGGGGACCGACTTCGCGGTGCATTTCCTCAAGGAAGCGCTCAGCGACCCGGACCAGAAATACGACGGCAACGTCGTGATCGTCGGCGGCGGCAACGTCGCAATCGACTGCGCGAGGACCGCGCACCGGTTCCGCCCGGACAGCGTCAGCATGTACTGCCTGGAATCCAGAGAGACCATGCCGGCGTCCAAACAGGAAATCGCCGAGGCAGAGGAAGAAGATATCCGCATCGAGCCCGGCTGGGGGCCGAAGGAAGTCCTCGTCGATGAGAAGGGGCATGTGAACGGCATCGTCTTCAAGCGCTGTCTGTCCACGATCGATCCGGTGACGGGTGCCTTCTCGCCGAAGTATGATGAAGAGGAAACCATCACCGTGCCGGCGGACCGCATCGTCTTTGCGATCGGCCAGGCGGTCGAGTGGGGCGGCCTGCTCGAAGGCACGGGTGTCACGTTCTCCCGCGGCACCTGGCCTGCAGCCGACAAGTTCACCTATCAGACGGAAGATCCGGCGGTCTTCGTGGGCGGCGATGTCTTCACCGGCCCGAAGTTCGTCATCGATGCGATCGGGCAGGGGCATGAGGCGGCAGAATCGCTGGCCAGATTCGTTTCCGAGAACAATGTCCCGCAGACGATCGGACGCGACAGACGCTTCTTCAAACCGCTCGACACCGACGACATCACAGTTCCGTCCTACGACCATGCGGGCAGACAGGAACCGGAGATCGAGCAGATCGAGGATCCGAGCCACTCCTTTTACGATCCACGCAGGATCCTCACCGAGGAGCAGGTAAAGTGCGAAGCATCCAGATGCCTCAGCTGCGGTATGACCATCGTCGATGAAAACCGCTGCATCGGCTGCGGCCTTTGCACGACGCGGTGTGAATTCGACGCGATCCACCTGAAGCGCGACCATCCGGAAATGACCGACTACCGTGCAGCGGAGAAGAAGGTCACCGGCCTGCTCTCGTACGCTGTCCCGCGTGCGGTCAAGATCGTCCTCAACAGCGGCTCCAAAGACGCGAAGGAAATGCGTGCAAAGCGCAAGGAATTCAAGAAGGATCCGAACAAGCCGCACACCGGCAATGCGATCAATACGGAAGATCTGATGAAGTAACTGCGCGCTGCAGGTGCAGGTTGGAAAAAGACAAAGAGCCCCGCTCCGTGCGGGGCTTTTTCTGTGCGCGCTGCGTGCGGCCGGCAGTATGCCTGAAAGCGGGGATATTACTCATATTTTACACTCGGCGGGGGTTGCAACTAATAACCTATGTGATATACTTGTTAAGGTTGCGGGCAACAGGTGTCCGCAACTGCAATGAATACAATATCTGCAGGTGCCGGCGGAGCGATTCCTTAAAGAATCTCAGCGCCGGATAATAGGGAAACAGGTGTAAGGCCTGTGCGAACTCGTCACTGTATGCAGACCGTTGCAGCCACTTGAGCCACTGGGAAACTGGGAAGGCGGTATGTGACCATGGTCTGTGAGCCAGGAAACCTGCCTGCGGAAATGTGGACAGCGCCAGACAATGCTGTCCCGGCCACGAGTAACTGGCGGGTAAATACTGATTGAAAACTGATCCCTATCAGGCATTTTTCATGAGGCCTTTGCTCCGCTGAGAGCAGAGGTCTTTTGTATTCAATCAGTTATATTTTCAAGAAAGGGGTTTTACTACAATGAAACATCTCAAGAAAAGTATCCTCATTCTGCTGGCGATGATTTTCGCGATGAGCATGGTCATGGTCGGCTGCGGCTCTTCCTCCGAAGAAGCTTCTGCAGCTGGCAGCAGCGCAGCTGTCTCCGACGAAGAAGCGGCAGCAGCTGTTGACGAACTGATCGCAGCGATCCAGGTCCAGGAGTACACCGAGGACACCGAAGCACAGTGCAAGGCAGCGAAAGAAGCATGGGATGCACTGACTGACGCACAGAAAGAACTGGTCGAAGAAGGCGACTACTTCGCAAGAGACACCGGTGATGCTTCTGCTGACGATCCGCTCAACCAGGATGAGATCGGCGAGAAGGAACTGCTGGTCGTCAGCTTTGGTACTTCCTTCAACGACAGCCGTGTCAACGACATCGGCGGCGTTGAGAAGGCTCTGCAGGAAGCGTATCCGGACTGGTCCGTCAGAAGAGCGTTCACTGCACAGATCATCATCAATCACATCTGGGCGCGTGACGGCGAAGTCATCGACAACGTTGATCAGGCTCTCCAGCGTGCAGTTGACAATGGCGTCAAACAGCTCGTTATCCAGCCGACCCACCTCATGCATGGTGCTGAGTACGACGAACTGATGGAGTCTGTTGATCAGTACAAAGACAAGTTCGAGTCCGTCGAAGTTGCGGAGCCGCTGCTCGGTGAAGTCGGTGCGGATGCTTCCACCATCAACGCGGACAAGGAAGCGGCTGCGAAGGCTGTCGTTGCTGAGGCTGCCAAGGTCGCAGGCTTTGACTCCGTCGAAGCGATGGATCAGGATGGCACTGCACTCGTTCTGATGGGCCACGGCACTTCCCACGAAGCGAACGTCACCTATGACCAACTGCAGGAACAGATGAAGCAGCTTGGCTACAAGAACGTCTTCATCGGAACTGTTGAAGGCAACCCTGCAGACACTGCTCTGCCGGAAGTCAAGAAGGCTGTTGAAGCAGCCGGCTACACCAAGGTCATCATTCGTCCGATGATGGTCGTTGCCGGTGACCATGCCAACAACGACATGGCGGCTGACGAAGAAGGTTCCTGGTACTATGGCTTTGTCAACGGCGGCGAATTCGAAGTCGAAGGCGCTGACGAACCGGTTGACATCGGTGCCGGCTTTGGTGCTGACAACGTCACCTGCCAGATCGAAGGTCTCGGCCGCATCGCGGACATCCAGAAGATGTACGTTGAGCATGCAGGCGCTGTCATCAAATAAGAGCAGCGTCAAAGCTTGTACCTCCATAAAGTACAAGAGAACTTGATAGAGTCTGTGCCCGGCGGTATGATACTGCCGGGCACTGCCTTATATGTCCGCAGGCGGTAGGGTCGCGCTGTGCCGGCCGCGGATGCGGGCGCCGAAAACAAATGATGAAAACAGCGCATCATATAGGAAAGTAAGTGCGAAAGATGAAAAACAAAAGACTACTGACAATGATCCTGGCAGTCCTGACGATGGTCATGTTCACGTTCGCGGGCTGCGGCGGCAGCGCGGAAGACAGTGCGGATAATGGCAATGCGGCAGCTGCCAACGAATACGGCCTTGAAGACGGTACGTATGTCGTGACATTCACAACGGACAACAACATGTTCCACATCAACGAGGCGTACAACGATCAGGCGATCATGACTGTGGAGGGCGGCGAGATGACCGTCCACGTCACCCTGCAGTCCAAGAAGATCGTCAACCTGTTCTACGGACTGGCTGAGGATGCGCAGAAGGACGGGGCGGAACTGATCGAACCGACGACGGATACCGTCACCTACAGCGACGGCTACACGGATGAAGTTTACGGCTTTGACGTTCCGGTTCCGGCCATCGATGAAGAGTTCGATCTGGCGCTGCTCGGCACAAAGGGCAAGTGGTATGACCACAAGGTCAAGGTTTCCAACCCGGTGCCCGGTGATGAGATCCCGGTTGCCGGCGCAGAGAGCGACGGAGATGCAGCCGATGCAGCAGCAGAGCCGGTCGCAGCGGACCTTGCTGACGGCGAGTACAGTGTCAATGTCGCGATGGAAGGCGGCAGCGGCAAGGCGTCGATCACCAGCCCTGCGAAATACGTCGTGGAGAACGGCAAAGGCACACTGACCGTCGAGTGGTCGAGCGAGAACTACGACTACATGCTCGTGGACGGGGAGAAGTTCCTGCCGGTCAACACGGAAGGCAACTCTGTCTTCGAGATCCCGGTTGCAACGCCGGATGCACCGTTCACTGTTGTTGGCGATACGACGGCGATGAGCCAGCCGCACGAGATCGAATACACCCTGACGCTCTCCATGGCGAAGTAGTGTCAGCGGATAAAGAGCACAACAAACAGCAAACAATCTACTGCATAGAGCCGCCGGCGGAGTGTCCGCCAGCGGTTTTTTGTTTGGCATTTACAGCTGCATCGGCTTTGCTCTTTGATGGCTTTGGGTGCGTCATACTTGTTTTCATCAACAGCCTAAAATTGTTAAAAATGTGACGGATTTTGTGACGCTTCCGGCGTCAGAATGAGGGCGTGGTAGTATAGAGTTTTGTATGTGACGGACACGATCCAGCCCGTCGCATTTTTGCGCCTTTGAAAACAACTAATTGATGTCTCATAAACGCTCGAAAATTGTATAACCTGGTAGCAGACAATCATTCAAAGCACAACTTCATGAGTGCTTAAATACCAAAAAATTAGTCGAAGGTACAGATAACAGTTGTTATCTAAAAACCAACAGTTTATAATACAAATAACTAAAGGATGTTGATGGTGGATGTTTATACCCTCTGCCAAAAAAGCAGAGTTTTAAATAGTTAGTTATCCTTTTGGTCCAAAGGAGAGTAAAGACATGATTGCAAAAGGAATAAGGAGCGATAGGAGGAGAAAACAGAGGCGCAAAGTATTCAGCTGGCTGATGGTACTTTGCATGGTGCTGACCATGTTTACACCCCAGTTCGCGAGCGCGGAGGCAGGACAAGTACCCGCGCACAGTAAGACAATTCATGATAACGGCGACGGCACTTACAATCTAGAGCTGTCCGTCACCGGCGATGCGGATGATGAAACGCAAGAGGCCGGAAAGGTCAACATTGTCGTCATCTACGACACATCGTCGAGTATGACCAGCAATGCGCAGGGCAGCAACTATACGCGTGCTGACCAGGCTGAGGATGTCGTCCACGACTTCCTGACTAATCTGGCCACTTACCAGAACGATGCCCGCGATAATATCAACGTCGCGCTGGTCACGTTCGCCAGAACTTCGAACAACCAGGGGTCTGGCTGGACGACCGATGTGACGGGGATCGCGAACCGCTTTGATGATGGCGGGACCGACCGCCAGACCAGCAGGAACTACAGCGGGACTGCGGCAAACGGCACCAACTGGGAGTCTGCAATTGACGCAGCTGTCGAGCGGGTCAGATCTGCACCAGGTGGCGCAGATGTTCCGACCTTCGTCATCATGATGACTGACGGTGCCTGCACAGCTTCCGGCAACGGCAACAATGCAATTAACCCGTCCGGCGCCAGCATCGGCCAGCTTCGCCCCTTCTACACTGCCGCGACTGACGAAGCTTATGCGCTCGCGCAGGCTTGCGAGGCCACCGGCGGTACTTTCTATGGTATCTACGCATATGGGACTGAGGCAGACCTGCTCGACGACCTCATGTACTTTTCCGAGAACAATCAGCATCGCGGTGGCAACATCAACAATGTCGTGGCAGCGACACAAGATGCGCCGAACTTCTTCCGCGCAGCTGACACCTCTGCGCTTAACACTGCTATCACGGAAATCTTTAACGAGGTCGTCAACTCGCTTGGTATCTCCTCCGTCTCCATCAGTGACGGCACTACCAATCAAGTCACGACCGGTACTGGTGTTTCAGAACTCCTTGAAGTCGACGGTTCCTCGTACAAGTATTGGATTTCTATTCCTGTGGTAAATAACCAGTTTACCCGCAAGATGAACGTCGTGGAAGACGGTGTTTCCAGGGTAGAAACGGTAACCTACACGGTCACCGACAACGGGGACGGCACTTGCAGAGTCAACTGGACGGAGGGCGGCTCGGCCAAGAGCGTCACGGTTAGCGGCTCTGTTTCCTCCGGTAATTTCAAGTACCAGTGGACAGCGTCGAACGATCTGTATAAGTACAATCCCCCTGCCGCCCGCCTCGTTAACGGTTCGGTGGAGTGGAATCTTTCCTCCGTGGGAACCCTGCTTGACGGAGTTACTTATTCTGTGACCTTCGACGTGTATCCCAGCCAGGAGACCCTCGACGATGTCGCGGACATCAAGAATAATCCCGGCCCGAACGGCGCATGGAAAGATCTCGATCCTGCTGTCCAGCAGTACATCGACGTAAACGGCAACCTTAAGACCAACACCACTGCTACACTTACCTATTCCGATACCCGACTTGATAACCCGGGGCCGAAGACATCTACATATACGAACCCCGATCCTGTTAAGAACAGCGCCGTCGAGCAGATGGCAGTCACGAAGGAATGGGATAACGCACTGACTGAGGAGTGGAAAAAACCTGACGGCATCGTGCTCAATGTTACGCGCGATGACGACCCGCACTACACGGTAACTCTCACCGACGACAACGATTGGCAGGGATCCGTTTATGTCTCCATCGGTATCATGGGCGAAGACGGCAAGCCGCTCAAAGGCTCTGAAGGCCACGACTTCACCTTTACTGAGCCGGAGATCCAGGGCGAAGGCTTTAAGTGGGAAATCGACGCTCCGACCGTGCACCCGATGCTCATCAACAACCAGCCGACGATGCTCATTAAGGTTGATAAGAAACATCCTGCACCGAGTGGCGCAAAGACCTACGAGTTCAACGACGCTACTTATTATGTCGGCGATGAGGGGGTAGCCCTTACCGCGACCAACGAGCGCCGTTCCAGCATCAACCTGGTCAAGACCGTCATCGGTGAGGATGTGCCGGAAGATGCCGTCTTCCCGTTCACACTGAATGTCACAGATCCGCTTGCTCCTGCTACTGCCCCGACACAGACAGAGGATCCGAATCACGATTCTGACTACTGGATCTGGATCTCGGTCTGGGATAAGGATAAACAGAATGTCACAGATGCTGTGGTCAGCGGTGCTACTTATGCAGGCGGCAGCTGGTACTACGGCGAGAGCGGCAAGAACATCGTTCTGAACGTCAAAGACGGTTACTCGATCCGTATCAACAATGTACCTGTCGGCACGACCTATACCATCACCGAGGGTAATAACCTCCCGACAGGTTTCATATTCGAAGGTGCTGATATCAAGTTTACCGACGGCAGACAGCCCGATCCCGACTGGGCCTTCACCGGCAACCAGACGTCTACGGGTTCGGTCGATAGCACCAATGCTGTCTATACCATCACATATACCAATAAGTATGAACTGAGAGACATCACTGTCGAAAAGATCTGGGATGATGCCAGCAACCAGGACGGCGTAAGACCGACAGAACTCGCCCTGACTCTGAACGGGATGCCGGCGGGCATGACTGCTCCCACCCCGATCATTGAGAAGAACGGCGACATATGGACCTATACCTGGAAAGCGGTTCCCAAATACGATGCTGACGGCGAGGAGATCGCATACACCGTAACAGAGAATACCGTTCCGGATGACTACACATGCACGGATACGAAAGCACTCGACGGCGAATCGATCACCAATAGCCATACGCCTGAACTCATCGACATCCCGGTCACAAAGGTCTGGGAGGACAAGGAGAACCAGGATCAAATCAGACCTGACAGTGTTACGGTCGAGCTCCGTGCGAACGGACAGGCGGTCATTGATCCGACCACGGAGGAGGCTCTTTCTCTCACGCTCAATGAATCGAACAATTGGACCGGTACATTCGAGGATCAGCCCAAGAATGCGGGCGGCCAGGCGATTACGTACACCGTCATCGAGAATACGACCGACGTCATCACAGGTACAGACGGACTCGGGACCTATGCTTTCGAAGTGACCGGAAGCGTGGCCAGCGGGTTCACAGTGACCAACACCCATACTCCGGCACTGACCAAGTATAAGGTGACAAAGGCCTGGGTGGATGCGAACAACCAGGATGGATACCGTCCTGACAGCGTCACCGTACACCTTATGAATGGTGATGAAGTTGTTGATACGCAGACGCTGACAGCAGCGAACAAATGGACCTATGAGTGGACGGAGCTGCCGAAGTTTGACGGCAAGACGGAGATCGATTACAGCGTCAAAGAGGACCCCATCGAACATTACACAATGACCAGTAATAAAGAGACGAAGACGGATGACGGAGTTGAAGCAGTCATCACCAATACACATGAGACAGAGAAGACTACCTTCACTGCCACAAAGGTGTGGGTCGATGACAACGACCGCGACGGTCTCCGGCCGGATTCGGTCACTGTGCAGCTGCAGGATAAAGACGGCAACAAGTACGGTGATCCCGTCGAGCTGAATGCAGCCAATGAATGGACCTACACATGGGAAAACCTTGATGTGTACCCGAAAGTCGATGAGGATCCGGATGCTGCTGAGACTGACAGCACCGGACAGGATCAGGACAACTCCGGTACAGAAGGCCAGCCGGCGCAAAGAAGCGTACCTGCTGCAGAGCCTGCTGAGGGAGACGCGCAGACTGTAGAATCGCCTGCCGAGGATACAGAAGCCGTCACACCTGACGAAGCGGTCGAAGAAACCCCGGTTGACGAGAGTGAGGCAGTTGCCGAACCGGATGAAGAAGTCATCGAGGGACCGGAAAAGAGAGAGGCTCGGACACGCGACGGGGCAGAAAAGATCGAGTACACCGTTGTAGAGGTCGTAGTTCCGGACGGTTACAAAGTCTCTTACGAAGAAGTCAAGGATGGTGACACTGTGACCGGCGTTACGGTAACGAACACCCATACTCCTGAGACGATCAACATCGATGTTAAAAAAGTCTGGAAGGATGCCGACAACGTGGATGGCATCAGACCGGATGAAATCAAAGTAAACCTGAAGGCGGACGGTACGGTCGTGGGTTCCAAGGTTCTGGATGAAGACAATAAGTGGGCCGACACGTTCAAGGGTCTGCCTAAGTATAAGGAAGGTGCGAGCGGGGTAGCAATCGAATACACCGTCGAAGAAGTGACCGACAGTGTCATCACCGGCACGGACGGCTCCGGCACCTACAGCTTCGAAGTGACCGGCAGCGCTGCAAATGGCTTCACAGTCACGAATACGCATACGCCGGAAGTTATCAACATCCCAGTAACGAAGAAGTGGGAAGATAAGGAGGATATGGACAAGATCCGTCCTGCTTCCGTGACCGTACAGCTTCTGGCGGACGGTACGGCGGTCGATGGCAAGACACTGCAACTGACTGCAAGCGACAGCTGGACCGGTACATTCGAAGATCTGCCCAAGTATAAAGAAGGCAAGACCGGAACAGAAATCGTCTACACAATTGAGGAAGTCAAGGATAACGTAATCACCGGCACCGACGCAAAAGGCACCTACGCGATCGTAGGCGTTTCCGGAAGCGCCAGCGAGGGCTTCACCGTCACCAACAAACACACACCGCGCACCGATGTCTCGATCACGAAGGTCTGGGACGATGCGGATGATGTCGACAGCTACCGGCCGACAGCGGATCAGTTCAAAGCATATGTTGAACTGTATGCGAACGGTGTGAAAGTGGATGCCGAGGCGGAAGTCACTGTGGATTCTGACGACAGCAACAAGTTCCTGGTGAAGTTCAAGGATCTGCCCGCATTCGATGCTAATGGCAATCCCATCACCTATACAGTGAAAGAGCTTATCGGCAAGATCGAAAACTATAATGTAGTCGGGGCAGATGAGGTGGCAGCTGGCGGTACAATCACAAACAAACACGAACCGGACAAAACGGAAGTCGTAATCACCAAGACTTGGTCTGATATGGACAACAAATACAAACTGCGTCCGACAACAGAGGAATTTAAAGACAGCATCCATCTGATGGTCGGCGAAGAAGAGGCCAAGGATGCGGAAGGCAAAGCCTATGTACCGACCGTGACAGTCGGCGAAGACGGCAACACGTATATCGTCACGTACAGCGGCCTTCCGAAGAATGAGTTGGTCGACGGTGAATCTGCCGCAATCGAGTACTCCGTCAAGGAAGATGAAATCGCAGGATACACTGCTGAGATCGGTGATATCACGAAAGAGACCGACGAGGAGACCGGAGCCGTCACGTATACCATCGACATCGATAACACGATGGAGTTCGGTGACGTCAGGATCACGAAGGAACTTCTCAGCATCGAGAACCTGAGCCTCGGCAATGACGAGAGCAGCGACAAGACATCGTTCGTGTACAGCGTCAAAGCAACTATGGAAGTCGGCGAGAAGACAGTCACCGTCTACGACGGCTACGTGACACTGGACTTCAGCGGAACGGGCACAGAGTTCGCGGTCATCGAAAACCTACCGGCCGGCGCGGTGGTAGAGGTCGAAGAGGTCTACAGCGGCGCGTCGTACACCAAGCAGACCGGTCCCGATTGGGATGCGGAAGATCAGACGGTCGTGGCGGACGAAACGATCAACGTGGACTTCAGCAACGACTACAACAACGGCCTGACGCAGGGCTGCGCGATCCAGAACGAATACGTAGCGGAAGGCGGCAGCTGGGTGCATCTCACAGAAGTCATCAACAACAACATGGAACTGCAAGTGCGGTAACAGAGGGGGTAGAGCAAGATGAAAAGAAACAAACTTTTACTGACGGCCCTGGCAGTGATCCTGACCCTTGGGCTGATGGTCGCCCCCGCGATGGCGTACTTCACGTCGCATACGGAAGCGGCGGGCGGCGTGCAGCTGGAGCTCGGGTACAAGACGACGCTGCATGAAGACGTGGACGGGTTCACGAAGACGATCTCGGTCGGCAACGAAGGGCCGGAGAGCTGCTACGTGAGAGTGCAGGCGTTCGCGAGCGACGGCATGAAGCTGGATGTGAGCGGCGACTGGACGAAGAGCGGCGACTGGTATTACTACAACGGCATCGTCGAGGCGGGCGGCACGACAAGTGATCTGGCCGTATCGATCAGCAACGTGCCGGAATCGGCGGTCGACGGGCAGATCATCGACGTGGCGATCGTCTATGAAGCGGCGAAGGTGATCTTCAACGAAGACGGATCGTATAAGCCGGCAACGGATGCCACCAATTGGGAACTCAAGCCCGCTACTACGGAAGGGGAGTGATGAACGATGAAAGCAAAGAATAGAAAACGCTCCCAGATCATCACCGGAGCTCTGCTTGTTCTGGCGGTCGCGGCTCTCATGTTCGGCGGCATCGGCGGCGCAAGAGCAGTACTGACTCCGTCGGAATCGTATACTGCGGATATCGCTACGCAGAATGCGGCGCTGCAGATCAATGAAAACAAGACACCGGTTGCGGAGGGCAGCGAACTGCTCTCCGGCCTGCCGGACAACATTAATGTCGGACAGCTCTACGAAGAGACGATCACTGTGACCAACACTGGTACGATCGATCAGTACGTCCGCGTCAGCGTCCAGAAATACTGGACAGAAGACGGGAAGCGGACCGACCTTGATCCGGCGCTGATCAAACTCGAAACCGGCGGCGATTGGGCCATCGATGAGGAAGCTTCCACACCGGAGCGCACCGTTCTGTACTACACCGATGTGCTGCCGGCAGGCGAGACGACCACCCCGGTAGTTACAAAGATCGGCGTAGACGGCAAGGTGGCGACGATGGCGACGCAGACCTCGGAGGTCTCCGGCGATTACACGACGTTCACGACAACGTATGACTACAACGACCTGAGCTTCAACCTCGAGGTCAGCGCGGACGGCATCCAGGACCACAACGCAAAGGATGCGGCTATCAGCGCATGGGGTGTCGATGCATCCCAGTTCATTCCAGGTATGTAGAGGATAAGGAGGTACGATGATGAAAAGAAATATGATGACAGTACTCCTTGTGCTCCTGATGATGGTCTTCCCGGCTACGGTCTTTGCGGATGACGCCGGAACGGTCACATACAACGGGACGGATCTGGACGCGGCGTTCAAGTCGATCGATGTCAGCGACCTGCAGCCGGGCGATGAGCAGACCTATGAGATCACGCTCAAGAACGGCAGCGAGGTCGAGGCGGACTGGTGGCTGAGCAACACCGTCATCAGGTCGCTTGAGGACAGAACGTCCGCGAGCGGCGGCGCGTACACCTACATCCTGCAGTACAACGGCGAGGATATCTATAACAACACGACGGTCGGCGGCGAGAGCACGAAGGGCGGCAAAGGCCTGCACCAGGCGACCAACGCGATGGAAGAGTTCTTCTTCCTGGCGACGATGCCTGCCGGCGGGAGCGGCACGATCACGCTGACGGTCGCGCTGGACGGCGAAACGCAGGGCAATGCGTATCAGAATGCGACAGGCGAGATCAAACTGCAGTTTGCTGTCGAACCGCACACTACTGCCAAACCGGAACCGCCCAAGAAGGTCCAGACAGGCGATACCAGTAACATGATGCCGTATTACATCGCAGCGATGGCGGCAGGTCTGATGCTCCTGCTGCTGGCGATCGGCCGTATGAGAAGAACACGCAAGGAGGGCAAGGCAGATGAGTAAAAGAAAGATGATCGCAGGATCACTGCTGACGCTCGTCATGGTGCTTTCCTGCATGATGTTCGGCATGACATCGGTCGCGTTTGCAGACACTGAGTACTATGACTACACCGTCAGAGTGTTCGGCGGCGAACAGGGTGATGTCGTCGGAGAAACACCGGCAGTCTATAAGGCGGACAGTGACGGCAACTACGGCAGCTGGGATCCGGACAAGTACTCTGTCACGATGAAGAATGACAAGTATTACTTTAAGAATTGGCACATTGCCGGGCAGGAAAAGGTGGCCACCGGGTTTCCAGTCACAGAAGACGTCGACGTGGTAGCTTCCTACGGGGTGAAGGGCGATGACATCGTCGCCTACACGGTCACCTTTACGGATGCGAGCGGCGCAGAACTGCGTGCATCCCAGACCTACTACGGCAAGATCAATGAGAAGCCGGTGGTATCCTATCTGTACATTGACGGGTATACCCCGCAGGCGCTGGCGCTGACAAAGACGCTGGTCGCTGACGAATCGCAGAACGTGTTCCCGTTCGTGTATACGGCGGGCAGTGTTGACAACGGCGGCAGCACCACGGGCGGCGAAGGTGCTGCAGCAGGCGGGACAACGGCAGGCGGCGCAGCAGCTGGTACTACCGGTGGCACGGCAGGTGCAGCCGGTGCCGGGGATGCCGGTGCGACAGGCGGTGCAGGCGCAGATGGTGCAGCTGCCATCGATGATGATGCGGCGCCGCAGACACAGCCGGCAGACGTCGTCGACCTCGACGATGACGAAACCCCGCTGGCGCCTGGCGATGCGGACGAGCAGGACGGCGAGAAGAAGGGCGGTCTCGGGATGGGTCTTTACCTCGGGATCGGCATCGGCATCGCAGCGATCATCGCAGCGATCGCGGCACTGCTGAGAAGACGCGGCAACGACGAAGCTGCAGGTGAATAGAATAAGAGTATTGTGAAAGAGCGGGTGATCCAGACGGGTCATCCGCTTTTCTATTTGGCGCATCAAAAAAAGTTGCCCGGCACTGCCGGGAATTTGTAAAACGCGGTCTGTTCCGGCGCGGTTTCGTTTATAATAGGAACATATCTACAAAGAAAAGGAAGAGGTCGTTTTATGGCAGGTGCTGCAAAGAAAAAGAGAAGCCCGTTCGGGACGTTCCTGCTGGTGCTGAAAGTCACCGGCGGCAATGCTTTTGATATCACGAGCGGCAGCATGGAGCCTGAGATCCCGGTGGGCAGCCTTGTCATTACAAAAGACGTCAGCCCGGAAACGCTTGTACAGGGAGATGTCATCGCTTTTCAGTCCGGCGGTGCGGTCGTCGTGCACCGGGTCGCAGAGAACGATGCGGCTGCACAGGAGCTGATCACCAAGGGGGACGCGAACGAGATTGAGGATCTGCGCCCTGTGCCGTACGCGGCGGTGATTGGTCTGGTGACGCATCACTGGGACGGTCTAGGCGCCGTGCTGGGCTACATAACCGGGGGCAGCGGGAAGATCATTCTGCTCTGTCTCATCGCCTGCGGCGTGCTGCTGCAGATGGCCGGCCGGAGCATGAAAGCGGGCTGAGCGATAACTCGAAAAAAAGTTGGACTTTTTTCCACGGATGTTTTGACATTGCACCCGTAGTAGGATAACATCTGAATATACGTTTATAGAATAAGAAAGAATTCCGATATAACTTTGGATAAATGGCCCAAAGGTCTCTACCGTGACGCCGTGATAGTCACGACTATTGGAAGCGCAACTGCCGGTTGGAAGTCGCCGCTTCGCCGGCGTTTTTTCTTTTTCAGGGGGCCTGTGGAGCAGCAGCAAGGCAAGTTTTAAAGGGGAATCGCACATGCGCGCAATGGAAGAAAAGGAATTTCCTCAACCAGCAGATCGACACCGGATTTCTGAAGGAGATCGGCGAGGAAATCGCGCGCCTTTATAAAGACTGCGGCGTCACCAAGATCCTGACCATCGAGTCCAGCGGTATTGCGATCGCGGCGGTGGCCGGGGTGGCGATGGGCGTCCCTGTTTTGTTTGCCAAAAAGCACCAGTCCAGCAACGTGGACGGGGAAGTGCTGGCGGCAAAGGTCCACTCCTTCACACACGGCAACGACTACAATGCGGTGGTCAGCAAGGAGTATCTGAAGGAGGGGGACAAGGTCCTGCTGGTGGATGACTTCCTGGCGAGCGGCAATGCGCTGCACGGGCTGATCGAGCTGTGCGGGCTGGCAGGTGCGGAAGTCGCCGGGATGGCAGTGGCTATCGAGAAGAGATTCCAGGGCGGCGGAGATGACCTGCGCAAGGCGGGTTACCGCGTCGAATCGCTTGCCTGCATCGAGTCCATGAGCGATTCTGATATCAAGTTCTGCCAGCTGAAATAGTTTGGCCAATTCTGCTCATTATAATGGAAAGCAGCTGCACCTTAAGCAGCGATTCCATTTTATGAATACGTAACCTATGCACCTATAAAACAAAGGAGCGAACAATGAAAAAGAAAAGTTTGATCGTTTTACTGGCGATCGCCATCGTAGCCATGTTCAGCCTCTCCGCGTGCGGCGGCGGCAGTGATGCCGGCAGCGGCGCAGCTGAGGGTGACAGCGACATCATGGTCGGCTTCATCTGCCTGCATGATGAGAACTCCACCTACGACCTCAACTTCATCAATGCTGCCAAGGCGGCCTGCGATGAGCTGGGCGTTGAGTACCAGATCCGCACCAACATTCCGGAAGGTCAGGAATGCTACGACGCAGCTGCTGAGCTGGTCGATGCGGGCTGTGACATCATCTTTGCAGATTCGTTCGGTCATGAAGACTACATGATCCAGGCTGCAAAGGAATTCCCGGAAGTGCAGTTCTGCCACTCCACCGGTACCAAAGCACATACCGAAGGTCTGGACAACTACCACAATGCGTTCGCTTCCATCTATGAAGGCCGTTACCTGGCCGGTGTTGCAGCTGGTATGAAGCTCAACGAGATGATCGAAGACGGCACCATCACCGCTGACAAGGCGAAGATGGGTTATGTCGGCGCATTCACCTATGCAGAAGTAGTTTCCGGCTACACATCTTTCTACCTCGGCGCGAAGTCCGTCTGCCCGTCCGTCACCATGGACGTCACCTTCACCGGCAGCTGGTACGATGAGACCGCTGAAAAGGAAGGCGCTAACAAGCTGATCCAGGGCGGCTGCGTCCTGATCTCCCAGCATGCTGACTCCATGGGTGCTCCGACCGCCTGCGAGAACGCCGGCGTTCCGGATGTCTCCTACAACGGCTCCACCGTTGATGCATGCCCGAACACCTTCATCGTCAGCTCCCGTATCGACTGGGCACCGTACTACAAGTACTGCATCGAAGCTGTCATGAACGGCGAAGCGATTGACACAGACTGGACCGGTACACTGGCAACAGGTTCTGTCCTGCTGACCGAGGTCAATGACCAGGCTGCTGCAGAAGGCACCCAGGAAAAACTGGACGAAGTCAAGGCACAGCTCGAGTCCGGCGAGATCCACGTCTTCGATACCGCGAACTTCACAGTTGACGGCAAGAAGGTTGACAGCTACATGGCTGACGTTGATACCGACGAAGCTTACGAAGGCGACACGGAAGTTATCTCCGACGGTTACTTCCACGAATCCGAATTCCGTTCGGCGCCGTACTTCGATCTGCAGATCGACGGCATCACACTGCTTGACACAGCATTCTAATCATACAGATAAACAGTGCTCGGAGAACCCCGGAATACCGGGGTTCTCCGACTTGCTATCTATACCAGGCTGCAGATGCGCAGTCTGCAGCAAAAGGAGTTGATCTATTTGGAGAACAGAGTTGCGGCTGTATCGATGCAGGGAATCTCAAAGTCCTTCGGCACGATCCAGGCGAACTACAATGTAGATCTTAATATTTACCGCGGCGAGATCCTGTCACTCCTTGGTGAGAACGGCAGCGGCAAGACGACGCTGATGAATATGCTTGCGGGGATTTATTACCCCGACGAAGGGCAGATCTTCATCGACGGCAAACCGGCTGCCATCCACTCCCCGAAGGAGGCTTTTTCGTATGGCATCGGCATGATCCATCAGCATTTTAAACTGGTGGATGTTTTCACCGCTGCTGAGAACATCGTGCTCGGCACGATTGCGAAGGGCAAGCTGGATATGGCGAAGGCGACGGCGAAGATCCGCACGATCTGCGAAACGTACGGGTTTGATGTCGATCCCGAGCAGAAGATCTATAACATGTCCGTCTCGCAGAAGCAGACGGTTGAGATCGTCAAAGTGCTGTACCGCGGGGCTGATATCCTGATCCTGGATGAGCCGACGGCGGTCCTGACGCCGCAGGAGACGGACAAACTGTTCGCGGTCCTGCGCAATATGCGCAACGACGGCAAGGCGGTCGTCATCATCACGCACAAACTCCACGAGGTTGAGGCGATCTCGGACCGCGTGGCGATCCTGCGCAAGGGGCAGTTCATCGGCGAACTCATCACGAAGAACACCGACGCCCAGGAGATGACCAACATGATGGTCGGCCACGAAGTCAAGCTCAACATCGACCGGCCCGAACCGGTCGACCCGCGTCCGAAGATCGAAGTGGACGGCCTGACCGTCCGCAGCAGCGACGGCATTCTGAAACTGGACGATGTTTCCTTCACCGCCAACGCCGGGGAGATCCTCGGTATCGCCGGCATTTCCGGCAGCGGTCAGAAGGAACTGCTCGAGGCGATTGCAGGTCTGCAGGGCGTGGAGTCCGGCACGATCCGCTATGTCAACGACGACGGCAGCCGCGAGGAACTGGTGGGCAAGGACCCACTGGAGATCGCGGCGATGGGCGTTTCCTTATCCTTCGTCCCGGAAGACAGACTCGGCATGGGTCTTGTCGGCAGCATGGACCTGACGGACAACATGATGCTCCGTTCGTTCCGGCGCGGCAAATCCCTGTTCACGGACAGAAAGACCCCGCGCGAGCTGGCGGAGAAGGTCGTTGACGAACTCGAAGTCAGCACCCCGAGCGTCAATACACCGGTGCGGCGTCTGTCCGGCGGCAACGTCCAGAAAGTCCTGGTCGGCCGTGAGATCGCAAGCGCTCCGACAGTCCTGCTGTCGGCGTACGTTGTGCGCGGCCTCGATATTAACTCTTCGTATATGATCTATGACCTGATCAACCGGCAGAAGAAGAACGGCGTGGCCGTCATCTATGTCGGTGAAGATCTGGACGTCCTGCTCGAACTGTGCGACCGGATCCTGGTGCTCTGCGGCGGCAAGGTCAGCGGCGTGCTGGACGGCAAGACGGCAGAGAAGCGGCAGGTCGGTCTGCTTATGACACAGCTGGGAGGAGGTGAGCCGGTTGAACAATAGCATCAAAGAGCCGTTCCTCCACATCACCAAGCGCAAGGAGATGGCCTGGCAGAAGGCATGGGCGATCCGCGGCGGGATGATCCTGCTGGCGCTCGTCATCTGTGCTGTTATCACGGCAAGTACGACGGAGCTTTCCCCGCTCGCTGTCTACGGCACCATGTTCAAGGGGGCGCTCGGCAGTGCCCGCAAGGTATGGGTCCTCGGCAAAGAGCTGGCGATCCTGCTGGCGATCGCGCTGGCGCTGACTCCCGCATTCCGTATGAAGTTCTGGAACCTCGGCGGCGAAGGGCAGGTCCTGGTCGGGGCGCTGGCAACGGCGGCCTGCATGATCTACCTCGGCAAGACGCTTCCCAATGCGATTCTCATCCCTGTGATGTTCATCGCGGCGGTGGCGGCCGGTGCGCTCTGGGCCATGATCCCGGCGTACTTCAAGGCGAAGTGGAACACCAACGAGACCCTCTTCACGCTGATGATGAACTACGTGGCGACGCAGCTCGTGGCGTACTACATCATCATCTGGGAATCGCCCAAAGGCTCCGGCAAGGTTGGTATCATCAACCAGAATTCGGAGGCGGGCTGGCTGCCTGTCATCGGCAACAATAAATATCTGCTGATCATCCTGATCGTGGCAGCGGTGACGATCGCGATGCACATCTACCTCAAATACAGCAAACATGGTTATGAACTGACGGTTGTCGGGGAAAGCCAGCAGACGGCGCGCTACGTCGGCATCAAGGTCGACCGCGTCATCATCCGTACACTGTTCCTATCCGGTGCAGTCTGCGGTCTGACAGGCTGGCTGCTCGTTTCGGGCTCCGACCACACGATCACGACGACGCTCGCGGGAGGCCGCGGCTTCATCGGTGTCATGGTCGCCTGGCTCGCGCAGTTCAACCCGATCGCCATGGTCGCCAGCAGCCTGCTGCTCGTGTTCATGACGCGCGGGGCGCAGGAGATCTCGACCATCTACGGACTCAACCAGTCCTTCGGCGATATCCTGACGGGCATCATCCTGTTCTGCATCATCAGCAGTGAATTCTTTATCAACTATCAGATACACGTCCGCAAGGCGGCGGGAAAGGAGGAAGCAAATGTTTGATCTTGTAGGCTTCATCCCGCGTGCGGTTGTACAGAGCATCCCGCTGCTCCTCGGGTGCACCGGTGAAACGATCTCCGAGAAGGCGGGCAGCCTCAACCTCGGTATTCCCGGCGTCATGTACGTCGGTGCGATCAGCGGCGTCATCGGCTCGTTCCTGTACGAGCAGAGTTGCGGCGGAGAGGTCAGTACGCTGCCGGCGATCCTGATCCCGCTGTGCTGCTGCCTTCTGGGCTCGCTGCTCATGGGTCTGCTGTTCAGTTTCCTGACGGTCACCCTGCGCGTCAACCAGAACGTCACCGGCCTTGCGATGACCACCTTCGGCATCGGCTTCGGCAACTTCTTCGGCGGCTCTCTGATCAAGCTGACCGGCTCTGAAGTGCCGTCCATCGCGCTGTCCGCGACCAGCCGCGTGTTCAGCAAATCGCTGCCTTTTGCAAACGACCTTGGCTGGTTCGGGAAGATCTTTCTCTCGTATGGTTTCCTGACCTACGTGGCGGTCATCATCGCGATCATCGCGGGCTTTGTGCTCAAGCGCACCCGCACCGGTCTGCATCTGCGTGCGGTCGGTGAGAACCCGGCAACGGCGGACGCTGCCGGCATCCCGGTCAACAAGTATAAGTACCTGTCGGTCTGCATCGGCTGCATGATCGCAGGGCTCGGCGGTCTCTACTACGTCATGGACTACGCCAGCGGCGTCTGGTCCAACGATGCGTTCGGCGACCGCGGATGGCTCGCCATCGCCCTCGTCATCTTCACGATCTGGAGACCGAACGTGGCGATCTTCGCCTCGATTCTGTTCGGCGGACTGTACATCTTCTATCTGTTCATTCCGTCCAGCAGCATGGCGACCAAGGAGCTGTACAAGATGCTCCCGTACGTCGTCACGATCATCGTGCTGGTGCTGACCAGCATGCGCAACAAGCGCGAAAGCCAGCCGCCCGAAGCCTTAGGCTTGCCATACTTCCGAGAGGAACGGTAGCGCGGCGATTCCGCAAACCGCGGCTCAATGCAGCAGAGTTCCGCAACCCGCGGTGTGCTAATTGAATAGAAATAGTAACAAAAGCCGGATGGCCCTCCTATAGCCAGCCGGCTTTTTGTATGCCGGTAGTTTTTCGCCGGGTGTACAAAATCGCAGCGGAGAAGGAGGCGCTGCAACGGCCTTGATTATGTATATCTCAAGAAAGTGGCAAAGGATACAAACGCAGTTATGTATAAAACCGGGAAACAGTTGATATACAAATAAACCGTAACCAGAGCAGGAACTCTGCAGCCTATTGGTTTGTATATAGAGAGAAATAGAGTTGCTGTACAAAGCGGGTTATGTACAGCGCTGTAGAATTGCGATTCTTACATAATCATGGGTTGCGCCGTGCCCCAGAATCGCCAAATAAGTGGAAAGTGTTGATCAAAGCAATAGAAAGAGCATTATGGAAATTGACAAATAATGGATATTTGGTATGATGAATTCGATAAAAGGCAAAAAATGGAAATCCCAAATTGATTTAACTGAAAGGATGTTGCTCTTTTGAAGAACTTAGAATATCAATGCAGTGTGAAAAGCGTACAGGCAGATCTTGGATACCAGAAGTCATTAAGGGAGATGTATAAGCAGCAGCTCCATATGTTCGACAGATATAAGAATAATAAACTGGTCCGCACTTCCGTAAGAGGGTACCCGTATTTCTTTCTTAGAGAATCGAAGCCGGCCACTTCTGCACGGACATATCTGGGCAATGAAGAGCACCCGATGGTAAGTAAGCTGCTGCAGCGAGATTATTACGAGGCTGCGCTCCGCGACGTCGAGGAAAACATCAAGTGGTTGGAAAAACTATTGCAGCATTACCAAAGCCCAGACCCGAATCTCCGTTTGATGAGTTTGGAAAAAAAGCATCACTTGAAAAACAAAAGCCGGATCTTTGGTTCTCATTTTTACAGTGATGCGGGGGTGATCGATGTTCATGCTTGGGCGGCTGCAGAATATCCGCGGAGCAGGAAGCATCCGGAGCACCTCGTTCACCGGACGATGCGAGGGGAGTACGTCAGGTCGAAGTCGGAGGTCATCATTGCGAACGCGCTGTATCAGGCCGGTATCCCGTACCGGTATGAACAGATCACCGAGTTTGCCGGTATTGTGATTGCAGCAGACTTTATTGTGCTGTCGGTACGGCATCACAAACTGTTCGTGTGGGAGCACTTTGGAAGAATGAAAGACCCGCAGTACCAGAAGGACTATCTTTGGAAACTGCGGCAGTATACAAAGGCAGGGTTGGTCGTCGGGCTTGATCTGCTCACGACGTTTGATGACGTAGATGGCGCAATCGATACGGTCACGGTAAGGAGGTATATCGAAGAGGTAATTCTTTGAGTAAAAGATGCGGGGATGATATAAGAATCGCTTACACCCGGCGCCGCAAAAAAATGGTTTTCAAACGGACGAAACGTATTTAAAACAGAGGGCAGTTGTGGTAGAATAAGTGAAAATGTGCAAAGGGTGTAACAGCCACTGAAAGGATGACCGCAGGATGCAGAAAATGATCGACAATAAGCAGACCTGGATGACCGCTGACCGCGACCAAGGCAGCATCATCGGCAATGCTTCTGTCGGTACTGTTTCCGGGACCAGGGTCATCGGCAATGCAGTCATTGGCGGAATGGCGGCGTGCTGCGAGACGGACGTCAACGCGGCAGCGGTCAGTTCTTCTGTTGCCGGCGCCGTGTCCGGCGCGGCAGCAAGCCGGCGTATTCCTTCTGCCGGCGGCAGCACAATGATCGGCAACGCATCGGTTGCAGGCGGCGTTGTCGGCAATGCCGTGATCGGCGGAACAGCCGTTGGCAGTACCATTGCCAGCAGTGATTTGCACCTTACTCCGCTTGTTCCGAAGCGGATGGAGTGACCTTTGTTTATCAACCGGTTTTTCTCTCTTGAAAAACCGGTTTTTTTAAAGAAATACCGGCAGAGCGATTCCTTACGGGCGACAGCAGAACAGCCGGCAGTAATATATCAATATGAAATGGATAGGAGGATCCAATGGCAAAAAGAACAGATGTCAAGAAAGTACTTATCATCGGTTCCGGCCCGATCGTCATCGGGCAGGCGGCGGAGTTTGACTACGCCGGCACACAGGCATGCCTCGCACTGAAAGAGGAGGGCTACGAAGTCATCCTGTGCAACAGCAACCCGGCGACCATCATGACCGACACGTCCATCGCGGACAAGGTTTACATGGAGCCGCTCACGCTGGAATATATCGCGAAGATCCTCCGCTACGAAAGACCGGATGCGATCGTCCCGGGCATCGGCGGCCAGACCGGCCTCAACCTCGCGATGCAGCTGGAGAAGAAGGGCGTCCTCGAGGAATGCCGCGTCAAGCTTCTGGGCACACCGAGCGAAAGCATAGAGCGTGCGGAGGACCGCGAACTCTTCAAGGAAATGTGCGAGTCCATCGGCGAGCCGGTCATCCCTTCGGAGATCACCTACAGCATCGAAGAGGCGAAGGAAGCAGCCAAGCACATCGGCTACCCGGTCGTGCTCCGTCCAGCGTTCACACTGGGCGGCACAGGCGGCGGCTTTGCCTACAATGAAGCGGAACTCGTCGAGATCGCAACGAACGGGTTCAACCTCTCCCCGGTCCACCAGGTGCTCGTCGAAAAGAGCGTCAAGGGCTACAAGGAGATCGAGTTCGAGGTCATGCGTGACAGCAACGACCATGCGATCACCATCTGCGGCATGGAGAACGTTGACCCGGTCGGCGTTCATACCGGCGACAGCATCGTCGTCGCGCCGATCCTCTCCCTGAATGACCACGACCTGAAGATGCTGAACGACAGCGCGATCAAGATCATCAAGGAACTCAAGATCGAGGGCGGCTGCAACGTCCAGTTCGCACTGCATCCCGAGACCAGCGAATACTACCTCATCGAGGTCAACCCGCGCGTATCGCGTTCCTCGGCACTGGCGTCCAAGGCCAGCGGTTACCCGATCGCCCGCGTCACCGCGAAGATCGCGATGGGCATGTCCCTCGAGGAAATTGAAGTTGCTGGCGGTACCGCAGCGATGGAGCCCAGCCTCGACTACATCGTCGCGAAGTTCCCGCGCTTCCCGTTCGACAAATTCCCGGATGCCAGCAACGCACTCGGCACACAGATGAAGGCGACCGGCGAAGTCATGGGCATCGGCAGCAACCTCGAGGAATGCATCCTGAAATCGCTGCGTTCGCTCGAAATCGGCGTCAACCATCTGTACATGGACAAGTTTGACAGAATGTCCACCGAGGAGATCCTCGAGTACCTCAAGACATTCCGTGACGATAACTTCTTTGCGATTGCAGAGTCGCTCAGACGCGGCGTTGGCATCGAGCAGCTGCACGAGATTACGATGGTCACCGAGCTGTTCCTCGAGTCCGTCAAGAAGATTGTCGATATGGAAAAGAAACTCGCAGAGAACGTCAACAGCATCGATGTGCTGAAGGCGGCGAAGGTCATGGGCTTCTCCGATGCGTTCATCGCACGGCTGTGGAACTGCGACGAGATCGAGATCTACGAAAAGAGAAAGAAGAACGAGATCGTGCCGGTCTTCCGCATGGTCGACACCCTGCACACCGGCAAATACATCGCGTACCTGTACTCTTCCTACAGCGGGAAGATGGACAGCCGCCTGACAGATAAAAAGAAGATCGTCGTGCTCGGTGCGGGCCCGATCCGTATCGGCCAGGGCGTTGAGTTCGACTACTCGACCGTCCACGCAGTGCAGACCATCAAGCGCGCCGGCTACGAAGCCATCATCATCAACAACAACCCGGAGACCGTCTCCACCGACTACACCACGGCAGACAAACTGTACTTCGAGCCGCTGACACCGGAAGATGTCATGGCGATCCTCGACTTCGAGCAGCCGGAAGGCGTCATCGCGTCCCTCGGCGGCCAGACAGCCATCAACCTGGCGCAGCCGCTCGTTGACCGCGGTGTGAAGATCATCGGTACGGACTGCGATGCCATCGAGCGTGCGGAGAACAGAGACAGCTTTGAGAAGGTCCTCGAAGAGCTCAAGATCCCGCAGCCGAAGGGCAAGGCTGTCACAAAGATCGAAGACGGTGTGGCCGCTGCGAAGGAGATTGGCTATCCGGTCCTGGTACGTCCGTCGTTCGTCCTCGGCGGCCGCGCGATGCAGATCGTTGCGAACGAAGAGCAGCTGCGGCAGTACCTGAAGGAAGCCGTTGAGATCGACGAAGACAAACCGGTCCTGGTCGACAAGTACATCCTGGGCAAGGAACTCGAAGTCGATGCGATCTGCGACGGTCGCGACGTATTCGTCCCGGGCATCATGGAACTCGTCGAGAGAACGGGCGTCCACTCCGGCGACAGCATCAGCGTCTACCCGACCTTCAGCGTCAGCGACAAGGTCAAGGGCACCATCCTGCAGTACGCGAAGAAACTCGGCCCGAGCATCGGCATCATCGGCCTCTACAACATCCAGTTCATCGTGGATGAGAACGACGACGTCTACATCATCGAGGTCAACCCGCGTTCGTCCCGTACGGTACCGTTCCTCTCCAAGTCGACCGGGTACTCGCTGGCGGACATCGCGACCGAAGTCATCCTCGGCAAGACGCTGAAAGAGCAGGGCATCTTCGACCTCTATCCGGAAGAAAAAGAACGCCACTACGTCAAGGTACCGGTGTTCTCCTTCAACAAACTGAAGGGTCTCGACACGTACCTCTCGCCGGAGATGAAGTCGACCGGCGAAGCGATCGGCTACGACAAGAAGCTCAACCGTGCGCTGTACAAAGCGCTGCAGGCGTCCGGCACCAAGATGCGCAACTACGGCACCGTGTTCGTCACGCTGGCGGGCAACGATAAAGTGGAAGCGCTCCCGCTGGTGCGCCGGTTCTACAACCTCGGTTTCAACATCGAGGCGACACCGGGCACAGCTGCCTTCCTGAAAGAGCAGGGTATCCGCACCCGCGCGCTGCAGAAGATCAGCGATGGCAGCAATGAGATCCTCGACCGGATCCGCTCCGGCCATATGGCGTACATCATCAACACGCGCAGCCTGGGCGATGATCACCAGGAGTCTGACGGCCATCAGATCCGCCTGTGCGCAAGCGAGAACAACGTCACCCTGTTCACCTCGCTCGATACCGTCGGCGTCGTGCTGGACGTCCTTGAGGAGACGACCCAGACGATCTCGACCATCGACGCACAGTAGGCAGCCGGCTATGGCCTGGCGCAGTACGCGCTGCATCTAAGAATCGCAAAGCCCCGCCGCGAGTCGGCGGGGTTTTCTATTGTCTGGCGGGTTTTCAACGGACCGGCGGAATTGCGGAAAGGCGGTTATTTTTCACGAGCAGCCGCTTGTTGTATAATAAAGGCAGAATGGATAACAGCCGGCTGCGGTGCCGGCAGGAGGGAACCATGATCAAGGTTGTACAAGGGGATATCACGAAGCTGGATGTGGATGCCATCGTGAACGCGGCGAATAAGACGCTGCTTGGCGGCGGCGGTGTCGACGGGGCGATCCACCGGGCGGCAGGGCCGAAACTGCTGGAGGAGTGCTATACGCTCCACGGCTGTGAGACCGGAGAAGCGAAGATCACCAAAGGATATGATCTGCCTGCGAAGTGGGTCATCCATACAGTGGGGCCCATCTGGCACGGCGGCACACATGGTGAAGAGGATCTGCTTGCTGCCTGCTACTGGAACAGCCTGAAACTGGCCGAAGAAAACGGCTGCCGGAGCATTGCGTTCCCGGCGATCAGCACCGGCGTGTACGGGTATCCCAAAGAACGCGCGGCAAAGATCGCGGTCGGGATGATCCGCCGGTATCTGGCGGAACGGAGCAGGAAGGACGATCTGCTGATCATCCTGTGTGCGTTCGCGGCAGAAGATGCAAAAATCTATGAGCGCGTGCTCGCGGAAGCCGGGCAGGCAGAGAGATAAGAATCGCTGCGTCTTGCGGGAAGGAAGACACGTATGCCTTTTAGGATTGTAAGAGACAATATCATCAATGTGAAAGCGGACGCGATCGTCAACACCGCCAATCCGCGGCCGGTGGTCGGGACCGGTGTTGACACCGCCATCTACGAAGCGGCAGGCAGAGACCTGCTGCTGGCGGAAAGACGGAAGATCGGGAAGATCAGACGGGGCGATGCGGCGGCCACGCCCGCCTTTGCGCTCCCCGCCAAATGCATCATCCACACCGTCGGCACGCACTGGCGGGGCGGGCTCTTCGGGGAGCGCAAAATCCTCGCATCCTGCTACCGCCGTTCTCTTAGCGTAGCGAAAGAGCAGGGATGCGGGAGCATCGCCCTTCCCCTGCTCGCCGCCGGGGTCTACGGGTTTCCCAAAGACGTAGCACTCACCATCGCGCTGGATGAGATCCGCGCCTTCCTGATGGACAACGACATGGACGTCACGCTGGTCGTTTTCGACCGAGACGCCTACGCACTGTCCTCCAAACTGCTGTTTGACGTACAGGCCTTCATCGACGACCAGCAGGTTGCCGAGGCCAACCGCGCGGAATACACATTCAAAGCCAGCCCGGTCAGCGACGCATACGGGCTGTCTGATTTCGGCAACGCGGTCTACGGCATGGAACGGGCGGACCGCGGTCTCCCGGAGGAGGCGCGTGCCGGGTATGACGATGCCGACTACAGCATCGGCGCTTACGAAGACGCCGAATACAGCGAAGCCGCATACGACGAATACGAGGATCGCGTATTAGAGCAGGCGGCTCGCCTTGAGCGGTACCGCCGCTTTGCGGCGGATGAGGAGCTGCGCAGCCCGATGCCGCCGGCAGGTGCGGGCGCACCTGCCAAGGCCGCACCGCTGCCGTTTGCCGGGGCGCCGGTGGACAGCGCACCCAGGATGAAAAGCACCGCACCGCCGGATGAGGCTGATCTGGCCGAGGCCCCGATCGAAACGGTGCTGGAGAAGACGGAACTGCCCGACTTTGAAGTCGGCATGTCCTTCCGGGACAAGTTGTTCGAGCTGATCGACGCGCGCGGTCTCACGGATCCGGTAGTCTACAAGCGCGCCAACATCGACCGCAAACTCTTCTCCAAGATCCGCAGCAACGAGGACTACACACCGAAGAAGAAAACTGCGCTCGCTCTCGCCGTTGCGCTCGAGCTCACACTTGAAGAAACAGAAGACCTGATCGCCCGCGCCGGCTACGCGCTGTCACCGAGCGATCTGTTTGATACGATCATCAAGTTCTTTATCTCGCGCAGGAATTACGACATCTATCTGATCAATGCGACCTTGTTCTCCTATGATCAGCAGTTGCTCGGACTGTAGGAGGGGCACCATGCATTTAGGGTTTTCTTATACAGGTCTGCTCCTGCTGCTGATGTTGTTTGTTCCGAATCTGTATTGGACAAAGAACAAACCTGCTGACTACGACCAATACGCCCCGCATGAGAATAAAGTGCTGCTTTGCATGGAACGGGCGGGAGAGGTGCTGGTCACTGGTCTGATTTTGGTATTCCGGGATTTCAACATACAGGGATTCGAACCACGGCTGTTATGGCTGGCTGGTGCGTTCGCGCTGATGGTTCTGTACGAGCTGTACTGGATACGGTACTTTCGCAGCGAAAAAACGATGCCGGATTTTTACAGCAGTTTGCTTGGGATCCCGGTCGCCGGCGCTACGCTGCCGGTGCTGGCAGTCCTGCTGGTCGCGGTTTACGGCAGGAATCCTTTCCTGTTTGCAGCGGGCATCATACTGGGAATCGGCCACATCGGTATCCATCTTCAGCATGCAAAAGAGGTATCTCTCCGGAATGGCTGACGCCGGGACGGAAAGAAGAACGCTCTCAAGACCGCCTGCAGGGCGGTTTTTTGTATCCCTGAGATGTCGCCTGCCGGGCGACCACCGCCCGGCTGTATTGTCGTACACTCACATCAGAAAAGAAAAAGAGCTGCCGGGCAGTGAGATGCCGCCGGAAAGGCAGGCAGCGGAGGCTGCACAGACATCCATCCGGCAGATAGCAAAAACCGCATGAAATGTGAGGAGGTACGACAATGAAAACCAACAAAGAAAAAGCAAGAAAGACCGCGGCAGAAGAGAAGAACACCACTGCAGCAAACCTGACCGAGATGGTCTTCATCCTGGACCGCAGCGGCAGCATGCACGGGCTGGAGGAGGACACGATCGGGGGCTTCAACTCCATGATCGACAAGCAGAAAAAAGAAGAGGGCACAGCCTTTGTCTCCACCGTCCTGTTCTGCGACGAGTCGCGGGTCATCCACGACAGGGTTGAGATCGGCAAGATCGAGCCGCTGACAGACCGAGACTACTACACCTGCGGGTGCACGGCGCTGCTGGATGCCATCGGGGATGCGATTCATCACATCGGCAACGTTCACAAATACGCACGCAAGGAGGACCGGCCGGACAAAACCGTCTTCGTCATCATCACGGACGGGATGGAGAACGCGAGCCGCCGGTACACCTACGAGAAGGTGCGCGGCCTGATCGAACGGCGCAAAGAGAAATACGGCTGGGAGTTCCTGTTCCTCGGGGCTAACATCGATGCCGTTGCAGTGGCCAGCCGGGTCGGCATCAGCGCAGATCGCGCGGTCGAGTACAACTGCGATGACATCGGGGTGGAACTCAACTACAGCACGGTCAGCGAGGCGGTTTCCTGCATGCGCACTGCCGGTTCCATCCAGCCGGACTGGGCGGCGCCGATCGCAAGAGACAGAAAGACCCGCAAACAGAAGAGATAGGACCACGAAAAAGAGCGATTCCGCAAATGGAATCGCTCTTTTGATACATCTGATCTGCGCTCTTTATTTTCCCAGCACGCCTTGTTCGATGAGCGCCTGCTCTTCTTCCGGGGAGAGCCCGAGGACGTCGCGGTTGTTCTGTCCGAGGAGCGGGGCAGGTGCATCGACGCTGCCGGGGGTCTTCGACAGTTTGACCACACAGCCCGGCACATCCACTCTGCCAAGCAGCGGATGTTCGGTCGGGACCATCATATCCCGCGCTGCGATCTGCGGATTTTCCATCGCCTCTTTCATGTTCATGACAGGGCTGCAGGGAATGCCGGCCTCGTCCATGAGGTGTTCGATCTCGGCTTTGGTGTGCTGTGCGCACCAGGCCGCGATCGCGTTCTTAAGGTCGGGCGTATAGTTGACCGTGCGGTCCCAGTTCGTCGTGAACCGCGGGTCTTCCAGCAGTTCCTCAAGACCGGCTGTTTTGCAGAAGGTTTCCCACAGGGCGTCGTTGCCGATGCCGATCACCAGGAAGCCGTCCTTGCAGCGGTAGCAGTCGAACGGCGTGATCGACGGATCCGCACAGCCGCGCCGCTGCGGCACGCCATGACCGCGGGCGACATAGGTGGGCATGTTTTCCGTGATGCTGAATGCGCTGTCCAGCATGGCGACGTCGATGTACTGCCCTTCGCCGGTGACATCCCTGTGGTGGAGCGCCATGAGGATGCCGATGACCAGATACAGTCCGGTGGTGTGGTCGATGATGCACGGGCCGACCTTGACGGGGTCCTGATCCGGATAGCCGGTGAGATCGAGGATCCCGCTCATGGCCTGCGCGACGATATCGTAGCAGGGACGGTGGGAGAGCGGGCCGGTCTGTCCGAATCCGCTCGCAGATGCGTAGAGGATCGACGGATTGTGTGCCCGTACCGCCTCGTAATCAATGCCCAGTTTCTTTGTGACGCCCGGCTTGAAGTTCTCGACGAGGAGGTCGGCATCCTGCAGGAGCTCGAAGAGCATCGCCTTGCCGGCGGGGTCCTTCAGGTTGATGCTGACGCTCTTTTTGTCCCGGTTGAAGATCGCGAAGTACTCGCTTTCGCCGGTTGCCTCGTCCAGCGGTCCCCAGGTCCTCGCCTGATCACCTGCCGGCGGCTCGACTTTGATCACGTCCGCACCGTAATCCGCCAGGATCATCGTGCAGAACGGGCCGCTCATGGCGGATGTCAGGTCGATCACTTTCAGTCCATCAAGTGGTTTTGCCATAGATTTGTCTCCTTCTGTATTCTGCAGCGCTGCTGTCCGCGCTGGGGTGTTCAGCCTGTCTATTGTCTCATATGGAGCGGGGGAAAGCAAGGAAGGCGGCGGTGTGCGCTTCTTGTGCGCGGCAGGCAGGTAGTTTATAATATGAGCAGGCTGGGTCTGCCGGCCGTGTGACTTAATAAGAAAGAGGAATCGCTTATGACCATTCTTTTACTTGCAGCTTTGCTGCCGCCCATCGTCCTGCTGGTCTGGATCTATAAAATGGATAAGATTGAGTCGGAACCTCCGCGGCTGATTCTCAAACTGCTGCTCTTCGGGGCACTGTCGTGCATCCCGGCGGCGCTCATCGAGAGTTTTGCAGGCGGGCTGGTCGACCGCATCATCTCACCGTACCAGTACGGCACGCTGTACCAGTTTATCTACATGTTCCTGGTCGTCGCATGGACGGAAGAGGGCGTGAAACACTTCGCGCTCAAACACGGTTCCTGGAAAAATCCGGCCTTCAACTACCGGTTTGACGCGATCGTATATGCAGCGGCTGCAGCACTGGGTTTTGCGGCTTTGGAGAATGTGATGTACGTGTTCCAGTATGGGTTCCAGACGGCTCTGCTGCGCGCGGTCACGGCGATCCCCGGCCACTGCATCTTCGGCATCTACATGGGGTACTACTACGGACAGGCCAAGCATTGCCAGCAGATCGGGGACACCGGAAAGCAGCATATGTACCAGTTCCTCAGCATCTTCATGCCGGTCATGCTGCATGGATTCTATGACTTCTGCGCGACGCTCGAATACGCGCCGATGACGATCGTGTTCCTGGTGTACATCGTGATTCTGGACATCTTCGCGATCCGCTCCATCAAGCGGTTTGCGCGTGAGGACGAGCACATCCCCGGCACAGCGGAGGAGGG
The DNA here is from genome assembly GCA_902790905.1 of uncultured Eubacteriales bacterium. Taxonomy (GTDB): domain Bacteria; phylum Bacillota; class Clostridia; order Peptostreptococcales; family Anaerovoracaceae; genus RUG13615. Next base: position 50,606 of record CADATO010000020.1, read on the forward strand.
AGACCCCGGGTATGGCAACGGCGACCCCTACAAGGACTACCGCAGCGGCACCTATGGCGGCTACGGAGACACGACCTTCACGGGCTGGCAGAACAGCCAGCATGACGGACAGCAGGGCGGCGATGATGACCCGTTCGGCATCGGACCGCTCAGCCACTGAGCGCTTCATTCCGCACAGGTACGGACAGTTCAGACACAGGCATATATCAATGGAAATGGAAAGTAAGGTGTTCCGCCGGCGGCGTCCCGTCCCGGCGGAACTTGAGAAATACGGTTTTACAAAGACGCCGGAGGGGTGGGTCTATGAAACGGACCTGCTCGCCGGTGCTTTTCGTGCGCAGGTCATGGTCGGACAGCAGGAAGACGGCAGCGTGCAGGGCGATGTCATCGACGCCGAAACCGGCGAACCGTACGCGCCGCTCCGCGTGGAGCGGGGCGTGGGCAAATTCGCCGCGGAGGTGCGGCTGGCGTATCTGGATCTTCTGGAGGACATCGCCGGGAAATGCTTTCAGCAGCAGCGATTCCTCTGGGCGCAGACGGAGCGGATCGCGTCGGCGATCGCAGACAGATTCGGAGATGCGCCGGAGTCCATCTTTGAGAAGTACCCCGAGATCACGACATTCCGCATCCCGCGCACGCACAAGTGGTACGGCATCACCATGGAAGTGCAGGCGGGCAGCCTGCGTGCCAAATCGGCGGCCGGCACAGGAAAGCAGGCGGACGCACAGCCGCAGAAAAGCGGCGTGGCCGGCAGACGTGCGGCGGATCCGCTGGACCGCTACACGGACAAGCAGACCGTCGAGATCATGAATGTCAAACTCCCGGCGGACCAGGTGGAAGCGCAGCAGAAAGTGCCCGGCATCTACCAGGCCTATCATATGAATAAAAAGCACTGGGTGACGATCCTGCTCGACGGGACTGTCCCGGACAAGGATATCCTCGCGCTCGTGGAGACCAGCCACGCGATCGTGGCGCGCGGCGGCGGCAAGACGGGCGGCACGCCGCTTCATGACCACACCTGGGTGATCCCGTACGCCTACGACTTTTTCAATGTGGCGGCAGCGTTCGAGGAAAGCCCCGATCTGGAGTGGCAGCAGGCGGCCAGAATGCAGGTAGGCGATACGGTCTATATGTACTGCGGCGCGCCGATTAAGGCGATCCGCTACCGGTGCACGGTCAAAGAGACCGATATCCCCAATCATTCCGGCTACCGCGAAGACAGGTATCCGTATCTGGTCCTGCTGCACCTCGAAGAAAGCTACGCGGACGATGTGATGCCCCTGGCAAAGATGAGGGAACTCGGGCTGACGGGCGTGCGCGGGGCGCGCCGCGTGCCTGAGAAACTGGCGGACTATATGCGCGGACTCTGATTCATTGCCGGCAGGAGGCCATTTCTCCTTGAATTAGTATAAAACGGAACTGTTAAGAATTTATTTTTCCAGAAATCGGCTGATTAGAGCAGTCGATTTCTTTTTTGTACTATGTTAAGAAAAGGAATAAAAAGTAAAATATATAAGATATATTATCGAAATTTACTGTATCTTAACATTATTGGATATTCGACTGGCCTTAAAGAGACTGCAGAGAAAGGCGCACAGGAGGATGGTATGCAGGCATTAATGGGAATGAGCGTAGATAAGATGGTCATCGTGCTCCCGTCCGCACTGATCGGGATGTACCTGATCATTCTGCTGCAGAAGACGCTGAGCGAGCGGCAGAACCCGTACGCCGGGCTGATCATCCCGGTGCTTTGTTTTGTTGCCGCCACGTTCCTGGCTGTACGCCCTCTGTTTGTTGCAGAGCCTGGCCAGTATGAAGGGTTGGGTGTTTTTTGCCTGCGCATGTGGCTGACCTTCAACATCCCGACGATCGTGTTCATGTTCCCGTATATCCGGCAGAGAAAACTCATGAAGGCCATCGCAGAGGAGATGACGCAACAGGAATCGCAGGAGCCCGCCGCGGGCAGCAGCGCGGATATAGGCGCGGCCGCGGACTGAGCGGGGCGGCATGGAGGCTGCCTGTTTGGAGGCGATTCCTTAAATACGTTTATATATAGGTTCTATATATAAAAATAGTTCTTATTAGTTTCTTTATAAAGGAGGTTCTTTATGGAAAAGAACAATGCGCAATCCCAATCGCTGAAACGTGCATTGGGGCTGGCGGAATGCGTTACCATTACCGCCGGCGCGGTCATCGGCGTAGGGCTCTTCACCGTAGGGTCCCAGATCGTTGGCCTGATGGGCGGCACCGTTATCGTCGCATCGCTCATCTCCTTCGTGCTCATCCTGTTCCCGTGCGCGATGTACGGTGAGATGGGCGCGGCGCTTCCTCTGGCAGGCGGTACATACTCGTTTGCGAAGAGGGCGATCAACTACCCGGTCGCTGTATTTGAGAGCTGGAACTACACGCTGGCTCAGATCGGTATCGGCGCATCCGAGGCGATGGCATTCTCGAACTACTTCGTTCGTCTGCTCAGAGCGTTCGGCGCGAACATTCCGATCGATGACAACGACTATTCACTCATCGACTTTTTCAACGGCAACGCGGATCCGGCTATTTTCTGGTGGAAGACCATTCCGGCGATCGCGCTGTTCCTGCTCTTCACCTTCATTTCCTACCGCGGCGTAGAAATGAACGGCAAGACGCAAAACTTCTTCATGTTCTTCTTCTGGGCGTGCTCCCTCGTCTGGTTCGCGACCGTTCTGTCCAAGGCGGACTTCTCCGGCGTGACCGAAATGGTCGCCGGCGTCGGTATCCCGCACGGTGTCAACGCGTTCGCACAGGCAGTCCTGCTCGTCCTCTGGTGCTTCTTCGGATTTGAGACCATCGTCGGCATGGGTTCCGAAGTCAAGTTCCCGAAGATCACGCTTCCGAGAGCGCTGCTGATCAGCCCGTTCTGCGTCCTCGCAGTCAACCTGCTGTTCCAGTGGTTCCTCTGCGCGCTGACTCCGGCAGAACACATCCCGGACCTCTACACCGCAGCTGCACCGTATGCATCGGCCATGGAATACGCCGGCATCGTCGGCCTCCCGCTGATCATCCTCTGCCTGGGCATCACGCTCGGCGGTGACTTCTCCACCATGAACCCCTGCATCGCGGGTCCTGCCCGTTACATGTACATCATGGCGGAGGACGGCAACTTCCCGAAATACTTCGGTAAGGTCCATCCGGTCCACAAGAGCCCGCACAGAGCGGTCGTTCTCTGCGGCGTCCTCGGCATCTTCTTCATCCTTTCCGGATCCATCAAGATCGTCGCTATGATGTGCGCGTACAACCAGATCCAGTGCTACATCATCGGCTACATCTCCTTCCTGATGCTCCGCAAAAAGGAGCCGGATCTCGAAAGACCGTGGAAGTGCCCGGCAGGTACCTTCGGTGCATGGTTCTCCATCATCGCATTCGGCATCCTGCTGATCCTGGCCTACGATCCGGTCGCGATCTGGTACAACGTGGCATGGGATGCACTGGCGATCATCTACTACCTCGTCTATGTCCGCAAACGTCCGATCCCGCAGGAAGCGCTGGATGTCGAAGCCATCGCACTTGCTGCTGCAGATCCGACACCGGAAGAAAAGGCGAAACTGGACAAGGAATACAAGCTCTGGAGAATCATCTCCTACAGCTTCTCCGCGCTCGCTGTCCTGCTGTTCGTGGTCTCCTGGCTCTAAGCCGGATACGGACCGTTACCTAAGGAGACATTGCTATGGGTAAATGGGCAAGCAGACTGGTATTCGCATTCCTGATCATCCTGGCGACGCTCGGGATGGCAGCTTATGTGATGCAGAATGCGCTGCAGGAACCTATCACGTTCAAGGAATTCTTTGAAAGATTCTTCTGAGAACAGACCCCGGTGTCTTGCATGAGGCACCGGGGCTTCTTTTGCATGGAATCGCTTATAAATAGGAAAAAACGGAATTTGTACGCACATCCAGCAAGTGATAATATTAGTTGTAAGTAATATTATTCCGATTTGTATTAGTATGAGGACTTCGTATGGGGTATTATGTCAGCGACAGACAGGTGCTGGCGTCCGCGATGGAGCGTTCGCTGTACCGGCCGCTGCGCATCGAAATAGAAGGCTGCAGGAGGACCGATGAGATCCTCGCGCCGGGGCATCCGCTGTATCTGTCGCTTTGTACCGTCTGCACACTGGAGAATGTGACAGAGCATCCGGTCACCTACCCGGTCTTCCCGACGGGCTGCATGACGCTCGCCTTCAGGGAACGGAACGGGGAGCAGCAGAACTGGCTGTGCGGACCCGCGGATGAGATCAGAAAGACGGTGCTTCTGCCGGGGGATCAGCTGCTGGTGCTGGAGTTCATGCCGGGCAGCAACACGGCGTTCCTGCGCTGTGCGGTCTCCGATCTGACCAACCGCTGCGCGGATATCACACAGATGATCCGCAACGGCAGCCGGCTTAAGAAGATCGCGGAACGCGATATTCCGGTCAGTCTGAAGGCGCTGCTGATGTCGCGCGTGCTGCGCGTCGAGTCATTCGAAAGAGAGAGCGATTACCTGATCCACTTCTGCACGGAGGAGATCCTCCGCGCCGGCGGGGCGATCAAGATCAGCGAACTCGCAAAGAAAGCCGGGTTCACCGAGCGGTATATCAGCCAGATCTTCGGCAGGCACATCGGCCTGTCGCCGAAAACCTACGCCGAGATCATCCGGCTGCAGACATCGCTTGGCAATGTGCTCGCAGCAGACGGGCAGAAAGGGCAGGCGGCGAAGAAGTCGCTGCTGGAAATCGCAGTCGAAAACGGCTATTTCGACCACGCCCACATGAACCGCGCGTACCAGCGCTTTCTGCATTGCTCGTCCGGTGTGCTGCGCAGGAAGGGCCTGGCGGCGATCGACATGGATGATGTGAAAGAAATACTGGAACAGGGAAAGGAAAGTTAGTATGGCAGGCAAATACTATCTGGGACTGGACAACGGAACGACCGGGACAACGGCCCTGATCCTGGACGAAAAATGGAACAGCGTGGGACGCGGGTACAAAGAGCTGACGCAGCACTACCCGAAGCCCGGCTGGGTCGAACACGATGCGATCGAGATCTGGGACAGCATTCTGTATGCCGTCTCGGCCGCCTGCAAAGAGGCGGGGATCGAGCCGACGCAGCTCGCCTGCATCGGCATCGACAACCAGGGCGAGACAGTCGTGCTCTGGGACAAGACGACCGGCGTGCCGGTCTACAATGCAATCGTCTGGCAGGACCGCCGGGCGGCCAAATACGCGGACAGCATCACGGAAGAGTACGGCGCGATGGTGCGGGAGAAGACCGGCCTGATGATCGACTCGTACTTCTCGGCGACGAAGATCAAATGGATCCTCGACAACGTCGAAGGCGTCCGCGAAGGGGTGGAAAACGGCCGCATTCTCGCCGGCACGCTGGATACCTGGATCATATGGAAAATGACGCACGGGCGGACGTTCGTCACGGACGTGACGACAGCGAGCCGCACGATGTTGTTCAATATTCACACAAAGCAGTGGGACCAGGATATCCTGGACGTGCTCGGCATCAACAGAAAGATGCTGGCGGAGATCAACGACAGCTCGCACGTTTACGGCTACACGGACCCGCTGGACTTCTTCGGCGCGCGCGTTGCGATCGCGGGCTCTGCTGTTGACCAGCAGGCGGCGCTGTTCGGACAGGGCTGCTATGCGCCGGGGGATATCAAGTGCACGTACGGCACCGGCTGCTTCATGCTCATGAACACCGGCGAAAAGCCGATCTATTCGCGCAACGGCATCCTGACCACGGTTGCATGGGGGATTGACGGCAAGATGACTTTCGCGCTCGACGGCGGTGTCTACATCACCGGCGCTGCGACGCAGTGGCTGCGCGACAAGCTGCAGATCATCGACAACGCGGCGCAGACCGAGCAGATGGCGATCGACGCAGGCGATAACGGCGACGTTTACTTCGTGCCGGCGTTCACCGGTCTGGCGGCGCCGCACTGGGACAGCTACGCGCGCGGCATGATCATCGGCATCACCGGCGGCACGAGCCGGGAGCACATCGTCCGCGCCACGCTGGAGTCCACGGCCTATCAGGTGAAAGACAACCTCGATGTCATGCGCATGGATGCCAACATCCCGATCAACCGCATGCGCGTCGACGGCGGTGCGGTCGCGAACAACTTCCTGATGCAGTTCCAGGCGGACCTGCTGGGCTTCCCGATCGACGTGCCGAAGATCCACGACACGACGCCGCTCGGGGCGGCGTACCTCGCGGCGCTCGGCATCGGCGACTTCAAGACGCTGGACGAGATCACCGAGATGTGGCAGCTCGAAAAGACCTTTGAGCCAAAGATGGGGGACGATGAAAGAGAAACGCTCCTCTACAAGTGGCACAAAGCGGTCGAGCGCTCCAAGAACTGGGTCGAAGAATAACAGCGGGACCGGCATGAGCGATTCCGCGGCATCATAAATCACTACCTTTACCTATTACTTCTGTATCTTGAAAGGAGCAAAATAATGAGTAAACAAATGCTGTTCAGCCCCGGCCCGGTCATGACGCGCCAGAACGTCAGAGAGTCTCTGATGCACTACGACATCTGCCACCGCAGCAAGGAATTCGAGGCGATGTATGCAGGCCTCTGCAAGAAGATCAACCGGATCTTCAACGCGGATGACACCTACCGCTCGGTCGTGATCTCCGGCTCCGGCACCTCCGCGAACGAGACCGTCATTTCGTCCGTTCTGAACGACGGCGACAAGGTGCTGCTGCTGCGCAACGGCGAATTCGGTGACCGTCTGAAGCAGCTGTACGACCAGTACAAGATCGAGTATGTAGACTGTTCCTTTGAGTGGGGCACGATGATGGATGTCGACGATGTTGAGGCAGCCCTGCGTGCCAACCCCGAAGTGAAGATGATCAGCATGGTTTTCCATGAGACGAGCTCCTCGATGATCAACCCCGTACCGGCAGTCGGTGCGCTCGCCGACAAGTACGGCAAGTGGTTCCATGTGGACTGCGTCAGCGCGGCGGCCGGCCAGCACATCGACGTTGCGGACAACCACATCACCTTCGCGACCAGCGTCGGCGGCAAGTGTGTGGGCGCATACCCGGGCTCCGCGTACGTCTGCGCGAAGATCGACGTCCTCGAGACACTGACCCCGGAGATGGGCCGCAATGTCTACCTCAATCTGGCCCGCCACTACCAGAAGGCGAAGTCCAATGAGCAGACTCCGAACACCCCGAACGTCACGCTGTTCTGGGCGCTCGATACGGCGCTTGACAACATCCTGAGCGAAGGACTGGATGCACAGATCGCCCGTTATCAGGAATGCGCGAAGATCCTGCGCGACGGCATGCGCGAGCTTGGCCTCAAGATGCTGCTGCCCGATGAGCAGATGGCGAACACCGTCACAAGCGTCTTCCTGCCGGCCGGCATGGACCTCGAGGCGTTCCTCTCCGATATGGAAGCGCACGGCTACACGGTCTACGCAGGCAAGGGCGTCTTCTACGATCAGAACATGTTCCAGGTCGCGAACATGGGCGAGATCTATCCGGAAGACTGCCATAAGTTCCTCGGCGTCCTCAAGGAGTGCATCGCCTAGCAGGCGGCAAGGTGCTGCGGCACGCGAAAAATCAATGCGAAACCTGACCGGCTCTTAAACGGGCCGGTCTTTTATGGTATAATCTACTATGTATAATTGGATGCATATGGGCATTTCTCCGGACAGGCCGTAAGAGGCGGTGTCTGCGGGGAACATGCATGGAATAAGAAAAGGAGGATCACGATGTTAAGAGACGGACGGGTCTGGATCGCAGTCAACGGAAAAGGCGAACCGGTCAGCATCATTCCGAAGATGGCCAACCGCCACGGCCTGGTCGCAGGCGCAACGGGCACCGGCAAGACCGTGACCCTGAAAGTCATGGCGGAGAGCTTCAGCGAGATGGGCGTACCGGTGTTCATCGCGGACGTCAAAGGCGATGTAGCCGGCATGATGGCCCCCGGTGCGGACAGCGAAGACATGCAGAAGCGCATCGCGAAGTTCGGCCTTGCAGAATACGGATTTGAATACAAAGGCTGCCCGGTGACCCTGTGGGATATCTACGGGCAGAAGGGCATCCAGCTGCGCACGACGATCTCCGAGATGGGACCGCTGCTTCTGGGACGCGTGCTCGATCTCAACGATCTGCAGAGCGACATCCTGAGCGTGGTCTTCAAGATCGCCGACGACAACGGCTGGCTGCTGTTCGACACCAAGGATCTCAAGTCGATGCTCAACTACGTGGATGAGCATGCGGAAGAATACCAGGCGGACTACGGCAAGATCAGCAGTGCCAGCATCGGCGTCATCATCCGTGCGGTCGTCGCCTTAGAATCGCAGGGTGCCGACATCTTCTTCGGAGAGCCGGCCCTCAACATCACGGACTGGCTCGCACAGGACATGGGGCGCGGGGTGATCAACATCCTCGACAGTTCCAGCCTGATCAACCAGCCGCGGCTGTACTCGGCCTTCCTGCTGTGGATGCTGTCCGAACTGTTCGAGACGCTGCCGGAGGTGGGTGACCTCGAGAAACCGAAGATGGTCTTCTTCTTCGACGAAGCGCATCTGCTCTTCAACGATGCCCCGAAGGCGCTGCTCGAGAAGGTCGAGCAGGTCGTCAAGCTGATCCGCTCCAAGGGCGTCGGCGTTTACTTCTGCACGCAGAACCCGCGCGACATCCCGGACGGCGTGCTGGCGCAGCTCGGCAACAAAGTGCAGCACGGTCTGCGCGCGTATACCCCGACCGATCAGAAAGCGGTCAAGGCTGCTGCGGATTCGTTCCGCGAAAACCCGGACTTCGACACTTACGACACGATCCTCAACCTCGGCACCGGCGAAGCGGTGATTTCCTTCCTCGACGAGAAGGGCATCCCCGGCGTGGCGGAGAACTGCAAGGTCCTGCCGCCGCGCTGCCTGATGGCGGGCGTGTCGGATGAGGCCAGAGACCAGAAGATGAAGGAAAGCCTCCTGTACAGCAAGTACGCGCAGGCGGTGGATAATTTCTCGGCGTATGAACTGCTGCAGCGCCTGGGTGTGGAAGAGGCCGAGGCAAAGGCGGCCATCGCCGAACAGGAAGCGGCGGAGAAGGAAGCCGCCAGACTGGCGAAGGAAGAGGAGAAGGAGCAGGCGCGCCTCGAAAAGGAACGCATCAAGGCGGAAGAGAAAGAAGCCAGAGAGCTCCAGAAGAAATACGAACAGATGGAGAAAGAAGCTGCCAAAGCGGAAGAAAAGCGGCAGAAAGAACTCCTGAAGGAATACGAAAAGAAAGAGAAGGAACGGCAGCGCGCGATCAAGAGCATCACGAACTCCGTGGCGGGCTCTGTAGGCCGCGAAGTCGGCAAGAATGTCGGCAAATCGTTCGGCAAGGCCGGCAGATCCGTCGGCGGCAGCGTCGGCGCCAGCATCGCCCGCAACATCTTCGGTACGCTTCTGAAGTTCTAGGACAGGTATGAGACAGCAAAAGAGCACGCGGACAACATACGGGCATGCAGTGCCGGACGCCTGCAGGAAAGGCCGGACCGGCGGTACGGTGCGGCGCTCTGCTGTGTGGCTGCTGAGCGGGCTGCTCCTGCTCATGACGCTCGCAGGCTGCGGCGGGGAAACGTCCCCGGGCGGCTCCGCCGATGCGGCAACTCCTCTGGTGCAGAAGGCGGCGCAGCTGGCGCTTGCCGGAAAAGAAGCGCACGACGAGGCGCAGCGGCAGGCGGAGGCAGAGGCGGCTGCAAAGAAGGAGCAGGAAGAAGCGGCGCAGCGGCTGGAAGAAGCACAGGCTGCCCTGCAGCTTTCGGAGGACTACCGGGACAGCTTCGTCCACGGGGAAAAAGGCGCCGACTATCAGAAGTACATCGTCCTGCATGACACCGAGGGAGACGGCCCGGCAGAGGGCGTCATCGACGGCTGGGATGCGAGCGGCGCGGGTGTGGCGTCACACTTCATTGTCAACAAAGACGGCACGATCGTGCAATGCGTCCCCCTGGACAAGATCGCCCACCATGCCGGGTACGGCGATACCGGGCACAACGAGGCGTTCGGCGTCACGGACGAGTCGCGGGATGATATGGTGGGAACGGTATCCATCGGGCCGGATCACGCGGACTACGGGATGAACTCCTATTCGGTCGGCATTGAGATGGTGCACGCGGGCGGCGGGTACCCGGAAGCGCAGCTCGAAGCGCTGGATGCACTCATCGCCTATATCGATGCCTATTACGGATTTGAGAGTACGATCATCGACCACAAAGCATGGCGGCTCGGGAACTCCGACACATCTCCCGAGTTCAGCAACTATCTGTACAATTATCAGGATCACCGGACACATGATTGAGAAAGGGGTCAGAGATGAGCGATAAACTTTACTGTACATACTGCGGAGCGCTCAACGAGGCGGGCGCCATCTTCTGCGAGCGGTGCGGCCACGAACTGGAGCCAATCGATGTCCCTGCGAAAGACACCGAGCCGGCTGCGGAGCAGGATGACCTGCTGACTGTGCTGATGGAAGAGCCGGTCACACAGATCCCGGACGAGCCGGCAGCGCCGGTGAAGAAGGCGGCAGCGGCTGCAGACACCGGCAGGGCGGATGCAGATGTCCTCAATGAGAATACGCAGCTGTTCTCCCGCACAGAGCTCAATGCGGCCATCGCGGCCAGCGAGGCGCAGAAAGGCACCGCCGCGGCGCAGAAGGAAGCCGAACTTGCGCGGCAGAAGGAGCGCCTGATCGAGGAATCGATCCGCTACTATGAAGATGAAAAACGCGACCGCGAGGAACAGCGCATCGCCAAATCACGCCGACAGCAGGAAGACGCCCTGTACGCCGATTTTGAAAAGCAGAAAGACGCCGGATACGGCGGCAAGGCGGCGGGCTACACAGCGGGTTATGGGGCAGCACCGAAGAAGAAAAAGACCTGGATTCCCATTCTGGTCATTGTGCTGCTGGCGCTGGCGGCAGGAGGATTCTTCGGCTGGAAGTTTTTCTTCGACAAGACCACCGTGGACCTGACCCGCAATATCAGCTCGCAGGACATCTATCTGGAGGGTGATAATGAAGAGGCGTCTGTGATCATCGATGATGAAACACTACGCGCCAGAGCGGATTATCCGCGCGGCAACGAGAAGGCGGAGCAGTTCATGCAGACGGTTTCCTACACGGCGGAGCCGGCGACAGGGCTTTCCAACGGCGACACGGTCGTCATCCGGGCGATTTACTCCGAAGAGACAGCCAAGTCGCTGCATATCAACGTGAAGGGCGAAGAGAAGAAGTTTGAAGTCAGCGGGCTGGAGGAAAAAGCCACGATCAACTGGGATCCGCTCGGCCTGTTTGACGGCAAGGATAAAACAGATGATACGGCGCAGCCTGCGGACACCCTGATCCCCGAGATCGATACCCGCTACTATACCGACAAGGATGTACAGGGCAAATCAAAGGATGACGTGCAGGCGATGCTCAACGAACTCTATGCCCGCCACGGATACATCTTCCAGGATGCAACGCTCAAGAGCCAGTACGAGAAGCAGAGCTGGTACAAGGGCACGGAGAGCGATATGTCCAAGGTGGAACAGAGCTTCAATACCTACGAAAAGAAGAACCTCGAGTATCTGACCGAGGTGCGCAGCAAACTGTGATAAGAAAGGAGACAATGCAATGGCAAAGGTTGTAGCAACAGACAAAGCGCCCGCAGCGGTCGGTGCGTATTCCCAGGCAATGGTGACAGGCAATCTGGTCTTCACATCCGGACAGCTCGGACTGATCCCGGAGACCGGTGAACTGCAGGAAGGCGTGGCCGCGCAGGCGAAACAGGCAATGGACAATCTCGGGGCTGTGCTGGAGGAAGCCGGTGCCGGGTTTGACAGCGTTGTCAAAACGGTGATCTATCTCGCAGACATTGCGGATTTCGGTGTGGTCAACGAGATCTACGCGGGGTATTTTGAAAAAGACCCGCCGGCCAGATGCTGCTTCGAGGTGGCGGCGCTGCCCAAGGGCGGCCTGCTCGAGATCGAGTGCATCGCAGAAATCAAATAATGGCTGGATATAAAGACAGACAGAGGGTATAATGAAGATTGCCTGTGCGCCGGCGGTGCCGGCAGGGCGATTACATAAGAAAAAACAACCAGAAAGGAAACACAACACACATGGCACAGGACGTAAAAGTCAGGGAACTGTTCCGGCAGAGCGAGGCCTTTAAAGACAGCGAGGTCTGCGTGCAGGGATGGATCCGCAACAACCGCGGCAACAACAAGTTCGGGTTTATCGAACTCAACGACGGGACCTTCTTCAAACCGGTCCAGATCGTACTGGAGGCAGAGGCGCTCCCGAACTATCAGGAGATCACCAAGGCGCCGATCGCAACAGCGCTCAAGGTCACGGGTGATTTTGTCCTGACACCGGACGCGCCGCAGCCCTTCGAGGTCAAGGCGAAGACGGTCGAGATCGTTGCAACGTCTGCTTCGGATTATCCGCTGCAGAACAAGCGCCACAGCATGGAGTTCTTGCGTGAGATCGCGCATCTGCGTCCCCGCAGCAACACGTTCAGCGCTGTGTTCCGTGTGCGTTCTCTTGTCGCGCATGCGATCCACTGCTTCTTCCAGGACCGCGGGTTTGTCTATGTGCATACCCCGCTGATCACGGGCAGTGACGCAGAAGGTGCCGGCGAGATGTTCCAGGTCACCACGCTCGACCTCGACAATCCGCCGCGTACGGAAGACGGCAAGATCGACTACAGCCAGGATTTCTTCGGCAAGATGACCAACCTGACCGTCAGCGGACAGCTCGAAGGCGAGATCTTTGCGCTGGCATTCCACGACATCTACACGTTCGGACCGACGTTCCGCGCGGAGAATTCCTTCACGCCGCGTCACGCATCCGAGTTCTGGATGATCGAGCCCGAGATGGCGTTCTGCGATCTCGAAGGCAACATGCAGGTCGCGGAGGCGATGATCAAGTACATCATCAACTACGTGCTCGAGAATGCGCCGGAGGAGATGGAGTTCTTCAACAAGTTCATCGATAAGGGGCTGCTCGACCGTCTGCATGCCATCGTGGCGGCGGACTTCGGCCGTGTGACCTACACCGAGGCGATCGACATCCTCAAGAAGTCCGGCAAGAAGTTCGACTATCCGGTCGAATGGGGCATTGACCTGCAGACCGAGCACGAAAGATATCTGACGGAGGAAGTCTTCAAAAAGCCGATCTTCGTCACCGACTATCCGAAAGACATCAAGGCGTTCTACATGCGCCTGAACGACGACAACAAGACCGTCGCAGCGTGCGACCTGCTCGTCCCCGGCGTCGGCGAGATCATCGGCGGCAGCCAGAGAGAAGAACGGTACGATGTCCTGGCCTCCCGCATGAGAGAGATGGGCATGGATCCGGAAGGGGAAGCGTACTGGTGGTACATGGATCTGAGAAAGTACGGCGGCGTCTACCACTCCGGCTACGGCCTCGGCTTTGAGCGCATCATCATGTACATCACCGGCATGAAGAATATCCGCGACGTCCTGCCGTTCCCACGCACCCCGAAGACCGCTGAATTCTAACGGCATCAGCGGCTGCGGTGCGGATCCGGCGGCGCGCTAAAAGCGTTGCGGTCACAAATACAGAATGATATAATAGCGCATATCGCAGTTTTATATTAGGAGGTTATTTACATGAAAGGCTATACCAGCGACACGATCAGAAACGTTGCACTGCTCGGACACGGCAGTTCCGGTAAGACCACTTTCCTCGAGGCAGCTCTTCTGGCGACGGGCGTCGTCAGCAGACTCGGCCGGGTGGAGGACGGCAATACCGTCTCCGACTGGGATAAGATGGAGATCGAAAAAGGCTACTCCATCAACACCTCCCTGGTCCCCGTGGAGTACAACAAGACCAAGATCAATTTTGTCGATACACCCGGATTCTTCGACTTCGTCGGCGAGGTTGAGTCCGCGGTAAGAGCGGTCGAAGCAGCACTGATCGTCGTGGATGCTTCCTCCGGTATCGAAGTCGGTACCGAGAAGGCATGGAATGTCTGCAAGAAGAACAACATTCCGCGGCTTTTCCTGATCAATAAGACAGACAAGGACAATATTGATGTCCCGGGCGTCATCGAAGCGCTGAAGGACAAGTTCGGCACGGCTGTCGTCACCATGGATGACAAGGATGCGCTCAGCGAAGCCATCGCAGAGACCGATGAGGAACTCATGGAGAAGTACTTCGAAGGCGAAGAATTCACCGATGAAGAGTTCGCAAGAGGCCTGTCCGCAGGTATCCTCAGCGGCGACGTCGCGCCGGTCCTCGAGTGCTCCGCTCTCAAGGGCGACAAGATCGAAGACGTCCTGAAGTCTCTCGTGGACCTCGTACCAAAGCCCACAGCGATGCCGGCATACCCCGCAAAGAACGCGGCGGAAGAGGATGTGGAAGTCGTCTGTGATCCGAACGGCGCTTTCAAGGGTCTGGTCTTCAAGACACTGGCAGATCAGCAGCTGGGCAAGATCTCCTATGTGAAAGTCATCGCCGGCACACTCAAAGCCGGTGAGCTCTATAATGCCAACGCCGAGAAGCCTGAAAAGGCCGGCAGCATCCTGTTCATGCGCGGCAAGAACAGAGTCGACGCTGACCAGGGCGTGGCGGGCGACATCGTTGCCATCACCAAGCTGCAGAACACCAAGACGGGCGACACCCTCTGCACCAAGGCAGATGCTGTCTGCTTCCCGCCGATCGACTTCCCGAAGCCCACGTTCTACATCGCTGTCGAAGCGGCGAAGAAGGGCGACGAGGAAAAGATGGGTACCGGTCTTGCCAGACTGATGGAAGAAGATCCGTCCTTCGTCCTCGAGAGAAACGTCGAGACACATCAGTCCCTCCTCGGCGGCCAGGGCGAACAGCAGCTGTCCATCATCACCGCCAAGCTGAAGGAACGTTTTGGCGTCGATGTCGAGCGTGTTGAGCAGAAGATCGCTTACAGAGAAACCATCAAGGGCACATCCGATGTCCAGGGCAAACATAAGAAACAGACCGGCGGTGCCGGCCAGTACGGCGACGTCCATATCCGTTTTGCTCCGTCCGATCAGGAATTCGAGTTCAAAGAATCGCTCTTCGGCGGCAGTGTACCGAAGAACTACGTGCCGGCCGTTGAAAAGGGTCTGCGCGAGTCCATGGAAAAGGGCCCGCTCGCAGGCTGTAAGGTAGTCGGCGTCAGCGCGGATCTGTACGATGGTTCCTACCATCCGGTCGACTCCAACGAAATGGCGTTCAAGATCGCCGCTTCCCTGGCATTCAAGAAGGGCATCGTCGAGGCTAAGCCCTGCCTGCTCGAGCCGATCATGCACCTTGACATCATCGTTCCGGAAGAGTACATGGGCGATATCATGGGCGACATGAACAAGAGAAGAGGCCGGATCCTCGGCAGCGAGCCGATGTCGGGCGGCCTGACCAAGATCATGGCGGAAGCGCCGCAGTCCGAACTGTTCGACTATGCGGTCAAGGTCCGTTCTATGACACAGGCACGCGGCACCTTCGAAATGACCTTCGAACGGTACGATCAGGTACCGGGCAACCTGGCAGACGCGATCATCAAAGCACACCAGGAAGAAGAGGCTAACAAGTAGTCACGACGGGGCTGTGCCGGAAATGGCACAGCCCTTTTACTTTCAGCATGCAGAGAAAAACATACCGGCCAAACTCCAAGCGCAATCCATGGCGCAACACATGGAAGGATAAGACAAAGAAAAAGGTCAACGTACATCGTCTGATCTCTCTTTTGCTGCTGATCACGATCCCGGTCTTCTGCATCGGTGTCGCCTCCGGCGTGCTGACGCGTTCTGCAGATGTCTATCAGTACAACCTGAAGTCGACGCAGGCTGTCTCAAATGGCACGTATTTTGTCAGCGAGGATGCGCTCATCGAACTGCTCGGAGACTTTATGAGCGGCAAGACGGACACCTTTGCGCTGAAAGAGGAAGTGGAATACGAGCCGGAGAATGTCTTCACCGCCCAGGATGAAGAGGTCATGACGCAATACCGGCAGGTCTGCCGCAGGGCGCTTGCTGCGGGCATCGGCGGTGCGGTGCTTTCGCTGATCATCTATGTCCTACTGGTCCGCTGGAAAGAAAAAGATCTGATGCGGCGGATCATGGGGATGTCCGGTGTGAGCCTGTTCCTGTTTGGCGGGCTGCATGTGCTCACCCTCGTGTATGGACCGGTTCGCAGGGTCGTCTACGGCCGCTGGATCGATTTTTCACTGCCCGAGAAGGACTATCTGGTACAGCTTGTGGATAACAGCTTCGCCGTGCAGCTGGCTGTGATGACGTGTGTGGCGGCGGTGATCTTCTATCTGATCCTGCTCTACATCACATTCCGGCTGGCTGGAAAGCGCAATGTGTTCAAACGTTCTGTCTGGGCGGAGCCGCAGAAATAAATGTGGCAAGGCGGCGGAACGCGCAGGAAAGAAAGGAATGCAATATGGTATATGTACATCTGGCAGAAGGCTTTGAGGAGATCGAAGCACTGACCGTTGTGGATCTCATGCGGCGTGCACAGATCGATGTGCAGACCGTCGCGATGGGCGAGGATAAAATGGTGACCGGTGCGCACGGCATCGCGGTGCAGGCGGACATCCTGCAGGAGGAGGCGGACTATTCGGCTTCCGAAATGCTGGTCCTGCCCGGCGGCATGCCCGGCACGACGCACCTGATGGAGAACGAGACGCTCGGCAGAGAGATCCAGAACTACGTGCAGATCGGACGCTGGGTCGCAGCGATCTGCGCGGCGCCGATGGTGCTCGGCCATCTCGGCGTGCTGGAGGGGAAACAGGCAACGATCTATCCGGGCATGGAAATGCACCTGATCGGGGCGACGCCGATCCACGAGCAGAAGGTCGTGAAGGACGGCCGCATCATCACCTCCAAGGGACCCGGTACGGCAATGGACTTCGCCCTGGCACTCGTCGAGGAACTGAAAGGCAAATCGGCGGCAGATGAGCTGAGAGGAGATCTGGTCTTTGGCTGATTACACAAACCTGAAACAAAAAATAGAACGCGGCGAGTGGGCCTTTGACCTGGCGCACGGCGATTATCATAACCACACCTGGTACTCGGACGGCACGAAGTCGCCGGCAGGGGTGATCGAGCACGCAAAGGGGCTTGGCCTGCGGGAGATCGCGATCACCGATCACGACGGGATCGGCGGGATCCGGGAAGCGCAGGAAGCGGGCGCACGGTGCGGGATCGACGTCGTACCGGGCATCGAACTGTCCACCCGCATGGAGGATGGCGTCGGCCTGCATATCCTGGGGTACGGCATCGACATCGATGATCAGGCGCTGAACGAACGCCTCGCTTCGATCCTGGAAGCGCGCATGGACAGAAACTACCGTCTCGTCGCGGCACTGCAGGAAGGCGGCTATGATATCACGATGGAAGAGATCATGGACCGGCCCGGACAGACTTATGTGGGCAAGCCCAACATCGCCCGCGTGCTGGTCGCCAAGGGGTATGTCGAAAGCAAGGAAGCTGCCTTTATCGATATCTTCCGTCAGCCGCAGTACAAGGCGATCAAGAAGGCGCGGCTCGACCCTGCAGACGGGATCCGGATGATCCTCGCAGCGGGCGGCCTGCCTGTCTGGGCGCATGCCGGTAAGACGAAGAAGATCGGCGAGAAGGGCAGCGAAGAGTTCTACGGCAGCGTGCACAGGATCCTGGACTACCTGACGGAGGCCGGTCTTGCGGGCATGGAATGCTACTATCCGCTGCACGATGAAGCGATGACAAAGCGGCTCTGCGGCATCGCGGAGGAACGCGGTCTGATCATCACCAAAGGGTCGGATTACCACGGCGACTGGTAAAAGCGAGCGTTTGAATAGGAATCCGCATGAAGAGGCGCTGCCTGTTGAACAGGAGGCGCCTTTTAGATATAATATGATGTCAGGGCATGTGCATTTTGCACTGTCAAATGAATGAGAAGGAACACTGCCCGCACTGGGCAAGGGCAGCGATTCTCCGCAGATACCAACAGGAGAAGGATATGAAGATCTATAACACACTGACAAGAAGAAAAGAAGAATTCGTCCCGCAGCACGAAGGCGTCGTCAACATGTACGTCTGCGGCCCGACGGTCTATAACTATTTCCACATCGGCAACGCGCGCCCGTTCGTCGTCTTCGACACGATGCGCAAGTACCTCGAGTACCGCGGCGAGAAGGTCAACTTCGTTCAGAACTTCACCGACGTGGATGACAAGATCATCAACAAGGCAAGAGAAGAAGGGGTGACCGCTCCGGAAATCAGCGAAAAGTACATCGAAGAGTACTTCAAAGACGCAAAGGCGCTGAACGTTACGCCGGCGACCGTCCATCCGAAAGTCTCCGAGACGATCCCGGACATCATCCAGTTCGTCCAGGATCTGATCGACAAGGGTTACGCGTACGAGGTGGACGGTGATGTCTATTACAGCACCCGCAAGTTCTCTGAGTACGGCAAGCTTTCCAAGCAGAACATCGACGACCTCGAGGCGGGCGCCCGCATCGCGATCGAAGAGAAGAAAAAGGATCCGCTCGACTTTGCGCTCTGGAAGGCGCGCAAGGAAGAGGATGAGATCGCCTGGGAGTCTCCCTGGGGCATGGGCCGTCCCGGCTGGCACATCGAGTGCTCCTGCATGTCCAGAAAGTACCTTGGCGAAACGCTCGACCTGCACGCAGGCGGCCAGGACCTGATCTTCCCGCATCACGAGAACGAGATCGCCCAGTCCGAAGCACACAACGGCAAACCGTTCGCCAACTACTGGATGCACAACGGCTACATCACCATCGACAACGAGAAGATGAGCAAGTCCAAGGGAAACTTCTTCACCGTCCGCGACATCCTGCAGCAGTACAGCGGCGAAGTCATCCGCTTCTTCCTGCTCTCCGGACAGTATCGCAGCCCGATCAACTTCAGCGATGAGCTGATGGAACAGGCCAAGAACGGCCTCGCACGCATGCAGAACGCCAAAGAGAACCTGAAGTTCCTCACGGAGAACGGGGCGGATGAAATGACCGAAGCCGAAAAGACATCGATGGACGGTCTCGATCAGTACAGACAGAAGTTCATCACCGCCATGGACGACGACCTCAACACCGCGGACGGTATCTCCGCTGTCTTCGAACTCATCAGCGAGGTCAACGTGGTCGTCAAGGACGGTGCGAGCAAGGAATACGCAAAGGCGGCGCTCGATCTTCTGACCGAGCTCACCGGCGTCCTCGGACTGCTGCAGCAGGAAGAAGACGACAGCATCGATGACGAGATCCAGAAGCTGGTCGATGAGAGACAGGAAGCCAGAAAGGCGAAGAACTTCGCGAGAGCCGATGAGATCCGCGACATGCTGAAGGAGAAGGGGATCATCCTGAAGGATACACCGCAGGGTGTCCAGATCATCAAGGAATAGCATGACTGATAAAGAGAAATTATATAACTCCAATACGACCAATCTGGCTTACATCGGCGATGCGGTCTACGAGGTGTATGTAAGGAAACGCCTTTTCGAGGGGCCTTTTGCAGCCACCAAGACACTGCACCGGACGGCAGTCCGCTATGTCAGCGCAGCCGGCCAGGCGAAAGCGCTGCGGGCGATGTTTGATGACCTCACGGAGGAGGAACAGCGGCTCGTTAAACGGGCGCGCAACCACCGCAGCGCGACAAAGCCGAAGAACGCGAGCCCGATCGACTACAAATGGGCGACTGCCTTCGAGGCGCTGCTGGGATACCTGCATCTGGCAGGGGAGGAAGAGCGATTCCGCGAACTGGCAGACAAAGCCTGGGAGATTCTTTCCGGGCAGCAGGAGTAAATGCAGACAGCCGGCATGGCCGGGTCATACAGCAATGAGCAAAGAAAAAAAGAAGAAAAAGAAAAGATGGACTTATAACAAGGGCAAGGATGCCTTCACGGACTACGTGGTGACCAACCGCGAGTACACCCGTGAAAACATGGAGCGGCAGAAAGAGCTGCCCAAAGGCTGGAGCAAGTCGGAGATCACCATGGCTGTGGTGATCGCACTGGCTGTGATCGGCTGCATCGTCCGCTATGTTATTTTGAAGTGATCGCACGGCTGCGGCGGCAGGCTGCAGGGAGTGCGGAAAGGGAACACAATGAGTTATGCAGACAGACTGTTTGTGGATATGTGCACGGACATCATCGAGAACGGATTTTCTTCGGAAGGGCAGAAGGTCCGCCCGGTCTGGCCGGACGGGACACCTGCGCACACGATCAAGAAGTTCGGTGTCGTCAACCGGTACGATCTCTCCAAAGAGTTCCCGGCGCTGACGCTCCGCCCGACGGCAATCAAGTCCGCCGTGGACGAGATGCTCTGGATCTGGCAGAAGAAGTCCAACAACATCAAGGACCTGCACAGCCACATCTGGGACGAGTGGGCGGATGAGAATGGCACCATCGGCAAAGCCTACGGCTATCAGCTGGGCATCAAGTACAAGTTTGCGCAGGGGGAGATGGACCAGGTCGACAATGTCATCTGGCAGCTGAAGAACCAGCCGTATTCCCGGCGCATCCTGACCAACATCTTCAACTTCAATGATCTGATGGAGATGGGGCTCGAGCCGTGCGCCTACAGTGTGACCTTCAATGTCACCGGCGACCGCCTGAACGCGATCCTGCACCAGCGCTCGCAGGATATCCTGGCGGCGAACAACTGGAATGTCGTGCAGTACGCCGTGCTGGTCTACATGCTGGCACAGGTCACCGGATTCAAGCCCGGGGAACTCGTACATGTCATTGCGGATGCGCACATCTACGACCGCCACGTGCCGATCATCAAGGAAATGATCCAGCGGCCGCAGTATCCCGCACCGACGTTCCGACTCAATCCGGATGTAAAGGATTTCTACGACTTTACGCTTGATGATATCGTCATTGAAAACTATCAGAAGAACCCGCAGATCAAGGATATCCCCATCGCGATCTGACGGTATCAGAAGAACTGCGAGGAAACGCCATGTACAAAGCTGTCGTCGCCGTCGACCGCAACTGGGCGATCGGCAAAGGGAATGCACTGCTGTGCCACCTGCCGGGCGATCTGAAATACTTCAAAGAACTGACCATCGGCAAGAAGATCCTTGTCGGCCGCAAGACGCTGGACTCCTTCCCGGGCGGAAGACCGCTGCCGGGCCGGGAGAACATCGTTGTGACACGCGATCCTTCCTTCGAGCGGGAGGGCTGCACGGTCTGCCGCAGTCTCGAGGAAGCGCTCCATATCGCCGGCGATGTGATCGTGTGCGGCGGGGAGAGTATTTACAAAGCGATGCTGCCGATGATCGATACGGTCTATGTGACAAAGATCGATGCGGCTTTCGATGCGGACCGGTACTTCCCGAACCTGGACGAGGATCCGGCCTTTGCAATGGACTGGCAGGCGGAAGAGGCCTGCGAGGAGAACGGCTATTCGTACCGGTTTGTCAGATACAAGAGAGTGAACAGCAATGGCGAAGACAAAGACGCAGCGCCCGCAGACAGCGAAGAGCGGTAAAGGCGCGAAAGCGGACAGACACAATCCCGAAAAGAATACCAGGAATGACAGACAGCAGCGCCGGCCGCGCAGGGACCGCGCGGACGAGGCGCCGGCTGCGGTTTTGCCGGAAGGGCTGATCGCAGGGCGCAATGCTGTCTTCGAAGCGCTCAGGAGCGGTCGTGCGATCGACCGTCTTTTTGTGCAGGATAACGCGGAAGGATCGATCGGCAAGATCATGGCGGAGGCGAAGGAACGCGGCCTTGTGATGACGCGCGTCTCGCGGGCTGCGCTTGACCGCATGGCGGCAGGCGCGGTGCACCAGGGTGTTGTTGCACAGGCGGCTGCGCACACGTATGCCGAGGTGGAAGACATTCTCCGCCTGGCGGAATCGCGCGGTGAAGATCCGCTGCTGGTCTTGCTGGACGGTCTGGAAGATCCGCACAACCTCGGCGCGATCATGCGCAGCGCGGAGTGTGCCGGTGCGCACGGTATCATCATCCCGAAGCACGCGAGCGTCGGTCTCACCGAAACCGTGGCAAAGGCGTCGGCCGGGGCGATCGAATACATGCCGGTCGCACGCGTCACCAATCTGGTGCGGACGATGGAAGAGCTGAAGGAAAAAGGCGTCTGGATCGCGGCGTGCGACATGGGCGATTCCTTATATTATGAAGCGGACCTCAAGGGGCCGCTGGCGATCGTCGTCGGCAACGAGGGCAAGGGCATCAGCAGACTTGTGAAGGAGCACTGCGACCTCACCGTGTCGATCCCGCTGCGCGGAAAGATCAATTCGCTGAATGCGTCCAATGCGGCGGCGGTGATCCTGTATGAGGCGAGGCGGCAGCGCGACCTGGCGGCAGCGGACTGACGCGGGCACCTTGCAGGGCACGGAGGAACGGCGATGACAAAACGGTCAGATGAGACGCTGGCAAAAGCGGCGCAGGCGGGTGACAGCCGGGCGGAAGAAGAGCTGCTCGGCCGCTATAAGGGGCATGTCCGGCTGCGCGCAAAAGCGTACTATATATTAGGGGCGGATAAAGAGGATGTCGTGCAGGAAGGCATGATCGGTCTGTTCAAGGCCGTGCATGGATTTGAACCGGGCAGCGGCGCTTCTTTTGCGACGTTCGCCTCGGTCTGCATCGACCGGCAGATCCAGGATGCGATCAAGGCCGCGGCGCGCAGAAAACACGAACCGCTGAACACTTCTCTTTCTCTGGATGAAGAGGGCGGCGCACGCATGGCGGAGGCGCAGCTCGGGGAGGAGGCACTGGCCGCCGGCGGTGATGCTTCAGGTGCGGAGGCAGCGGTGCCCGAAGCGGAAGACCTGCTGTCTCTCGTGAACGGAGAATGGAAAGACGGCTTCAGCGAACTGGAACGCTACGTCTTTGAGGGAAGACTTGCGGGCAAATCCGTCCGGCAGATGGCGGAAGAGAAAGGGAAAGATCCGAAAGCGATCTACAACGCTGCCGAGCGGATGAAAAAGAAGATCAGAAAAATGGCACGCGAGAGCGGATTGCTCCATTGACAACAGGTGCAAGTCATAGTATTATAAGTCGGTAACGTGCTGTTGTAGCTCAGTTGGTAGAGCGCTTCCTTGGTAAGGAAGAGGTTCGGCAGTTCAAGTCTGCTCAACAGCTCCAATATTGAAAACAATCAACATGTTTTGTTAGTTATCTTTTTCAGGAGGAGAAAAAATGGCGAAACAGAAATTTGAAAGAACAAAGCCGCATATCAACATCGGCACCATCGGTCACGTAGACCATGGCAAGACCACGCTGACAGCGGCGATCACATCCGTTCTGGCGAACAGATACGGTCTGGGTGCTGACGTTGCATTCGATGAGATCGACAAGGCTCCTGAAGAA
>CADATO010000021.1 GCA_902790905.1 uncultured Eubacteriales bacterium
TTTTGGTATCTGCTATCAATTTGCTATCAAATGCCCCGTTTCCGCTTTAAGACCCCAGTGTTTTCAAGGCTTTGCGGGTTTTGTCAGTTATTCCCACTCGACCGTTGCCGGCGGCTTGGGTGTGTAGTCGTACAGCACGCGGTTGATGCCGGGAACTTCGGTTGTAATGCGCTGCACCAGATGATCGATCAGCGCAGGATCGAGGTGCTCAACGGTGACTTCGACGACGTCGGTGGTGTTGATCGCGCGGATGATGCACGGCCAGTCAAATGTACGCTTGCCGTCCTTGATGCCGGTGGACTTGAAGTCCGGAACGACAGTGAAGTACTGCCAGACCTTGCCCTCCAGACCTGCCTTGGCGAACTCTTCGCGCAGGATCGCGTCGGACTCGCGGACTGCTTCCAGTCTGTCTCTTGTGATCGCGCCGGGGCAGCGGACACCAAGACCCGGACCCGGGAAGGGCTGACGTTCTACCATGTTCTCCGGCAGACCGAGCGCCTTGCCGACCACGCGGACTTCGTCCTTGAACAGGATGCGGACCGGCTCGATCAGCTCAAAGTCGAGATCTTCCGGCAGACCGCCTGCATTGTGGTGCGCCTTGATGCCGGCTTCGCTCTCGAGAACGTCCGGCCAGATGGTGCCCTGCGCCAGGAACTCGATGCCGTCCAGCTTGCGCGCTTCCTCGGCAAAGACTTCGATGAATTCGCCGCCGATGATCATTCTCTTCTGCTCGGGGTCGGTCACACCCGCCAGCTTGTCGAGGAACCGGTCGGTCGCATCGACGTAGATCAGGTTGGCGTTCATGTTATTTCTGAAGACTTCGATGACCTGCTCCGGCTCACCCTTTCTGAGGAGGCCGTGGTTGACGTGCACGCAGACGAGCTGCTGGCCGATCGCCTTGATGAGCAGGGCTGCGACGACGCTGCTGTCGACACCGCCAGAGAGCGCGAGGAGAACCTTCTTGTCCCCGATCTCATCCTGCGCCAGCTTGATCTGCTCTGCGATGAACGCATCCGCCTGCTCCTTCGTGGTGATGCGCGCCATCCCGTCCGGTCTTCTGATCTTTGTTACATCCATATTGGTTGGTCCTTTCTGCCCGGTCAGGCCTTTCTGTGAGTACTTTGTTATCTACTTATTATTTGTTTTTTCCTGGAATCGCTCAGCATCCACGATAAATCTCTCGTGCATGCCCGATCCGATCACGCCCCGTTCGTCCGAGGCGGTCACTGCGAATGTGAGTTTGCGGCCGTCAATGGCGACGAGCTCGCTCTCGCAGGTGACGGTCATGCCTAGGGGCGTGGCCGCCGAGTGCTTGATGTCGAGCGCGGTGCCGACGGTCGTCTGGCCGGGCTCGAGGTGCGATTCCACGCTCATCACCGCGGTCTTCTCCATCAGCGCCACCATCGCGGGCGTCGCAAATACGTCAAGAGAGCCGCTGCCCATCGTCTTCGCGGAGTTGCTTTCGGCAGCGGTGACGGTCTCTTTTCCTTTGATCCCTGTTGTCAGCACGTTACTTGTCCTCCGAGTGATCGAAATAGATCAGCGCCATGAACTCGAGGTCCTCGTCGCTCTCGTTGGCAATGCCATGGGACTGGCCGGGCTCGATGATGCAGCAGTCGCCCTCGTGGACTTCCACCACGCTGCCGTCCGGCTCGGTGAACATGCCGGTGCCCTTCAGGATGTAGTACGGCTCCGTCTCACCGGTATGGGTGTGCACGCCGACACTGGCCCCCGGAGGCAGTACAACACGCGCATAAAGACGCGCTGCGCCGAGGAGTTCTTCTTCGGTGGCGATGCAATAGTTGTAAGCGGTCCCGTTGCCGCCCTGTGCATGTTCCTTTTCAACGAGGATGGGTTTGCGGATCATAGCGATTCCTCCTTATTCATACGACAGTTTATTCGAGGTTAAACTCAGCGAATACCTTGCGGCATGTGTCGCAGCGGTATGCCTTAAAGCGTTCCTCCGGGTCACCGTTGCCCTTGATGCGGGTCATAAAGCCAAGCATGCCTTTCTCTTTGACCGGCGTTTCGCCTTCCGCAACAAATCTCCTCACGGGCACAGCCGGGGTGGTGTCGACCTCGAGCTTGCCGGGGGTCATTTCATTCTGGCAATATGGGCACTTCATGGTGGGCCTCCTTTCAAAATAACATCTGTCGTTATTTTACCACGATAGCTGCTGCAAAGGACAGGAATTTGCGGTCTGCCGGCGCATTTTTAGTCGCCCGTCTCCTCTGCCGCTTTGTCCATGGCATATTGACGGAAGAAATACTTCTTGGGAATGTGGCAGTATCCGAACGGGCGCTTCTCGAGGTACTTCTGATGGTATTCCTCAGCTGGATAGTAGCTGCGGAGCGGCTCGATCTCTGTGGCCAGCTGCGCACCGAGTTCCTCTTCCCTCGCAGCGGCCGCTTCGCGAATCGCGGGCAAAAGTTCCCCCGCGGCGGATTCCTCATAGTAAATGCCGGTACGGTACTGCACGCCGGTGTCCGGTCCCTGTCTGTTCACTGCGAGCGGGTCGATGACATCAAAATAGTAGCCGAGCAGTGTCTTTGTCGGCAGGACCTTTGGGTCATAGACCACCTTCACGGTCTCCGCAAAGCCGACGCCCGCGCAGACAGTGTCGTAGTACGGCGGATTGTCTTCGGAAAACACGTATTCTTCCCAGACATCCTTCGCCCCTGAGGTGCCGGTCACGCCTGCGCCTTCTGCCAGATCAAGCCGGACGCTGGCCGGACCGTTCGCATAGCCAACCTCGGTGCTTTCCACACCGCGGAACTGATCAAAGTATTTCTGGACGCCCCAGAAGCATCCGCCAGCCAGATATAATGTCAGCATGCCAGGCTCCTTTCCGCACTGCACACCGCAGGTGCTTTCTTCTACTGCTATTATACCATGTGCGGGTTGCAATCAACGTGCCGCTTCCCATAAAATATAGGCGGTGCAAGATATGAAAACAAATGATCCGGGCTATGAGAACAATCCCGCATCCAGGGAATTATATGCGGAGCATGAGACTGCCGGGCTGACCGGCCGCCTTCTGCTCTGGTATGAAAAGAACCGGCGGATCCTCCCGTGGCGCGAGGACCCGACGCCTTACCATGTCTGGATTTCGGAGATCATGCTGCAGCAGACCCGTGTTGAGGCCGTGAAGGGGTACTATGCGCGTTTCCTGGAATCGCTCCCCGACATCGCCGCACTGGCTGCCGCGGACGAAGACACCTATCTGAAACTGTGGGAGGGGCTCGGCTACTACAGCCGTGTCCGCAACCTGCACAAGGCCGCCGTGGTCCTCATGGAGGACTATGGCGAGCAGATGCCCGCCAGCGCGGCCGATCTTAGAAAACTGCCGGGGATCGGCCCGTACACGGCGGCCGCGATCAGCTCCATCGCATTCGGCGAACCTGTCGCCGCCATCGACGGCAACCTGCTGCGCGTCTTTGCCAGACTCACCTGCTACGAAGACAGCATCTTGACACCGCAGGCGCGCAAAGACGCCGAGGCGTTTTTCGGGCCGCTGATCGAGCTCGCCAATGCCGAACATCTCGGCGATGATCTTGTCACTTTCGACACCTCTCCCGGCGCCTTCAACCAGGCCCTGATGGATCTCGGCGCGACGATCTGTCTGCCGAATGCGGCGCCGCTCTGCAACAAGTGCCCGCTCGCTGCTTTCTGCCGTGCCCACGCGGAAGGCCGGGAGACAGAACTTCCCAACCGTCCCGCCAAGGCGAAGCGCACCATCGAAGACATAACCGTTTTCCTGATCCGCTTTAAGGGCGGCATCCTGCTGCGCAAACGCCCGGACACCGGCCTGCTCGCCAGCCTGTACGAATTCCCGAACGTGCCCGGCCACCTCAAAAAAGCGGACGCCCTGCGCACCGTGGAAGAGATGGGATTCGGCCCGCTGCGCATCAAAAAACTCCCGCCGGCAAAGCACATCTTCACACACAAAGAATGGCACATGATCGCCTGGGAAGTGTTCGCCGACGAGTGGACGGCGTTCGACCGCACCGCACCGGAGCGGCGCACCGCGGAAGACCCAGCCCCCGTGCAAGGTGCTGCGGCGCCCGCCGACTCTGTATCGGCGCCCGCAGACACACAAAAAGAGGCCGCCGATGACGGCCGCCTCTTCATTGCCGATATCGATGCGATCCGCGACGTCTGGTCCGTCCCGTCCGCCTTCGCCGCCTACCGCGACTACCTGACCGGCCGCTGACGATCGTCCCCGCTGCCGGCATCCGCAACGTCTTCGATGATAGCTCCTTCCGGATCGAGCGCCGCGATGTTTTCCCGCAGATACGCAATGAATCTGCGCGCAGGCGGAGAGGCCTCTTCCAGATCCGGCACATAGATGCCTTCTTCTACATATTGCGGCGGGTCAAATGGCAGCGGCACCCCATTAAACACTTTGTTTTCCATGGCCAGTTCATTCGTGACAACGATCCCGAGGCCCTTCTCCATCAGCGCGTATGCCGTATCGGTCTCCACCGTGGAGTACCGGATATTTGCGTTGATATGAAACCGCTCGAGCAGGTCGAACACATCCGGATCCTCCCCGTAGGCAGGCATGATCAGATCCTCGCCCGACAGTTTGTAAGGCATGACCGACTCCCCGGCCGCCAGCGGATGCTCTCTTGGGATCACACACCACATCTCATCTCTCCGCAGAGGAATGAACTGGCAGTCTACGCCATCCTGATGACTGCAGATCACAAAGTCTGCCCCGCCGGAGGTCACCATCCGGATCAGGTCCTGCTGGACACCCTCCTGGATCCTGACCGAAACGTCCGGGTACAGTTTTTTGAAATCCCCCAGCAGCGTCGGCATGAATTTCATGGCGATACTCGAAAAAGAGCCGATCGTCACATCCCCCCACAGCAGATTACTGACTTTCGATGCCTGCCGCTCCAGACGACCGGCCGCATTGACCAGATCTTTGATAAACGGCAGGATCTGCTCTCCGGCGCGGGTCAGTTTGACCCCGCCGTGCGTGCGCGCGAACAGGGAGAAGCCCAGTTCCTTCTCCACCACATCCACCGTATAACTGATGCCCGCCGGGGTATACCCATTCTGTGCAGCTGCCGCCGAAAAACTGCCTGTCTGGGCGACCGCCAGTACGATCTTGCATTTTTCAGTATCCATCGTGCGCCCCCTTGCCAGGACTTCTGCCTTTACAGAACCTCTTTCAATACTGCCGCCAGCGCTTCAAGCGCTGTATCGGTCGTCGCCCAGGAGGTGCAAAACCTGATCACGGTGTGATCCGCATCATACGCCTCCCAGAAGCCGTAGCCGACCTTTTCGGCGAGCGGCTCCATTTTGCTGTTCTCGATGATGACGAACTGCTGGTTCGTCTTCGACTCCATATAGAATGCAAAGCCAGCATCCGCCAGAACCTGCTGCAGCCTGCCGGCCATGTCGATGGCATGCCTGCCGAGCCGCAGATACAGTTCGTCCGTAAATAGCGTATCGAACTGCACGCCAAGCGCCCGGCCCTTCGCCAGCAGCGCACCGTGCTGTTTGACCTGCGTCACGAAATGCGCCGGCTCGTTGCCCTTTGTGAAGACCACTGCTTCGCCGAACAGCGCCCCGACTTTGGTCCCGCCGATGTAAAACACGTCCACGGTCTTTGCGATGAACGGCAGGTCTACCTCCGGCATGGCCGCGATGCCGTACCCGAGGCGCGCGCCGTCGAGGTACAGCGGCATATTGTATTGATGGCACACCTTTGCGAGCGCGGTCAGTTCGTCCCGTGTATAGAGCGTGCCCATCTCGGTCGGATGGCTGATGTAGACCAGACCCGGAAAGACCATGTGCTCGTGGTTGCCGTCTCCGTAGAACGCCGCAGCGAAAGCTTCCAGTTCGCCCGCGTCCATCTTGCCGTCGTGCGAAGGCACCGTCAGGACTTTGTGCCCGGTGAACTCGATCGCGCCGGCTTCGTGGACCGCCACGTGCCCGGTCTGCGCCGCCACGACGCCTTCGTAGGGCGCCAGCATGGTGTCGATGATCAGCTGGTTGGTCTGCGTGCCGCCGGAAAGCAGCGTGATCTGCGCCTCAGGACATTCACAGGCCGCACGGATCTTCTCCTTCGCTGACTCTGTGAACGGGTCCATGCCGTAGCCTGCCGTCTGGACCATGTTGGTCCGGCTGAGCGCTTCGAGTATCTCCGGTGCCATGCCTTCATTATAATCGCATTCGAACGTGTACCGCATCGCGTGTCCTCTCGTAAACTTTTATCTTTTTTGCCGTCTTCTGCAGACGCCGGGCCCTGTGTCCCGATGACCTTATTGTACATGGCTGCCCGGGCCAAATCAATAAACCGCCTGCAAATCCGTACATAGCCGCCGGCTGCTTCAGACTGTGCGTTTCCAACGAAAAAACCGGCCCCGAAAACTCCGGGCCGGCTCTTTACCGTCATCTTGTGCAGCTGCGTTTCTTTCAAGCGGCAGCCTTTCCGCACAGCAGATCCTATCTGTTCTGGAATGCAGGGTCTGCATGCTCGATGCGCCAGCATTCTTTCGGGACCATCAGGGTGCCGGTGCCGTAAGCGCAGAGCTGGGGTTCGGGCAGAACGTCTGCAGCGCTGTCTGCACATTCCGGATCTCTGGGCAGCGTGATGTACTTGTAAGCTTCAAATTTGCAGGTCAGAGAGGTGGTGCCCACCTTTTCGATCCAGCCAGTGTACTCCATGAAGTCGCCGGCATATACAGGTGCGGTGTAGCGGATCTCACTGTACCCAACGAAGAGGGATTCATCGCCGAACAGTCTGATCGCGAGTTCTGTACCAACATCGCCCCAAGCGGTAACGATATGAGCACCTTCTACCAGTTCACCAGCATAGTGAGCATCAGCAGCGGACATACGGGTCTTCAGGGAAACTTTTGTACCAATCATTGGACTATACCTCCTCGATTTTTATGGTTTTGACACGGCGTCTTCGGTGACGCCGCATACACCTTTATTAACTGTCTTTATCATATCACTCTTTTATACACGATAGAATTCCGAGTTTCTTTTGACGGTTATAAGTAATTCTTAATACAAGGGGAAACACAAATACTTTCTTAAAACCAGGTCTGTTTTACCGGCGTTCCGGCAGTGCGATTCCACGAAAAAACCGGCCTGCACGAGGCAAGCCGGTCTTCTGACTGATTTGGATGAACTAGCCTTCCAGAACCTTTGTGAATTCCGGATCTGCATGCTCGAATCTCCAGCAATCCTTCGGAACCATGACAGTACCAGTTGCGTAAGCGCACTTGATGGGTTCCGGGATAACGTCTGCAGCACTCTCAGCACACTCGGGATCTCTCGGGAGCTGGATGTACTTGTAAGCTTCGAAGTGGCAGGTGATGGAGGTGTTGCCCTTCTTCTCGATCCAGCCAACGTATTCCATGAAGTCACCAGCGTAAACCGGAGCGGTGTAACGAACTTCGCTGTAACCAACGAACAGACCTTCGTCACCGAACATACGGATAGCCAGCTCTGTAGCAACGTCGCCCCAAGCTGTAACGATATGAGCGCCTTCTACCAGCTCGCCAGCATAGTGAGCATCAGCAGCAGACATACGGGTTCTCAAAACTACTTTTGTTCCGACCATTGTTCTTCCCCTTTCCAAAGATAACAACGCACGAAGCATTAATTTATAACATTTACCCGATTACTATATCACAAGTGCAGGGAAGATGTAACCCCGCAGCACAGGGCTGCAGATGTTTTTTTATAGACACATGGAATCGCCAAGCGCGGCTGTCAGCCGGCCGCCCTCCTGCATCTGTGCTCATTTCATTCGCAACGATGCACTCGAGCTGGTCCGTCTGCGCCGCGCTTCAAATCACTGTCTCTGCAAAACCAATTATGCGATCGCCTTCACCGCGTAGTCTTTATCTTCGACTGCCTTCTTCAGCGCTTCGTTGTCGATGTCTTCCGTCATCTCGACGACTGCCGTGCCCGCCTCATGGCTGACGACCGCTTCGCAGTGCATGCACATCATGCCTTCGATATTCATGGTCTTTTTCATGGTTGTCTCCTTTTCCGCGCCTTCCGCGGCGTCTTCAATGGATATAACTTGGTAGTCCTCCGCCTCGACAGCGTCTTTGAGGACCTGGTGATCTATTTCTGCGGTCATGTTCACGACCGCTGTCCCTGCTTCATGGCTCACTTCCGCACCGGTCACGCCGTCCAGTGCCTCGAGCGCTTTGCGCACGCGCGCTTCGCAGTGCTCGCACATCATGCCTTCGATGTGCATGGTTTTCTGCAGCTCCGCGGAATCGCCTGCTGCGGGCATTTCGGCAGCCCCGCCGGTTTCCGGCGCCGCAGTGCCTTCCACTCCGGCAGCCGCCATCGCCGCCTTCTTTCTGCGCGGCTTGTCCTTCGACGCATCGTGCATGTTGAACAGGTTGAGCCGCAGCGCGTTCATGCAGACGAAGAAGCTCGAAAGTGCCATCGCCGCCGCGCCATACATGGGCTTCATCGCGATCCCGTAAACGCCCATCGCGAGCGGGATGCAGATCGCGTTGTAGAAGAATGCCCAGAACAGATTTTCGTGGATGTTGCGGATCGTCTGCCGGCTCATGCGGATCGCCGCCGGCACATCCGTTAGGCGGCTCTTCATCAGGACCACATCCGCCGCATCGATCGCGACGTCCGTGCCCGCCCCGATGGCGATGCCGATATCCGCGCGGGTGAGCGCCGGCGCGTCGTTGATGCCGTCGCCGACCATCGCAACCTTGCCATCTTTCTGCAATTCGCGGATGACCGCCTCCTTGCCGTCTGGCAGAACACCAGCCACTACGTCGTCTACGCCGGCCGCCGCACCGACCGCCTTTGCGGTGCGCTCATTGTCGCCGGTCAGCATGACCACACGGATGCCCATGTTCCGGAGTTCGCGGATCGCCTGCGGACTCTCTTCCTTCATAACATCTGCGACCGCAATGATGCCAAGGAATCGCCCATCAGCCGCAAAGTACAGCGGCGTCTTGCCCTGCTCCGCGAGCGCAGCCGCCTGCGTGCCGGCCAGTAATTCTTTGTCCGCGGGTGTGAGCTGCTGCTCGATGAATGCGCGGTTGCCGCCGGTCAGGACAGCACCGTCGTAGAGATCAAACGGGTCGTCCTCCAGAACGGCGGTCAGCCCGTTGCCCGGCAGCGCCTTGAAGCCGGAGACTTCCGGCGCAGGCATGTGAGTGGCGGCATCTGCTGCGCCGTCTTCCGCGGCACCACGCATCGGCGCATTTGTTTCCCAATAATCCATAACCGCTTTCGCCAGCGGGTGCTCGCTCTTCTGCTCAAGCGCTGCTGCAGCGGTGAGAAGCACTTCTTCCGCGACGCCTTCCGCGGGCAGGAGATCTGTCACCTTCGGCTCGCCGGCGGTGATGGTGCCGGTCTTGTCGAGCACGACCGTATCCACGCGGCCGGTCTCCTCGAGGGACTGCGCCGTCTTATACAAAATGCCGTTTTTCGCACCCATGCCGTTGCCAACCATGATGGCGACCGGCGTCGCCAGGCCGAGTGCGCACGGGCAGCTGATGACGAGCACGCTGATGCCGCGGGCGATAGCAAAGCCGAACTCTTTGCCGAGGAGCAGCCACGCGCCCATTGTCAGGAGTGCGAGGCCGATGACCGCGTGCACAAAGATGGCCGAGACTTTATCGGCGATCCTTGCGAGCGGTGCCTTGGTGGCTGCCGCATCGCTGACCATCCTGATGATCTGCGCGAGCGTGGTGTCCTCGCCGACGCGGGTCGCCCTACAGGTCAGGAAACCGCTCTGATTGACCGTCGCCGCCTGCACGGTATCGCCGGTCGCTTTATCAACCGGAATGCTCTCGCCGGTGAGCGCCGCTTCGTTGATAGCGCTTTCCCCGTCCACGATGACACCATCCACCGGGATATTCTCGCCGGGTCGCACGACGAACAGATCACCAGTGCGGACCTCTTCAATGGGCACTTCGGTTTCATTGCCGTCCCGCAGCACGACCGCCGTTTTCGGGGCCAGCTGCATCAGGCCTTTGAGCGCATCGGTCGTTCTGCCCTTGGACATCGCCTCAAGCAGCTTGCCGACCGTGATCAGCGTCGGGATCATCGCCGCAGATTCGAAGTAGAGATCCATGGCGAACTTGTGGACTGTTCCGCTGTCGCCTTTTCCCATGGCGTCTATCATGATGAATAGTTCAACAAGGGAATATCCGAACGAAGCGGCCGATCCCAGCGCGACCAGCGTGTCCATGTTGGGCGCGCCGTGGGCCAGGCTCCTGAAGCCGCTCGTGAAGAATTTGCCGTTGATGGTCATGACGATGATGGCGATGAGCATCTCGAAGAGAGCCAGGGCCACGTGGTTCTCGAAGAGAGCCGGGATGGGCCAGCCGAGCATCATGTGCCCCATGGAGAAATACATGAGGACGACAAGGAAGCACAGAGAGGTAAGTAATCGCTTTTTCAGCCTCGGCGTTTCCGTGTCACGAAGCGCTTCCTCCTGCTCGCGCAGTCTCGCCGCAGCCGCATACCCGTCGGATGCGCCTGCACCAGAAAATCCGGCGCCACCCGCAGCATTCCCGCCGCGCGCCGCTGCGCCGTATCCCGCATTCTCGACCGCTTTGATAATGTCCGCTGCGCTCGCCGTGCCCTCCACGCCCATGGAGTTGGTCAAGAGGCTCACCGAGCACGAAGTTACGCCCGGGACCTTCGAGACCGCCTTTTCCACACGCGCGCTGCACGCCGCGCAGCTCATGCCTGTTACTGTGTATTGTTCCATATTCGTTGTCATTCTCCCGGGCTGGCAATCTGCATCGACATCACGCCGCAGATGCCTTTCCCGCATTCCCTGTCTGCCAGTTGACAAGTCCTATTTCATTAGTTTTCTAAGCAGCGTGACGAGTTCATCCACCGCCTCTTCCTGCGCCGCCGGGTCGTCGCTGCGGATATCCGAAACCACGCACGAACGCAGGTGGCTCGCGAGCAGTTCCTTGTTAAATCCATTCAGCGCCGCATTGACCGCCGATACCTGCACCAGAATGTCCGGGCAGTACGCTTCGTTTTCCAGCATGCGCTGGATGCCCTGAATCTGTCC
This sequence comes from uncultured Eubacteriales bacterium, assembly GCA_902790905.1. Classification (GTDB taxonomy): domain Bacteria; phylum Bacillota; class Clostridia; order Peptostreptococcales; family Anaerovoracaceae; genus RUG13615. The sequence goes on from CADATO010000021.1 coordinate 11,055, forward strand.
TTCGATCCTCTTCAGGCGGTTCATCAGCGCCTTGTACTCTTCTTCCGAGCGGTGCTTGGTCCGGACATTGCCGTCCGCATCTGTGGTCTGACAGCAGCAGCCCTTTTCCGTGCTACTCTCAGCAGGTGCGCAGCAGCACGCCGCTTCGCTTTTTACTTTCTGATTATCCATATCCATTTTCGCACATTAATGAGACTGTGCGATTCTCCTTCGCATCGCTATCGTATACCCCATAGGGGTATCATGTCAACTCCGAACCGCCACTCGAAAGCGCACAAAAAGAGGAGCCTTGCAAGACTCCTCGCGGCCATGTCAATGATATCTGTACCAGTCATCATACGCGTCGTCGTATGCGATCTTGATCAGCGTGGTATCGTCCATGCCATAGAGCGGGCTGTTCGGGTCCATGGACTCCGCGACGACGAGGTCGTAGTAGTCGTAGAAGCAGGCTTCGGCGTAGTCTTCTGCCTGTCTTTGTAGTCTCTTCAGTTATTATACTACACCAGAATGCTGCCCGATCATCTTCCCTTTGTGCCCGCAGTTTTCACTGGTGCCGACATCCTGCAAGCGTAATGCACACACCCTATACGCGTAACGGCTTGTTTTTTTCTCTCTTTTTGAAAATCTGGAGAAAGTGAGAACTATTTTCAACGCTTCCCGGAGGTCATATTGCCTTCCACGCGGAATCGCCTAATTTCGTGCCCGCAACCGTTGAAATTTCTTCTCACATTTTAGTATTTCCGCAAAAGAGGAGAACATATCACCCCTCAGCCCATATCCAGCGGACTTTTACCCTCGTATTTGTCGAAGATCGCCAGAATCGTTTTGAATTCTTCCACTGTGATTGCATGGTTTCCGATCTCTTCTGCACGGCGGACACCTGGCATGCCGAGCACATATTTCTTGGTCTTCAGATTGACCCAGACCCACGTGACACCGGCAAAGTGTCCCCGGCTGTATCTCCAGATCGAGTACCCGCGCTCCTTGAGCCAGTCGAGAAACGGAGCGTCCGGCCATTCTATCTCCGGGCCTTTTACGAGAAATGTCGCACTTCCCGCGCGCATTTCGTCCCGCACTTTAATGGTGCCCCATTCATAGGTGGCGTATTCTTCTTCCGTATAAGTCATGATGCTTGCTCCTTCCTCCGGCACTTCGCCGGACCGCCATAAAGAGCAGCAACAGAAAGCTGTCCATAACAAAAGAGCCCATCGTCACGACAGGCTCTGCATGTTCCTATGCCATCTACCCATCGTTCAAGCTTTAGCACCTTGCCGTGCGGCAGGTTGCTGTGCGGTCATCGGGCTTGTCTCTCGCGCACTCTTTATGGTTCGATATAGATTTGTATGGGCGCCATGTGCGTCCTTTAGTAAAATACAACTTTCACAGGGCGTATGCAAGTCATCGCTGTGATCAGAAGTGATCATTTTCCTCGTCCGGCAAATCCGCTTCGTCCGCCTCCGCTGCCTCTTCAGCCTCCATCTCATGCAATCGCTCGAGCGTCGCCCGGTACTTGGCCGCCTTGGACGCAAAACTCTGCCGCAGCAGATGCAGTACCACACCCACGAACGCCGCGATCGTGAACGCATTCGTGACCTTCGGTTCCACGTGGATAACGCCCTGGTCCATGAGGACCGAGAGCACTGCGCACACCAGCGCCGCCAACAGGATGTACCGCTGGAACAGGAACTTCTTCGGGGTCATCGGACCCTCTTTCCAGTTCATCTCATCGTTTTTCTGTTTTGTGTCTTTATTGTCTTTCATCTTTTTCTCTTATCGTTGCTCGGTTCGCCCGTGCGCCTCTCGTGCCGGGCTTGCACTACCGTCCGGTTTCGCTTAAGGTGAGCCGCTGTCCCTGTGCCCGCAATGCCGCTGCAAGGGCTTCATAAGGAATCGCTCTGCCTGCCGGCCCCTTCTTTGCCGTCAGCGCCGCCGCTGTCCCGGCCGCCTCGCCGGTCACCGCACACGGCGGGATCACCCGGCTGATATCCCACATGCCGTCGTCCGCCGAGATACACCGGCCTGCCGCCCACGCATTGATGATGGTGCTTGTAGTGAGGCTCCGGTACGGGATCTCGTACCGCATCCCGCGCTTGCGCCAGTCGCCGCACATGCCGATGGCATCCTCGAAGTGGACGTCGCTTTCCTTCTCCTTCAATTCGTAATCGCCGATCAGGCAGCGCGTCATGCGCAGCTGCGGCATGGTCGGCAGGATCGTCACTTCCCGGTCGCCGGCACGCAGGTCCGCCAGGATTTTCTCATGCGTCGCCGCAATGAAGTCGCTGACGCTGCCGCCGTCCGTGCCGGCATACCACAGGCGGCTCTTTCCGCTGCTTCCTGCCCCATCAAACTGTGCATCCGTATCAAACGGCTCCTCCATGATCGACGGCGCCGCGCCTAACTCCCGCAGGACCTGCCTGCCGTCTTTCAGGTAGTAGTACCAGCTGGCGAGGATGTTGCCCTGCCCGTGGTCCCGGACAGGTGCGCCGGCTTGCTGCAGCACCACCGCGCTGCCGGTGGCATCCACCACTGCCTTCGCCGCGATGGCGCTGCGGCCGCTTTCGTTCTCGATGATAAGATGCGTGATCCGCTTCTCGTCCATATGCACGCCGCAGATGCGCGTGTCGTAGAGGATGCGCACGCCTGCTTCCCGCAGCGTCTCCTCGAGAAGTAGCGCCATGTAGCCGGGCGAAAAGCGCGTCTCATATCTGTACTTGGTGCGCTGCGCCTGCAGGTCCGCAGTACAGTCCACCGGCACCGCACCACCTGCTCCAGTGCTTCCCGCTTTCCAACAATCCGGGATCCCTTTCTCCGGATGATGGCGCACGGAAAGATGGAGGAATTCCTCCGCGATGCCGTACGACATCTGCGTCCCCTCCCCGTCGCACAAGGGTAGATAATACGTAATAAGCCCGGCGGTCGCAAGACCGCCGAGCATGGTCTGTTTTTCGATCAGCAGCACATCCGCACCGTTGCGGGCCGCCGCGAGCGCGGCAGCGCAGCCGGCGATCCCACCGCCTGCCACAACGACATCCGCCACGTCAAGGATGGGCGTTCTTCTGGCTCCTTCCATTACCGTGGCTGTCTGTTGCTGCATCGTATTCTCCTCCGCCTTTGCAGGCTTTCGGCTGCTATTCCGCTCTGAGCTTCATGAGCAGCGCTTTGGCTGTCTCCAGCCAGTCGCATGTCACGCCGATGTCCGCGTGGTCAAAGATATGCGCCTTGCGGTCCGTGTTGACGGCGGCGATGCGGTCCGCATCCTTCATGCCGGCGAGGTGCTGCACCGCGCCTTCGATGGCGAAGGCGACGTACACCTGCGGATGGACGACCTTGCCGGTCAGTCCGACCTGCGCCGAATACGGGATGCACCCGTTGTCCACCGCTGCGCGGCTCGCGCCGACCGCCACGGTGAACCTGCCGTCGTATTTCTTTTCCAGTGCCTCGCGCAGCGCCATGAGGACGGCAAATCCGTCTTCGCCGATATCCTTGCCGCCGGAGAGGACAACATCCGCCTCCGCCAGCATCGAGGCCTGCCCCTGCGTGGTCTCAAGCTGCTGGATCTGCCCCTTGCCGCGCACCGGATGGACGTACATCAGGGTGCCGATGAAGGACGGGGAGACAAGCCCTGTCCGGTCTGCATAGATGCCCGGACGCACGGTCGCGATCTGCGGCTTTGTCGAGGTGACGATCTCCGCCAGGCGCGTCCCGCCGAACGTCGGTCGGGTCTGCGTGAGCGTACCATCTTCTTCATAGTCGATGCCGGTGCAGTCCGCCGTCACGCCGAGCGAGAGGATCGCGCCGACCATCGGTGCGATCGCACGGCCGCGCACAGTCGCGCCGAGCACCAGCGAATCGAACGGGGAACCGTCTTCCGCGCGCTCCGTAAGGAATGCAGCGACAGCCTCCGCGATATATCTGTCATCAGGATTCTCTCCGGTCAGCAGGACATCGAGTTCCGCTGCGCCGGCGCGCACGACCGCATTCTCCACCTCCGGGGAGCCGGGCCCTGCCAGGATACAGACAGGATTGATGCCTTCGTGCACAGCGTGGGTGATGAGTTCAAGCCCGGAGATCAGGTTGGCCGGCTCGTCCTCGATGATGAGGATGCCGTGGTAGCCTGCAGGCTGGTTTTCTTTTGCTTCTTTGACTTCGGCGATGCTCATGGTGCGGCGCTTTTTCTCCGACACATCCATGAGGGCTTCGTAGATCGCCTGCGCGCCTTCCTCGGCGCTGTCGTACTGCTTCTTTTCGCGGTCCGGCGCTTCCGGCATCACGAGGCTCTTGACCTTTGTCGGGCTGCCTGCCGTGCCGATCTTCGACGGATCGAGGCCGAGCGCCCTGGTGTCGAGCTTCAGGATTTCCTGATCCTTTGCCCGGCGCATGCCCTCAAGACTCGGCGGTCTGAGTTCGTTCGCGCCGCCGCAGATGGAGATGACCGCAGGACGCGGCACACGCAGCGTCGCCATGCCGTCTTCGAGCAGCCGCTGGCAGATCACACTGTTGGCCTCGTAGGCCAGCTTTTCGAGCTCTGCCGCGTCGTTTTCGAGATCGGGCATCGCATAGGAGTAGCTTTCAAACGCCGCCTTGGCCTTGTCCGCGTTCGCATCTTCCGTACGCTCGCCGCCCTGCACGCTGACGACGTTCGTCACGCAGGGCCAGCCGAGCAGCGCCGCCACTTCGGCGGGTACATGGCCGGTCTCACCGTCGACCGCCCGGCGCCCCGCCAGGATCAGGTCGAACGGACCGAGGTATCTTGCCGCCGCTGCCAGGATGCGCGCCGTGGCAAGTGTGTCGGAGCCTGCGGCCGCCTTGTCCTGCAGCAGGACCAGTTTATCTACATTGAGCGGCGCCACCTCGCGGAGCATCTCCTCCGCGCTGTCCGGGCCCATCGTCAGGACCGTCACGGTGCCGTCGTATTTTTCTTTGAGTGCAAGTGCGTGCTCGAGCGCCGCGCAGTCCGCCGGATTGACAGCCTTGCTGCTGCCCGCCCGGTCGATGCGGTAGTCGTCCGTCATCTTGGCGGTCTCGATCTCAACAACTTGCTTCATGCAAACCAGGATATCCATATGTCATTCCTCTGCCTGTGATGCCCGCTGCGGGGCCGTGAGCCGCGTTGCCGCGGCGGCGGTATGGCGTTTCCCGGTCGCACGGAAAACAGCCTCTAGTAATACTTATTATACACGTTTTCCATGGCCTGCTGTATCTCTTTATAGATTTCAAATCCTTCGTCATAGACTTTGCGATTCCGCTCATCCGGCTCCACGGTCTCCGCCAGTTGCGAGCATGCCTCGACCGCTGCCGCAAAGGACGGGAACACGCCCGCCGCTACGCCGGCCAGCATCGCCGAACCGATCGAGCTGTCGTCCGAAGTCACGCGCTGCAGCGGCATGTCGAGCACATCCGAGACGATCTGCCGCCAGATCGGGCTCTTGCTCCCGCCGCCGATGATCCGGAACCTGTCCGCCGTTTTGATCCCGAGCCGCGCAAAGACGCCCATGCAGTCGCGCAGCGAGTACGCCACGCCCTCCATGAGAGCCCTGTCAAAGTGTGCTTTCGTGTGGTACGAGCCCACACCGGTAAAGCTCGCCCGCAGTCTCGTATTCTGATACGGTGTCAGCTCGCCCTGCAGGTACGGATGGAAGAACAGTTTCTCCGACCCTGCCGGCACCTTCGCCGCCGCCTCGCTGATGAGCTCGAACGCATTCAGCGTGCCCATCTTCGCCTGCTCCATCTCATGCGCCCCGAGCGTGTCGCGGTACCAGCGCATCGCCTGCGCGCAGGTCTTCGTGCCCGTGCCGGGATACCAGTAGCCGGGGATCACGTGACGGTAGCAGAACAGCTGCGGATCCGGATACGCCTTGTCGGTGATCGGGCAGATCCGTCCCGCGGTCGCGAGCTTGATCGTTGTGTCGCCGACATTCGCCGCCCCGGCCGCAAAGATCTCCATGACCGTATCGGTCGCGCCGTACGCAACAATGGTATCCGGCGACAGCCCGCTCTCCTTGCAGAAGGCAGGCAGCAGTGTCCCCGCGATCTCCGCCGGCTCGTGCAGTTCCGGCATCTGGTCCCTGGTCAGGTCCGCCATCGCCAGAAAGTCGTCGCACCAGTCCTGCTTTGTTTCATCATAAAACAGCGCCCCTTCGACCTCGATGAAGTCTGACGCCAGCTTGCCGGTCACGCGGTAGCGGATGTAGTCCTTGAGGTAGATGACCTTCGCGATGCGCGCGTGTGCTTCCGGTTCGTGGTTCTTGAGCCACATGATCTGCGGCAGTGTCCAGGTCGGTGTCGGTGCGTTGTAGCACAGTTCGATGAATCGCTCTTTCAGCGGCGCCAGCTGCGCCGCCTCCTCCGCACTGCGCGAGTCCGTCCAGTGGATCGCCGGCCGGATGACTTCGTTCGTCTCATCCAGCAGCACGCCGATATGCGTCGCGCCGTCGATCGACATCGCCGCGATGTCCTTTGCGTCCACCCTGGACTTGGCGAGCACATTGCGGATGTTGGTCAGGAACGCCTGATAGAGCGCTTCCAGATCCTGCTCCGCCCAGCCCACGTGCGGATACAGCATCGGGTATTCTTCCGCTGCTGTTGTAATGATATGGCCTTCTTCGTCGATGAGGGTCGCCTTCGAGGACCCGCCGCCGAAGTCTACACCCAGAAGATACCGCATCGTATGCTCCTTTCCGGCGCCATGCGCCGTCTGCCCGCACTCCCGCGGGTCGTTGCCAAAATGCCCTGCTGGCAAGCCCGCTGGCTTTCCGGCAGGGCACCCTGCTATCTCATCATATCATCCGCCGCATAGAAACGGCGCCTTTTGTGCAAACAACAACTGTTCGCTGCCGCTGTCTGCCGCTAGCACGCGTCGTTCAGAAGAATGAACAGGTCTTTGACCTCCACATCCTCCGCGCCGAGGCTGCTCAGGTTGTCGAACGCCGTCGGGGTCGAGGTGATGACGACGCTCTCCTCCGCAAAGCGGATGTCGTTCATCCGCGCCTCCGCGACCTGCGCCGCGATCGCAGGAGAGGTCTGATGCAGCATCCCGCCGCCGGTGCTCTTCGTGCCCTTCTTATTGTGGAACAGCTCATGCAGCTCGATGCCCATCGCCGCGATGATCGCTCTGGCCGGCTCCCACTCCTCGAGGTCGCGGGCGATCCGCGCCGGATCGTGGTAGCAGGCGGTGAGTTCCACTGCCGCCGGCTCCAGCTTGCCGTCCTTGATGAGCGAGGCGATGCAGCTCGTCGCTGTGACGATCTGGCCGCACTCGATGCCCCATTCGGCCCACTGGTGTTTCATGAAGACCGCATCGTTCTCGTCGAGCACGACGATGGTCCCCGCGCCGGTTTCTTTCAAAGCCGCCGCACATTTCTCGGCCGCCTTCTTAACGTCTTCTACATAGCCCACAAGATCGCCGAGGTCCGCGCCGCTCTGCGGTTCTTCCCTGAGGGCGGTATAGCTCACACCCGCCTTCTCCAGCAGCGACAGCAGCGCCATGCCGATGACAGGCTGCTTTCTGCGCGCCACTGGCCCAAGGTATACTGCCACGTCTGCTTTCTCCGGCAGTTTGGCGATCACGGCAGCGAGGCCGGTGTCTTCCGCTTCCGCGTACATGCATCCGGCCATCGCTCTGTCGATGACAGGCTGCACATTGGGCGGGACGAGTCCGTCGACAACCGCCTTCGTGCGCGCTTCGAGGATGAAGATCGCAGGATCATACCCTGTCGCGCAGTCGTTGGTGCAGGCCTTGCAGAGTGCGCACTCGTACATGATCTCCATCGAGGTCTCATCGAGCTTCGCCCCGCGGCCGTCCATCGAGACGAGAAATCCTTTTGCACGCGCGTTGTTGCTCTCTTTGCCCGTTACCTGGCCGACCGGACAGACGTGCCGGCACATCCAGCAAAATCTGCAGGCATCCGCTTGTTCTAAAGCTTTCTTCGTAAACATCCGGGCACCTCCTATAAGCCAAGCTTGAACGGGTTCATGATCCCGTTGGGATCGAGCGATTTCTTAAGCCCTTCTAGGACCTGCATCGCCGGACCGTACTGCTCCTTCATCAGGCGGGACAGCTTCAGACCGACGCCGTGGTGGTCGTTGATAACGCCGCCGTTCTCCATGGCTGCGCGCACACCGGCGTTCCAGATCTGGTTGTGCAGGCGGATCGCCTCTTCCGGATCTTCCGGCGGCTCGTCCATGATGAACCGGTCGTAAATCATCGTGCCCCAGTCGTACCAGTGCGAGCAGTGTGCGATGAACCGCACGCCGGGGAAGTTGTCCTCGACCGCGTGTTTCATGGCCCAGTAGATCTTTTCGATGTTGCTGAAGGTTGCGACCGTATCCATGGTCCCGAACATCTGCGGATTGTTCATGATGTGACCGGGGTAGAAGAAGGTGATGCGATTCTCATACCACTTCTCGCCGTACTCGGCGCCCATGTCCTCCGCCTCATACTTCTTACAGATCTCGAAGATCTTCTCCATCTCCATGTTGGCGATGGTTTCGGTCCCCTCCACGGCCAGGTTCATGAAGGCCCCGTCGCGCTCCACACCGAGGACGTCCTTGATGATGGAAGCGGTCTCGGCCTGGTCGAACAGCCGCATGATCGAAGGTTTCATCGCCTGCACGATCTCCCGGCAGGCATTGAGGCCGTCCGTGAAGTTCTTGAACAGGAACGCGCGGAACAGTCTGCACTCCGGCATTTCCACGAGCTTGAAGGTCGCCTTGGAGATGACCCCCAGCGTGCCCTCGGAGCCGATGAACATCTGCATCAGGTCAGGCCCGGCCGCATGCTTCGGCACAGGCAGGGTATTGATGATGTCCCCGTTGGGCAGCACGACTTCCAGGCTGATGCACTGGTCGTCGATCTTGCCGTACTTTGTGGAGAAGATGCCGATCCCGCGGTGGGCGAGCGCGCCGCCGATCGTGCCGCACGTGAGGCAGCTCGGGATGTGCATGATGCTGTAGCCTTTCTGGTTGGCGTACCACTCGAGGGTCTGGAAGACCATGCCGGTCTCGGCCGTGATCGTCCGGTCCTCGAGATTGATGTCGATGAGCTTGTTCATCCTCTTGATGTCCAGAATGATGCCGCCGGCCATCGCCAGCGCACTGCCCTGCGAGCCGCTGCCGCCGCCCCAGGTCTGGACAGGGATCTTGTAGTAGTTGGCGATCTTCAGGACCTTGGAGACTTCCTCCGCGCTCCCCGGGCGAACGATGAAATCCGGCTTCGGCGGTTCCTGCGCCTTGTCCGCCCACATGCGGGCTACCCAGAAGTAGTCCACACCATAGACCAGCTGGTCCGTCGGACGAACACTGACGTTCTCAACGCCGACAGCGTCTTCGAGTTCGCTCTGTATCATATTGATCATAAACGCTCTGTGTTCCATACTCTCTCCTTGACAACCTGCTGTCATTTGTAACTACATTTCATTTATAATATATCATTTCTGAAATATTATTTCTATATTCGCATTCTCAAATCTTGAAATTTTATTTCATTTTCCTTGAGTTTGCATCGTCCAGTCGATATAATGCAACTGAACAAATTCCAACCATTCCATATGTTTTGATATAGGAGCACCGCCATGTCCGGCAACAATTCTTCTTCCACCGTCCTGCTCAAGCTGCAGACCCTGCTGCCGACCCTGAGCAAGGCGGAGCGGAAAGTCGCAAACTATACTCTGAAACATCCCGAAGAAGTCATCAGCCTCGCTGTCTCCGGTCTTGCCGAGAGCAGCGGCGTCAGTGATGCGACCGTCGTGCGCGCCTGCCGCAGCATGGGCTTTGACAGCTATCAGGAGTTCAAGCTTACCCTGGCCCAGAGCCTGGTCACCCCGACCGAGGCCATCCAGGAATCGCTCAGCCACGATGACAGCATCGAGGACATCATCGCCAAAGTCTTCTCCAACGAAGTGGCCGCCCTTGAGCTGACCCGCGATACGGTCCAGGCCGGTGAGATCGAAGCCGCAGCGGACGCCATCATGAAAGCGGAGACCGTCTACATCTTCGGTCTTGGCAACAGCCACGCCATCGCCTTCGACCTGCAGCACAAGCTGCTGCGTCTCGGGATCCGCGCCGCCGCCGTGAGCGACAGCCATATCCAGGCGATCACCGCTACCAACTGCACGAAGAAGGATGTCGTCTTCGCCGTCAGCCATTCCGGCAGCTCGGTGGACATCGTCTCGAACAGCAAGATCGCCAAGCAGAATCATGCGACGATCATCTCTCTGACGAACATCGGCACCTCCCCGCTGACCAAGGTGAGCGACATCACGCTGCACACGGCCAGCAATGAGACCAGATACCGGATCGTGGCTCTCTCCTCGCGTCTGGCGCAGATGGCCATCATCGACACGCTGTACACGGTCATCGCGATGCGGTCCAAGTCCGCGACGGAGCGATTCCATAAGATCGAGAAAGCCCTCGAGACCAAGAAGTATTGATGCTTTTCAAGGTGCGGACAGCAGGCGGATTCTCCGGGATCCGCTTTTTTATACCATGGATGTCATGCCGGCCATGACCTTGTCCATCTTCTCCAGCGAGATGTCGATATCCTCGAGCGTGTGCTGCACCGAGAACCCGCAGTGAGACGGGATCGGCGCATCCCAGTAGGAGTGGAAGTACAGGCCGTTGTCCAGCGCACCGTTGATGAAGGCGTTGGCCATGTCTCTTCTGAACAGCTGCTGCGACTTTCTGAGATCCTGGTCGATCGCCGGATCGTCGTAGCCCCAGTAGATCGCGAACCGGGCACCCTTGCCGTGCACATGGCCGGGGAGGCCGTGTTTTTTCATGAGCGCTTCCATGCCCGTGAAGAGTTTGCCGCCGACCGCTTCGATGTGGTCGTAAAAGCCGGGCTCAAGCGCCATCTTCACACACTCGTTGGCTGCCCAGACCGCGAGCTGATTGCCGCTGTACGTCCCGCTGACACCGACGGTGCCGCCGGGACTGCAGATGTCCATGATCTCCGCCTTGCCGCCGACGAGCGAGATGGACATGCCCGCGCCGATGGCTTTGGCGAATGTGGTGAGGTCAGGCTGAACGCCGTAGTACCCCTGTGCGCTGCCGGGGCGGAATCGCATCCCCGTGATGACTTCGTCCATGATCATGCAGCAGCCCTCTTCATCGCAGAGCTTTCTGATGCCATGCACGAATTCCGGTGAGGCTTCCGCCGCGCCCATATTGAACACGACCGGCTCCAGGATGATCGCCGCAATGTCGCCGTGGTACATCTCCACGAGCTTTGCGACAGCATCCAGATTGTTAAACTCCGCCACCTTGACCAGACTCGTGAAGACCGCCGGGATGCCGTTGCTGTCCGGCGCTGTCTCGACGATGCCGTCCGGTCCCATGGGCGGATACTTGCCGTGGTTGTACCAGACCATCTCATGCATCCCGTGGAAGTGGCCGTCCATCTTGATGATGATGTTCTTCCCGGTATAGCCGCGGGCGATGCGGATCGCCGCCATGGTCGCCTCAGTGCCCGAGTTGAGCAGCCGGAACTTCTCCACGGTCGGAACGAGGGTGGTGAAATTCTTCGCGAACTCGAGCGTCTTCTCCGAGTCGTAGTTCATGAAGAACCCGCGGGAGAGACATTCCTCGATCGCTGCCTTGACGCGCGGGTGGTCGTGCCCGAACATGCTGGCGCCGGAGCCGCCGTGATAGTCGATGAATTCTTCTCCATCCACGGTATAAAGCCGCGCGCCGTGCGCATGGTCGATGTAGTGCGGCATGCCGCAGGCAACGTTCACGCGCCCGCCGGCGGAGACGCCGCTGGGCATGTACTGTTTGCCCTCTTCCCACAATGCCTTGCTCTTTTCGAGTTTCATCTTGTCCTGCTCCTTTTTCCTTGATCGGGATCCGTTCTTTGCAGATGCTCCGGGTGGTCCTAAGCAAAAGGCGCCGCAGTCATATGGCTGCGGCGCCGCTTGTGTCACGCGGCGCCGCCTGGCGCCATTTTCGTTATTGCATTTCCGCGTCTGCTTCGGCGACCGCCTCTGCGTAGACTTCCATGCCTTCTGCCAGCATGTCGTCCGGCATGATGAGCGGCGGGACCAGCTTCATGGTGATGCCGGCGCCGACTGCCGCGAAGAACAGCAGGCCTTTCTCGATGCACTTGTTGGTGACCGCCAGAGCGAAGTCCGGGTCGCCTTCACATCTGTAGCCGCCCTTGGTGAAGGTGCAGGCTCTCGCCATGCCCATGCCGCCGACGTACCCGATGCGGTGCGGGAACTTCTTCTGGAGTTCCTCCAGCTTCTCCTGCATGAACTTGCCCTTTCTCTCCGCCTCTTTGTCGAGCTCATGGTCGACCATGTACTTGATCGACGCATTGGCTGCAGCGGCCGCCAGCGGCGAGCCGGAGTGCGTGGAGGTCATGGTGTTCGGCGCATACAGGTCGAGGATGTCTCTTCTGCCGACGACAGCCGAGATCGGGAGCGACCCGGAGATGCCCTTCGCGCAAGTGAACATGTCGGGCAGGATGCCGTAATGCTCAAAGGCGAACATCTTGCCGGTGCGGCAGAAGCCTGTCTGGATCTCATCCATGAACAGGACGATGTCGTATTTGTCGCAGAACTCACGCAGGCGTTTTGCATACGGGACCGGGATCGGGCAGCAGTAGATGCCCTGATAGGACTCGGTCAGGATGCCTGCGACGTTCTCGGGTTTGAAGCCGGCATCTTCGATGCACTTGATGATGCTCATCTCGAACATCTTGTCATCGCTGTAGCCTTCCGCTTCGGGATCCGCCCAGTCGAACAGATACTTGTTCGGGAAGTCCGCGAGGATGATCTCGGGATCCTGATGCTTGATCCACTCTTTCAGGGAGGGCATGCCGCCCATCTCCTGGGAGCCAAGTGTACGGCCATGGAACGCACCGTTGAAGGTGATCAGGACGTTCTTATCCATGCCGTATTTCTTATGCGCGTAGGTGCGGGCCAGCTTCATCGCTGTCTCGACCGCCTCTGTGCCCGCGGAGAGCATGAAGCATTTGCTGTCCGGGATCGGGCTGACGCTGACGATGCGCTCCGCCGCCTTGGCTCTCTCTTCTGTCGGGAAGAGGTAGGAGCACATCAGCGGTTTGTCGACGACTGCGCGAACCGCCGCCTGGACTTCCGGATTGGCATGACCGACATTGGCGATCATGACGCCGGAACTGAAGTCGATCCACTTGTTGCCGTAAGCGTCATAGACATTGGCGCCTTCCGCATGGTCCCATACGACCAGCGGCTGGCCGGTCATCGAAATGGTCTCGTTGTTGCGGAGACGCTCGATGACGTCCTTCGATTCCGGTACGGGAATCGGGGTGCAGATCTTACGATACTTTGTTTCTACATGAGGTACTACATGGGGTTCAAATTCAAAGCTTTTTCCGTTCATAGCACTGCGGCCGGTTTTGCCGGCACTCTCCTTTCTTTGAACTTCTTACGACTTCTCGTCAGGAAGCCGGTGTGGGGCTTGGTGAGGGATCGCTCTGTTTCTACATCGGACCCATGATGAGTTCGGGCAGGAACTGCGGGATCGGCAGCAGGATGCAGAGCACGATGACCGCCAGCATGATGCCGATGACGATCAGCATATGCGGCAGGACGGTCTCTTTCATCTTCGCCTTGTTCATGTTCATGGACAGGAACAGGTAGATGCCGACCGGCGGGGTCAGGCCGCCGAGCACGGTGCTCAGGGCGAACACAACGCCGAGCTGGTTGAGGTTGACGCCCATCTCCGCGAACATCGGGTAGATGATCGGCAGGATGATCGGAAGCGCTGCCAGCGATTCCATGAAACACCCGATGACGACCATGATGCCAATGACCAGGAAGAACAGACCGGTCGGATTTTCGGTGATGCTGAGCATCCAGTCGACGATCTTCGGACCGACGTTCTCCAGCGCGAGGATGTACGAGAATAATGTCGACATACCGATGATCATCATGACCATCGCCATGTTGACCGTCGAGGTCTTGAGTACCTCGATCAGCGTCTTGAGATTCAGTGTCTTATAGACGAAAGCGGCCACGAACAGACCGTAGACGCAGGCGACGCCGCCCGCCTCGGTCGCGGTGAAGATGCCGCCCATGACGCCGCCGATAATGATGATTGGCATCAGCAGCGCCCAGATGGAGTGTTTGAACGACTGCCAGACGACGCTGGCGCGGAACTTGCCGCCGTAGTCGATGTCGTGTTTCTTTGCGTAGATGTAGCAGTAGCTCATCAGCAGCAGGCCGATGATGACGCCCGGGATGATACCGCCGATGAACATGCGCGCGATCGACATGCCTGTGATGCAGCCGAAGACGATCATGTCAACACTCGGCGGAATGATAGGCCCCAGGCTGCCTGCGCCTGCCGACATCGCTGCCGTGAAGCCTTTGCCGTAGCCTCTTTTGCGCATCTCGGGAGCGGTGATGCCGCCGATCGCGGCGATGGTCGCTGCGCCGGAGCCGGAGACACTGGCAAAGATCATGCTCGCGCCGACCGCGGTGATCGCGGTGCCGCCGCGCAGCCAGGACAGCAGAGCCGCTGCGAAGTCTACTATCTTGTTGGATATACCGCCTTTGCCCATGATGGCGCCTGCCAGGATGAACAGCGGGATCGCCATGTACGAGAAGGAATTGATGCCTTCAATAAAGTCTTTGACGATCATGAACATGGGCATGGTGCTGCCGAAGTACAGGCCCACCGTACCCGCGATACCGATGGCGAAGGCGATCGGCACGCCAAAGAGCAGGCAGATGATCAGTGTTGTGACCGTGATCTGGATCATTGCTTCTCACCTCCCGCCTCATCTTCAGATATTGTTTCGGTTATCTCTTCTATTGGTTCGGCCGGTGCCGGCGATGCCGCAAGGGGCGGTATTTCCTCCGCCTCGCCGGCAAGCTCAGCTTCAGCCGCTTTTTTCAGTTCCAGTTCGGTCTTTTCCGCCAGTGCCTGCATCTCGAGCAGCGATTCATCGTCTTCGATGCCATGAATGATATCGTAGACTTTGCGCGGCACCTGACTGCACAGGCTCAGCAGGATCGAAAAGATCCCCGCCACAAACGACGCGTAGATGACGGATTTGGGCAGCCATACGAGGGATGTGGCTGTTGAGTTGGCGGTCCTGTGGATCAGATCCATCGAAGGGCCGATCAGATAGATCAGGAAGGCAGCTACAATCAGTCTCGTGATCAGGTAGTGGATCGCCCGTGCCTTGGGCCACTTCGCAAGAAGGGTCTGCAGCACATCGATGCTGACATGCTGGTCCTCTCTTGTCGCCAGACCCGCGCCGACAAGCACGACCCACATCATCATGTAGCGAAGGACTTCCTCCGCCCAGACGATCGAATTGTTCAGTACATAGCGCCAAAAGACCATGGCGAAGACAAGCCACATGAGCGCGAACATCATGATCACACAGAACGCGGTCTGCAGCCACATGATGCCCTTGTCTGCTTTCTTTAATATGTCGAGCATCCGGTGGTCCTCCTTTGCTGATAGCATATTGGCTCGCCTGCGCGAGCCAATATGCTAAAGTTCTTTTGCTTATTTGTCAGCGAAAAGCTTTCCTCAGAAGAGATTTACTGATACTTCGCGCTGATGTCGTCGATCTTCTTGAGCAGGTCGGTCAGGCCGTAGCCTTCGAACTCATCGTAGATCGGCTGGCAGGCTTCCTTCATGCGGGCCAGTTCTTCTGCCGGTACTTCATAGATCTCTACGCCAGCGTCTTCGATGGCACCAATGTACTCATCGTCAGCGGTCGCTCTGATCTCGAAGCAGTAGTCTTCGGATTCTTCAACAGCCTCGAGGATCGCATTCTGGATGTCTTCCGGGAAGCTGTCCCACTTCGCTCTGTTGATGCAGATCACATTGTTCGCGCAGAGATGGTAGGTCTTGGACATGTAGTGGTTGACTTCGTGCCAGTTCTGCTGAACGATGTTCGCGAGGTCGCATTCGCAGGCCTCGACAACGCCCTGCTGCAGTGCCTGATAGGTTTCAGAGAATGCAGTGGTGGTCGGGTTTGCACCCATGTCTTCGAACATCTGGACGTAGATGGTCGCGTTCGGGACACGGAACTTCAGACCTTTCAGATCCTCAAGCGTCTTGATCGGCTTGTTGACCGAAAGCATGTGACGGAAGCCGGAGTAAACATTGCCCAGGCAGTAGATATCGGTGCCCTCGAGCAGTTTGTTCATTTCGGGTTTGATGAGTTCTTTGGTAACTTCCTGCGCAGCATCCGGACCGGAGAGCTGGAACGGAAGACCAAAGACAGCAACTTCAGGTTTGTTGACTACGGTCGCCCATACAGAGCCTTCGGAGAAACCGACATCGCAGCTGCCTGCAACGACCGACTCAGCAATGGTCTGCTCGTCACCGAGCTGCTCATTCGCGTAAATCGTGACCTTGACAGCGCCGTCTGTCTTCTCTTCGATGGCATCCTTCAGGAACAGCATCTGCTGATGCTCCAGGGAGTCTTCTGTGTAGACGTGACCGATGACCAGTTCATAGGATGCTTCGCCGCCGGCTGCGGAACCTTCATCACCGCCACCGCCGCCTCTTTCGCCGCAAGCTGCGAACGTGATCACCGTCATGCACAGGCACAAGAAAACGACAAGTATTTTCTTCATCATGACAACTTCCTCCTATTACTTAACAACGATAACAGGCCTTGGTGGCCTCACCTGTAACTTCATTATAGCGAAATGAAATATTATTTCAATATTTGCTTGCAAAATTTTCTGTGAATTTCATAGCGAAGCCATACACATGTTGGAATTTCAATATTTATTAACAGAAATTATATTTCATCCTTATACTTCCAGTCCAATGTTTTCAGTGCCCGATTCCTCCACAACCACCGACACACCGTTTGGAACCACTGTGACAGAAGCGTCTTTGCCCATGATTTCCCGCGCCAGCGCCAGCGCTTCACCGAGGTCCGCCGCATAGTGAATCTTCATGTCCTCGAGCAGCCGTTTGCGCGACGGATCGCTGACGTAGATGACCGTGTTACGGATGAGGATCCTGGCCATGATCTGCACTTCCCACTGGTCCGGCCAGGTCTCGCTTTGCGGGACTTTCATGATGTCTGCATAGAGCTGCTGCGGGCTTTCGCACTCGTGCAGGAGCCTGTAAAATCCTTCTCCCCCGTGGCCGTCCGCGAGCGCTGCACACATGATCAGCACGCCGCCCTCTTTTGCCGTAGCCGCCGCGGCCGTCAGTCCCTTGACGCTCTGGTAGACGTTCTGGTCGAGCGGAGCGCCGCCGTTGGTGGTGATGACGATGTCCGCAGGGTGTGCCTTGACCTTGCAGTACCCTTCAAGGAATCGCACCCCTTCGGCATGTGCCTTCTCAAAGTCGCCGGCATACGCTGCGACCGTCTTCTTATTCTCATCGATGATGACATTCACGATGTACGCGAGCTTCGCCTGCCTGGCGGCATCCACCATGTCGATGTGGAGCGGATTGCCCTCGAGGATGCCGGTGCGCGCATACGGGCTGTCGATAAACGCGCTGCAGTGGTTGCCGAGTACCGTGACCTGATCGCACACGCCGGGCAGCACGCTCTTGCGGCCGCCGGAGTAGCCCGCAAAGAAATGCGGCTCGATAAATCCTTCCGCCACGAGCAGATCGCATTCCGCCGCCGCGCGGTCGATGACCAGATCCGCCCCGGACGGCAGCACACCGATCTTCACATTGCTCGCCTCGTCGCGGCAGTCGTGAACGACGATCTTTTCACTGTTTGCGATTTCCTCACCGAGTTTCGCGACGAGTTCTTCGGCCGCCGTGCCGCGGTGAAACCCGGTCGCCACGAGCAGCGTGATATCGATATCCGGCTGTCCCTCCCGCAGTTCCTCCAGCATGGGCGGGAGGATATCCCTGCTCGGGACCGGGCGCGTGTGGTCGCTGATGATGATCGTGCAGGTCTTCTTCCCTTTCGCAAGTTCCGCAAGGCGCGGCGAACCGATCGGCGCCGCCATGGCGCGCCGGACGATATCGATGCCCGGCTCAGCCGCTGCGAGTTCGTCGATGCGCGAGCGCAGCACAGCACAGCCATGCTGCCCGTCTGCCCCCTGCTCCGGAAGATCCAATTCCAGCCAATCTGTTCCGTACGGGAGTTTTATCATTTCAGAGTTCCTCTTTGCCTCCGCAGGCGGCGATGTCGTGCGCGGTGTTCACCACGCACCGCCGTCCGCTTTCATTCCGTGTTCGGACGGCCGGTGCACCTCTGCGGCACGGCGCACCGGCGCCCCAGTTACAACTGTTCGTGCATTGACTTTGGTGAATACCGCAGGCTGGAAGGAGGTTGTCACGGTGGCTTGCCGTGAGTTTCCCGCATAAGAGTTTGCTGCGCAGGTGCGCAGACGTATGCTGCAGTCCCCCGCTGGAGGCGGCGCGGGGGGCGTTGCGATTCTATGAAATACGGTGAGCGATTCCGCGTCCTTTAATAGTTCCCGGCAAAGACCGCATCATCCTTCGGCGGCACATAATCGCCGAAGTACGCTTTCGGATCCATGCCGAGGTAGTCGAGCACGTCGTAGACTTCGACCATGGTGTTCTCATTGACCGGGATGCCATTCTTCTCGCGGTCCGCGATGGCTGCGATCTCTTTTTCGCCGTGCGTGTAGATGCGTTCCTGGCCCTCCGCCTTGGGGCTGTCGCGCAGCTCCTGCAGATACGTGGACAGGTGCGCCTTGATGGCCGCCGGGTCGCCGAACGCCGCCGGGTCGATCGCCGCAAAGCCGTGGCAGATCAGGCCCTTGTCGCCCTGCATGCAGTAGTTGGACGTATCGCCCATGGAGAGGATCGAGCTGAAGATCTCGCAGAGCATGCCGTAGCCGTAGCCCTTGTGGCTGCCGGTGAGTTCCTTCGAGCCGCCAAGGGGCATGATGCCGCCGCCGTTCTTCGCGATGATGTTGGCGAGCACGTCCGGTGCATCGGTGCTGTCGTGGCCGTCCTTGTCGAGCGCCCAGCCCTCGGGGAGCGGTTTCTTTTCCTTGTTGTACATTTCGAGTTTGCCGCGGGTGACGACCGTTGTGCTGGCATCGAAGAAGAAGTCGTACGGGTCGGCCGGCATCGCGCAGGCGATGGGGTTGCTGCCGAGCATCGCAAGACGCCCGTAGGTCGGGACCATGATCGCTTCGGAGTTGGTGCACGCAAAGCCGATCAGCCCCTCGTTGCAGGCCATCTTGGCATAATAGCCGGCAATACCGAAATGGTTGGAATTCCTGGCACTAACGATACCCACACCGCTTTTTTTCGCCTTGTCGATGGCAAGCTGCATCGCTTTCTTACCGACAAGCTGCCCCATCCCGGCATTGCCTTCTATCACAGCACTCACGGGCGTTTCAAAAACGACCTCGGGAGTGGCGTGTACATCGATCATACCCTTCTCGATCCCTTTGTGGTAGCGGACCACGCGCTGCATGCCGTGGCTTTCGATGCCGTACATATCGGACATCAGGAGGTTCTCCGCGACCGTCTCCGCCTCCTCCGCCTTAAATCCGAAGTTCACAAAAGCATCCACCAGAAAGTGATGGAGTGTATCGTAGGACCATTTCACATAACTCATCGTGTTTCCTCCCGCAATCACATGCGCACGTGTGCATTATGTTATTTATGAAATTCTATTTCATATTATAAACGCCATTTATGAAACAATCAATCACACAGAGCGATTCCGCTTGTATCTTTTGTGTACTCCCGCGCGCCCCGCACTTCGGCCTCCCATGCACGTCCGCGCCCCATGCATATCCGCGCTCATCCCGGCGCACGAAAAAAGACCCACACTTTCGTGCAGGTCCTGCATTTGCTTTCTTATTAAGGAATCGCCCAGCCTTTACGGTCTGCAGATCGCTGCGATGTGACCGTTCGTGTAGGTAACGCTGGTGACGACGACACGTCCGTGGGAGGACGATGCGTGCATCAGCTGACCGTTACCGACGTAGATGCCGACGTGGTGGCTGCTGCCGGGGCCGCCGTACGAATAGAATACCAGGTCGCCGGGCTGTGCATTATGCCAGTTGGTGCCGATGTTCTTCGAGCTGAGGGCGTAGTACTGACCCGCTGCGTTGTGGGGCAGGTAGATGCCGCGCTGTCTCATCATGTACATGGTGAAGCCGCTACAGTCAAAGGCGTTCGGGCCAGCCGCACCCCAGACGTAGGGGCAGCCCATCTTGGATGCAGTCATCTTGCCGCTGCTGTTCATCCAGTACCAGGTGGAGCCGGATTTGACGAACTGGTTGGTAGCCATCTTCCCGTCGGAAGCGATGTAATACCAGTTGCCGCCGGACTTGACCCACTGGCTTGCCGCCATTGTGCCGCTCGGGTTCATGTAGTACCAGTAACCGCCGGACTTGACCCACTCACCGGCTGCCATCGCGCCGCCGGACTTCATGTAGTACCAGTAACCGCCGGATTTGACCCACTGGTTTGCCGCCATTGCGCCGCCGGAGTTCATGTAATACCATTTGTCGCCGGACTTGACCCACTGCTTGTTGGCCATCGCGCCGCCGTTCTTCATGTAGTACCAGTTGCCGCCCGACTTGACCCACTGGCCTTCCGCCATGTAGCCATTAGCCAGAAGGTAGTACCACTGACCGTGGTCCTTCAGCCACATGCTCCTGTCGATCATGCCGTCGCTGCCAAGCCAGCGGCAGCCGTTGCTGTCTCTTGCCCAGCCGTTTGTCAGCATGGTGTTCTCAGCTTTGTAATAGTACCAGTTTCCGTCGACCAGTCTCCAGCCCATCGCCATGAAGATCTCATACGGGATGGTCATGGTGCCGGTGTAGTTCGGGCTGATGCCCTCAATCACGATCTGGTATTCGCCCGGGTAGAGCGGGCCTTCTACGACTTCGCCGTTGCTGTCGACATACTTGATGGTGTAGTCAACACCCTCAACGAGGACAACTTCTTCGGCGGTTGCTTCTTCTTCGGTCACGGCTGCATCGTCTGCCGCTGCAATATCTTCTGCATCGCTGCTCAGCAGAGCCTCTGCTTCATCCGCTTCTGCGGTTACCGTGATGACCGGAACAGGCTTGATCGCGCTGCCGGTGTATGCGTATCTGCCCTGGACTCCTTCGAACGCTGCGCCTTCGAGACTGACCGGATCCGCCGCTTCTTCCGTTTCGTACGCAGCGACCGCTTCGCTTGTTGTCTCTTCATCTGTCTCTGCGCCGTAGGCGATTGCCGGGGTGACCATGCCGGTCAGGGTCAGCGCCATGGCGAGCAGGATGATCAAGGCTCTGTTTTTAGCTTTCATTGTCATCATATTCTAAGTTTTCTCTCCACTTTGTAATCGCTTTTATGGAAAACGCGAATCGTCTTCCTCCACTACTACCCTAAAGGCGATTGTTTTTAGGGTCAACGAATACAGGGAATGTTTCACACCATCTTCACAAAAGTATAGATTGTGAAGATGTTCTTCACATTTCAATACGTTTTTATACTCGGAAGTTAACTTTAGTACAAAAAAGACCCGCACTTTTGAGGTGAGCCCCAAAAGTTAGACTTTTGCTCCAGCGAGAAATCGCTGGAGTTTTTCTATGCAGCTAATTGTTCAAGGCGGTATTGCATCGGGCTCCG
>CADATO010000022.1 GCA_902790905.1 uncultured Eubacteriales bacterium
TCCACCCTATATCTTCTCAGAAACAAGATATAACGGCTGCAGCCATTGAAATTTCAACGCTTACAGCCGTTTTTACCAACACGTTTTGTCCTATAACCCGCGGTAAAACAAAAGAAGCACAGCCTCGGCTATGCTTCTTTTTATTTGCACTTTTGTGTTCTGAACTAGTCCAGGTGGTACTTGTTCTTGAACTTTTCGATACGACCACCGCGGGTCATATTCTTCTGCTGGCCTGTAAAGAACGGATGACACGCAGAGCAGATGTCCAGTCTCATTTCGGGCTTATCAGACATCGTGGTGAACGTGTTTCCGCATGCGCAAGTAACTTTACATTCCATATAGTTCGGATGGATTCCTTCCTTCATGCTTCTCACCTCTCTTCTTTTGGCCGAGCCAAAAGTCAGTTAACGATAATTACCGCGCGCAATCCACGCGCCCTATGAATATATCACAAGGAATCGCAGTGCGCAAGCGGTTTTTGAATATCTCAATAACATAAAGCGCGGCGCAGGGTCAGGTCGTGAGGCGAACGTTTTCAGTTCGCCGAAGGACCTGCCCTGACAGCCGCGCGCCATGCCTATTCGAGATTTTCGAGGACGATCGTGAACGGGCCGTCGTTTTCGAGGTCCACTTTCATCTCAGCCCCGAAGATGCCGGTCTGGACGTTCGGGACGGACTCCCGTGTCTTCGCGATGACGTACTCATAGAGCGATTCTGCCTTAACGGGATCGCCCGCCTCGATGAAGCTCGGCCGGTAGCCCTTCTTGCAGTTCGCATAGAGCGTGAACTGCGAGATCAGCAGAACGCTGCCGCCGACCTGATCGAGCGACAGGTTGGTCTTACCCTCTTCATCGTCGAAGATGCGCAGGCCGACCATTTTCTTGACGTATTTGTCGGCGATCTCTTCCGTATCGTTCTGCCCGACGCCGAGCAGCACTAAAAATCCTTTTTCGATCGCGCCGTTGACCTTGCCGTCGATGGTGACGGAGGCGTGATTGACGCGCTGGATGACCATCTTCATTGTTCGCTGTCTCCTTCGTTGCCGTCTGCTTCCGGTGCCGCCTCAGCCGCCTGCTTTTCCGCCGGGGCTTCGCCGCGCCGCGCCGCTTTCTTCGCCTCTTTCTCCGCGAGCTTCGCTTCCTTCGCAGCGAGCTTTTCTTCCTCGGCGAGCCGCTTCGCTTCGCGCTTGGCCGCCTTCTCGTCGTACATCGCCGTCACGACACGGTCGTTGTGCGCGAGATCCTTGATGACCTTGATCTCCGCAAATGCAGGGGAGTTTTCCAACATCTCGGTGACCGCATACGCCTGGTCGTGCCCGATTTCCAGGACGAGTGTGCCGCCCTTCTTGAGATGCGCCGGTGCACCCGCGATGATCCGTCTGTAGAAATCAAGCCCGTCCTTGCCGCCGTTGAGCGCGGACATCGGCTCCCACTGCCGCACTTCCGGCATCAGCGTGGGGATGACGGACGTCTCGATATAGGGCGGGTTGCTGATGATCATGCCGTATTTCTTTTTCGCGACCGGATCGAACAGATCGCCCCAGACGACCTCCGCGCCTTTCACACCGCACGCTGCGATGTTCTCCTTTGTCAGGGAGATGGCCGCCTCGGAGATATCCGCAAAGGTGACCTTCGCATCTGCGCGTTTGGCGAGTGCAATGCCGAGTGCGCCGCTGCCGCAGCACAGGTCGAGGACCGTTTTGTTCTTCTGTTCTTTTAACAGCAGCTCCGCCGCCAGCGCCACGACTTCCGAGTCGAGCCGCGGGATGAGCACGCCCTTCTTCGTCTTGATCGGGATGCCCATGAACTCCTGCTCCCCAGTGATCAGCTGCAGCGGTTCACGCTTGCAGCGTCTTGCCACCAGGTTGAAGTAGCCTTCACAGGTCCGGTCATCCGCCGGATTGGCCCAGGACAGGAAAAACCGCGCCCGGTCGACGTGTTTGAGGTAGCAGTAGAGCGCTTCCGCGTCGCCCTTGACGTCTTCCACGCCCGCTTCTTCGAGCTGCTTCATCGCCATCTTGATGATGTCGGATACGAGTAAAAAGCTCATAGTGCCTCCCTTATGCAGGTTCTTTGATCACATGTGTCTGATAGATACGGCCGTCTTTGTCGCACAGGCCTTCGCCCAGGTCATTCTCTTCGGTCAGGACCGCCTTCATCGCTGCGATGGCCACCTCCAGATGCCGGTCCGTCGGCTCGTTGGTGGTCAGCTTCTGCAGGAGAAGGCCGGGCATGCTCAGGATCTTGACGACGATGTTGTCGCTGCGGCCCGCCCATCTGAGCAATTCGAACGAGAGCCCCGCGATGACCGGCAGGAGCAGGACGCGGGAGAGGATCCGCCAGAACAGGTTGGGCCAGCCGAGCAGAGAGAACAGGACCAGGCTGATGACCAGTACGAACATCAGGAAACTGGTGCCGCAGCGCGGGTGCAGTGTGTAGAACTGCTGCGCATTCTCCGGCGTGAGTTCCAGCCCGTTCTCATAGCAGTGGATCGTCTTGTGCTCTGCGCCGTGATACCGGAACACGTCTTTGATCTCTTCCATGCGCCGGATCAGGACCACGTAGAGAATGAACATGATGATGCGCAGTACGCCTTCGGTCAGGTTGAGGACGATCTCGCTGGTCGTGACATGTTTGAGCAGGTTCACGACGATCGTCGGCGCGATGATGAAGATCAGCACCGTCGCCAGGATCGCCCCGACCACGGACATGGCAAGGGCGAAGTTCCAGGCGCCCTTCTCGCCGAACCGGCGCACGAGCCAGCCATAGAATCCGCCTTCTTCTTTATTCTCTGTGCTCAGTTCTGCAGCAGCCTCGCGGACCGCCTCGCCGGCTCCGTCTGCGGAGGCCGCTTCTTTCTCATCGTAAAAGTCAGGATGCTCCCGCTCAAAGGTCTCGAGCACGTCCGCCGAATAGGTCAGGATCTTCGTGCCCTGCACGAGCGAGTTGACGAATACGAACACGCCCCGCACGAAGGGGATCTTCGCCACTTTCATCGGCGGCTTGTTCTCCTCGATACGGATGTGCATCGTCTCGTCCGGCAGACGCACCGCCACCGCAGTCCTTGTGGCACCCTTCATCATGATGCCGTTCAGGACCGCCTGACCGCCCGTCTTGGTCGGACATGCATCTTTGATAAAAATCCGTTTCAGATCCATATGAATGAACTGTCCTTCTTTCTTACTGTTTAGCGCCGTTTGCCCCGGAATGCCTGCATCTTCGGGATGATGCGCATGAATTCACGGTTGCTGCGGGTCTGCATCAGCGTATCGATGATGAGTTCGGTCGCCTCCTGCGGATCCCCGCTGCCCAGTGCGCGGCGCATGTACCACACGGCTTCCATCTCTTCCTGGTCCATGAGAAGATCCTCTCTTCTCGTGCCGGACGAATTGAGGTCGATCGCCGGGAAGATCCGCTTTTCGGACAGCCCGCGGTCGAGGTGGAGTTCCATGTTGCCGGTGCCTTTGAATTCCTCGTAGATCACGTCGTCCATGCGGCTGCCGGTCTCCACGAGCGCCGTCGCCAGGATCGTGATGCTGCCGCCTTCTTCCAGGTTGCGCGCAGCGCCGAAGAACTTCTTCGGTCGGTACAGCGCAGCCGGGTCAAGTCCGCCGGAAAGCGTCCTGCCGGAAGCAGGCTCCACGAGGTTGTATGCTCTTGCAAGGCGCGTGATGCTGTCCAGCAGGATGACGATGTCCTTGCCCTGTTCGGCGAGGCGCATGGCTCTTGCGAGGACCATCTCCGCGACTTTGATGTGGTGCTGCGGCTGTTCGTCGAACGTCGAGTAGATGACTTCCCCGCTCGACAGACTCCGCTGCATATCCGTCACTTCCTCGGGGCGTTCGTCCACGAGAAGCACGATGAGTTCGCATTCGGGGTGCAGCTTTTCGATGCTGTTCGCGACTTTCTTGAGCAGCACCGTCTTGCCCGCCTTCGGCGCCGCCACGATGAGGCCGCGCTGCCCCTTGCCGATCGGCGCCACCAGATCCATGACGCGCATCGACAGATCCGCCTGCCCGTTCTCGAGCTGCAGCCGTTCATTCGGGAAGATCGGCGTCAGGCTGTCAAAGTCCGGTCTGCGGCGCGCCGCCCCGGGCTCGTCCCCGTTGACGGTCGTCACATAGAGCAGTGCCCCGAACTTTTCGTTCTGTGCGGGGTGTCTGGCGATGCCGAAGATCTTGTCGCCGGTCTTCAGGTGAAACCGCCGGATCTGCGTCTGCGAGACGTAGATATCCCTGTCGCTGGTCAGGTAGTTGTGGAATCGCAAAAACCCGTACCCGTTCTCTGTCACCTCGAGCACGCCTTCCACTTCCTCGCGGTCCTGGCGTTCCTGCTGCGGGCGGTCATTCTGCTGATCCTTGCCGTTCTGCTGTCTGCGGCCGCCTCTGCCGGCGTGTGCCGGTTCTGCGGCCTCCTCAGCAGGCGCCGCCAGAGCCTCTTCACGGGGCGATTCCGCGGCGGTCTCCTCCGACGCATACCCTGCCTCGGCGAGCGCGAGCAGTTTCTCAATCAGCTCCTCTTTCTTGCATTTATAGTATGCGGGAACACCGGCCGCTTTGGCCAGTTCTTTCAGTTCCCCGATCTTTTTTGATTGCAGCAGTTTTTCGTCCATGAGAACTCCGGGGCGTCTTATTTGCCCAGATATTTTTTGAACTTGACGTTCTGTCCCAGCAGGGACTTGGTGACGCGCAGGCGGCGCTTGATGCCGTTGTCGTACGCGTATTTGAGAGGATTGGCCGCCTTGCCGGCCTTCTGGAGCGCCTTGACGCGGGCGCGGTTTGCCGGATCCTTGATATACGTCTTCATGACGCTGTTCGGCACGACCGTCCAGAGGTGCTCTTCGGTGACCGCGTAGAATTCCTGCGGCTTGTTCTCGATGTAGTCCTCGACGACCAGCTTCGCCACATTGGCGCCGGCGTTGGTGACATAGTAGTTGCTGCGGCCCTGGCGCGTGTTGATCTCGAACGCCTTGTATTTGCCGTCGCGCGCATCGTATTTGATATCAAAATTGGAGAAGCCGACAAAGCCGATCTCCTCGAGCAGCGCGCGGAACTGCTGCTCCACCTCTTCATTGTGCTCGGTGATGATGCACGCGTGGTTGCCGATGCCGTGCGGGGTGTGCTCCTCGAGCAGCACGTGGCCCAGGCACATCATGCGGACCTTGCCGTCCTTGCCGGAATAGCTGGTCAGAACGCGCATGGCGCTGTCGTCGCCCGGGATGAACTCCTGGATGATGAGTGCATCGTTGTAGCCCGCCGTGTAGATGTCGATCAGGATGTTCTGGAACTCCTTGTAGTCCTTGGCGATGTAGACCTTCTTCTGGCCTTCGAACGGATGCTTCCAGTACTCGATGCCGCTGGCTGGCTTGACGATGTACGGCGCCTCGAACGGCAGCTCGACATCGATGCCCATGTCCTTGCGGTGGATGAACGTCTTCGGGTAGTCCACGCCCATCTTCTCGCACAGCTGATAGAACTGTTCCTTGTCGATCAGGCGGTCCATCAGCTCGACGTCGATGTACGGCGCCACGACGTTCTCCGGGAAGTCGTTCTTGTATCTCGCCGCGAGTTCCACGTAGCTGTCGCCGCAGCCCATCAGGATGACGGTCTCGTCTTTGTGCGCCTCGGCGAAGTCACACACCAGCTTATGAAATACCTCCGGCACATCCGCCTGTTCGTTGGCCGTGTAATGGATGATCTTGCTGTCCATGCAGGGGCCGGACGGGAATTTGCCGTAGCAGTACGATGTGATGCCGTACGCTTCGTGGAACGCTCTGGCTACGCTGTATACATTGATGTCGCCCGCAAAAAGCAGGGGCTGGAATCGCTTGTTCTGATCGCTGTTCATCGTTCTTTCTTCTCTTTCCTTACGTATTGCAAACGGGCGCTTACTGCCCGCAAAAGCCTTCTTTCCCATTCTTGTCTATCCTAACACGAAAGAAGCCGCAGAGCAATTGCTCCGCGGCTTACTATGTCGCTATCCGTTATGTCGGCTGCACGCATCTGGCGGGTCCGCCGCGCCGGGATGATGCAGCTTAGTTGTACTTGAAGAAGCCTTCGCCGCTCTTCATGCCGAGCTTGCCGGCACGGACCATCTTCTTGAGGAGCGGATGCGGACGGTACTTCGGATCACCGAATTCTTCATACAGAACGTTCATGATAGCCAGGCAGACGTCCAGACCGATCAGATCGCCCAGTGCGAGCGGGCCCATCGGATGGTTCGCGCCGAGTTTCATCGCGTTGTCGATGCCCTCTGCGTCAGCAACACCGTCAGCCAGGATGCCGACCGCTTCGTTGATCATCGGGATCAGGATGCGGTTGACGACAAAACCGGGAGCCTCTTCGACCTCGACCGGGGTCTTGCCCAGCGCCTTGGCCAGCTCGAGGATGGTTTCCTTGGTCTCTTCGGATGTTGCCAGACCCTTGATGATCTCGACCAGCTTCATGACCGGAACCGGGTTGAAGAAGTGCATGCCGATGATCTTGTCAGGTCTCTTGGTAGCGGAGGCCAGTTCTGTAATGGAGAGAGAGGAGGTGTTGGTCGCGATGATAACATCGTCGCGGACGAGTTCATCCAGCTGTGCCAGCAGAGCCTTCTTGGACTCCATCTCCTCGAGAGCTGCTTCGATGACAAGATCGACGTCCTTTACGACTTCGATATCCGTGCTGCCGTGGATGCGGCCCATGATCTCAGCCTTCTGGTCCTCGGTGATCTTCTCTTTGGCGACCATCTTGGACAGATTCTTTTCGATCTTGGCCATGCCGCCGTCGACAGACGTCTGTCTTCTGGCTCTCATGTAGACTTCATAGCCATTCTGCGCCAGGACCTGGATAATGCCGGCACCCATAGTCCCGGTGCCAAGTACGCCGATTTTCATCATAGTTCAAACCTCCTTGTGTAGTATCTGTTAGGGGTAATTGCGCTTGTTAAATCTTTAACTAAAGATCAACTTCATTGTAGCACTTTGTAATTTAATGTAAAGGGATGGTCCCTATTACATAAAATTCTGTCTTTGAACACACCCGGCTGAGCGATTCCGCGGAACGGATGTGCCGCCCGGTTTTATGCGTAGTACAGGTTGGTCGTCACGTACTCCGGATCGCAGGTGACGTCGATGCCCAGCGCCTTCAGGCTCTGCTCGTCGCGGTCGGACAGGATCGCCGTGCAGTGCGCCCTGCAGCCTCTCAGAAGGGGCAGCTTCTCCGCCGCCGCCTCGGCAGACGGGTTGGTCGCACCGGAGATCGTCAGCGCCGTGAGGATCTCCTCGACGTTCAGGCTGGTGCGGTCGTGCAGCAGGATGTCCGTCTTGAGCTTCTGGATCTCGTTGAGGACCATCGGCGAGATGAGATGGATCCCGTCCGCCAGCCCTGCCTCGTGCTTGACCGCATTCAGGATCATGGCTGCCGCCGCGACCATCCGGCGGGAACTTCTGCCCGTGATGATCGTGCCGTCCGGCATCTCCATCGCCATGGCGACCATGTTCTCATACTTGGGGTCGATGGCGCGCTTTTTCTCCTGGAAGTCTCTGGCCGCCTGGATGACTTTGCGATCCTCCACCCTGACGCCCAGCTCGTCCATGAGAAGCTTGCAGCGCTCCACGCTCTGCGGTCCGATCTTGCCCTTCTTGTAATCGCATTGTGCGATCAGGTACCGGCGGATGACCTCCTGGCATGCCGCCTCTCTGCAGACCTCGTCATCGGTGATGCAGAAGCCGGCCCGGTTGACGCCCATGTCGGTCGGGGATTTGTATTCCGCTTCTTCCCCGGTGATCTTCTCGATGATCCTCTTCAGGACCGGGAAGACCTCGAGGTCGCGGTTGTAGTTGACGGCCGTCTCGCCGTATGCCTCCAGATGGAAGGAGTCGATCATGTTGACGTCCTTCAGATCGGCAGTCGCCGCTTCATACGCGATGTTGACCGGATGCTTCAGCGGCAGATTCCAGATCGGGAACGTCTCGAACTTCGCGTACCGCGCCTTCACGCCGCGCTTGTTGTCGTGGTACAGCTGCGACAGGCAGGTGGCCAGTTTGCCGCTGCCGCCGCCGGGGCCGTTGACGACGACCAGCGGTTTGGTGACTTCGATGTACGGATTGGCGCCGTAGCCCTCTTCACTGACGATGGTATCGACGTCGGTCGGATAGCCCTTCGTGAAGGTATGCTTGTAGACGCGGATGCCGCGGCGCTCCAGGCGCCGGATGAACATGTCGACGATCGGGTTGTCCTCGTAGCGGGTGACGACCACGCTGTTGATCGAAAGGTCCCACTTGCGGAACATGTCGATGATGCGCAGCACTTCGAGATCATAGGTGATGCCGAAGTCCTGCCGCGTCTTGCTTGTCGCGATATCGCCGGCGTAGACGCAGATGATGATCTCCGCCTGGTCCTTCATCTTCTGCAGGAGCTTGATCTTGGCATTCTCGTCAAACCCGGGCAGCACGCGCATGGCATGCTTGTCCTGGACCAGCTTGCCGCCGAACTCCAGATAGAGGCGGCCTTCCTTTTCGTGAATCCTTTCCAGGATGTAGCGGGACTGCTCCTCGATATACTTGTCCGCATCAAATCCGATCTTTTGCATCTTTTTCCTTTCCTTTTCTGACTGCAGGCGGGCTGTGCCGCTATGAACGTACGTTGATCTTCAGGCGGCTGCGGCCTTCCGCAAGCCCCTTCAGGCTGATGTTGTAGTCGATATCCACGTCACCGCCGTCTTCCATGGTGACGGTATTGCTCAGTTCGTTGGTGAGCACTTCCATCTCGATCGGCCCGAACTCGGTGTCGTAGTACCCCTGGTACCGCTTGCCCTTTTCGAAATGGATCTCCGTATCGAGCCCGATCGGCTTGCCGCGGCGCGTCATGTGGACCTTGTCCGGCTCGAGCTTGAGCCTGGTCCTGGTGCCCGGCATACCGGTGAGGTAGCTTTCGTCATACGTCAGGTAGATGGTGCCGTTGCGGTCGTAGAGCTTCCCCTCCGTCACGAACTCCATGGCGTCATCGCCTGTTTCGTCATATGCGTGCTGTCCGGTGATGGTCAGGACAACTGGTTTCATTGTTTTCCTCCCTTGATGGTTTCGATCATGTCTGTCAGTTCCGCCTCGGAGAACCGGTACTTGCTGCCGCAGAACTGGCAGCCGAGTTCTGCCCCCTTGTCTTCCTCCGCGAGCTGGCGCAGGTCTTTGATGCCGATCGTGGCGAGCGCGCTCTTCATCTTCTCGCGGCTGCAGTCGCACTGCCAGCGGATCTCGCGGAACTCGAGCGTGCGGGGGAAGTATTCCGCCGGCACGTCTGCAAAGATCCGGTCGCGGAGCGATTCCAGGTACCCTTCCTCGCTGAGTCCCGCCTGACCTCTTGTCTGCCGCAGACTCTCCGTGATGGGCGGCATGCTTCCGAGAAGTGCCTCTAATGCTTCGATGGCGCCTTCCCGCGCATCCGGCAGCATCTGGATGAACATCCCGCCGGCGCATTCCACGCGGCTGTCCGTGCCGATGCGTACACCGAGCGCGAACGACGTGTTCTGCTGCTCCGAAACATAGTAGTATGCCGTGAGATCTTCTGCAATCTCGCCGCTGACAAAGGCGATCGTGCCGGACCAGGGCTCCTTGAGGCCGAGGTCTTTGATGACGGTCAGTTCGCCGTCACCCAGCGAGCCCCCGACGTCCAGTTTGCCATTGCTCTTGAGCGGCAGATCGACGTCCGGGTTCGCGATATAGCCTTTGACGCAGCCGTCGCCGCGGCCCACCGCCAGGATCTGTCCCGCCGGGCCGTCGCCGCGGAAGTTCACGGTCATGCGGTCATCTTCTTTTTTGAGGAGCAGGCTCATGATGCCCGTTCCGGTGAGTACGCGCCCCAGGCCGGCCGTCGCCAGCGGAGTCGCGTGATGAATATCCTGTGCGGTCTGCACAAGCTCTGTTGTATCTGTCAGATAAATCCGGTAGGACCCGCTGTGGTCCACACCGACGAGTGTATTTGCCATACCTTGAGGATGCCTCCTGCTGATTATGCTTCTTCGGGTGTTGATTCTCTGATGAGCCGGTCGACGATGGTCTCCTGCTCGTCGAGCAGTTTGCGGACATCGTCTTTGGTCTCGCCGCGCGCGAATACGTACGCCTTGATCTTCGGCTCCGTGCCGGAAGGCCGGATGATCGTCTTCTCGCAATCGCTCTTCGCGAACTCGAGCACGTCGGACTTCGGCAGATCCGCGATGCCGTCGCGGTAGTCCGTCACATTGAACTCCTCCGCCGGGTAGTAGCCGTCCCGCTCCTCGCGCAGCTTCTTCATGATGGCCTGCATGGTGGCCGCGCCTTTGGCTCCCTCGAAGGTGAACCCGCGCGTTTCTTCACGCATGTAGCCGTATTCTTCGTAGATGTCGAACAGCGCGTCGGACAGATCCAACCCGCGGCTCTTGTAAAAGCCCGCCATCTGGGCGATCAGCACCGCTGCACTGACGCCGTCCTTGTCGCGCACATGCGGCGCCGCAAGGTAGCCGTTGCCCTCTTCAAACCCGAGGAGGAATCGCTCTCCCAGATCATCCATCTTCTTGCCGATGTACTTGAATCCGGTCAGCGTCGTCTCCACGCGCACGCCGTACTTTTCGCAGATCTTATCGATCAGCGGGCTGCTGACGATCGACCGCACCATGACCGGGTCCTCCGGCAGGTCACGGTTGGCGCACAAGTACTGACAGAGCAGGATGCCGATCTGGTTGCCCGTCGGGTACCAGTACCGGCCGTCCGCCACGCGCACAGCAACACCGACGCGGTCGCAGTCCGGATCGGTCGCGAGCACGATGTCCCCCTTGACCTTGTCGCAGATGCGCGTGCCTTCCGCGAAGACGTCGATCCGCTCGGGGTTGGGGATCGGGCAGCCCGGGAAGGTGCCGTCCGGCGATTCCTGTTTCTTTACCTTATATAGATGCCCCACACCCGCCTTGAGCAGCGCGTGTGTCACGAACCGGTTGCCGGTGCCGTGCAGGGGCGAGTAGACGACGGTGAGCAGCTCCATGCCGCCCGCGGGCAGCGAGTACGTCAGGGCCGCCTCCATGTACTCATCGAGCACGCTGTCGTCGATATAGCGGAACAGCGGCGAGGACTCGAGCCCGAACGCCAGGCCTTTGATCCCGTCAAAGTAGCCGAGCTGTTCGATCCGCTCCATGATCTTTGTCGGCACGTCGCCGACGATCTGGCAGCCGGTCTCGTCGTAGACCTTGTAGCCGTTGTATTCCTTGGGGTTGTGGCTGGCGGTGATCATGATGCCAAGGGACAGCCCGAGTTTGCGGATCGCAAAGGAAAGCGAGGCCACCGGCGAGATCTCGCGGTACATGTAGACCCGGATCCCGTTGGCGCACAGTACGCGCGCGGTGACTTCGGCAAACTTCTTCGAATTGATGCGGCTGTCGTAGGCGATGGCACAGGAAGGACCGTCCTCCCCGGCCGGCAGACTGTTGAGGTAGTCCGCCACACCCTGGGTCGCACGCGCCACGACGTGCACGTTCATGCCGGTCGTGCCGGGGCCCATTTTGCCGCGGATGCCGGACGTGCCAAAAGACAGATCTTTATAGAAAAGATCCTCGATCGCATCTTCATCATCTGCTACAGCGAGCAGTTCTTTGCGCAGGGTGTCGTCCAGCTCACGCTGGCGCAGCCATTCTTCGTATTTTTCTCTGCTGGTCATTTATTCGGCCTCACGGCGATTCTTATCAGGGTTGCGGGTCAGTTCGATGATGTCCTTCATGTGGTCATCGCTGGCCTGGCGAGCTCTTTCCGGATCGCCTGCGAAGATGGCGTCCACGATCGCCTTGTGCTGGTCGGGGACCTTGATGAACTTCTCGAAGCTATCGTAGTAGAGGTAGCGGAATCGCAGCACGAGCTCGTACAGCTGGTCGATGACGTTGACCAGGATCTTGTTCTTGCTGCCCTTGACGATCAGCGAATGGAAATCCGTATCGAACTTGATCAGGTCGACCGTGCTGCCTTCCTTGACCGCCTCGTTGTACAGGTGCTCCACCTTGCGGAGTTCCTGCTTTTCTTCCTCGGTCATGTTCAGCGCTGCCCGGTATGCCGCAAAGCCTTCCAGGTTCTCGCGCAGCTCCAGGATCTCCAGCATATCCTCCATCGACACACGGGAGACATAGGCGCCGCGCCGCGGTTCGATGACGACAAGGCCTTCTTTCTCCAGCTTGTGGATCGCTTCGCGGATCGGGGTCCTGCTGACGCCCATCTGCTCTGCCATCTCTACTTCCATCAGTCTGGTGCCCGGAACGATCGTGCCGCGCAGGATCTGCATCTTCAGTTCTTCATAGACGATCTCTCGCAGCGGTCGGTGGCTCTTGATGCCAAGTTCGAACATGATACCCTCCTTTTCCCGGTCTGACGCGCAAAGGAAGCCGTCACAGAATGGTCCTTGTCATGATCCTCTGTGCCTGTATCCCTTCTGTTGCATCGAAGGCCCGCTGCACTTCCTGCACATCCGGTGCGAGCAGGAAAACGGTCGGGCCGCTGCCGCTCATCAGAGCGGCGCCGTTTTGTACACATTCTTGTATTTTGCACTTTGTATACGCAACTTCATGATACCGCTTGAGTGTGTAAAGTTCAAGGGTGTTGCCCATCTTTTCACGGGCGCTGAACAGGTCATGTTTGTTTAATGCAAGAATAACCGCGTCGATGTCAGGACGTCCCGGCAGCGGGTCTGCAGGGGCTTTCCCGTCGAGGCCGAGGATCGCGTCGATCCCTTCGTAGGCGTCCTTTGTGCTGACGCCGATCGGCGGTTTGGCGAGCAGAACATGTGCGTCCACCGGCGGCAGGACGGTCAGTGCCGTCCCCGTCCCCTCGCCGACCGCGCAGGTCGCCGCCATCGGATCCTCCGTCATCCCGAGCTGCGCATTGACGCGGGCGGCGCCCATCATGGCGAAGGGGACGTCTGCGCCGAGGCGCGCCCCCACTTCCAGAAGGGCGGACAGATCGAGCCCTGTCTCCCACAGCGCACTGCAGCCGAGCAGGACAGCCGCGCCGTCGGCGCTGCCGCCGGCCAGCCCTGCAGCCATCGGGATGTGTTTTTCGATATGGATACGGAGTGTGCCGCACGGGTATCCTTTGCCCGCCTCCTCCATCCGGGAAGCCAGCAGCATGGCCGCCTTCCAGGCGAGATTGCTCTCATCACAGGGAATGGCCGCTGCATCGCAGGTCAGCCGGATCTGCAGCCGCTCTGCCCCGTCTTCTTTTGCGGCGGCCGCTTCTTCGGCGGCATTCCACTCCAAAATAACAAGATCATGCAGCTCGATGAGCTGCATGATCAGTCTGACTTCGTGATACCCGTCGGGCCGCTTTGCGAGTACGTCCAGAGACGGATTGATCTTGGCATGGGCTTTCAGGGTGATCGTATGCATCTTTATTCCTCCAGTCCGGAGCGTTAGTTCTTCGGGGCTTTATACGTGCTGCCTGCTTCGGAGATCGGGCGCGGACGCGGCACACGCAGGTTGCTGTTTTCGCTGTCATCCTCTTCCTTCTCGTGGCGGGCACGCTTGGCTGCCTCTTTGGCTTCTTCTTTTGCCTCTTTCGCCTCGAACTTTTCTTTCTTCTTCTGGTCTTCCGCGACGATCTCTTCGACGCTCTTGCCGGTGCGCTTCGCTTCTTTGTACGGATTGACCGACTCATAGGAAGCCTTCTTCTTGCCGTTCTTCTCTTCTTCCGCCTTCTTCTTGGTATCGCGCATACCGAAGAACAGCATACCGCCGATCATGGCGACCATCATACCCATGGAAACGATCATCGAGTTGCGCGGGTTGAGGGTGGTGAAGCTGACCGTCTCGGTCTTGGCGAGTTCGTTGCCGCTAGCTGCAGTGAAGCCCTCTTCGATCGTCAGGGTGTATTTGGTCTTGCCCTCGATATTGGTGTTGACGTTGTTGGGATCCGCCAGAACCAGCATGACGTTCGGGTCGTCCTCGCTGAAGATGACCTGTGTCGGGACCTTCTTGCCGTTCTCATCCTTCATCGAGCACTTGCCGATGTTGCCGGGTGCATTGTCCTTGTCGTAAACCGGCTCGGAGAAGAAAACCTTGACACCCATGTTCTCGATGGCCATGCCTGTGTCGCCGTCTTTAGGTGTCGTGCTCTCGATCGTGAGCGCTGTCTCAGCGCCGAATGCGGTGACCGCCATGGCGAACACCAGGGTCATTGCCAGAGCAAGGATCGCTGCGATGCGCTTTGCTCTATGTTCCCTCTTCATAAATAACTGCCTCCTTTATGGCCGCCTCTTCGGCAGGCCTTCCTTCCGCCTTCTTACGCGCGTCTGTCTGAGCGCTGCGAAAAAGTCGCGGATCATCTGACTGCACGTCTGCTCCATCATGCCGCGGCGCACATGGACACGGTGGTTGAGCCGTTCATCCTCCACGATATCGTAGAGAGAACCGCATGCTCCGGTCTTGGGATCGGACGCGCCGTAGATCAGCTCGTCGATCCGCGCCAGCACGATGGCGCCTGCACACATTGAACAGGGCTCCAGTGTCACATACATCCTGCAGCCGGAAAGCCGCTCATAGCCGGTCGTCCTGACCGCTTCGCGGATCGCCAGCATTTCGGCGTGCGCAGACGGATCATGGTCGGCTTCTACGCGGTTGTACCCGCGGCCGATGATCTCATCCTCTTTCACGATGACGCAGCCGATGGGCACATCCCCTGCCGCGCCTGCTTTTGCCGCCTCTTTCAGGGCCTCGTTCATGTACTTTTCCATACGCCAAACAATAGTATCATACTTTGTTGGCGTGTTCAAGAATGGAACTTGAAATTGCACCCCCTGCGGGGTATGATATCTGAGAATTCTACGAAAGGATTTCCTTTATGCTCTTAGACATTCTTGTCATTCTGATCATCATTCTTGCCGGGATCTTCGGATACCTGAAAGGATTTGTGCATACGCTGATCCACACCGTCGGCTGGGTCGGCTCTCTTGTGCTGGCCTATCTGCTGCTCCCGGGCGGCGTGGCGTTCGCACAGGAACACACCGGACTTTACACCTGGCTGCACGGCGCTGTCGAGAACAAATTCGATGCCTCTATCGATGCGGTGGACGTGGCCACTGGCAGCCTGCCCGACAGTATTTCCGCGGCGATCGGCGATTACTCGACGGACATCGTCAGCGGCATCGTCGGTCAGCTCACGCAGATCTTCGGCGCCATCCTGGTCTTTGTGATCCTCTTCGTGCTCATCAAGCTCCTGCTCTGGATCATCCTGCACGTCTTCTCCAAGGAGTACACGGACGGCTTCGTGAACTTTGCGGACGGACTCTTTGGCATGCTGTTCGGCTTTCTGCGCGGCACGATCCTGGTGCTCATCCTGCTGGCTGCCCTGCTGCCGCTGGTCAATGTGATGTCCACCGGCCTGACCGAAGCCATCACAAATCAACTCGCGCATGCACACATCGCGGGCTACTTATATAATGAAAACTTTATTCTGATGCTGATCCAGACGCACTTCGGCTGAGCCGCATGGCCCCGCTGCGCTACTGCACCTTTCTGGCGACGATGATGAATCTGCCGTCCTCCACACTGTATTCACAGGTGGACAGCGTGATCAGCTGATCGCCCCACACCGGCGTGACCCCGGTGTCGTAGATCGAAAGGGCTTTGACGCCCTGCACATATGCATCGAACGACGCCTCATCCACGATGGAGGCGTATTGATAGTACTTGAAGACCTGCGCATTCTCCTCGTAGATCTGCGTATAGCAGACCGCGACGATCTCATACAGACCCTCTCCCTCCAGCGTATCGAAGTGGATGGTCTTATGGCCATCGTAGAAGGCCTTGTCTTCATATTTTAATGTGTCGTGGAACATCGTGCCGTTCTTCATATTGTGGCCGTAGATCAGCCAGTTGGACGAGCCCGGCATGGTGCTCGCCGCATCGAGGAACGGTGTTCCCGCCACACTGTCTTCCTTCTGGAAATTGCGCCGCAGATAGAACTCCGGATTGTCCGGCGTCCACATGACCGGATAGTCCACGCGCGTGTCGTCGATCTTGATCCAGCCCACGATGTCCGGATTCTGCTCATGAAGCGCAGCAAGATCATGTCCGCCGTCTACCGTGAGCTGGCGGAACGCATTCTCGGTCTGCTGTCCTTCGAAGTAGTGGAGCCCCAGATACCCGGCGGATCCGATGAAGACCAGCAGCGCAATGATAAAGATGATGCGGCGGATGATTTTCATAGAGCGATTCCTTTCCGGCAGCTTTCGTGTGCCGTGGTTTCATTATAAACAGTTTTTTGCCGGCGTGTCATCCTCTGCAGATTGTTTTTTATGTCCTATTTTGCTAATATGAACGTATGAAGTAACAACTCTGAGCAGTTGTGCAAAACGTTGTGTAAATACAAAGAAAGGCAAAGATCATGAAGCGCTTCACAATGCTGATCGCCCTCCTGGCGATGATGACAGTTCTCATGTCCGGGCTGACTGCCTGCGGCAACAGCAACGGCGGGGACAGCGGCAATGCGGTCTCCGGCAACTGGTATGTCGTAGACGGCAGTGATATCACGACTCTTAAGCTCGACAGCAACGGCGGCGGGTCTCTTGGCGGAGACACGGTGTCCTATGAGCTGGCGGATGACGAGGAGTCGGTCACGCTTACCATCGACGGCGAATCTTTCGATCTCGAAATTGAAGACGATGATGAGTTCGGCCTGGTACTTGAAGACGGCGACGACATCTTCGCTTACCGCGACAAGGATATCGCCAAGGAAGTCGCAGCCGGCGGCAGCGGCAGCGGCGGTGACTATACCGATGCGATCCTCGGCATCTGGTACATGCCGGACAGCGGCGCCATGGAAACGCTTGATTTCAGCGCTGACGGGACCGTCTCGCTGAGCGGTGAGATGACGATCGACTACCGCATCGAAGGCGACACCGTCACCCTGGTCGCAGGGGATGACTCCACCTACGATCTGATCATCGCGGAAGATGCAGCAGAGGGCTGGGTCCTGAAAGAGACCTACGGCGATATCGCTGCATGGAAAGACAAGGCGAAAGCAGAAGCCAACCTCGGCGCTACCGAGACACCTGCTGCAACGACCGGCGGCAAGACCGAGGCGGACTACATCGGGTCCTGGACCGGTGAGTCGTTCAGCTATGCCGGCATGGACATGCCCCTCTCCGATGCGGAAATGACCTTCAGCATCGAGTTCAAGTCGGACGGCACAGCAGTCGCCATGACCAACGGCGACCCTGACGGCTCCGCAACATGGACGCTCAACAGCGACGGCACCGTCACCCTGACAGACGGCACCGGCACACTTCCGGAGAACAGCTACATCGATGACAGCGGTGTGCTGCATCTGGCGCTGGATGCTGACGAAGGCACGATGTGGATCCTCTGCAAGAAATAGCAGCGCGCATATTTGAAAGAAGGAAGGAGCTCTGCCAGCAGGGCTCCTTTTCATATGCGAGCGCGGCGCACGAACGGCTCCTTCGGGACAACCGCGCGCAATAAAAAACCGGCCCTGACAGCAGAGCCGGTTTCTTCTCTTTCAAACTTTATGCGGGAACGTAGCTGGAGAACAGTCTGTCGAACTTCTCGAGCGTTTCCTCGATGACCTCGTCCGTGACAGCGGAGCTGGTGTACAGTCTTCTGCCGGACAGGGTCACGATGCCTTCCGCCATGAGGCCCATTGCGAACTCGTTCAGCGCCTGGTTTCTCTCAGGATACTTCGCATTGAACTCGTCCAGGTTGTCCTCGGTCAGACGCAGGCAGAATGTGCCGGTCACATCGATATGGACGATCGCGGGCTGCACATATACGGAGAAGGGCAGGTTGTACTTGTCGAAGATCTTCTGGATGCCTTCGCCGAGTTTCCAGGACGCCTCGGCAGCCTTGCCGCACGCGTCGATCTCCTGCATCTTCTTGAGGGAGTAGTACCCTGCCAGGCAGCACATCGGGTTCGCGGAAAGCGTACCGCCGACGTGGACCTTGCCGTAGTCCGCACCTGCCGGCGGTGCGAAGTGCTGGACGATCTCTCTTCTGCCGCCGACACCGCCCGCCATCGGGTAGCCGCCCATGATGACCTTACCGAATACGGACAGGTCGGGCTTGACACCGAAGAAACCGGCTGCGCCGCCGATATCTACGCGGAATGCGGTGATGACTTCATCGTAGACCAGCAGGGTGCCGAACTCGTCGCACAGGTCACGCAGCTGCTGCAGGTAGTCCTGATGGACAGGCATTGCGCCGCCGTTCGGGCCGAAGGGCTCAACAACGACCGCTGCGGTACCGCCGGTCTTTTCGTTTTCTTCAAGCTGTGCACGCATCGCCGGGATGTCGTCGCTGGGAACAGCCTGTACATGCGTGTGGTAGTAAGCGGGAACGCCGACGGAGAGCGATTCCTTGGTGCCTGCGATACCATAGTCATACTCGAACGTATCGTTCCAGCCGTGGTAGCCGCACTCGTGCTTGATGATGTTGGGCTTGCCGGTGTACGCACGGGCAAGACGCGCCATTGCCATGTCAGCCTCGGAGCCGCTGGCGAACAGCCGGAGCATCTCGACATGCGGGATCAGCTTCATGACCTCCTTGGTCAGGAGCAGTTCGTATTCACTGAACAGACCTGTGATCGGGCCGTCGCCGTTAAGCAGTTCGATGACCTTCTCGCGGATCTCGGGGTCGTTGCTGCCCAGCATGGTCGGGCCGCCGGCCTGCAGATAGTTGACATACTTATTGCCGTCAACATCCCAGAAGTATGCATCTTCGATCTTCTTCATCGCGATGGGGAACGGATAGTTGATCGACAGGTTGTGCTGTACGGCACCGGGGATGCAGGTACGTGCTTCGTCCGTCAGTTCCTTGGACTTCTGGCACTTCTCATCAAAAAACATCTGGTACTTTTCAAGCGCATCCGGTCTCATATGGATACAGGGTGCATTCCACAGTTCATCGGCCTTGGCCTTGACCGCGTCTACATTGAACCATTTTTCTTTCTCAATCATTTTCATCGCCCTCCTTTGCCGGGGATGGCGCGCCCGACAACATCCGAATTTTCTATCTTTTTTATTCTACATATATAAAAGGGAAACTGCAATACCATGACCATAAAATTATACTATCAATATAATATTTTGCGCTTTTGTCTGCCGCTGCCCGGCACAGGTCGTTAAGAAACCGTTAATCGGAATTAACCCCCCGTTAAGGAATCGCTCTGCCGCATTTCTTCCCAAAATCTTAACACCCACCGGTCCTATAATTGAGACGAACTTGTTAGAGGAGGGTTCCCGCCAACGCGGACCCGTGAAGCCGCAGCCACTGCCCCGGAACGGCAGGCCGGCAGAAAGAAGGGTTTGATATGTACAGCAAAGAATACGACAAAGCAAAGAAAGAGTTCAAGAACTGCATGCTCATGGGGCCGATGACGCTTGGCGTTTCCTGGGTCCTCGCATTCAAGGAATGGGCCCCGGTCATGAGACACGAGAAGGCGATGTCGCATTCCCACGATGCAGTTTCCGATAACGGTATCCTGTAAGATAGAACTTCCTTTTGAGAACAATACGAAAAACCTCTTCACTCCGCGGTGAAGAGGTTTTTTGTTGGCGACCCTGGTGCGATTCGAACGCACGACACCCGCTTTAGGAGAGCGGTGCTCTGTCCCCTGAGCTACAGGGCCGTGATGAGGAATCGCCGAAGCGATTCCCCGGATATGCAGTTAGTCGAGCTTCGGACCTGCTGCGACGAGCGCTTTGCCCGCTTCGTTGTAGGTGTACTTCTCGAAGTTCTTGATGAAGCGGCTTGCCAGATCTTTCGCCTTCTCTTCCCATTCAGCCGGATCCGCATAGGTGTCCTTCGGGTCGAGGATCGCGGGATCGACGCCCGGCAGCTCGGTCGGCACTTCGAAGTCGAAGTACTGGATGGTCTTGGTCGGCGCGTTCTTGATGTCGCCGTTCAGGATCGCATCGATGATGCCGCGGGTGTCCTTGATGGAGATGCGCTTGCCGGTGCCGTTCCAGCCGGTGTTGACCAGATACGC
Organism: uncultured Eubacteriales bacterium; assembly: GCA_902790905.1. Taxonomy (GTDB): domain Bacteria; phylum Bacillota; class Clostridia; order Peptostreptococcales; family Anaerovoracaceae; genus RUG13615. The sequence goes on from CADATO010000022.1 coordinate 19,987, forward strand.
CTTCGCGCCGCTCTTTTCCATTCTCTTAACGAGTTCCTGCGCGTACTTGGTCGGATGCAGCTCCAGGAACGCCTGGCCGAAGCATGCCGAGAAGGTCGGGGTCGGCTCGATGATGCCGCGCTCTGTGCCTGCCAGCTTTGCAGTGAAGCCGGACAGGAAGTAGTACTGTGTCTGCTCCGGCGTCAGGATGGAGACCGGGGGCAGCACGCCGAACGCATCCGCGCTCAGGAAGATGACGTTCTGAGCAGCAGGGCCTGCGGACTTGTCGCGGACCTTCAGAACGATGTTGTTGATGTGATTGATCGGGTAGCTGACGCGGGTGTTCTCTGTGACGCTCTTGTCAGCGAAATCGATCTTGCCGTTCTCGTCGACGGTGACGTTCTCGAGCAGTGCGTCGCGCTTGATCGCCCCATAGATGTCGGGCTCAGCCTCTTTGTCCAGGTTGATGACCTTCGCGTAGCAGCCGCCCTCGAAGTTGAAGACGCCCTCGTCGTCCCAGCCGTGCTCGTCGTCACCGATGAGCAGTCTCTTCGGGTCGGTGGAGAGGGTGGTCTTGCCGGTGCCGGACAGACCGAAGAAGATCGCGGTGTTCTCGCCGTTCATATCCGTGTTGGCGGAGCAGTGCATGCTGGCAATGCCCTGAAGCGGGAGGTAGTAGTTCATCATGGAGAACATACCCTTCTTCATCTCGCCGCCGTACCATGTGTTCAGGATGACCTGCTCGCGGCTGGTGATATTGAAGACCGCACCTGTCTCGGAGTGCAGACCCAGCTCTTTGTAGTTCTCGATCTTCGCCTTGCTGGCGTTGTAGACCACGAAGTCGGGCTCAAAGTTCTCGAGTTCCTCAGCGGTGGGCTGGATGAACATGTTCTTGATGAAGTGTGCCTGCCATGCGACTTCCATGATGAAACGGATCGCCATGCGGGTGTCCTTGTTCGCGCCGCAGAATGCGTCCATCACGAAGAGGCGCTTGCCGGAGAGCTGCTTGATGGCCAGCTTCTTGAGCTCTGCCCAGCTTTCCTCGCTGCAGGGATGGTTGTCGTTCGGATACTCAGGGGTCGTCCACCAGACGGTGTCCTTGGAATTCTCGTCCATGACGATGAACTTGTCCTTGGGGGAGCGGCCGGTGTAGATGCCGGTCATGACGTTGACTGCATCCAGTTCTGTCATCGTGCCCTTGTCGTAGCCGGTAAGCTCGGGCTTCATTTCCTCTTCAAACAGGAATTCGTAAGAAGGGTTGTGGATGATCTCGGTCGCGCCGGTGATGCCGTACTGAGTAAGATCGATGTTTGCCATTTTGAAAATCTCCTCATAATAATGAAAAAATATTGGTTGCCTGTTTTCGCGGAATCGCAAAGCCTGCTTTCCGCAACTGTGATGAAAGAGCCGATTCCGTCCCATTATCATCATTACGGTGCACATTATATCACGGAAACCGCAGAATTTTAAGGGTGAATCGCATTGTTTTTAGCAGCTCGGTGCTGCCGCTGCATTTCTGCCTGCAAAAGGTCTGAAAACTGAAAAGACGGACCCGGAACGTCCGTCTTTTCATTATCTATGTATGGTTCCCGATCTTATTGTCTGACTGATTAGAGGATGATGAACAGGGACATACCAACATAAGCGACCAGAGCGATCAGTGTGCTCTTGAATGCAAAGTTGTTTTCCATGACGCTTCCTCCTTTATCGGTAAATGTGCAATGAATTGATTGAATGGTCTTCTGTTGTTCTCTCTTGCAACTCAAATATATCTTTTTCGAATAGATAAGTAAATCTACTGGTTTTTAATATATTATTAAGTTAAACTTAACTATCAGTTATTTCCGTCGGAGATCAAACCATGGATACAGTCAGATACCGCGCTTTCGTCACCGCCGCCGAGAAGGGCACTATAAAGGAAGCCTCCGAAGAAATGGGCTACACCTCCTCGGCCATCAGCCAGCTGATCAAAGCACTCGAGGAAGAACTCGACACGGAGCTGCTCGTGAGAAGCCGCACCGGCGTCACCTTGACATCGGGCGGCGTAACGCTGCTGCCGGTCGCGCGGGAGATCCTTGCGCAGGAAGAAAAGCTCTACCAGACCGCCGCGGACCTCAACGGCATGCTGGCTGGGCGCCTGACGATCGCGGCATACCCGAGTATCGCGACCAAGTGGCTGCCTTACCTCATACAGCGATTCCAGGATGAACACCCCGGCGTGAGCTTCGCGCTGCGCGAGGGTTCCTGGGAGGATATGTACGGCTGGATCGAGGAACGCAGCGTGGATCTGGCCTTCATCGCCGACGCCTCCGACACGCCGTACGACTGGGTGCCGCTTGCCACCGATGAGCTGGTCGCCGTGCTGCCGCTCTCGCACCCCATGGCGGACGGCTCGCTGTATCCGCTATCGCGGCTCGAAGAGGAAAAAGCCATTGCGCTGTCCGAGCTCGGCCGTGACCACGAGGTCGCCCCGCGCCTCCGGGCACAGGGCGCTGTCTGGCAGACCAAGTTCGTCGCCAAAGAGCCGCACTCCGTCATGACGATGGTCTCGCAGGACATGTGCATGACCATTACCAACCGCATGAATACGGTCAGCTGGTACGACAAGGTCGCGGTCCTGCCGCTCGATCCGCCGCTCACCGAGACGATCGGCGTGCTGGCGCCATCGCTCGAGCACCTGTCGCCGGCGGCGCAGTACTTCCTGGATCTGGCCGTGACCCGCTACAGCGAACGCGAGTTCTGCGAAGGGCTGCGGTTTTAAGGTTTCTGAGCAGAAAAAAGCGCTGAAGAAGATCCTTCAGCGCTTTTCATATTGATGGTGACCCCGGCGCGATTCGAACGCGCGACACCTGCCTTCGGAGAGCAGTGCTCTATCCCCTGAGCTACGGGGCCACATCGTATTGCGCACCGGGTGCTGCCCTGTGCAAGGACTATCATACCACAGACCGCCCAAAAACCGAACTGTTTTTTCTCGACACGCGGGCTGCATAGATTGCATACAATTCTAATGACAAGCCTCGGCCGATGTGTTATTCTATGGGCGGTCCGCCCGAAAGGCGGCAAATGCTCTGTCCGCAATGCATTGCCCGTATGATCAAAGGGCTGCGCGTTCGCCCTGAGACAGAGCGATTCCTTATCACAAGCAAAAGGCAAGGAGGCCTCTATGTTTAAAAAGCTCAACGAATCCCTGCCGCTCCAGATCTTCACAGCACTGGGTCTGGGCATTATCGCAGGTCTTGTCTTCATGGCCCTCGGGTGGGAGGATTTTGCACAGACCTACCTGAATCCGATCGGCACGATCTTCCTCAACCTGCTGAAGTTCATCGTCGTTCCGATCGTTCTGACTTCGATGATCTCGGGCGTTGTCTCGCTGCAGGACATGAAGAAAATCCGCACCATCGGCATCCGCACGCTGGTGTTCTTCTTCTCCACCACAGCGATCGCGCTGGTCATCGGCCTCGTGGTATCCAATATCATGAAGGGCACCTATGCGACACTGGAAGTCTCGGATCTGGCGTATGAAGCAGCCGAGCAGTCGAGCTTCATCGACACGATCGTCAACATCTTCCCGTCCAACCTGTTCCAGCCCATGGCCGAGTCCACCATGCTGCAGATCATCTGCATCGCGCTGTTCATCGGCTTCGGCATCATCGTGGCGGGGGAGAAAGCAGATCCGTTCATGACCTGGATCGACAGCTGCTATGAAGTCTTCATGGTCATCATGCGCGGCATCATCAAAATGACTCCGATCGCGGTCTTCTGCCTGATCACACCGGTCGTTGCGGTCAACGGCCCGCAGGTCCTCGGCTCGCTGGCGATGGTCCTGCTCACTGCTTATATCTGCTATGCACTGCAGGGACTGCTCGTCTATCCGGCCGTCGTCACTGTACTGGGACGGATCAACCCGAAGAAGTTCCTGAAAGGCGCTGCCCCGGCATTCGCCTTCGCGTTCTCCAGCACGTCGTCCATCGGCACGCTGCCGGTCTCCATGGAATGCGTGGAGGACATGGGTGGCCGCAAGGCGGTAGCCAGTTTCGTCCTGCCGCTCGGCGCGACCATCAACATGTCCGGTACCGCGATCTACCAGGCGGTCTGCTGCGTATTCATCGCGACCTGCTATGGCATCAACCTGACACTTCCGCAGATGATCACCATCGTCGTGACCGCGATCCTCGCCTCGATCGGCACCGCCGGCACCCCCGGTGCGGGCATGATCATGCTGGCGATGGTCCTGCAGAGCGTCGGCCTGCCGGTTGAAGGCATCGCACTCGTTGCGGGCGTCGACCGTATCTTCGACATGGGCCGTACCGGCCTCAACGTCTTCGGCGACATCAGCGCGACCATGGTCGTCAGCCACTATGAAGATGTGCGCGAAGCCAGACAGGGCAACAGAGTCCAGGAAGAGATCCCCGAGAGAACCGGCGAAGACGAGTCCGGTGAATAATCCGCAGAGCACTGCTAGTCTTATCTGCTCAAACCGTATATAAAAGCATAGTTTCAATGAAAAACGCAAAGGCGGCCCCTTCCCAAGGCCGCCTTTTTACTGTCCGCGATAGATTTTAGGCTTTTTATCCGCGCAGCCCGCGCATCTTACCAAGTGCAATGTTCTGATTTGGGGTTCTGCACCTCCTCACCTGCAATCTTTCTCTGCTGTTTGCGTTATTATGTAAAAACCAAATAGAAAGACGTAATGATTTCAACAATTATGCTGATGTGAGATGTCATTTGGAACGCCTTGCCGGTTGCGATTCCAGAAAAGGGGCATTTTCTTGCGTCTTTATTCTCTTTTTTAGATAGAACACGCAAAGGCTTGCTTCATTTGCCAATATCTGGTAATTTGTAGGTGAAGCAGCAGAAAGGGCATCTATGACACAACAACAACTGTTTGAATCGCTCAGCAGGCTTTGCCGCAATTATGAGACTAAGCTGGAATCGCTGGAAAAACTGGGGGCAGCATGCCCGCCGGGTCACCTGACAGAACGCATTATTAATGAACAGATTTACTACTCGCTAAACAAAATGGCAGATGGTCACCATAACCAGATCGCCATCCCGGCGAACACGAGGGACGGCGTGCGGCTGATACGCGAACTGCGCGAAAAGAGGGTGGTGCTGCACGGACGCCGGGTTCTCCGCAGGAACATCAAGGCACTCCGCCGCGCGCTCAGCGAACTGCAGATCTATGAGCCGGAGCAGTACGCGGGGCGATTCCTGGATCATGATGGCATCGCTCTGCCGGACAGAGACTTCCTCCCCGGACAGTTCAATGCCGGCAAATGGATCGCCGACACGAAAGCAGGCAACTACGAGACCAACCCCTACTACCCGGAAGACCTGAAACACGATACAAGAAGTGGCTGCCTTGTCCGTTCCAAGAGCGAGGCAGACTGGTACGACATGCTTGAGGAAACAGGGCTGCTGTTCCGCTACGACAGTGCCATCCGTCTGTGCAGCGGCCGCGTGATCTACGCTGACTTTGTCGTGTTGCTGCCAAAAGAGCGCCGGCTGATCATCATTGAACACTTCGGCAGGATGGACGATCCCTGGTATGCCATGAAGAATATGAAACGCCTGCAGGACTACGCAGACAGCGGCCTTGTGCTCGGGCGCGATCTCTTCTTCACATTAGAAACCAAAGGCCAGCCGCTGACCCGCGCCAAGATACGCAGCACCCTCCGCCGGATCGGCCTTTGAAACGTGCAATTTCTTCCATCTTTTGTGCTATACTATAGGTGCGCTGTTGTTGCGGTTACACGCAGAACAGCCGCACCACACCATAGGTTTATCGTTAAATTAGGAGAACAACCATGAAACAACTTCGTAAATTCCTGCCTGTCATGCTCGTCATGATGCTCGCACTTGGCCTGTTCGGCTGCGGTTCGTCCGGCAGCGAAGAGGAAGAGCCCGCGGCGCCCGAAGCGTCCGCCAGCACGTCCGAAGAATCTGCAGATACCGATGGGGCAGAAGCGGTCGAGTACGAACACGGGACGATCGACGGCACCACCTACACCAGCGATTTCTTTGGATTTACCTTCACCGCTAAAGACGGCTGGGAATTCTCGGATGAAGAAGCGCTGCGCCAGGCCAACCAGAGTGTCAGCGATGTCGTAGACAACGATGCTGTCACGGAAGCGCTCAAGAGCGGCAGCACCTTCATCGATATGCAGGCGACTGACAGCGCCAATCCGCTGAACAACGTCAACCTGACCGTCAGCTACGCGCCGGGCTCCAACGGCATCGGCGATGTCAACGACGCGACCATCAGCTACATGACGAAGATGTATGAAGATGCGGGATTCGCGGATGTCTCGATCACCAAGTCCACGGCGACCGTTGCCGGTGAGGAGATCGACGCACTGGTGACCGAAATGACCGTGCAGGGGACCAGCATCGTAGAAAAACAGGTCTTCTTCGTCAGTCATGATTACCTCGGCACCTTCACCACGTCCGGCATAAGCGAAAAGGAATGCGACGAGCTGCTCGGCTGGCTGAGCAAATAGCAGACGCGCATGCACGAAAAACACAGGTAAAAAAACACCCCTCCAGCCGGCACCATAGTGCAGCAGCCAGAGAGGTGGGAATAAACCTCACGCGGAGATATGAAAAGCCGCCGGCTTCGGGAGTTCCCGGGTCCGACGGTTTTGTTTTAGAGCTGTTCCATGTCGTTCAGGCTGTCATCCACGCTGAAATGCTTGACGCGGTCGGCTTCCTCAGCCTTCTTCGCATCGTTCCAGTGATCCATGGTGCCTACCAGATATCCGGTAATGCGGCGGATGCGCTCAAAAGGCGCGCTTGCGAACTTGTAGTTGAGGTCCGCGAATTCGCCGTCGAGCTGGATGTCCAGGCTCTCCAGTTTGCGGTTGTATTTTTCCTGCAGGTAGTCGACGTAAGCCTGTGCTTCTTCCGGGGATGCATTGCCCGTGATCTGTACGCTCATGATATTCCTCCTTGTATGTACTGTGCAGTGATTTGCACGCCATCGCTCTTTCTCTACATATTGTGGTCGCCATCGCCGTGATTTCCGGGAAAGCCCCACATATGCTAATTATAAAGACATTCTGCGGATTGTCAATGCGATTCCGGTATTTTATGCAGATCGGTCGCAATGCTTGTAAAATCAGTCTTAAGAGCGATTCCGCGGGCGTCTTTCGTTGACCCTCTGAGTGCGCAATGATATACTAATTGTGTATGTGTTAAAGTGGTGGAGAAGGGCTTCAATGACAGCCCCCGCCGCACACAAAACCAGCGTTCTATATACGGAGGACTCAATGAAAGAATACAAAAGCCCACTCTCCGAACGTTATCCCAGCAAAGAGATGAAGTACATCTTCTCGCCCGAGAAGAAGTTCACGACCTGGCGCAAGCTGTGGATCGCCCTGGCGGAGTCCGAAAAAGAACTCGGTCTGGACATCACCGATGAGCAGATCGCGGAGCTCAAGGCACACGTCGATGACATCAACTACGACGTCGCCAAAGAGCGCGAAGCCATCGTGCGCCACGACGTCATGAGCCACGTGTACGCATACGGCGTGCAGTGCCCCAAAGCAAAGGGCATCATCCACCTCGGCGCGACCAGCTGCTACGTCGGCGACAACACCGACCTCATCCTGATGCACGAGGCGCTCACGCTGGTCAGAAAGAAGCTGATCAACGCCATCGCGCAGCTTTCAGAGTTCGCGGCGAAGTATAAAGACCTGCCCACACTCGGCTTCACGCACTTCCAGGCAGCCCAGCCCACCACCGTCGGCAAGCGCGCCACCCTGTGGATCAATGACCTGGTCATGGACCTGACCGACGTCGACCACATCCTCGGCGACCTGAAGCTGCTCGGCAGCAAAGGCACGACCGGCACCCAGGCCACATTCCTGGAGCTGTTCGAAGGCGATTACGCAAAGGTGAAGCAGCTCGACGGCCTCATCGCCAAGAAGATGGGTTATGAAGCCTGCTACCCGGTCTCCGGACAGACCTACAGCCGCAAAGTGGACAGCCGCGTCCTGAACGTGCTTTCCGGCATCGCCCAGAGCGCGCACAAATTCAGCAACGACGTCCGGCTCCTGCAGCACCTCAAAGAGGTCGAAGAGCCGTTTGAAAAGAACCAGATCGGCAGCTCCGCCATGGCGTACAAAAGAAACCCGATGCGTTCCGAGCGCATGGCGTCCCTCGCGGACTACGTCATCAGCGATGCCCTCAACCCGGCCATCGTCGCGAGCACCCAGTGGTTTGAGAGAACCCTCGACGACAGCGCCAACAAGCGCCTGTCCGTGCCCGAGGCATTCCTCGCCGTCGACGGCATCCTGGAGCTCTACATCAACATCACCGCCGGTTTGGTCGTCTATCCGAAAGTCATCGAACAGCGCCTCATGAGCGAACTGCCCTTCATGGCCACCGAGATGATCCTCATGGACGCTGTCAAAGCGGGCGGCGACAGACAGGAGCTCCACGAACGCATCCGCGTCCACTCCATGGCAGCCGGCAAGCGCGTCAAAGAGGAAGGCGCCGCCAACGACCTGATCGAGCGCATTGCCGCCGATCCGGCCTTCGGCATGAGCAAAGAGCAGCTCGACGCCATCATGGACCCGAAGAACTTCATCGGCTGCGCCGCGATGCAGACGCAGGATTATCTGGATGAAGTCGTAGCGCCGATCCTCAAGGCCAACGAGGAATCGCTCGGTATGACCGCTGCGATCAACGTGTAAAATCCCGGCGGTCCGCCGCCAATGCGAATAGGAAAGAAACCAACCAACAAACAACTACAGGAGGAATCAACATGGTTAAAGCGATCGTCGGCGCCAACTGGGGCGACGAAGGCAAAGGCAAGATCACCGATATGCTGGCGGAGAGCGCCGATATCGTCATCCGTTTTCAGGGCGGCAGCAACGCCGGCCACACCATCAAGAACAAGTACGGCAAATTCGCCCTGCACATGCTCCCCTCGGGCATCTTCTCCGAGCGGACCACCTGCGTGCTGGGCAACGGCGTCGCGCTCAACATCCCGAAGCTGATCGAAGAGATCAACAGCCTCGTGGAGCAGGGCGTGCCCGAACCGAAACTGCTCGTCTCCGACAGAGCGCACATTGTCATGCCGTACCACATCCTGCTGGACGGCTACGAAGAAGCACGCCTCGCAGGCAAGGCGTTCGGCTCCACCAAGAGCGGCATCGCGCCCTGCTACAGCGACAAATACGCCAAGATCGGCTTCCAGGTCAAAGAGCTGTTCATGGATGAGCAGGCCCTGCGCGAACGCGTAGAGAACGTCTGCGTCATCAAGAACACCCTGATCGAGCACCTGTATCACCAGCCTGCACTCGTGCCGGAAGAAATCTTTCAGACACTGCTCGAGTACCGCGAGATGATCCGCCCGTACGTGGCAGACACCGCGCTGTACCTGCACAAGGCGCTCAAAGAGGGCAAGGAGATCCTGCTCGAAGGCCAGCTCGGCACCATGAAGGACATGGACCACGGCATCTACCCGATGGTCACCAGCTCCAACACCATCTCCGGCTTCGGCGGCCCCGGCGCGGGCATCCCGCCGTATGAGATCAAGCAGGTCATCGCAGTCACCAAGGCGTACTCGTCTTCCGTCGGCGGCGGCGACTTTGTCTCTGAGATCTTCGGCGACGAGGCGGAAGAGCTGAGAAGACGCGGCGGCGACGGCGGCGAATACGGCGCTACCACGCACCGTCCGAGAAGAGTCGGCTGGTACGACTGCGTGGCATCCCGCTACGGCTGCATGCTGCAGGGTGCGACTGACGTTGCCCTGACCGTCCTCGATCCGCTCGGCTACCTCGACGAGATCCCGCTCTGCGTCGGTTACGAGAAGGACGGCGAGGTCATCCAGGATATGCCGCACACCACCGAACTCATGCACTGCAAGCCCGTCTACAAGATGATGAAGGGCTGGAAGTGCGATATCACCGGCATCCGCAAGTTCGAAGAACTGCCCGTCGAATGCCAGGAATACGTCAACGAGATCGAACGCCAGCTCGGTTACCCGATCACCTTCGTCAGCAACGGCCCGGCAAGAGAGGACATCATCTACCGCACCCCGCTGATCTAGCGATTCTGAAGGAGATTGACTCCGGCGGATGACATCTAAACGGAAATTATTGATAAAGCGCTCCTGCGGGGGCGCTTTGTTGTATACTGAATATGCAAGTGAACATATCCCTGTTAAGGAAAGTCTTTTCGAGGAATCGCTATGTACAAAGAAGCTTTACGTACTGTCTGGGCGGAGATCGACCTTGATGCCCTCCGCTATAACATCAGAAATATCCGGGCCAAAGTGGGGGAAGACCGCAAGATCTACGGCGTCATCAAAGCGGATGCGTATGGACACGGCGCCATCGAATGCGCGAAAGTCCTGCAGGAAGAGGGCGTGCACGCGTTTGCCATCGCCACCCTGCACGAGGCCATCGAGCTGCGGCAGGCCGGCATCCGGGACGAGATCCTATGCCTCGGCCTTACGCCCGATGTCAATGCAGATACCATCATCCAGTACGACATCACCCCGGTCGTAGACGACTTCAGCGCTGCCAAAGCGCTGTCCGACGCTGCCACCGACTCCAACGACGTCGGCGTACCGAAAGTAGTCCGCTGCGTCCTCGCCTCCGATACCGGCATGGGCCGTATCGGCTGGATGTGCGACACGTCCCGCGCCATCAATGCAGCGGTGGAGGAGATCAAACAGATCGATAACCTGCCGTTCCTCGAGATCGCCGGCATCTTCTCGCACTTTGCGACAGCCGACGCGGAAGACAAAACGTTTTCCAAACAGCAGGCAAAGCGATTCCGCAAGCTGACGGAAGCCATTGAGCAGGCCGGCGTGAAGCTTCCCATGAAGATGATCGCCAACAGCGCCGCCATCATGGAGATCCCGGAAGTGTGGTTTGACGCAGTCAGACCAGGCATCATCCTGTACGGCCAGTACCCGTCCGACGAAGTGGACCGCGCACAGCTCGACATAAAGCCTGTTATGAGCGTCAAGGCCAACATCATCAAAGTCAAGCAGGTCCCGACCGGCTACTCGTGCGGCTACGGCAGAAAGTTCATCGCCAAACGGCCCAGCGTCATCGCGACCATCGCCCTCGGCTATGCGGACGGCTATCCGCGCCCGTACTCCGGCAGCGCCAAGGTCATCGTGGATGGCCGCTACGCGCCGATCGCCGGCAACATCTGCATGGACCAGTGCATGATCGACGTCACCGATATCCCGAACGTCAAAGTGTGGGATGAAGTCATCATCATGGGCAGCGCACCCGCAGCGGAGGACAGTCCGCAGAAAGGGCAGACGCTTTCCGTGACCGCCGACTACATCGCCGCCGCCACCGGCACCATCAACTACGAGATCACCTGTGCATTCGGGCAGCGGCTCCCGAAGGTGTACTTAAACAAATAACAAAATGAAACCGCACAAGATCCAACTGACAGACGCTGCCCGCACCGCGGCCATAGCACTGAAAAAAGAGGGGTACGCCCTCCGGTTCAGCGTGCGCTCGCAGGGGTGCTGCAACCTGTCGATCCGGATCTTCCCGGAGAAAGACCCGCTGAACGAAGCGACAGGCGATGCATTGCCGGACAACATCCTTAACATCGGCGGGATCCACATTCTCTTTGACGACACCTACGACGAGTTCACCTGGGTCGGGTCGATCGACTACAAAGAAAAGGGATTGCACAAAGGGTTTCACTGGAAATAGACCGCCTGTGAAACGTGCCGAACTTAACGCAAAGAAAAAGACCTGCCGCACTTGAGGTGAGCCCCAAAAGTTAGACTTTTGCTCCAGCGAGAAATCGCTGGAGTTTTTCTATGCAGCTAATTGTTCAAGGCGGTATTGCATCGGGCTCCG
>CADATO010000023.1 GCA_902790905.1 uncultured Eubacteriales bacterium
GCAACAAATATTCACAGCAGTTTCCGGATATGGGTTCTGCAGTATATGAAAAGCCCCGATCCCGCTTCGCGGGACCAGGGCTTTGTCTACAGTCTGACCCTGCAGGCAACTGCAGGGTTTTTTATTACAGTTCGTTGTTCACATATGCCTGTCCGTGGCTTGTGTGTACAGGATCAGTCCTCTACCTGAATATCCTTCGTCCAGTGGTTCACCGCCAGTTCCATCGCGCGCTCTACATCCCGCTCGCGGATCGCCTCCAGAAGCTGCTTGTGCTGATCATTGGCTGCACCGAGGAGTTCGAACAGTTCGTCCTCATCCTGCGAATAGTAGGTCATCCGCAGCGACCGTTTGAACAAGCTCTTCAGTTCGTGTATCAGCACTTCGTTGCCGCACTTGCCGATGTAGGTCAGATGAAACGCTTCCTGCCAGTTGTAATACTCTTCATAGTCATGTCTGGCGATCGCTTTATCGATGCTGACCGTGCATGCTTCAAGATGCGCGAGCGTTTCCTCATCCACCTTATCCATGATCAGTTCGATCGCATAGGTATCCAGACGTGCAATCACAGCGAATGCATCGTCCATCTCCTTGTCGCTTATGTGGCGGACATAAAACCCTTTACGGGAAAGGTTGTCCAGGATGTTATCCGAAGACAGCTGGATCAGCGCCTCTCTGATCGGCGTGCGGCTGACACCCAAGCGGTCGATCAGTTCGTTCTCATCGATCTTATCGCCGTATTTCAGATGACCGATGCGGATCTCTCTGAATACATAGTCGTAGATCTGCTCGCTCAGCGTCTTAATAACGATTGCCATGTAATTTACCCCTCTTTCCTGTTACCGGCTGGTAACGCTATAAAATGCGGTCCCCCTGCAACCGCATGCTCTTGCTGCCTTTTTAGATCCCTTTTAAACCACCTCTATTATAGCAAGCAGAAAATGGAACAACAACATAACAGCACCTAAAACAGCACCTAAAACAACAATATATTATTTCATATGATTTGCCGCTCATATCTATAATATAAAATATATAAAATACAATGCAGTTATATTGTATCGAAAAGCGATGACAAGTATAATGTTAGAAGCAAGTTAAAAAGCATGAAATGTCCTGCCAGGCAGGCATATTGACAGGAGTGTGGCATATGAAAAAAGACCTTTTAAAAGGCATCCGCGTTCTCGATATCACGCAGGCTTACAGCGGTCCGTTCTGCACGATGCATCTGGCCGATCACGGCGCGGAGGTCATCAAAGTGGAATCGCTGGCCGGCGAGCAAAGCCGCTACTGGCCGCCTTATAAGAACGATTACAGCGGATACTATGCATACCTCAACCGCAATAAAAAAGGCATCGCGCTGGATCTGAAATCCCCCGAAGGCAAAGAAGCGCTCGAGCGTCTAATCAAGGTTTCCGACGTTGTCGTCGAGAATTTCAAAGTCGGCACCTTTGCAAGACTGGGATTCCCCTACGAACATCTGAAGGAGCTCAATCCGCGCATCATCTACGCATCGGTCTCCGGCTACGGCCTGGAAGGTCCCCTTGCCTCCCGCCCCAGTTACGACCTGGTGGCGCAGGCGGAGAGCGGATTGATGAGCCTGACCGGCCGCCCGGAAGAAGACCCGACCAAGGTAGGCCCTGCTGTTGGCGACAGCATTTCCGGCACCTACCTCTCCCTTGGCATCATGATGGCTCTCTTTGACAGAGAGCGCACCGGTGAAGGTGCCCGTGTCGATGTCGCCATGCTCGACTGCCTGTTCTCCTTCCTTGAAGAGAACGTCATGCACTGGACCATCAATCACGAGGTGCCAAAGCGCACCGGCAACTACGCCCTTTCCGGCGCCCCATGGGACAGCTTCAAAGCCAAGGACGGCCAGTTCGTTGTCGCTTGCGGGACCGAGGCGCTCTGGCAGAAGTTCTGCGACGCTGTTGACCATCCCGAGTGGAAGGAGGATCCCAATTATCTGACCATCCCTGACCGTTTCGATCACTATTTGGGGGATCTCAGGGACAAGATCGAGGCCTACACACTCACCAAAACGCTGGCGGAACTCGAAGACGCTTTTGTTTCCCATGGCGTCCCCTTCGGCGTCGTCCGCAACGTTCCGGAAGTCGTTGAATCCGAGCAGATCGCACGCCGCAACATGCTCTGGAAAGTCTTTGATCCGGGCTTTGGCGAAGAGATCCGCATGCCCGGCAGCCCCATCAAAGTTCAGGGAGAGTCCGATGACATCCGCTGCGCCGCGCCAACCGTCGGGCAGGACAACGATCAGATCCTGACAGAACTCGCCGGCTTCTCCGCAGACGAGGTCAAAGCCATGCGGGAAAAAGGCAGCATCGCGTAATACCCTCTGCTGTGAACAGCGGGCCAAATACGTTCAAAGACAGCTCAAAAGGAGCGATTCCTTAATGGAATCGCTCTTTTCTATCAGATCTTGCTTTCGATCACAGCCGTATTTCTGCCCGCCTACAGGAAGACAGCTTTCTCTTCCAGATACAGTTCAAATCCGGTGAGGCCGCCCTCGCGCCCGATGCCGGATTCTTTATATCCGCCAAAGGCCAGATGGATGTCATAGGCAGCCCCGTTGATGTGCACATTGCCGGCTTCCAGGCGGGATGCCACACGGAGAGCCTTCTCTTCCGGCCCCCAGACAGCACTGTCAAGGCCATACTCCGTCGCATTGGCGAGGCGGACCGCCTCGTCTACATTTTCATATGTAAGAACGCAGAGAACAGGTCCAAAGATCTCCTCCTTTGCGATCTTCATATCCATTGTCACATCCGTGAAGACGACCGGCGGGATGAGCGGGGCGTTTTCCGGCACGCCGCCGACGAGCAGCGTTGCACCTTCTGCGATGCCGCTTTCGATATACCCTTTCACTTTGGCAAAGGCATCCGGTGTAACGATCGGGCCGATATCCACGGCGGGGTCAAACGGATCGCCTGTCACATAGGCCGCCGCCTGCTCTTTGATTTTTTCTTCCACGGTTTTCTTTAAAGACGCCGGTACGAGCAATCTTGTGAATGCGCAGCAGGTCTGCCCGGTATTGATAAAGGACGACGCCAGCACTTCGGCAACCGCCGCATCGACATCCGCCCCTTCCAGGATGATCATGGCGGACTTGCCGCCCATCTCCAGAATGATATTCTTTGCATTCGAGGCTACTGCCTTCGCACCAATCTGCTTGCCTACTTTTGTTGAGCCGGTAAAGGACAGAAGCCGGATATCCGGATCCTCCGCCAGTGCGTCGCCAACTTCCGCGCCGATCGCAGGCACGACATTGAAGACCCCGGCGGGCACCCCCGCCTCGTGGATGATCCCCGCCAGCGCCAACGCGGTCAGCGGCGTCTTCTTGCTCGGCTTGACGACCACGCAGTTGCCGGCCGCCATCGCCGCGAAGGCTTTCATGGTGATCTGATCCAGCGGATAGTTCCAGGGCGTCAGCAGGGCGACCACGCCGAACGGCTCACGGACACGCATCCCGCCTTCTTTTTCATCGCAATACGGATACGATGCTGCCAGATCCGCATTGTACAGAGCTTCTTCCAGAGCGCCGTCAACCTGATAGGCTTCGCAGTACTTTTGCGGCATACCCATTTCCTTTGTGATCAGCGCTGCCAGCGCTTCTTTGTTCTCCTGCACCAGATCGTGGACTCTGCGCAGCATGGCAACGCGCTCTTTCGGCGGTGTATCCCGCCATGCCGGCTGCACCGCTTTGGCAGCTGCCACGGCAGCTTTGACATCCTCCGCGCTTCCCTTGGCGACCTGTGCGAATACTTTTCCCGTGTAAGGATCGACCACATCCATCACCGCGCCGTCTTTGGCCGGTATGAATTTGCCGCCGATATACATATTCTTTGTGATCATGGACACCTCTTTTCGCGGGCAGAAGCCCGAAGAGTTAAAACCGCAACAGGGCACCCCTTTTACGGAGCGCCCTGTTTTGATCATTCTTTATAAAGATTTTGGCGGGCGCTCTACTTCTTCAGGTTGTAGAACGCGTCTCTGCCCGCGTAGACCGCGACATCACCCAGCATTTCCTCAATGCGCAGGAGCTGGTTGTACTTCGCGATACGGTCGGTTCTGGAGAGCGAACCGGTCTTGATCTGTCCGGCGTTCATGCCGACGACGATGTCCGCGATGGTGGTGTCTTCGGTCTCGCCGCTTCTGTGGGAAACAACCGCCGTGTAACCGGCCTTCTTGGCCATCTCGATCGCATCGAACGTCTCAGTCAGAGTGCCGATCTGGTTGACCTTGATCAGGATGGAGTTCGCAAGACCCTTCTCGATGCCTTCCTTCAGACGGACCGTGTTGGTGACGAAGAAGTCATCGCCGACCAGCTGGATCTTCTTGCCGAGTCTGTCGGTCAGGATCTTCCAGCCTTCCCAGTCGTCTTCCGCGACGCCGTCCTCGATGGAGATGATCGGATACTTGCCGACCAGCATCTCCCAGTAATCGACCATTTCTTCAGCGGTCTTCTTCACGCCTTCGCTGGCCAGGTCGTACAGGTTTTCTTCTGCATTGTAGAACTCGCTTGCAGCAGCGTCCATCGCGATGCAGATGTCTTTACCGGGTTCATAGCCGGCCTTCTCGATCGCCTCAACGATGACCTGCAGTGCTTCCTCATTGCTGCCGAGGTCCGGTGCAAAGCCGCCCTCATCGCCGACTGCGGTATTCATGCCCTTCGCCTTCAGGACGGCCTTCAGGTTGTGGAATGTCTCCGCGCCCATGCGCAGCGCTTCCTTAAAGGACGGTGCACCGACCGGCATGATCATGAATTCCTGGATGTCGACGGTGTTGTCCGCATGGCTGCCGCCGTTGAGGATGTTCATCATCGGAGTCGGCAGGATTTTGCCGTTGACGCCGCCCAGATACTGGAACAGCGGCAGGCCGAGGCTGTCCGCTGCAGCTGCAGCAGTCGCCATGCTGACGCCGAGGATCGCATTGGCGCCGAGCTTGCCCTTGTTGGGGGTGCCGTCCAGTTCGATCAGTGCCTTGTCCAGGCCGGGCTGGTCAAACGGATCCATGCCGACAACTTCTTCAGCGATCACTTCGTTGACATTCTCAACTGCAGTCAGCGTACCCTTGCCAAGGTATCTCTCCTTGTCGCCGTCGCGCAGTTCGACCGCCTCGTGGACGCCCGTGCTGGCGCCGGAGGGAACGATCGCGCGGCCCATGGAGCCGTCGCTCAGGTAGACTTCTACTTCTACGGTCGGATTGCCGCGGCTGTCAAGTACCTCTCTTCCGACAACATCATCGATATAAAGCATGTTGTTTCCTCCTTTTATCTCAGGGAATCGCTTCCCTCTCTCAGCAATGATCAGAAATCGATAATCTGCATGAACTCATCCGCCTTGAGGCTGGAACCGCCGATCAGGCCGCCGTCGATTTCTTCCATCGCCATGAGTTCCGTTGCATTGGCAGGCTTCATGCTGCCGCCGTACTGGATCGTTACATCGCATGCGACATCATCGTCGTACAGTTCCGAAATGACTTCACGGATATAGCCGCACATCTCGTTCGCCTGCTCCGGTGTAGCAGTGCGGCCTGTGCCGATCGCCCAGACAGGTTCGTAGGCGACGACCAGTTTTCTGACGTCGTCCGCAGAGAGCCCTGCCAGATCCGCACGGATCTGCCCGCCGACAACTTCCTTTTCCCGTCCGGCGTCACGCTCTTCGAGCACTTCGCCGACACACAGGATCGGAACGATCGGACCTTCAAAGAGCTTCTTCAGCTTTTTGTTGACCGTCTCGTCTGTCTCCGCAAAATACTGCCGTCTTTCGGAGTGGCCGATGATGCAGTAGTCGACGCCGATATCCTCAAGCATCTTTACCGAGATTTCCCCGGTGAAGGCGCCCTGGTCCTCAAAGTGCGCATTCTGGGCACCGACCTTGATATCCGTGCCGGCAAACGCCTCTTTGAGCAAAGCCAGATGGACAAATGGTGCGCAGATCGCTGTCTTCACATCCGTGTCCTTGTAGAGAGCCTTGAATTCTTCTGCAAACGCTCTCGCTTCCGCTGCCGTCTTATGCATCTTCCAGTTGCCTGCAATGAACGGGATCCTCATTTATTTATCCTCCAATACTTCCACACCCGGCAGTTTTTTACCCTCGAGGAATTCGAGGCTGGCCCCGCCGCCGGTAGAGATATGGGTCATCTGATCTGCAAAGCCGAACTTTTCGACCGCCGCAGCGCTGTCGCCGCCGCCGATGACGGTGACGCCCTGACAGTCCGCGACCGCCTGTGCGACCTGCTTCGTGCCGGCTGCGAAGTTGTCCATTTCGAAGACGCCCATCGGGCCGTTCCAGACAACCGTCCCCGCTTCGCGGATGACCTTGCCGAACGCCTCGACGCTCTTCGGACCGATATCCATGCCCATCATGTCGGCCGGGATCGCATCGCGGTCCACAACGCATGTCTTCGCGTCATTGCTGAACTCGTCAGCGCAGACCGTGTCGAGCGGGAGCAGCAGCTGGACACCCTTTTCTTCCGCCTGCTTCATCAGGCTGGCCGCCAGTTCGATGCCGTCCTCATCCAGAATGGACTTGCCAATCTCAAGGCCCATTGCCTTGTAGAACGTGTACGCCATGCCGCCGCCGATGATCACGGTGTCTACCTTCTTCATCATCTGCTCGACAAGAAGGATTTTATCGGAAACTTTCGCCCCGCCCATGATGGCAACGAACGGACGGGCCGGGTCTTCCACCGCTTCCCCGAGGAACTTGATTTCCTTCTCGATCAGGAAGCCGGAAACCGCCGGCATGAAGTCCGCCACACCTGCGGTCGAGCAGTGCGCTCTGTGCGCTGTGCCGAACGCATCGTTGACAAACAGATCACCGAGGGATGCCAGTTCCTGCGTGAAGTTCGGCGCATTGTGCGTTTCCTCTTCACGGAATCTGGTGTTCTCCAGCAGCATGACATCGCCTTCCGCCATCACGCCGACCGCATCGCGGACCTCGTCATCCACGACGACATCGCTCTGCGCGAAGACGACTTTGTGCTCGAGCAGTTCCGCCAGGCGTCTTGCGACGGGTTCCAGCGAATACTTGTGATCCGGTTCACCCTTCGGTCTGCCCAGGTGGCTCATCAGGATGACCTTGGCGCCGTTCTCCATCAGGTATTTGATGGTGGGCAGCGCCGCGCGGATCCTGGTGTCATTTGTGATCTTGCCGTCCTCCATCGGGACGTTGAAGTCGCACCGTGTCAGCACGCGCTTGCCGCGCACCTCCACATCTCTGACTGTCTTTTTCATCACTTCTCCTTTATCTTCTTTCCGTACCGGTCTTTATTCTGCGTGGTCCACTTTGTACATGTGCTTGATCAGCTCGAGGACCTTTGTGGAATAACCGAATTCGTTGTCGTAGAACGCGATCAGTTTGAACATATGATCGTTGAGTTCAAATCCCTGACGTGCATCGAAGATGGATGTGCAGGGATCGCCGATAAAGTCGCTGGAGACGACTTCGTCATCCACGTATTCGATGATGCCCTTCAGGTATGTCTCGGAAGCATCCTTGACAGCCTTGCAGATCTCTGCATAGGTCGTCGCCTTCTTCAGACGGACGTTCAGGTCGACCAGGGAAACGTCGGAGACCGGAACACGGTAGGAAATACCGGTCAGTCTGCCCATCAGGGACGGGATGACCAGGCCGACTGCCTTTGCCGCACCTGTGGTGGTCGGGATGATGTTATTGAAGGATGCACGGCCTGTACGCCAGTCCTTCATGGAACGCATATCGACGACCTTCTGCTTGGCGGTCGCCGCGTGGATGGTGCTCATCAGACCGTCTTCGATGCCCCAGTTGTCTTCGAGGACTCTGCAGAGCGGTGCCAGGCAGTTCGTGGTGCAGGACGCGTTGGAAACGATCTGGTAGTCTTTCTTGTACTTCTCATTGTTGACGCCCATAACAAAAGTCGGGGTCTCATTGTCCTTGGCAGGTGCTGTGATGACAACCTTCTTTGCGCCGGCCTGGATATGTGCCATCGCCTTCTCGGTCGTGACGTATGCGCCGGTACCTTCGACGATGTACTCTGCACCGCAGGAAGCCCAGTCAATCGCGACTGCATGCTCTTCACTGAACACCGGCACCTTCTTGCCGTTGATGATCAGGCCCTGCTTTGCATCCTTGTCCTTGGTGCCTTCCTTGTAAACATCCAGTTCCTTCGGGAAGCGGCCGAATGTGCTGTCGTATTTCAGCATGTACTTCATGTAGTCCACATCTGCATTACGGACGTTGATGCCGCAGATCTCGATCTCCGGATCCGACATTGCGACGCGGATGACAACGCGGCTGATACGACCAAAACCATTGATGCCTACTTTGATTGCCATTTCATTTCCTCCTTGCAGTTATAGAAATGTGCTATGAATAACGTCTTCTTTTCGAGGACCCAGGTATTCCCATCTGCCCCCTGTATTTCGCCACCGTTCTCCGGGATATCGCGATGCCCCTTTCCTGCATCATCCCGGCGATGGTTTCATCACTGTATGGTTTGCGGCGGTCCTCCTCTTTGAGGATCCCTGCCAATACGGCCCTGGCGCTCTTTGTGCTGACCCCGTCCTCTCCCAGTTTCCCGGAAAAGAATGACCGCAGTTCCAGCAGCCCCGCAGGGCACTCCATATATTTGCCGCGGACCGTTCTGCTGACCGTCGATACATGCACGCCCGTCTCTTCCGCGACCTGCTGCATGGTCAGCGGCCGCATCTGCTGTGCACCGCCCCGCAGGAACGCTGTCTGATGATCGGCGATGCATTGCGCGATCCGGCGGATCGTCTCCTTGCGCTGTTCGATCGCTTTCAGAAGCCGCACGGCGCCTTCCAGGCGTTCTTTCAGATACTTCTGCGTCTCGGCATCCGCCGCATCCTCTTTCATCAGGCTCTCGTAGTAAGCGCTGACTCTGAGAGACGGAACGATCCGTTCGTTGATCACGGCGCGGAATCCGTCTCCGGTTTCCTCCAGCAGGACATCCGGGAGCAGATAAACCGTCTCCTCGCTGTCCTGATACCGGGCCCCCGGTGCAGGCGACAGGCTGCGGATCACATCAGCCCGCTGCTGAATATCCGCTGCGGTCGTGCCCAGTGCAGCCGCGATCTCCCTGATGTGGTTGGCGGACAGTGCCGGCAGATACTCTTCCAGCAAAGCGCTGTACACGCTGTCCATCCTGCCGGTGCGTGCTAGCTGCAGCGACAGACATTCTGCTGCGCTCCGTGCGCCGACCCCTGCCGGGTCAAAACTCTGCAGCAGCGCCACCGCCTCTTCGATCTGCGCCTCTGTCACAGCCCCGTTCGTCAGAGCAATGATCTCATCGGAGGTGACCGTCAGATACCCGCTGTCATCGAGGCAGTCAATGAGGTACCGGCAGAGACTTCTGACAGGCTCCTGCACTTTCGTCATGCCGAGCTGTTCCGCAAGACCTGCGGCCAATGACTGTTCTCCGCCGCTGCGCTGTTCGGCAGGATCCGGATACCGTCCTTCCTCTGCATAACTCCTGTGCGGCAGACTGCCTGCTCCGCGGCGCGGCGCATCTGCCGAATAGTATTCCCGAAGGTACTCCTGCAGTCCTTCTTTGAACGGGGTGACTTCCTCCAGCATCGGATTTGCCAGCAGCGCCTCCCCGGCGTAGTCGCCGAGATCCTGTGCACTCATCGCCAGCACCCGCAGGCTTTGCAGGAGGACCGGACTCATGACGAGCCGCTGGGATTGTTCGGTTGTCAGATCATATCCAAGCCGCATGTATGCCCGTCCATTCTTCAGATACCGCAATCGTAGTTATTATACCATATCAGCGCCTGTTTTGGTATGGATGCGAACAGATAATGGCCAGTCTGTTCAAAAACAAAAGCACCCGGTCTGCCGGACCGGATGCCGTCTCTTTTTTCTATGCAAGCCCCGGGAAATCCAGCTGCCGGAGCGCTTCAAACAGGATGATATTTGCCGAGTTCGCGAGATTGAAGGACCGCAGCCTGGTGTCTTCACTCATCGGGATGCGGATCGCCATATCCTTGTGCGCTTCGATGAACAGGCGCGGCAGTCCTCTCGTCTCCCTGCCGAAGAGGAACATATCCTCATCCTGATAGGCGTGCTCGGTGAATCGCTTAGCCCCCTTCGTGGTCGCCAGAAACATGCGGTGCCCTTCATATGCCTGCAGGAACGCCGCCAGGTTTTCATGGACTTCCAGATCCACATACGGCCAATAGTCGAGACCGGCCCTCTTCAGGCTTTTGTCATCGATCGAAAAGCCGAGAGGCTTTACCAGGTGCAGTTTTGTACCGGTCGCCGCGCAGGTGCGTGCGATATTGCCGGTGTTCGGCGGGATTTCGGGTTCTACAAGTACGATGTGCAGCATTGCGATTCCTCCTGTGCGGTATCCATTATAGCATTTCATAAAGACATTTCACGTATTATGATGTATAATTTGCCCAGTGACCAACCTTTTCAGGAGGCGTATATGAAAAAAGTAAACATCGGGCTGCTGGGCCTCGGCAACATCGGGACCGGCACCTACAAAACACTGGAAATGAACCACGACCTCATCGCGGCACGTTCCGGTCTTGATCTGGCGATCACGAAGATCCTCGAGATCGACACAGAGCGCGAACGCGACATCACCGTTGTGCCGGAGCAGTTCACACAGGACGCGTCCGTCATCTTTGAAGATCCGGACATTTCCATCGTCATCGAGCTGCTCGGCGGCATCGAGCCGGCAACGTCCTTCATGCTGGAGGCCATGCGCCGCGGCAAACACGTCGTCACCGCCAACAAGGCAGCGGTCGCGGCCAACTACGACGCCCTGACGACGTGCGCAAAGGAGAACAAAGTCTTCTTCCGCTACGAAGCGAGCGTCGGCGGCGGGATCCCGATCCTGAACGCGCTGACCTCAGTGCTGCAGGCCAATGACTTCATGGAGGTCCTCGGCATCGTCAACGGCACGACGAACTACATCCTCACAAAGATGACCGACGAGGGGCTCCCCTACGGGGAAGTCTTGAAAGATGCACAGGCAAAAGGATTTGCCGAGGCAGATCCGACCGCGGATGTCGAAGGCATCGACGTGGCGAACAAACTGACCATCCTGATGGCGCTTACGTTCGGCAACTACGTCCATCCGAACGACATCCCCCGCGAAGGCATCACGAAGATCACCATGGACGACATCGCGGCTGCAAAAGCGCGCGGCAATAAGATCAAGCTGATCGCAAGAGCGGCAAAGACAGAAAGCGGTATCGAATACAGCGTCGGCCCGATGGAACTCCCGGAGAGCCACCCGCTGGCAGGCGTGAATGACGAATTCAATGCGATCTTCGTCAAGGGCAATGCGGTAGACGACCTGATGTTCTACGGCAAAGGGGCCGGCCCCCTTCCCACCGGCAGCGCCGTGATGGGCGATGTCCTCTCGATCGCAAAGCACCTGAAATAAGGGCACCCGCCGGAACTACGCAAGAAAGCCCGCCGGCCGCGGGCATAGGATAAAGGAGAAAGCATATGACACTGTTTAAAGAATGGGACAATCTGATCAGAGAAGAACGCGACCAGGGCCAGTTCAACGTATTCTGGAAGGAATACAGCGAGGCGGAGATGACGATCTACGCGGACATCCTCTCCCACCACAAGGAGCCGATGAGCGGCAAGATCGGTGAACTTGCAGAGAAGTACAAGGTCCGCCCGGTCATGTTCATGGGATTCCTCGACGGTATCCAGAGCAGCCTGAACAAGCCGTTTGCGTTGGATGATCTCGATCTGGAATCGCAGATCGACCTCGACATCGATTTTGAAAAGCTCTACTTCAATATGCACGACGCAGGCGCCGAGCATCTGTACGGTCTTGAAGAGTGGACCAAAGTCTTCGACATGGACAAACTCGAGGAGATTTACAAGGCCTACAAGCAGTCCAAGACCTTCCACAGAGCACAGCCGAAGATCGGCCGCAACGACCCCTGCCCCTGCGGCAGCGGCAAGAAGTACAAGCACTGCTGCATGAAGAAAGACCAGGGGCTGGCATAGCACCTGTCCATGCAGCGCAGATGCGCGCCGCAGAAACAATACGCAAACACAAAGCCGGTTCTTCCGAACCGGCTTTTCTGTACAGTCCATGCTGCGTATCCGCTTATTCCTTTTCGAGGGTGATCCGCTCGATAGATTCCAGGCGGATCAGTTTTTCTTTTGTCCACTTGGGCCCTGTGACGCGTACCAGCATCCAGTCCTGGTCCACGTCCAGGATCGTGTTGCTGCCGTACTTCGAGTTACCGTACATCATGATATCGACGTCGTGATCGTCCTCTTTCAGGCTGATCTGAACAGGCTGCCCGATATAGGAGCGGGCCATGTCGATCAGCGAGCGGCGTTCCTCCGCAAAGGATGTTCCCTGCATGTTCGTCAGCTGCCGCTCCAGTGCGGTGATCCGCTTTTTGAGCGATTCCTCGCCGACGTAGGCGACCAGGCCGAAGATGCCGAATACCAGTGCCACATATACCAACATCACGCATCCTCCTCTTCATAGGCGAGAGACAGGATCGACGAGACCGGGATCAGTTTTTCGACCGCTCCTTTTTTCGTCTCCGCGCTCACCTTCATCCAGCTGCCTTCGAACGCTTCGATCGTGCAGACCGTATCATAAAGATCGATGTCTGCCTCGCCGTCGAAGAACGACAGCTTCACCTTTCTGCCCACCGCATCCTGCAGCAGTCTGCTGACAGGGTTTGCCGATGCTGTGCCGCCTTCTTCCGTGTGATCGTCTTTCAATAAGTAATCGCAGCTCACGCCCAGGATGTCCGCGATGTCGCTGATCTTATCGATATCCGGCACCGCCGCACCTGTTTCCCAGCGGCCGACGGTCTGTCTGGTGACCGAGAGACGGTCGGCGAATTCCGACTGGGTCATACCCAGGTCTTTGCGCTTTGCAGCGATCTTTGTTCCGAGTGCCTGCATCTTAGCGCCTCCTTTCTTCTGACATCCTCATTGTACAGAGCGATTCTTCCTTCTGGCAAGCAATTTGCACGCGCAAAATGCAACACGGCATGTTGCATTTCACCAAAAACCCGGCGGTTTTCACCACCGGGTCCTGTTTTTTTACTATCTTCAGCCTGTATCACTGACTGCTTCAAAATGATCAATTACTCCGTTCTCATCTTCGCAGAGTACTCGGTCACGTCGACTTTGAAGACGCTGACCGCATTGGTCATCTTTTCACTGATCTCAAAGTCTCTGCCTGTCTGCAGCTTCATGAGCGCCTTGAGGCCTTTGACCTTTTCAGCCGGATCCTCCAGCAGCGTCACATTGCCGCGCGCCATCACGCTGGAGTATGTCGCACCGTTGTCGCAGGCGATATCCGAATACATCAGTTCTTCGTCGGTATCGATCTCGACGAACGCACGGCCGTCCGCCTTGACCAGATCCACCTTGTGGCCTTCTCTGGCGCCGTGCATGTAGAAGGTCAGTTTGCCTTCTTCATCCATCTCGTATCCGTAGTGCAGCGGCACGATGTACGGATGCTCCCCGTCAAACAGTCCCAGGTGCAGGTAGCGTGCCTTATCGAGGATTTCCCTGATCACTGCCAGGTCTGTCACTTCTCTGTCTTTTCTTCTCATCTGCATAGTAATGACCCCCTTCCGTCAAGTCATGCATAGTATACCATACATCTGCCGAAAGGATACATCACCATTCCCTATGACTGCCATAAGTATTATGCGGGGCAGAAAACCCCTGATAACCGATCTGCCCCACGATCACACAAAAGATGGTGAGAAGCAGGACGATCCCGGCAATACTCTTAATTGCGATGCTATTGCGTATGCGGTTCATGCAGGTCCCTTTGTTATCTGAAAACCGCCCTTGCGACGAACGCCTCCTGCGCCTCCTTGCTGCCGGTCACCAGAACTTCCTCATCACTTTCAAAGCGCGACAGCGTGACACTGTCCCCTTCCGACAATTCGCCGTGGAAATAGAACTCATAATGGTCCACGCCGGCGAGGCGGGCACGCGCCTCTTTAGACATCATATCATATAGGAACTCTCCGTAGCGGCTGTTGTTGACATGCCCGGACGCGTCGATCATAGACGGCTGCACGATCCGCGTCTCCACTTCGGTCAGTTCGTATTTTCTGGTCTTAAAACGCGCCTTCTTGCCGGGGTATAGAGAAGGCTCTTCCCGCAGGTCCATGACTTCGAAAGCCTCTTCCCCCTTGTAGATCTCTCTGGCATTCACATCAAAAAGCGTCCACATGGAGCCGACCCCGATGGCCGCTTCCCCAGCCTCGTTGCGGAACAGGACATCCCGGCCGAACATGCCGTGCCGCCAGCCCGTACACCAGGTCTTTGCCGTCAGCGTCTCGTTCTGCCTGACCGGACTGAGCCTGTGGATCTCCATGGAAAGGAGCACCCAGGCCACGCCAAACTGTTCCATCAGCATGCCGTTGTTGGCATTGAAAGACCGGACGTGCTGGTCCGCCACATCGGTCGCCATCCGCAGATAGGCATCCGGCCGCAGCAGCCCCTCGCCATTGAACAGGCTCGTGCCGAACGGTACTTTGTATTCGTAATCGCTTTCTTTTCTGTCGCCCATTTTTCTATCCTTCTGTCACTCTTCCGCCGGCGCCTGATCGTCGTAGATGACCTTGCATCCCATCGCCTCGATCACGCGCCGCATGTCTCCGACCGTCAATGTGACGGTGGCGCGGTTGTCGTTCGGATGAAAACTGATGATCTCGTCATCCGGCGCTGCAGCAATCGAATGCCCGACCACCAGCGTCACCGCATGCTCCTTGTCGTTGAGCAGCCCGAACATGGAACAGGCGCCCGTTGTAACGCCCAGATACCGCAGCAGCTCCTCATCATCGCAGAACGCGATGCGCCGGCTCCAGCCGACCACATCCCTGTAGTCCTTGATATCGAGCCGTTCGTTCCAGAGCAGCAGCACCAGATAGTACTGATCCGCACGGGTATCCCGCACGAACAGGTTCTTGATATGCAGCCCGTCGAATTTGAAATCACTCTTTTCGACGTCGTCGCAGGTCAGAAACGCTTCATGCCGCGTCACTGTATAGTCGATCCCCAGCTGATCCAGCAGCTCATAGACCGGGATCTCGTTCGGGCTCTTCGCCTCTCTGATTGCTTTTCTTGTTTCTTCTCTCATCGTTTCTCACTCATTCACGAAAGCTGCCGGGCTCGCGCATCATACGCCGCGCTTCAGACAGATCTCCACGACCGGGCAGGTGTCACACTGCGGCGATCTGGCGCTGCAGCAGCGCCTGCCGTGAAAAATGATCGTGTGGTGTGCCTCGGTCCATCTGTCTTCCGGAATCGCTTTTTTCAGCTGTTCCTCCGTCTTGAACACATCGCCGGCGTCCGCCAGTCCGATGCGGTTGCTGACGCGGAACACATGTGTATCCACCGCGATCCGCTGGTGTCCGAACGCCTCCGCCATCACGACATTGGCGGTCTTCTGCCCCACACCCGGCAGCGCCTGCAGCTTTTTCTGATCGTCCGGGACCTGTCCGCCGTACTGCTCCACCAGAGCCTGCGCCTGCTCCACGATGCGCTGCGACTTCGTCTTATACAGGCCGATCGTGCGGATGATCTCCGCCACATCGGCAGGATCTGCCTCCGCCATTGCGAAGACATCCGGATACGCTGTAAAGAGCGCCGGCGTGACCTTGTTGACGCTGACGTCCGTTGTCTGCGCCGACAGTGTCACGGCCACCAGCAGTTCATACGGGTCGCAGTGATCGAGCGCGCACCCCGCTTCAGGATATGCCGCCCGCAGCCGGTCCAGAACTTCTATCACCTGTGCTTTTGTAAGTTTCTTTTTCGCCATGTTCGCTTACTCCATATCCGTATGCCGCGGCGCATCCGATGTAGTATCTGCGCCGGCTTCCTGCGCGTTTTGGACGGGATCCGACAGAATGATCTCCGGCGGCACAAATGCAGATTCCTCCGTCCGGTCAGCGCCGGGCACACGCCCTGCAAAGCGATGCTTATACCAGATCCCGCAGGCCGTCAGTATCACATCATAGGCGATAAAGACCACCCATCCGGCCGCCAGAAGCAGTCCCGCCGGCCATTCCGATACAGCAGGCAGGAACGACAGCGCCGCAGCCCCGAAGAATACACCGCTGAATACCGTCACAGCCAGTGCGCCGGCAAGTCCGTAGTACACCGTCTTGCCGAGCAGGCAGACCACCTTGTTCTTTGCCGCCCCTTGCGGCGCCTTCTGCAAAAGCCCCTGCGGCGTGCCGGCGGCTTTCTCCAGCAGGTATTTGATCACCGGATACAAGCCAAACACCAGTGCCAGCGGCAGCACCGCCAGCTTGTTCGGCACAAGGATCAGGCTCAGCCCGCAGGCAGCCGCGTACAGGACCGCCCCGCCAGCCGCGCCGGCTTCCCGGCAGAAAATGAATATACCCGCTGAGGCGACCAGAAGCAGCGTCATC
This sequence comes from uncultured Eubacteriales bacterium, assembly GCA_902790905.1. Taxonomy (GTDB): domain Bacteria; phylum Bacillota; class Clostridia; order Peptostreptococcales; family Anaerovoracaceae; genus RUG13615. Next base: position 16,427 of record CADATO010000023.1, read on the forward strand.
TCCGCGCCAGGCACAATGCTGCTCATGAAGACGCCGGCTATGCAAAGAGCCAGCAGGATGCCTCCCAGTGCCATATGGTACGCGGAAAGCCCCTTCCGGCCCGATTTCTGCCTGTTTATTCTGTCGTTCCCGTTCGTCTGCATCTGCCTGTCACACCTGTCCTAGAAACAGTTGCAGCAGCAATCTGCGCACAGATAGCACTGGCACGCCTGACAGAACGCATCCTCGTAGTTATACCCCTGCCCCTGCGAGACATTGCGGTAACGGTTTCCCATCTGCGCGATGGTATTGCGCGCGCGCTGATACTCGAAGTTCGACGGATCCATATTGCATGCCTGGTCGATCTTGGCGTACGCGTCGTCATACATCCCGCGCTTGTAGCTGATCATTCCGGACAGGAAGATCCACTCCGCATTGCGGATGCTCACGCCGGCCAGCGCAGCTTCGGCATCCGCCAGCCTGCCGGCATCAATGTCGCGCCGCACCTGCTGGTAGACGTAGGCATCATTGCCGCTGTATGAACTGCTGCTCTGGTAACTGCCGGAACTGTATCCGCCGCTCTGGTACGTGCCGTTGCTGTAGCCGCCCATGCCGTGCTTTTCAAGGTATTCATACGCTTCGTTGACCTCACGGAGCTTTTCCTCCGCCAGATCTGCGAGCGGGTTGTTCTGATATTTATCGGGGTGATACTTCTTCACCAGTTCCCGGTAGGCAGCTTTGATTTCTTCTTCCGAGGCCCCCTGCGGGACGCCTAAAACTTCATAGGGATCTCTCATCGTGGTCCTTTTAGTCCTTTCTTTCATTTGCCGCATGCGGTGCCGCTCCGGCGAGCTTCTCAAGCACAGTATCCGTCTGCCGCAGCAGACCGAACTGCACCACATTTTTAATTATATCTGTATGCCGTCTGATTTCAAGGAGATCCAGGCAGTCTGCCATATCCGCCAGGCACGACAGCAGGATCCTCTCGGCATCATCATGCACGCGCTTGCTGAAATCTTCCTTTGTTTCACTTGCAGGGTCGTAAAGGAATCGCTCTTTGAACGGATTGTACCCGCCTTTTGCGATATCCTCTCCCAGGTCGTCCGCCGCGTCGATCAGATAGATCCACCGGCCCAGCTGATACCCCAGCTGCGTCAGCACGCGCAGCTGCGCATCGGTGCGCCGAACTTCCTGCTCTCCTGCAGGTTCTCCCCGGACTGCTTTCAGGCCTTCGCAGAAGACCGCTTCCATGATCTTTCCGGTCGGGTCCGCCGCCTGGTCGCAGGAGGCGCACTTCTGCGCTTCCAAAGCAGACTGCCTGGTCAGCTGCGCCGCCAGCACCTCTCCCAGCCCCGGCCTCTGCTTTTCGATCCGGCTCTTCGCACCGCGCAGATAACGCTCCGCAGAAGCGGCTTTCAGGGAGTGCTCGTCCTGCCGGTCGTCCTCCATCTTGTAATACGCCAGCAGCAGCATGACATCCGCTGCATAGTCGACGGCTTCCTCCCGCACCACGAGCTTTTCTTTCAAAGGATGGGCGATGCACCGCTCACTGCGGAGGCTGTATCCGCCGCTCCCGGATGGCCCGCCGGCTGCTTCTTCGTCGGTCAGCCCCGCCAGCAGCACAGCGATGAAAGCCGCATCAAAGGTCAGGATCATCCGCGGGATCTGTCCGAAGCGTGCCCCGATGGACTTGCAGACACCGCAATAATACGCATTGTAGCGCTCCCAGTCCTTCATCTTCAGTTCCGCTTTATCGCATGTGACGTATCCAAACATACCGCTATTATACACTACCGGAGCGATTCTTTACTCCCGTTCGGTCAGTTCCGCCCGAAAAACCGCCGGTTTGTTGACGCAGACAGATGTTGTTTGTATAATTGTATACGAATACACAATCTGATTCAAGAAGGAGCTGATCTCTATGGCAGTCACGATCAAAAGCCTCTCCGGCATCAAACAGACCAACGCCTCCCTTTCGGAGGATCTTGCCGCCCGCATCCGGGAAGACATCCTTTCCGGCAAACTCACCGACGGCAGCAAACTGACCGAGCAGACCATCTGTGATAAGTACAAGGTCAGCCGCACCCCGGTGCGCGAGGCTCTGTCCAAGCTGGAAGTCGAAGGACTCATCGAGAATATCCCCAACCGCGGCGCGTTCATCCGCGGTCTTTCCGCCCAGGACATTGCTGACATCATGACGATGCGCAAGATCTATGAGATCCAGGCCGTCCGCTGGGCGGTGCAGCGGATCACGGACGAGGAAATCGACGAGCTCGAGGAAAACTTCGAATTCATGGAGTTCTACACGCTGAAGAACGACATCGAAAAAATGCTCAACATCAACCGCAGTTTTCACCGCATGATCTACCGGGCTTCCCACAACCGCATGCTGGCGCAGCTGCTCTCTGCCTATCAGAATTATATCCGGCACGACGCCTCTTCCCTGTCCCGCACAGAGGACTATCTGCAGACCGTGCTGCAGGAACACCGGCAGATCTTTCTGGCGATCCGCAGCCGGGATGAAGATGCGGCTGTTGCCGCAATGGAATCGCATATGAACAACTCCATCCGGCGCCATCAGAAATAACAGCCTCTGCAAGAGCAGCAGCTTCACATACCTTGCTGAAAACAAAACACCGGCTCCGAAGAGCCGGTGCTTTTCATCATTCAATGCGGCAGACTGTTACTCAGCCTTCTCCATGGTGACGATGAAGTCATCGCCGAAGTCAACGATCAGCTGTTCGCCGTCCATAACGCCGCTCATCTCGGAGCCGGTGGCGTCTGTGATGCTGATGCCGTCGTCAGACTCTTCCCATTCGCCTTCGCCGTCAGCTTCGCCGTTGGTGGTCGCTGCCAGTGTGCCGTCCTCGTTGATCACGAGCTGGAACTCAAGGCCGACATCCTCAGGTGTCATTTCAACGCCGGAATAGCTGATGCTGACAGCATTCCATGTGCCTACGTAGGGGCTCGCTTCTTTGCTGCCACCGCAGGAAGCCAGTGCCATGACCATGGTCATGATCAAGCAGACGACGAGCAGTTTTGCTACATTCTTTTTCATGATAGATTTCTCCTTACTCTATACTCGCTCCACCCGCTCCATGCGGCGGATGATATGCACAAAATTATTTTAAATTCTTCCCTATTTGTTGTCAACCAACACATCGGCTGGTTTTCCAATGCTTTCCACATTCCCACATCTGTCTGCCTGCTGCTCACAGGATCGAAAAGATGATGGAAAGCAGGAAATTCAGGATCGGTGTCAGAACGCGGCCGCTGATATCAAACAGGATAAAGGCCATCAGGAAGATATAGCCGTTGCGGTAGACCGTGCTCCACCAGCTGTACCGCTGCAATCGGAAAACCTCTGTGATGAGATTAAATCCATCCAGCGGCGGGATCGGCATCAGGTTGAAAACCATCAGCACCAGGTTGATCATCACGACATCAAAGATGATCGTCCACACAGCCCCGGTCATCCCTGTCAGGGAATACCCCATCGTCATCGTCACGATCTTGAGGATCACGGTGAACACCACTGCGATCAGCAGGTTCATGGTCACACCGGCCAGCGAAACGATGATGTTGTCCCGGCGCGGGTGCTTGAAATTGCGTTCATCGACCGGGACCGGGATCCCCCAGCCAAAGCCGAGGATCAGAAGCGACACAAATCCGACGATATCGATGTGCGCAGCCGGATTGATCGTCACACGTCCCTGCAGTTCGGCCGTCTTGTCCCCCAGTTTCTTTGCCGCCCAGGCGTGGGCAAATTCATGGAATGAAAGGCCGATGATGATACCGGGCAGGATATAGACCTTTTCCATGACCCAGTCCATCGGGGACGCATACTGATGGGCGCCCTGCCGGAATGCCAGCGTCACCATCAGAGCCAGCATGATGATCACCATGGGGTCTATGCGTCTTCTCATAGCTGGCGCCTCCCTTCCATCGCGATCAGCAGTGTGTCTTCATCGGTGTATTCCAGATCGCCGCCAACAGGAATGCCGTGCGCGATCCTCGTCACCTTGATGCCGGTCGGCTTGATCAGGCGGGCGATGTACATCGCGGTCGCCTCCCCTTCGATGTTGGGGTTCGTTGCGATGATGACCTCGTTCACCGTGCTGTCCTGCAGACGGACGATGAGTTCCTTGAGGTTGATGTCTTCCGGGCCGATGCCGTCCATCGGGGAGATCACCCCGTGCAGCACATGGTACAGACCGTGGTATTCGCGGATCCGCTCCATCGCATATACATCCCGCGCGTTTTCCACCACACAGATGACATTGCGGTCGCGCGTCTTGTCCTGACAGATCTCGCACGGATCGCGGTCGGTCAGATTGCCGCAGCAGGAACAGTACCGCATTTCTCTCTTTGCGGTCGTCATGGCGGTCGCCAGCGATTCCACCTCCGCGTCGTCCAGGGACAGGATGTGGAAGGCCAGCCGCTGTGCGGTCTTGCCGCCGATACCGGGCAGTTTTGACAGCTCTCCGATGAGCCTTGTCAGCGGTTTGGCGTAGCTTTTCATAGCGCCTGATCTGCTCCTACAGAAGACCTGCCGGCAGACCCAGACTGCCTGTCAGTTTGTTCATTTCGTTGTTGGAGATCTCCTCCATCTGACGCAGCGCTTCGTTGACCGCCGTCAGGATCAGATCCTGCAGCATCTCGATGTCGTCCGGATCGACGACTTCCGGCTGCAGATTGATCTCAACCAGTTCCTTCTTGCCGTTCACTTTAACGCTGACAGCACCGCCGCCCGAAGACGCGGTTGTCTCCATTTCGTTGATTTCTTCCTGCAGCGCTTCCATTTTGGCCTGCATCTGCTGCATCGCCTGCATCTGCTTCTGCATGTTGCCGCCGCCTGCCGGCTTCGGCTTTCTGCCTGCTCTCATACCTTTGCCCATGTTGTTCCTCCTTTATGATCAGGAATCGCTTCCTTTTCTGCTTTTACTGTTCGAGTTTGATGTCCAGCCCTAGGATATCCGATGCCTGGCTGCGCAGTGCCTCTGCGGGATCCGGCTCCGATGCCGGCTGCTCGAACTGCTGCGGTGCCGGTTGCTCGTACTGCGGCGCTGGTTCGTATTGCTGCGGCGCCGGTTCAGCCGGCTGGTCATACTGCTGCGGTGCCGGCTCGTCGTCGCCGACAGGCAGCAGCAGTGTCATCTTGCCTGCCACCTGCGACAGAAGTGCCGACAGCATATTGCGGTTATCTTCTACATACTGTCTTGCCGCCCCGCGTACGCGGACACGCAGCACGCCGTCTTCAAGCGACTCGGGCACCGCCCTTCCGCGGATGAAGAAGAACTGCGCACCGATCTGCCGCTCGCCCCTGTCAAGAAATGCATTCCACAGGGAGTTGAGATCCATCGCATAGGGATCCGGCTGCGGTGCCGGCTGTTCGTACTGCGGTGCCGGCTGCTGCATCGGTGCCAGCTGTTCATACTGCGGCGCTGCGGGTTGCTGCATCGGCGCAGGCTCTGCCGGCTGTTCATACTGCGGCGCTGCGGGTTGCTGCCCGTGCAGATCGTGCTGGATCTTTGCCGCGGCAAACGCCTCCTCAAACTGCTGCGGCTGATAGGTCACCTGCCGCATCTCTTCATCAAAGCCGTCACCGGCTGCGAGTTTCACAAATACCATCTCGAGCAGCACGCGCGGCTGTGTCGACCGTCTTGCGTCATACAGGATCTGCGAAAGCTCGCGAATCGCTCCGGTCACTGCGCCGATTTCCAGGCGCTCCGCCTGCATGCGGACACGTTCCACATTCTCCAGCGACATGGACAGCGTCCCTGCCGGATCTTCCAGGAACTTGACCAGGAGCAGGTTGCGGTAGTGCCCCATCCAGCCCTGGATGATCTGCCGCGCATCGCGGCCCTTGCGGAGCATATCTTCGATCATCAGAAGTCCGTCCGCCACATGCCGCTGCATCACGGCATCCGTCAGGGCGATCAGATCCTCTTCTCCGACCGTGCCGATCGCATCCAGCACGTCTTCCCGGCTGATCTGCCCGGATCGTCCGGAAATGCACTGTTCCAGAATGCTCAGGCCGTCACGGACCGAACCGTCCGCCGCCTGTGCGATGAGGCCGAGTCCGCCCTCGTCGACCGAGATTCCCCGGTCGCTGCAGATCTCCGCGAGTCTGCTCCTAAGCGCCTGCTCGGAAACACGGCGAAAGTCCATGCGCACGCACCGGGACAGGATCGTCGCCGGCAGCTTTTCGGGCTCCGTCGTACACAGGATGAACATCACGTTTTCCGGCGGTTCCTCCAGTGTCTTCAGCAGCGCGTTGTACGCACTGGGAGACAGCATGTGGACTTCGTCCATGATATAGACTTTTTTACGTCCGACGACCGGCGGATAGTTCACGCTCTCGCGCAGTTCACGGATGTTGTCGACGCCGTTGTTCGACGCCGCATCGATCTCGATGAGATCCATGAACGAGCCTTCCATGATGGAGCGGCAGTTCGCACAGCGGCCGCAGGGTCTCGCCCCTTCGCCGGTGCAGTTGACCGCCTTGGCCAGAAGACGTGCGATCGTGGTCTTGCCTGTCCCGCGGGTGCCGCAGAACAAATAGGCATGACTCACCTGATCCGCTGCAACCTGATTCTGCAAAATACGGATCACGTGCTCCTGCCCCAGGACCTCTTCAAAGACCTCCGGTCTGTATGAACGGTATAGTGCTTTATACATGAATCGCTTCCTTCCTGCCGGTATGTTTCATAACCGGCGGATGCCATAATAAGGAACGCCCTTTGACGACCCCGCTGCTATTACCCAGACTGATCTGCGGCACATAAGAACCTCTGCTTATTGCTGCTTCCTTCCGGACCTGACAAGGTTCACAGCGTCTTATTGCGCAGGGCCCGGGCACAGCCGGCGGAGCCGTCAAAAGGCGTTCCTTCTGACAGATATCTGCCGTACTATCTTATATCAACAGCGGCCGAATTGCAATACCGATATGCCGCTGCAGACAGATAACCCGCTGCCGTCAGGACTCCTCCCCGAACTGCGCCAGATAGTCTTCTTCTGACAGGATCGGGATCCCCAGGTCCTTTGCCTTCTTATTCTTTGACGATGTCGAGTTGACATCGTTGTTGATCAGATACGATGTTTTGGCGCTGACCGAGCCGGCGACCTTACCGCCGCGCCGCAGGATCTCCGCCTTCAGTTCATCGCGGTTTGTATAGTTATTGAGACTGCCGGTAATGACGAAGGTCAGGCCGGCCATGTCCTGCGTGCCGGCCGTCTGCGGCTGCTCGATGACGAGTTCCTTGAGCAGGTCGTCCAGTTCTTCGTTGTGGCGCTTTTGTGCGTCGCTCTGCGATGCTGTATCGAGCCCGGTCCCGAAGTAGGCCGTGAACGCATCCGCCAGCACCTCGCCGACGCCGTCGATGGTCATCAGTTCCTCTTTGGTGAGCGCGCGCACCGCCGCCATATCCCCGCCCGCGTAGCCGGCGATCACTCTGGCGTTGGCGCTGCCGATGCCGGGAATGCCGAGCGCGTACAGCAGCCGCGCCGCCGTGGTATGCCGCGCTTTTTCAGCCGCTTTCAGCATGTTGTCAAAGGACTTTTCCCCGTAGCCTTCCGCTTCCACGATAACTTCCTTATGCGGCGCGAGCCGGAAGAAGTCCGCAAAGGTATGCAGCACACCGAGGTCGATCAGTTTTTCGACGCCGGCATCGCTCATGCCTTCAATATCCAAGGCATCTCTGGACGCAAACAGTGCGAAGGCGTTCGTCTGTTTGGCCGGGCAGTCCGCATTGGTGCAATAGAGCGTTTCCACGGTCCCCTCCGCACGGATCTCGGTGGGCGCCCCGCAGACAGGACACGTCTGCGGCACGGGCGCGCCCCCGATGCATGTCAGATTCTCCGCGATCTGGGGGATGATCATGTTCGCTTTGTAGACCATGATGCGGTCGCCGATGCCAAGCTTCAGGTCCTTCATGATGCTGACGTTGTGCACGCTCGCCCTGCTGACCGTTGTGCCTTCCAGTTCGACCGGGTCGAAGACCGCGATCGGGTTGATCAGCCCCGTGCGCGACGGGCTCCAGTGGATCTCCCGCAGCACGGTCTCGGCCGTCTCGTCCTGCCACTTGAACGCGATGCTGTCGCGCGGGAATTTTGTGGTCGTGCCGAGCGACTTACCGTAGGCGATATCGTTATAGGTCACGACAAGACCGTCCGACGGATAGTCCTCTCCTTCGATCTTGTCCGCAAACCATTTGACGGTATCCGGCACATCCGCCCCGAACACCTTTTTATATTCTACTACTTCAAACCCCTGCCCCTGCAGGAAAGCAAACTGCTCGCTGCGCGTTTCGCCGGGGCCCTTCACAAGGGAGAAGGCGATGAACCTGACCCCGCGCTCCGCCGTCACTTTGCTCGAAAGCTGCCGCACGGAGCCGCTGCACAGGTTGCGCGGGTTCTTGTATTTGGCTTCCGTCTCCGGAATCTCCGCGTTGATCTTCTCAAACCCGCTGTAGGTGATGATCGCTTCGCCGCGGAGGATGAGTTCCTCTTCATACGGGATCCTGAGCGGCACGTTCGCGAAGACCTTCGCATTCGGTGTGATGACTTCGCCGATCTCGCCGTTGCCGCGGGTGACCGCTTTGTAGAGCTCACCGCCGCGGTAGGTCAGGACCACGGTCAGACCGTCCAGCTTCCAGGACATGAGGCTCTCGTGCTCCCCGACAAAGGCCGCCAGATCCTCGACGCTCTTGGTCTTGTCCAGGCTGAGCATGCGGCTTTCGTGGCGCTCCTTGGGCAGTTCGGTCATCACTTCGTAGCCGACCCGCTGCGTGGGACTGCCGGCGAGGATCACGCCGGTCTGCGATTCCAAAGCAGCCAGTTCATCATACAGCGCATCGTATTCGAAGTTGGACATGATCTCACGCCCCTCCGCATAGTACGCACGCGCCGCCTCATCCAGCGTTGCCACCAGTTCTTTCATGCGCGGCAGCACGGCATCCGTCTCCGGTGCCTCTGTCTGCACTGCTTCCGCCGTATCGAACATGCCCATCTGCAGTTGTTCTTCCTGCTTTTCTCTGCCCATGACCGGACCTCCGGGTGCACTCCTACATCATTCCTGTATCTTTTTCAGCGGTGCGATGTCGGCCGCCAGTTTCTTAAGACCGGCCTTGTCGAACATCACACTGACCACATTGCCGCTGACCTCGATGACAAGCCCCTCCCCGAATTTATTGTGGAAGACCTTGTCGCCGGCTGCCAGTGCGATCGGCGCCTTTTTCTTCGCGTGGACCTCGCGTTTGGCGCTGCCCATACGGTCATACGGGGAGCCGATGTTGCCGCCAAACGGACGGTACGGCTCGGGGTTGCTGTATCCGTCGATCTTGACGGATCTGCCGTGCATCACTTCTTCACGTTTCTGGAAGACGCCGTCGCCCACGAGGAGCTTCGGATCCATCTCCCGCAGGAACGTGGACTCGCGGGTGTAGCTGCCCTTGCCGTAGAGGGTGCGGTACGAAGCGCTCGTCATGCACAGCCGCTCCTTGGCGCGGGTGATGCCGACGTAGCACAGTCTGCGCTCCTCCTCGAGGCCGTCCGGGCTGTCCTGCGCCCGCCAGCCGGGGAACAGGCCGTCCTCCATGCCGGGCATGAAGACGAACGGGAACTCGAGTCCCTTGGCGCTGTGCAGGGTCATCAGCACGACCGCATTCTCGCTGGGGTCGTGGTTGTCGATGTCGGACAATAGCGCGATCTTCTCGAGGAACTCCGGCAGCGAATCGCCGCCCTCCTTCTGGTAATCCTCGATGACCGTCCGGAACTCGAGCAGGTTCTCGAGCCGGCTGTCGCCCTCGACGTTGTTCATATCCTCCAGGGCCTTCATGTACCCTGTTTCATTCAAAAGACCGTCGTAGATATCGGAGATCAGCAGGTTGGCGCGCTCGTCGTGGTATTTGGTGAGCGTTTCCATGAGCTCGTGTACTGCCTTCCCTGCCTTGGCGGACAGTCCATCCTGCACATCCGGGTCGGACAGCGTCCGGAACAGGCTCTCCTGCCGCACACCTGCGAGCGCCGTCAGTTTGTCGCGGGTCGTGTTGCCGATGCCGCGCTTGGGCTCGTTCAGGATGCGGAGCAGCGACAGTTCGTCGTCCGGGTTCTCCACGAGGCGCATGTAGGCCACAAGGTCCTTGATCTCCTTGCGTTCGTAGTATCTGACACCACCGACGACGCGGTACGGGATGTCGCGCCGGGAGAGCGATTCCTCGAAGTTACGGGACTGCGCATTGGTGCGGTAGAGCACCGCAAAGTCTTTCCACTGCCGGTCGATCGTGCAGAGCCGGTCGATTTCCTGCGCGATGTAGCGAGCCTCGTCCTTTTCGTCCTCCGCTCTGTAATACGTGATCTTCTGCCCTTCGTCCGCGCTGGTCCAGAGCTTCTTGGCCTTGCGCCGGCTGTTGTTCGCGATGACGCTGTGCGCCGCTGCGAGGATGTTGCCGGTCGAGCGGTAGTTCTGCTCCAGCTTGATGACCTTCGCGCCGGGGAAGTCCTTCTCGAAGTCGAGGATGTTGGTGATGTCCGCGCCGCGCCACTGGTAGATGCACTGGTCATCGTCGCCGACGACGCAGATGTTGCGGTGCTTTTCGGCCAGCGCCCGGACGAACTTGTACTGGACGTGGTTGGTGTCCTGGTACTCGTCGACCATGATGTAGCGGAATCGCCTCTGATACTGATCGAGCACGGCCTCGTCGCGCTCAAAGAGGCGGACCGTGTTGAGCAGCAGGTCATCGAAGTCCATCGCGTTGTTCTTCTTCAGTTCGTGTTCATAGCGCTCGTAGACGCGGAAGATCACATCTTCCCGGTAGCCGGTGCCGAATGCCGTCCGGTAGGTCTGAGGGGTGATCTCCTGTTCCTTGCAATCGCTGATCTTGCCGAGGAGCGAACTGATCGGGAACTGCTTCTCATCGATCTTCTCTTCTTTGACGATCGCTTTGACGACCGCCTTGCAGTCTACGGGGTCGTAGACCGTAAAAGAATTACTGTAACCTAAAACTTCGGCGTGTCTGCGAAGGATGCGAAGACAAGCCGCATGGAAGGTCAGGATCCACATGTTGACAGGACCGTCAAGCAGCGATTCTACACGCTCGCGCATTTCCCCTGCCGCCTTGTTCGTAAAGGTAACCGCCAGGATCTGCCACGGCTCAACGCCTTCATCCTTGATGAGATGGGCGATCCTGTGGGTCATCGTGCTGGTCTTGCCGGACCCTGCTCCGGCCAGTATCAAAAGAGGCCCTTCCGTGGTCAGGACGGCCTCCCGCTGTTCTTTGTTCAGATGGCTGAACGCATCTTTGTTCTGTGTCATATTTGTCTCGTTACTCATGGTGATATTTTATCATAGTGTGCGTGATAATTCATTAGCATCTATCGTATTTAAAAGAGATAAAAAGGCATCTGGGACACGCTCGCGCTAATGCTCGCGCGCAGCGGTACTAAGCTCTGGCTTCGCTGCGCTTGCCAGTCGCTAAGTACCGGCGGCTCGCAATTGTCCCAGATGCCTTTTATCTCTTTTACTTTACTATTCGATTCTCAATTCTTTTCTTCACTACGCAGCCGATGAAGACAAGGCCGATGTAGCCGAAGGCGGTATAAATGTGCCCGATGAGGCTCGCAAAAGGAAACAGACCCAGCAGCAGTGCCGCCGCAGCGACGCCGACGGAGAACAGGTAGCTCTTCTTTGTTCCCTGCACGACGAATTTCTCGCAGATGGTCCACATCATGGCGCTGCAGGACGAGAAGATCCCGAGCAGCAGCACAACGCTGAACAGCGCCCCTAGCACCGCCGATATCCGCTTCGCCAGGTACAGGGTCGGGATCCCGAGGACCAGCGAGTTGCTCGGCTCCGTCATCATGGCGAGGTCGATCAGGGTGACCGAAGCCATCAGTGCGACCGACCCTGCGATCGCACCCCAGACGGCCTCCTTGCGCGTCACCGCACTGGCGCCGAGTGCCGTATAGTATTTGGACCCGCCGCACAGGTTGTAAGAAATATAAAGCAGCGCCGACAGCCACCAGAACGGAGCGGGCTGCCGGACCGACAGAGCACCGTCATAGTATTCGACCAGCGCCAGGTGATCCGCATCGCGCAGCGCTGTGATGATCCCCACGGTGAGCGTGAAGACGATGATCACCGGTCCGATGCAGGACACGATCTTAAGGAATCGCTCAAACCCGAGTACATATGCCGCGCATGCCAGCGACGCCATCAGCACGGCACCGACAAAATGGTTGAGCCCGTAGTACTCCTCCAGTGTGGCACCGGAGCCCGAGAACAGGATCACGAGCCCTCCGAACATGCTGACCGGCAGGAACCAGTCGAAAACCACGCCCAGTTTTTCACCGCAGAAATACTTGAAATGATCAAACGGTTTCTGCCCTGATTCTCCTTCGGGCGTTGCCTGAAGCCGGTCTTTATGATCAAAGCCCGTCCCGAGCAGTGCCGTCCCGACCAGCAGGAATCCCACCAGCGTGATCGCGATCATCGGAATGCTGTAATACCCGTAGCTCGTGAAGAACTGAAAGATCTCCTGCCCGGTCGCAAAACCGGACCCCATGACCCAGGCGACGTAGGCCCCTGCAATAGCAAATACTCTTTTTTTCGACATTAACTTCCCCTTACTTATGCGCATCTTGTTGTCAGTTCCCGGCAAAATGCCGAGCGTTTCTATCCTATCAGATAACGCAGATTTCGTAAATGCTAATAGGGCAACTGCAGCGGTGGTTTGCGGGACAATTGCGAGCCGCCGGCACTTAGCGACTGGCGAGCGCAGCGAAGCCAGAGCTTAGTACCGCTGCGAGGGAGCATTAGCGCGAGCGTGTCCCCGCGGGCCACCGCTGCAGTTGCCTATCAGCGATTACTTTATCGCGGTAAAGGGATAGCAGAAAACGCCATTTTGTGGTATCATGAATTATTCTTGCTTTTCGGCAGGAAAATCAATGTGAATGGAGAAAGACATGCTGGATTTCAAACGTGCACGGCGCACCCCCCGCAAGGCCGGGACTGTGATTCCAAGGGACTACCTGGAACACATGAAGGGACGCCTGACTACCATCAACGAGATCGACGAAGATCTGTATCAGAAATACAACGTCAAACGGGGCCTGCGCAATGCCAACGGCACCGGTGTTGTCGTGGGACTGACCAAGATCAGTGACGTCCACGGCTACGATGTCGACGAAAACAACAATAAAGTGCCCATCGAGGGCGAACTGTTCTACCGCGGCTATGAGGTCAAGGACCTCGTCAGGAACTACATCGCAGAGGACCGGTTCGGCTTTGAAGAGGTCACCTACCTCCTGCTGTTCGGCGAACTGCCGACCCCCGAAAAACTGGAGACCTTCAAGACGTACATCGGCGAAAAGCGCGATCTGCCGACCGGCTTTGCGCGCGACATGATCCTGACCGCGCCGTCCAACAATATCATGAACAAACTGGCCAGAAGCGTGCTGGCGCTGTACTGCTACGACGATGATCCGGACAACACCGAGCTGGGCAATGTCCTCAAGCAGTCCATCGGCATCATCGGGTACTTCCCCGCGCTAATCGCTTACGCGTTCCAGGCCAAGCAGACATTCTACGACAACCAGAGCATGCACCTGCACTACCCTGTTCCGGAACTCGGTACGGCGGAAAACGTGCTGCGCATGCTGCGGCCGACCGGTGAGTTCACCGACCTCGAAGCCAAGGCGCTCGACATCAGCCTCGTGCTCCACGCGGACCACGGCGGCGGCAACAACTCGACCTTTACGACCCACCTGATCTCCTCCTCCGGGACGGATACCTACTCCGCCATCGCAGCGGCGATCGGGTCGCTCAAAGGACCGCGTCACGGCGGCGCCAACATCTCCGTCACCAGGATGATGATGAACCTCAAGGCCAACGTCCGCGACATCACCAACCGCAAAGCGGTCGATGAATACCTCACCAGAGTCCTCAAAGGCCAGGCCAACGACGGCTCCGGACTCATCTACGGTATGGGGCACGCCATCTATACCAAGTCCGATCCGCGTGCGGTCATGCTCAAGGGCATCGCACACAATCTGGCGAAGAGCAAGGGACTCGAAGAGGACTTCGCCCTGTACGACTACATCGAGCAGCGCACGCCCTCTCTCTTCGCCGAGGTTACCGGCAAGGAAACGCAGATGTGCGCCAACGTCGACCTGTATTCCGGCTTTGTCTACAATGCGCTCAACATCCCGATGGATGTCGCCACACCGTTCTTCGCCATGGCGAGACTGTCCGGGTGGTGCGCACACCGGCTTGAGGAACTCGTCGCCGGCAAAAAGCTGATGCGTCCCGCCTACGTGAACGTACAGCCGCGGCAGACCTACATCCCACTCGAGCAGCGCGTAGAACCGCCGGCGCCAAAGAAAACGCCGGGGCTCGACGAACTCGAACTCCTGCAGGAAGCGTACACCGACGAGATCAAAAAACTGCGGCAGGACAACATCCAGAACCTGCGCCAGGTCAAGGAAACCTCCGACAGGATCCGGGAACTCCGCGAAAAGACAGAAAAGGTCAACCAGATCATCGAAGAGGAATCGCAAAAAAACGGGCGGAAATAATCCGCCCGTTTTCGGGTTATAGGACAAAACGTGTTGGTCCTTAATCCCAATAAGAAGGATATTCCGTGGAAGTGTGGAGCTCATTCCAGACAATAGCATCACCCCACATG
>CADATO010000024.1 GCA_902790905.1 uncultured Eubacteriales bacterium
TATGCAACAAATATTCACAGCAGTTTCCGGATATGGGTTCTGCAGTATATGAAAAGCCCCGATCCCGCTTCGCGGGACCAGGGCTTTGTCTACAGTCTGGCAGATACATTACGTATCTGTCTTTTTTCTGTTTTTGGGGTGTCTTTAGATATTTAATCTTCTTTTAAGTATTCGTCTGTATAGTGGCACCAAGATCAGAAAACCACCCCTTGAGCGGTGCGGCAAAGCAGCCGGAGGAAAGAGATGGCAAACAAGAAGATTTTCAAAAGATACGAACTGAAATACCTGATGAGCGAGGAGCAGGCGGAACGGCTGCACACACTCATGAAAGCATACATGCGGCCGGATGAGTTCGGCAGGAGCAGGGTCGGCAGCATCTACTTTGACACGGACGACCACCTGCTGATCCGCCGCTCGATCGAGCACCCGGTGTACAAGGAAAAGCTCCGGATCCGCTACTACGGCGACCGGACAGCGCCGTCGCAGATGTTTCTGGAACTCAAGAAGAAATACGACCATGTGGTCTACAAGAGAAGGCTCACGGTCGAAGAGTTCCTTAAGGAAGGCAGCCAGGAGCAGATCACAAAGGAAATCCGGTACTTTGCCGGGCTGTACAGAGGACTTGGCCCTGCGGCACATATCTCCTGCGACAGGGAAGCCTAGTTTGCCAAGGATGATCCGGACTTCCGGATGACCTTCGACAGAGACATCCGCTATAAGGAGTACGAGCGGATGGAGTTTGCGGGGATGCGCACGGCGGGACAGGATGCACAGAATGCCTGGCAGGCGGTCCCGGACAGCAGCATCTGGCCGGCAGGGTATTATCTTCCGGCGGGAGAAGGCAAAGCGATCCTCCCGGAGAATACGGTCCTGCTCGAGGTCAAGACAGCTCTGGGATTTCCGAAATGGCTGCTGGCCTTCCTCGATGAAGAAAAAATATACAAGCAGCGATTCTCCAAGTACGGCATCGGCTACACCCAGTCCATGCTCGAGGAATCGCAAAAACGCGCGGCAGCGCTGAAAGAGCGAAGCGCTGCAGCAAAACAAAGAGCGGCGCACGCGCCGGCGGCCGCAAAGAAAGAAACCGCCGGCAGAAGACACTGGTGGGGCAAAGAGCCCGTGATGCAGGAAGGAGCATAGACCGATGACAGAATTACTCACCACCACAACAGCAGCGGAACTCACCATGCAGGGGTTCCTTCTCGATATCGGCGCGGCGCTGGTGATCGGCCTGTTCCTGGCCATGACCTACTCCTTCCGCACCAGATACACCAAGAGCTTTCTCGCCACACTGATCATGCTCCCCGCGGTGGTCGCGATGGTCATCATGATGGTCAACGGCAGCATCGGCGCCGGGATCGCGGTGGCAGGCGCATTCAGCCTGGTCAGGTTCCGGTCTGTGCCGGGCAGCGCCAGGGAGATCGCAGCTCTGTTCCTCGCGATGAGCGCGGGCCTTGCCTGCGGGATGGGGCAGCTGCTCTACGGCGGGGTGTTCGTCCTCGTGATGGAACTCGTGATGATGCTGTACTCGCTGATGAAGTTCGGCGACGGCAGTCCGTCGGCAAGAAGACTGGTCGTGATGATCCCGGAAGACCTGGATTACTCGGGCGTGTTCGATGATCTGATGAATGCGTATACGAGCCGGTCCGATCTGGTGAAGGTCAAGACCACGAACATGGGCAGCATGATGAAGCTGACATACGACATCGATCTGAAGGATGCGGCGAAGGAAAGAGAATTCCTGAATGAAATGCGCTGCCGCAACGGCAATCTGGAGATCTCCATCTCCCGCCATGTAGAGGGCAGCAATGCACTGTAAGACTTCTTGGATAGGAAATGTGAAACGAAGAAGACGGATAGAAACGAGAGCAATAAGAAAGGCAAAGCAATGAAAATGGCAAAGAAGAGCAAAAGCAAGCTGGCAGCGGTCATCCTGTGTGTCCTGATGCTGGTCATGAGCCTGGCAGGATGCGGAAACGCCGCGGCTGACAGTTCGGAAAGCACGGCAAGTGCAGCGAGTGATACGACAGTCACAGAGGCGGCTGAGGAGGAAGAGACGGAAGAAGTGACTTCCGAAGATGAAATGTTTACCGACAGGGAACTGGATGCCTCCTATGATGAGAGTGAGGCGACCAAGGTCACGCTCTCCGGCAGCAGCGCCACCGTGGACGGCAGCGGCGCAGAGGTGAGCGGCAGCACCGTGACGATCAGTGAAGAGGGCGTATATATCCTCTCCGGCAAACTGACTGGACAGGTCGTCGTCGAAGCAGATGACACGGCAAAGGTCCAGATCGTCCTGGACGATGCGGAGATCACCAATGCGAACAGCGCTGCGATCTATGTGAAGCAGGCGGATAAAGTCTTCCTGACACTGGCAGACGGCAACACCAATACACTGACCACATCCGGCACCTACACAGCGGACGGAGACACCAATATCGATGCGGTCATCTTCTCGAAGGAAGACCTGTGTGTGCAGGGCAGCGGCGCACTGGCGATCAGCTCTGAAGAGGGCAACGGCATCACCTCGAAGGATGACCTGAAGGTGACTGGCGGTAAGATCAGCATCGACGTGACCGGACATGCTCTGGAAGGCAAGGACAGTGTACGTATCGCGGATGGTACTTTTGAGCTGACCAGCGGCAAGGACGGGATCCATGCCAGCAATGAAGAGGACGAAACGAAAGGATATGTCTACATTGCAGGCGGCACCTTTACGATCAATGCGGCGGATGACGGCATCCACGCGGTCACCACGCTGACGGTCAATGCGGGCACGTTCGACATCACAGCAGCAGAAGCGATCGAAGCAACGTACATCACCATCAACGACGGCGTGATCGGGATCACCGCCTCTGATGACGGGATCAATGCGGCGGCTAAGTCCGCCGCTTATACTCCCACCATCGAGATCAACGGCGGTGAGATCACCATCAGCATGGGGCAGGGCGATACCGATGCGATCGATTCGAACGGTTATCTCTACATCAACGGCGGTACTTTAGATATCACTGCACAGTCTCCGTTTGACTATGATATAGGCGCTTCGCTCAACGGCGGTACGCTGATCGTGAATGGCCAGGAGACGACAGAGATCACCAACCAGATGATGGGCGGCATGCCCGGCGGCGATATGGGCGGTCAGCCTGGCGGCGGCATGGGCGGTCAGCCTGGCGGCGGCATGGGCGGTCAGCCGGGCATGCAGCCATAACAGGTGCTGCGTGATCAGAAAATGCATTTCGGACCAACGGGCACAGGTATCAACTATAAAAAGTGGTTGACAACCTGTGTCCGAATCTTTATTATTAGTTTGTTAGCCAAACGGCATGCGCCCGTGGCGGAATAGGCAGACGCGCACGTTTGAGGGGCGTGTGGGTAACACCGTGCTGGTTCAAGTCCAGTCGGGCGCACCACTGAAAAGCATCTCCATCGGAGGTGCTTTTTTCATGTCTGCTTACAAATCCGTTAAGGATTTCCGCTGTCAGACGTGTTTTTAGTATCAGAACCAACTTTTTTGTGATACACTCATTGTGCTATGCGCACTGCGGCAATCAGACTGCTGCGGCAGAGAATGAATGATGTGATAGAAAGGGAGCGATTCTTTGATCCCTAAATTCAGTGTGAAAAGACCCTATACAGTTCTGGTCATGGTCGTCGCGATCCTCGTGCTCGGCTATGTTTCGTTTACCCGTATGACACCGGAACTGTTCCCGAATATCAATCTTCCGTATGTGGCAGTCATGACCCCCTGGCCCGGTGCAGCGCCGGAAGAGGTGGAGCAGAATGTGACCATTCCGCTGGAAGAGCAGCTGGCGACGCTGGACGACCTGAAGTCCATGCAGTCGCAGTCGATGGAGAGTTACTCGCTGATCATTCTGGAGTTCGAGAGCAGCGCCAATCTGGACGTTGTATCGGTCGATATCCGGGATAAGGTGGATCTGGCTGACAACGGCTTTGATGACATGGTCCAGGATCCCATCATCTACAAGATGAACCCGAACATGATCCCGACCACCGTTGCGGCGGTCAACCGGGAGGGGATGACTTCCGAGGAACTGTCGACCTTTGTAGAGAATGACCTGATGCGCCGGCTGGATGCCATCAACGGCGTGGCCAGCGTTTCCACGGCGGGGCTTGTTGAGAGCACGGTACATATCTCGCTCGACCCCGATAAGATCAAGCAGCTGAACGACGACCTTGCCAAGCAGATCAATGCGGCTACCGACGAAGCGAAGAGCGGTATTGAGAGCGGTATTTCGGCTGCGCAGAGCGGTCTCTCGCAGGTGGATGCCGGCAAGGAGCAGATCAAAAAAGCACAGCAGGAACTGGCTGCCCAGCGTGAGATGGTCGGTCCTGCGCTCCAGCAGATCGCCCAGCTGGTTGCTGCCCGTGATGCGGCGCAGCAGATCGCGGATGCGATGGAGCAGGCCAGCGAGAATACTCCTGCGATCCCGGAACTTCCCGACACGCCGGAACTGCCGGATGTGCCGGGGCAGGAGACACCGGCGGCGGATCCTTCGCAGATCCCGCAGACCGATCCGCAGGCGGCTGTCAAGTCGGCGCAGGAGGCGCTCGATGCAGCTGTCGGGCAGCTGGCACCTTATAAAGAACAGCTGAAAGCGGTCGGTGTCGATATAGACGCCATGACAAAGGATGCGGCATCCGCACAGGCTGCGGTCTCCGCTTTCAATATCGCTATGTCCATGACGGCGGACGAACTCAGCAATTCCATGTCTGACCTGTCAGCGACAGATGCATACCTGCGTTCCTCGATCATGCAGCTGCAGACCACGCTTGGTACGATCGATGCGCAGGCAGGCAGCGCTTCTAAGGTCGACCTCACGACGGTCCTCTCATCTGCCAATATCTCGCAGATCCTGGCTGCGGAGAACTTTGACATGCCCGCCGGCTATATTTCCGGGAACGAATCCGATGCGATCGTATCCGTTGGGGAAGGCTTTACGGACCTGTCTGAGATCGAAGATCTGATCCTGTTCGACCCCGGCGTTGACGGGTTTGATCCTGTCCGCATCAAGGATGTTGCGACGGTCGAGTATGTCAATAACAGCGATGAAGTATATGCGCGGATCAACGGGGAAGACGGCATCCTGCTGTCCTTCTCCAAGCAGTCCGATATATCTACATCGGAAGTCTCCGACAATATTCTGGAGGCATTCGATGACCTCAGTGCCGAGTATGAAGGGCTTTCTTTCTATGTGCTCTCCGACCAGGGCGAGTACATCCGCATTGTGATCGACGGCGTGCTGCGAAACCTGCTGCTGGGGGCGGTGCTGGCGATCCTGATCCTGCTTTTGTTCCTGCGGGATATCAAGCCGACTCTCATCACAGCTGTGTCCATCCCGGTCAGCCTGACGTTCGCGCTGGTCCTGATGTATTTCTCCGGCGTCACGCTCAATATCATTTCGCTGGCGGGTCTTGCTGTCGGTGTCGGTATGCTGGTCGATAACTCCATCGTCGTCATCGAGAATATCTACCGTCTGCGGCACATGGGCGTCAGCAAGGTGCAGGCTGCAGTGACCGGCGCTTCGCAGGTGGCGGGGGCGATTACAGCTTCCACGCTGACCACCATCTGCGTCTTCTTCCCGATCGTATTCGTCGACGGGTTCACAAAAGAGATCTTTACAGATATGGCGCTGACAATCGGCTATTCGCTGTTCGCAAGCCTTTTCATTGCGCTGACGGTCGTGCCTGCCATGGGCAGCACGATGCTCGAGAAGACGAGCGAGAAGGCGTGGTTCTCCGACCGCAACAGAGGCCTTCTGAAGAAATACATGTTCCTGCTGGATAAGGCGCTGGCGCATCGTGCACTGACGCTTCTGATCGTCGTTGTCCTCCTGTTTGCTTCGGCGGCAGTGCTCATGGGCAGGGGGATCGAATATATGCCGCCAATGGCAAGCCAGCAGATCTCCGCCTCCGTAACGATGCCAGAGGGCACGGAAGATGCCGATGCCATGCGGATCGCGGATGAGATCGCGGAAGAGACGATGGCGATCGACGGGGTTGATACAGTCGGTATCATGCCCGCCAACTCCACAGCGAGCATTATGGGCGTCAGCGGAGCGGCAGACTTCAGCGAGATGACGATGTACGTGCTGCTGGATGCGGACCGGATCTCTGAGAACGCCAAAGTCTCGGCGAAGATATCCGACATCGGTAAAGCAAAGGGCTGTGAGATGTTCGTCTCCGGCGATGTGGATATGACGCAGATGATGGGCGGCAGTGCGATCTCGGTGGATGTATTTGGTGACAACAACGACGATCTGCGCAGTGCGGTCGTGATGATCGAGGATGCGCTGCGCGGCATGGATGAACTGCAGGAAGTCTCCGATGTCAACGAGAACTCGCAGGATGAAGTGGTCATCGTTGTCGATAAGAACAAGGCCATGGAAAAGGGTATGACGGTTGCACAGGTCTACCAGGCGGTACAGCAGGCGCTGTCCGACACCAGCCGGCCCACATCGATCCGTTATGAGGGCGGCGACCGCGATATCGTGATCGAGACGGGGGAGAACAACCGTCTTTCCCGCAGTGATCTGGAATCGCTCGAACTGACCTATGCCAACCAGATGACCGGGGACAGCGTCACATTCAAACTGACGGATATCGCGGAGATCCGCGACGGCAAGACGCTCGCCTATATCGGGCATCTCGACCAGGCGCGCGGTATGAGCGTAACGGCGTCTTCCGCGACGGAGGAGAGTCCGACGATCCTGCAGGAGAAGGTGGAGAAAACGATCGATGCGCTAGACCTGCCGGACGGCATCCGTCTTGAATATGAAGGGCAGAACGAGCAGATCATGGATGCGATGAAGGATCTGATCAAGATGATGCTGCTCGGCATTCTGCTGATCTACCTCATCATGGTCGCACAGTTCCAGTCTCTGCGTTCGCCGTTCATCGTCATGTTCACGATGCCGCTTGCGTTTACCGGCGGGTTCCTGGCGCTGCTCATCACGGGCAATGTGTTCAGTATCGTCGGCATGATCGGCTTTATCGTCCTGCTGGGCATCGTCGTCAACAATGGTATTGTCCTGGTTGACTACATCAATCAGATGCGGCAGGAGGGCATGGAGAAGGCGGATGCGATCCGCGAGGCGGGTGCTGCCAGGATCCGTCCGGTCCTTATGACAGCCCTTACGACAGTGCTGGGTCTGATCCCGCTCGCCTGCGGCATTGGCGACGGGGCGGAGATGGTCCAGCCGGTCGCGATCGTTTGCATCGGCGGCCTGCTGTATGCAACACTGATGACACTTGTTGTGATCCCTGTTGTGTACGATCTTTTCACCGGTAAAAAGATACATCACGTGAAGGACGAAGAGTTGACGGTGCTTGATATCTGATGATATAATTTCATTTGATGTGCCGGCGTGATGGAATTGGCAGACGTGCCGGATTCAAAATCCGGTGGTGGCGACACCGTGCGGGTTCGACCCCCGCCGCCGGCACCATAACGAAGGCATATGAAAGTGTAAGTTTTTAAGGAGGAAACAGAATGAATAGCCAGACCCTGACCATGTTCGTGCCTCTTATTCTGCTGATCGTAGCGATGTATTTCCTGCTGATCCGTCCGCAGAAGAAGAGGGAGAAGGAAGTCAACAACATGCGTGCCAACCTGCACGTCGGTGATGAGATCGTCACGATCGGCGGTATCTGCGGTAAGATCGTCAAGACCAAGGACGAGAGCATCGTTATTCAGGTCGGTGCGGACAAGGTCAAGATGGAGATGATGAAATGGTCCGTTTCCAAAGTCGTCAATCCCGCCGAAGCGAGAGCGGCCAGAAAGGCTGAGAGAGCTGCGAGAGAAGAGGCTGAGGAAGAGGCACCGAAGAAGGCCATGCCCAAGCGCATGAAGAAGGCCGAGGAAGCTGTCGAGGAAGCAGAAGTCCAGGCAGAAGAGGCTGTCGAGGCCGTCGAGGAAAAGGCAACAGAGGCTGTCGAGACGGTGGAGGCTGCTGCTGAAGAAGCTGCTGAGGCTGTCAGCGAGGCAACCGACGCCGAGTAATCGCACCGGCGCAGAGCGATTCCTGAGAGGGAAGATGCAAAATCATGCTATAAGATGTAAAGGACCCGTGAAAACGGGTCTTTTCTTTGCTCTACGTTGTTGTTATGAAGTCTAAAATGCTGTATAATAACTTGGTATATTTTTTGATAAGGAGTTATTTCTATGAAGAGCACAGCATTTAAAAGAGTTTTAGCAGTATTATTGATCATCCTTACCATTTTCGGCTGGTTCATCACCGTGAAGGGCATTCCCGGCAAGATGGATCCGGTCGCATCCAAGATCCAGCGAGGACTGGATATCGAAGGCGGTGTCTACGTTGTTCTGGAGGCGACAGATACGGAAGGCATGTCCGATGAAGAACTGCGCGACGCGATGGAAAGAGCACAGCTTGTCATCCTGCGCCGTGTCGACGCCATGGGTCTGACCAATCCGAACGTATCCCTGGAAGGAACGGACCGGATCCGTGTCGAGCTACCTGGTGTTGAGAACGCGGAGGACGCGATCGAGATGATCGGTAAAACTGCCCAGCTGCAGTTCACACTGGCGGATGGGACAGTTATTCTGACGGGTAACAATGTCAAGGATGCTGCGCTGTCGACAAGTTCGGAATACGCAGGATACGTCGTTTCCCTTGAATTCGACAGCGAAGGCGCGGAGGCCTTTACCGAAGCGACGCAGGTCACCGCAAACGGCGGTGTTCCGGCTACGATCACGGCACCGACCGGTGCGCCGGTTCCGGACGATTCGATCGTCATCATGCTGGATGACCAGATCATTTCCTACCCGACAGCAAGAAAGGTCATCACCGGTTCCTCCTGTATCATCGAGGGTAACTTTACACAGGAAGAGGCGGCCAACCTGGCAGCACTCATCCGCGGTGGTTCTCTGCCGGTCCCGCTGCAGGAAATCAGCTCTTCTTCGCAGACAGCGACCATCGGTGTCGATGCATTCCATAAGAGCGTGATCGCCGGCATCATCGGTCTGATCATCATCTTCCTCCTGATGCTGTTCTTCTACCGCATTATGGGTGTGGCGGCGGATATCGCGCTGGCGCTGTATGTCGTGATCGTCATCGGCGCGATGGCGCTCATGGGCAGCGTTCTGACGCTCCCCGGCATCGCCGGTATCATCCTGTCGATCGGTATGGCGGTCGACGCGAACGTCATCATCTTCAACCGTATCAAAGAAGAAATCGCGGCGGGCAAGACCATCCGCGTTGCCGTCAAGAGCGGTTACAAGCGTGCGCTCGGCACCGTCATCGACTCGCAGGTGACAACATTGATCGCAACGGTCATCCTGTATCAGCTCGGTACCAGTTCGGTCAAGGGCTTTGCATGGACCCTGATGCTCGGTATCATCGCCAGCATCATCACGGCGGTCTTCGTCACCCAGCTGTTCCTCGTTCTGTTTGCTGACAGCAAGGCATTCGCCAAGAATTCCCTGTTCTGCATGAACGAAGACGGCACCCAGAAATTCCACATCAAGAAGCAGTTCACTTTCATTGCCAACCGCAAGAAGTTCTTTATCGCAAGTGCAGCTGTTATCGTCGTCGGTCTCGTAATGGCGGTCACAGTCGGCATGAACTACGGCATCGACTTCACCGGCGGCACCATGATCCATATGGATATGCACGGGCAGGTGTCCGAGCAGGATGTCAAAGCGGTGGCGGATGAGCAGGGCATCAACACCAATCAGATGGAAGTACTGTTCACCGGTGACAATAATGAGCAGGCTATCATCAAGACCAATGAGTCTCTCGACAATGATGCCAGAAAGGCGTTTACAGAGGCGCTGGAAGAGAAATTCGACCTGACGGACGAAGACGTCCTGGAGAGCGAGTTCTTCGGGCCGACGGTCGGTAAAGAGCTGACCAAGAACGCACTGACCTCGCTGCTGCTCGCGGCGATCGGCATGCTGATCTATATCCGCATCCGGTTCCGCGAATGGAAGTTCGGTGCTGCAGCGATCCTCGGCGTCCTGCACGATGTCTTTGTCATGATCGCCTTCTATGCGGTCTTCCGTGTCACCGTCAACAACCCGTTCATCGCGGCGATCCTGACGGTCGTCGGTTACTCGATCAACGATACCATCGTTATCTTCGACCGCGTCCGTGAGAATGCGAAGCTGCGTCACAGCGGCAGCACGGAGCAGCTTCTCGACGACAGTATCAACCAGACACTGTCCCGTTCGGTCATGACGTCTCTGACCACACTGATCGTTATGATCCCGCTGCTCGTCATGGCGGGCGACGCGATCCGCGAGTTCACACTCCCGCTGATGGTCGGCGTCATCACAGGCTGCTATTCCTCGATCTTCATCTGCAGCCCGCTGTACTACGTCATGACCAAGAAGGAGCGTCAGAGCCGCTATGAAAAGCAGATTGCCAGCAAAGGCAAGAAGAGCGGCAAAAAATACGTAGGTGCTGTTTCCACCAAGAAACCGAAAGAACTCGCTGAAGAGCCGGCAGAGACCGGCAAGAACGGCGAGAAGATCGTCGGCGCTGTCCCTGCGGATATGAAAGAGGAGTTTGAAGAGATCACCGGTGAAAAGCAGGAGATCCTGGCTTCCGTTCCGCAGGATGTCGCGGAAGAATTCGATAAGATTTCCGAAGAGGATCTGCTGGAAGAGGCGGAAATCTCCGACGCGATCGACGAGGATATCCTCGAGGCAGCCGAACAGGCTGTCATGGGCAAGAAGAAGGGCTACCACGTCTCTTCCGCCAAAGCCCATAAGAAGACCAGAAAAGTGAAGAGATAGGATAATACCATATTAGGAGATAAACACGTGTATCAGTCAAAAGCCGAATTCCTGGAAGGACTCCAAAAGCTCAATCCTTTCTACGATGTCGAACGCATCGGGAAGGCTTTTGATGTGGCTGAAAAAATGCATGAAGGGCAGCTCAGAAAGTCCGGAGAGCCGTATCTGATCCATCCCATCGCGGTGGCGCAGATCCTGGCGGAACTCGGCATGGATGAAGTGACCATCATGGGCGGCCTGCTGCACGATGTTGTCGAGGATACGCCTTACACAGAAGAAGATATGAAGAAGGACTTCGGGGAGGAAGTGGCGCTGCTCGTTCAGGGCGTCACCAAACTGGCTTCCCTGAAGTTCGAGAGTAAAGAGGAGCGGCAGGCGGAGAACCTGCGCCGGATGTTCCTGGCGATGAGCAAGGATATCCGCGTCCTCATCATCAAGCTTTCCGACCGGCTCCACAATATGCGGACCATCAACTATATGAGCGAGGAGAAGATCCGCGAGAAGTGCCGGGAAACGCTCGACATCTATGCGCCGCTGGCGAGCCGCCTCGGGATCTACGCGATGAAGATGGAGATGGAAGACATCGCCATGAAGCATCTGTACCCGGAGGCGTATGAAAGCATCGCCAACGCCCTGAACGCCAAGAAGGCCGAGCGGAACGCGGCCATCGACCGCGTCATCAGCGACGTCAGAGAGTCCCTTGAGGATCTGCATATCAAATATGAGATCTACGGCCGTTCCAAGCATTTTTACAGCATCTTCAAAAAGATGCAGTATCAGAAGAAGAACATCGATGAGATCTTCGACCTGATGGCCATCCGCATCATCGTGGACAGCATCCGCGACTGCTATGCGGTCCTGGGCGTCGTACACACCATGTGGACGCCTATTCCGGGGCGATTCAAAGACTATATCGCCATGCCCAAGCCCAACATGTACCAGTCCATTCACACGACGGTCATGGGGGACGAAGGCATGCCGTTCGAAATCCAGATCCGTACGTATGAGATGCACCACATCGCTGAGTACGGTATCGCGGCCCACTGGAAGTACAAGGAAGGCAAGACCGACGGCAAGAGCAGCAATGACGAGGTCAAGCTCTCGTGGCTGCGCCAGGCGCTCGAGTGGCAGCAGGAGACGAACGATCCGACCGAGTTCATGGAATCGCTCAAAGTCGATCTGTTCTCCGGCCAGGTATTTGTATTCACCCCGAAGGGGGACGTCATCGATCTGCCCGCTCAGGCGACACCGCTCGACTTTGCTTTTAAGATCCACTCGGATGTCGGTGCGAAGTGCATCGGCGCCAAGGTCAACGGCAAGATGGTCCCGATTGATCATACGCTTGAAAACGGCGATATCATCGAGATCATGACCAACCCGAACTCGAGCGGTCCGTCGATCGACTGGCTCAAGATCGCCAAGAGCAGCAATGCGCGGGCAAAGATCCGCCAGTGGCTGAAAAAAGAAAACAAGACAGACAACATAGACCGCGGCAAAGAACAGCTCGACCGCTATCTGCGCCGCAAGAGCCTGGATCCGAAGGAACTGATGAAGAACAGCTACATCGCCAGAGCGGCGAAGGAGATGGGCTTCAGCAAGCCGGATGAACTGTTCGCACAGGTTGAGAACGGCGGTACACTCCTCACCAGGGTCAAAGACGTGCTGGTCGGATACTATAAGGCCGATCAGGAAGAAGCAAAGAAAAAAGAAGAAAACCTCGCAGAGAACCTTGTGAATGCGGAGAAGCCAAAGCAGCACAAGTTCCGCCCCGATCAGAAAGTGGGCGTGCAGGTGCGCGGCGCAGAGGGGATGGATTCGCTTCTGATCCGCATGAGCAAATGCTGCAATCCGGTTCCGGGGGACGACATCATCGGTTACATCACCAAGGGACGCGGCATCTCTGTTCACCGTAAGGACTGTGTCAACATCACGACCATGCCGGAAAACGAGAAGGGCCGGCTGATCGAGGTCGACTGGGTCGCCGAAGGCGGCGGCGCATACGATGCGGAGATCACGATCGAGTCGGATGACCGCAGAGGTCTGTTCTCTGATATTTCAAAGGTATGCGATACCAATGACGTGGCGATCGTAGCGGTCAATACACATGGCGTGCGCGGCGAAGTCGTCACGATCCACATGACACTTGCGATCAAGGATACCGAACAGCTTGCCAAACTGGTGGCTGCGTTCCGTATGGTGCGCGGCGTTTCCAAGGTCTACCGTTCGCGCGCATAGCGTGTGCGGTATTCCGGGAGAAAGGAAATACCATGAAGATCCGTTGCCTCCCCAGCGGTCCGCTGGCAGTCAATACGTATCTTGTGAACGATCAGGATACTAAGAAAGGATTTATTGTCGACCCGGGCGGATTTGATAAACGCATGGTCGACATCATCAATGAGGAGACGATCGAGATCGTCTACATCGTTCTGACCCACAGCCATTACGATCACATCGGCGGCGTGCCTGAATACAAGGCACTTTTCCCGACTGCAAAGATCGTGATGTCCGCTGCGGAGATGGACTTCTTCAAAGATGAGAACGGTATGATCAGCACGCGCGAGTACGGGATGTTCGTCAGCTTCAAACCTGACGTGCTCGTACACGAAGGCGACATGATCACCGTCGGCAATATGAACTTCCGCATTGTCCTCACCCCGGGGCACACGCCCGGCGGGATGTGCCTGATCGGGGACGGCGTCGTCTTCAGCGGCGATACGCTGTTCCGCGCTTCGATCGGCCGCACGGACTTTGAAGGCGGTTCCTACGACCAGATCTGCGATGCGATCCACCGCAAGCTCTTCGTACTGCCGGATGATACCCACGTACTCCCCGGACACATGGGGGATACGACCATCGGTTTTGAAAAACGCAACAATCCATTTGTCTAGACACATGACAGAAATCAAACCCACTGCTGAACAGAATACTGCGCCTCTTAGGATCGCATTTGCGAAGCCGCTGACTCCGTCCAACAAAACGGGGGACAAGACGCAGGAACTGGAAGAACTGATCAAGGTTTTTCTTTCTCCCGATGCGTTCACGATCGCGGAGGCCGGCAGCGGGCAGACCGATCTGCTCGTTCCCTACGACCAGGACGGCAATGTCCGGAAGCGGTTTCTGTATGAGGCACTGAGCAGGATGACCGGCGAAGCTCCGGAGTGGGGCATCATGACCGGCGTGCGGCCGGTTAAAAAAGCCGGCGAGTTGATGCGGGCAAACGGCACAGCGGAAGCGCAGCGTATCCTGCGTGAAACGTTCCTGCTGTCGGAGAATAAAGCCCGCCTCCTGACGGATATCTATGCGTATCAGCAGGCATCGCTCGGAGACCCTGCACTGGAGAGCGTCAGCGTCTATATCGGCATCCCGTTTTGTCCGACCAGATGTCTGTACTGCTCGTTCGCATCCAACCAGGTCAAAGGGGATGAGATCGACCGGTACTTTGCAGCGCTGCTCGAGGAAGTCGCTTTCCTGGGTGCACTGATGAAAGAGAAAAACATGTTCTGTGAATCGCTGTACATCGGCGGCGGCACGCCGACGACGCTGTTTGCAGAACAGATCGCCCGGCTTCTGGCGACGGCGCGCAGGGAGATCCCCGGCGAGGCGCAGGAAGCAGACGGCAGATATACTTACAGGGAACTGACGCTGGAAGGCGGCAGACCCGACACGCTGACCCCGGCGAAACTGGCTGCTGCAAAGGCAGGCGGGGTGAGCAGGATCAGCATCAACCCGCAGACCATGAAAGACGAGACGCTGGTGCGGATCGGCCGCAGCCATACGGTCGCGCAGATCCGGGAGGCGTTCGCCATGGCCAGAGAAGCCGGCTTTGATGATATCAACGCCGATCTGATCGCCGGTCTGCCCGGGGAAGACGAACACGACTTTGCCCGCAGTCTCGAGGAACTGCTGACGCTTGCACCGGAAGGCATCACCGTCCACACGCTGGCCGTCAAGCGGGCCTCCAGGCTGAAGGAAGAAGATAAAGACTATCACTACCGCAGCGGCCGGACGACGCAGAAGATGCTCGAAGCGGCGGACCGGATCCTGCGGCAGAGCGATTACAAACCCTATTACCTCTACCGCCAGAAGCACATGTCTGGCGCGGGAGAGAACACAGGCTGGTGCAGACCCGGCAAGGAAGGGCTCTACAACGTCCGCATCATGGACGAACACCAGAGCATTCTGGCAGCCGGTGCAGGGGCGATGAGCAAGGCGTATTTCCCGGAGGAAGACCGACTCGAGCGGGCACCTGACCTGACCAACTACGAACTCTACATCGAAAGGCTTGAGGAGATGAAGGAGCGCAAGAGAACGCTCTTCGCCGCCATCGGGCCGTTCGGAGGAAGATAAACAACATCCATTGCTACTAAACGGAGGAAACAACATGCTGACGATTGCACCGAAAGGGACAAAAGACGTTCTGCCCGATGAAGTGTACAAGTGGCACTACGTGGAGCGTGCGTTCGCGGATATCTGCGAACGGTACGGGTTCCGCGAGATCCGTACGCCTGACTTTGAGCACACAGAGCTCTTCAAGCGCGGCGTCGGTGACACAACGGACATCGTGCAGAAGGAAATGTATACCTGGGAGCAGGCAAAGCGCAGTCTGACACTGCGTCCCGAGGGGACCTCTCCCGTGGTCCGCGCGTTCGTGGAGCACAAACTGTACGCGGAAGCGCAGCCGTCCAAATACTATTACAACATTCCGTGCTTCCGGTATGAGAAGCCGCAGTCCGGACGTCTGAGAGCGTTCCACCAGTTCGGCATCGAGGTGTTTGGCACCAACAACATGATGGCGGACGCGGAAGTTATCGCGTTGGGACACGACTTCCTGCAGGAGATGGGCATCACCGACATCGAGCTGCGCATCAACAGCATCGGCTGCCCGAACTGCCGCTCGAAGTACAGAGAAGTGCTCAAGGACTTCCTGCGCCCCAAGTACGACTGCCTCTGCGACACCTGCAAGAGCCGGTTTGACCGCAACCCGATGCGCATCCTGGACTGCAAGTCGCCGGAGGATCAGGAACTCGTCAAGGATGCACCGAAGATGCTCGATCACCTCTGTGACGAGTGTAGGGAAGCATTTGAAGAACTGAAGGCGGATCTGGATGCGATGGGCATCCCGTATGTCGTCGATCCCGGCATCGTCCGTGGCCTCGACTATTACACAAAGACTGCATTTGAATTTGTGACGACCGCGATCGGTGCACAGGGCACCGTCTGCGGCGGCGGCAGATACGACCACCTGAGCGAGGAGCTCGGCGGACCGCCCATCCCGGGTGTCGGCTTTGGCCTTGGCATCGAGCGCCTGCTGATCACCATGGAAGCGAGCGGCAAGGAGATCCCGAAGCCGGCCGGTGCTGACGCATTCATCGTCGTCATGGGCGACGCGGCCAGAAAAGAAGGCCTGGCCCTGATGCGCAAACTGCGCGGCGAGGGCCTGAAGGTCGAGATGGATGACATGGGACGTAACGTCAAGAACCAGTTCAAGTACGCGGACCGCACCGGCGCGACGAGTGCGATCGTGATTGGCGACACGGAGATCGAGCAGCAGGTCGTTTCTCTGAAGGATATGGAGAGCGGCGAGCAGGTGACGATCCCGATGGATGAGATCGTATCCGCACTGATGGAAAGAAGAGGACAGTAATGAGCAGATTATTCAAGCGGACCTGCATGTGCGGGGAAGTGACAGAAGCATATATTGGAAAAGAAGTTGTGATTAACGGCTGGGTCGCGAAAGCGCGCGACCTGGGCGGCCTGATCTTCTGCGATGTGCGCGACAAGAAGGGCATCGTCCAGGTTGTCTTCAATGAAGACGTTCCGGCGGATGTGCTTGAGAAAGCCGGCACGCTGCGCAGCGAATTTGTCGTCGGTGTCAAGGGCACCGTCAGAGAAAGAGAATCGATCAATCCGGACATTCCGACCGGCAAGGTTGAGATCCTGGCGAGCGACCTCGAGATTTACGCCAAGGCGGGCACACCGCCCATCTACATCAAGGACGACGACAATGTCGATGACAACCTGCGCCTGAAGTACAGATACCTCGATCTGCGCAAGAAGAGCATGCAGGACAACCTGACATTCCGTCACAAACTGGCGAAACTGGCACGTGACTACTTTGACGAGAACGGCTTCACCGAAGTGGAAACGCCGATGCTCATCAAGCCCACACCGGAAGGCGCGCGCGACTACCTCGTGCCGAGCCGCATCCACCACGGGCATTTCTACGCGCTGCCGCAGTCGCCGCAGATGTTCAAGCAGCTGCTGATGGTCGGCGGCACGGACCGCTACATGCAGATCGTCAAGTGTTTCCGCGACGAGGATCTGCGTGCGGACAGACAGCCTGAATTCACCCAGATCGACCTCGAGATGTCCTTCGTCGACGAAGAGGACATCCAGACGATCCAGGAAGGCTTCATCAAGAAGGTCATGAAGGAACTGAAGGGGATGGATATCGAAACCCCGTTCCCGCGCCTGACCTGGGATGAGGCGATGGAGCGCTACGGCTCCGACAAGCCGGACACCCGTTTTGGCTTTGAACTGAAAAAACTCGATGCGCTGTTCGAAGAGGGCGGCGCGCTGGCCGGGACCGAATTCAAGGTCTTCAACGACTGCCTGGCAGCCGGCGGCAATATCCGCGGCATCTGCATCGAAGGCGGTGCGGCGCCGTACACCAGAAAGAAGATCGACAAGCTGACCGAGAAGATCCGCAGCTACGGGGCGAAGGGGCTTGTCTGGATCAAGAAGGACAACGGCGAGTTCACGTCGTCCGTCAACAAGTTCTTCAATGCGGAGCAGCTCGGTGCGATCGCCGAGGTCTTCGATGCGAAGGACGGCGACATGATCCTGATCGTCTCCGACAAGGCAAAGGTCACCTACGATGCGCTCGGCTTCCTGCGCCGTCATATCGCAGGGGAGATGGGTCTGCTCGATGACAACCAGTTCAATTATCTGTGGGTCGTCGACTTCCCGCTCTACGAGTACAGCGAAGAGGAAGATCGCTACGTCGCGATGCACCATCCGTTCACCTCGCCGAAACTCGAGGACCTCGATATTCTCGAGTCCGACCCTGGCAAGGTCAAGGCACGCGCGTACGACATCGTCCTGAACGGTGTTGAGCTCGGCGGCGGCTCCATCCGTATCCATGACAGAGATCTGCAGGAGCGGATGTTCAAGGTGCTCGGCCTTGGCGAAGAGGAAATCGAAGAGAAGTTCGGCTTCCTCGTAGAGGCGTTCAAGTACGGCGCACCGCCGCACGGCGGACTGGCGTACGGCTTTGACCGCATGGTCATGCTGCTCACAGGCCAGCCCAGCATCCGCGAGGTCATCGCGTTCCCGAAGAACCAGGCCGCTCTGTGCATGGTTTCCGGCGCTCCGGGACCGGCCGGCACCGACCAGCTCGAGGAACTCGGCCTTGCTGTCACCGATGTGGAGGAAGACGCCGAATAGTATGTGGCACTGCTCCCTGAGACAAAGCGGCTGACAAATCGTAAAGAAAAACTGCGGTTGTCCGTTTCCGGACAACTGCAGTTTTTTTATGCACCGGAATGGTATAAAATAGTATCAGGAATATTGATGCTCTGAGTCTTAGCAGAAAGGAGCTGGACTTATGAAATTGGATCTGTACATGTTCCAGGGCTGTCCATTCTGCCGGCGTGTGCTGGCGGCGATCGAGGCGGCCGGCCGCACGGACGTGACATTGCATGACATCCATAAAAACAATGACGACAGGCGCACCCTGCTGGCGGTAGGCGGCAAGGAGCAGGTCCCGTGTTTGTTTATAGATGGAGAACCGCTTTACGAAAGCCTGGATATCATTGCATGGCTGGAGGCGCATCCGCAGGCGTAAGGCAGGGATGCCCGGCGGGGACGCAGCGGGCGTATATCTGAAATGAATGGATTTGCAACGTTGGGCGGCCCGCATATCTGCATGCTCGTCTGCTGTATGGCAGCAGGCGCTGTTTTGGTGTTTCTGACTGAAAAGCCGGGGTATGTTTCCATGTTTGCATCCGGCGCAGCCGGGCGGCAAGGGGATGCCGGCGCATGCCCGGCGCCTGTGAAAGCCGCTGCCGTTGCACTGATCGCGCTGGAAGCGGCGCAGGACGCATACCTGCTGATCACAGGGGTGGAGCCGGTCATGGAACATCTGCCGCTGCATCTTTGCAGCCTCGGGGTCTTTGTGAACCTGTACGGTGCGTTTTCGCAGTCGCGCCTTTCTGCTGCGCTGCGGGAGATCTCGCTGATGCTGATCGCACCGGGAGCGATCTTTGCTCTGCTGTTTCCCGACTGGACATATATGCCGTTATTGTCGGCTTTATCGGTCATCGGTTTTATCAGCCACACGCTGCTCGCTGCAGTACCGCTGATGATGCTGCGGGCGGGCGCTGTCCGTCCTGCAGTCAGGCACAGCTGGTATCCGCTTGCTTTTCTCGCAGTCGTCAGCCCGCCGGTCTATCTGTTCGACAGGGTATTCGGATATAACTATCTGTTCCTGCGCAGTCCGGTAGAAGGAACGCCGCTTGCCTGGTGGGCGGCAAGGCTGGGGGAACCGGGGTATCTGCTGGGGATCCTGCTGATGATTCTCATTCTGCTGGCAATGGAATATACGGCTGTCTATGCCGTCAGCCGCCATAGATACTGAGAATCAGGGGTGATTATTATGGATAGGAAAAAGAATGATAGAAGACAGGAACAGATCGAACGGATCACTGTCAATGAAACGCGTCTTGAACGGTGCGGCGAAGCAGTGTCTGCACTCGGGCAGGCTTTATCGCAATACATCTCTGTCAAAGAGGATCTGCGAAAGCTGGAGGCGTACTACGGCAGTCCGGACTGGCTGACCGATAAGGAAACGCAGGAAAGCGGAGCATTGCCGGAAGGGCTGCGCTGCGGTGTGCTGTCAGAGGATGCCGTGTATGATCTTCTGATGGAGGAAGGCGCGCTGAAAAAAGCCCTGCAGGCATTACTGAGCGATGAAAACTGAGCGATTTCACGGGCTTTGCTCGCAAGAGAAAATAATAACCATGTATACATGACGAGAGTGTTGACAATTTTCTGAAATTATGTATGATAAAAATATACTGGGAATATAAATTTCTGGTATTTGGTCTGCATGCAGATTGAGCGGAACACTCCACCATTGGACTAATGTTTTTTACCGTTGTATGCGGGCCTTCAACGTGTCTTGTTATCATTTTGGAAGGAGGATGTTATGCAAGATCAAAACATCGTTCAGGAACAGAGGACGTCCGGCATTCCGCTGCTGGATAAGGTCATCTGGGCCTCGACGGGCTTTCTGGCATCTCTGCCGTGGGTCATCGTCGGCTACTATCTGCTGTTCTTCTACACAGATATCGTCAAGATGAACCCGGCACTGGCTGGTACCATTATCTTCGGAGCCCGTATGTTCGACGCAGTCACCGATATCCTGATCGGCTGGTGCATCGACAATTTCCACTTCAAGTGGGGCAAATATCGTTCCTGGGTCCGCTTCGCGATCCCGGCCAACATCATCCTGTGGCCGATGGTCTGGGCGGCTGTTGAAGGCGCTGGTGCACTGAACCTGTTCTTCGCTATCCTCGGCTATGGTTGCATGGGTGCGATTGGTTCGACTCTGTACTACATCCCGACCAACTGCCAGCTGATCGTCATGACCAAGGATGAGGGCGAAAGAGCGAACCTCGTAGCATGGAAAGGCGTCGCCAGCAACCTGGCATCCGTCTTCGCCGTTGCGGTCTTCATGCCGATCGTCAACTTCTTCGGCGGTGCGAACTTCGGCTTCTTCATGGGCGCTGTGATCATGCTGATCCCGCAGGTCGGCATCCTGTGGCTCGACTACTGGATGGCGAAGAAGTACGAGCTCAATGAAGACGGTTCGTGGAAAGCAGAACTCGAGATCAAGAAGGAAGAGGGCAAGCGCATCCCGCTGGTCAAGCAGCTGGCTGAACTCTTCAAGAACCGTCCGGCAGTCATCGTTGTTATCGGTATCTTCATCATGAACATTATCATGGCGTTCCGTAACTCCGTTGCTGTCTACGTATTCAATTACTACTTCGAGCAGCCTGATATGGCGACACCGGCGCTGACCGCGATGACGATCGGCACCATCCTCGGTGCATTCCTCATGAACCCCTGCATCAAGGTCATGAAGGATACCAACCGCGGCTACGTTGTCTGGACCTTCCTGACAGCAGGTGTCTACATCCTGTTCTGGGCACTTTGCCGGTACATGGATTTTGCGGCTGCACAGGCATCCCTGCACTATGGCCTGCTGTTCTGGATCTTCGCTCTGACCGGCCTTATGTGCGGTGCTTACTACAACTTCTGCTATGTCGAACTCGCTATGGTCGCTGACTATGGTAAGTGGAAGTATCATCGTGACCAGTCCGGTCTGATCTACTCCCTGAACGGGTTCTCCCTCACCGCTGCTACGGCTGTCGGCGGCTTCCTCCTCGGTATTGCCCTCAACAACATGGGTTATGAGGAAGGCATCCAGATGGATGACGCTATGAAAGCCGGTCTGCTTTGGGTCGGCCTCATGATCCCGTCCTTCCTGACCATCGGCCATGCGGTCCTGCAGATGTTCTTCGGTCTGACCGACAAACAGTACAAGGTTGTCAAGGCTGAACTAGATGCACGCGAGGCAGAGGAAGAAAAACTCCGTGCGGCCGGCATCGATGTCACCGATATGAACGCGCTGGCACAGGCGGAAGAAGTTGCTGCTGAAGCAACAGCGGAGGCTGTTGATGAAGCGGCTGCAGCAGTCGAAGAAGTTGTCGGCGATGCTGCGGAGGCAGTACAGGATGTGGCAGATGCCGCAGAAGATGCTGTCCAGGATCTGAAAGAATAGTCTTCATAGACGCAATAGGTGAAAAGGGGGCACTCGCCCCTTTTTCACCTTATTTTTTTCGTCGGCATGTCCGGAGCGGGGCGTACCGGCGGCCATGAAATCATAAGAAAGCAGTTTCACAGGATGTCCGAACGGTGTGTCCACGGGCGGAAAGGAGACCATAATGAGTGAATATATTCTGGCGTATGACTTTGGCACCAGCGGCGTCAAAGCGGCACTCGTAGACTTTCAGGGTTCGCTTCTCGGCTATGAGGAGGAAGGCTATCCGCTGATCTCCGAGGCAGTGGGGTATGCGGAGCAGGATCCCGTCCAGTATTGGGATGCTGTCTGCAAGGCGACAAAGGCCGTGCTCGTCAAGGTCGGCGTATCGGGAGAGGAAGTCGTCGGCATGTCCTTCGGGACGCAGGGGATGGGCATCATTCCTGTCGATGAGGACGGCAAGGTGCTCTACAACAACATCACCTGGGTCGACAGCCGCGCCAGAGAACAGGCGGACCGCATGAACGCCAAAGCCGGTGAGAACATCATCGATGCCAGCGACGTTCTTCCTAAAGTGATGTGGCTCAAGCAGTACCGTCCTGAAGTATACGACAGGGCTAAGTACATCCTTGGCTGCACCGGCTACCTCAACATGAAGGCGACCGGCAAGATGACAACGGACTACACCGACGGGCAGGGGCTGTATGCCAATGACGAGGCGGTCGAAAAGATGTTTTACGGCATGTATGATCTTGCAGAACTCGACACCGCAAAAGTCCCGCCGCTGATCCCGACGGGCGGCTATGTCGGCAATCTGACCGAACAGGCAGCGGAAGAACTCGGTGTGACTACCAAGGTGGAAGTCTATATGGGTGCTGTCGATGTCACCGTGGCGGCGGTCGGCGCTGCCTGCTGCAAAGAGGGGGATGTGCACCTGTACCTTGGCACATCCGGCTGGATCACCGCGATGATCGGCCCGCACTATCTGGCGGATACCTGCACCGGCATCTACCAGCTGCCGGGGCTTGACATCAACAACCTGATCTATGGCGGTTGTGTACAGTCCGCCTGCCTTGCGTTCAACTGGACGATCGACAACTTTTACCGCAAGGAGAAGGAAGAACTCGGCGGCGGTGTCTTTGACCTGATCGAAAAAGATCTTGAGAATATCCCGCCGGGGTCCAACGGCATCATCGCCAGCCCGTGGCTGATGGGTGAGCGCTGTCCGATCATGGACGAGAAGACCAAGGGCGTCTTCATCGGCGTCAGCAACCTGACCGACCGTGCTGATCTGGTCAATGCGATGCAGGAGAGCATTGGCTACAGCCTGCGTATGCAAATGGATTATTATAAGAACGATACCGGCAAGTGGCCCGAAAAGATCGGTTCCATCGGCGGCGGCTCGCTGAGCGATCACTGGATGCAGATGATGGCGGATATCATGGGGACGCCGGTTTACCGTCCTGCCAACTGCAGACATTCCGGCGCAATCGGCGCTGCTGCCATCGTTGCAGTCGGTATGGGACGTGTCGGCGTGAACGAAGTCGATCAGTTCGTACAGGTCGAACGCACCTTCGAGCCGGATCCGGAAAGAGTCGCTATCTACAATGAGAAGTACGAGACCTGGAAGAAACTCTACCCGGCTCTTAAGGATCTGTTTGCTGAAATGGCTGACCAGCAGTAACAGCGGAAAGGAGCGGATAAGATGACGATTCAGGAGGCAAAGGAGCTCATGATCAAAGTCGCCCGCGAAGAGGACCGCATGGACATGGTCAATACATTTGAAGGCAACATTTCCATGCGAGTGGGAGAGGTCTATCTGATCACTCCGTCGCAGGTCGATAAGCAGCTTATGACTACGGATATGATCGTTGAGACGGATGGGGAGGGCAATATCCTCAATCCGGAAAACGGGATGAAACCATCTTCAGAACTGAAGATGCATCTGCAGGCGTACCGCGTCCGACCGGATATCCACGCGGTGATCCACAATCACAGCGCCTATGCGACGGCATTTGCCGTTGCCGGCAAACCGATCGCGCCGAAGGGATTTGCCGAGGCGATGGAGATCTTTGAGCAGATCCCGATCGTTCCATACGGCACGCCCGGTACGCAGGCAATCGCGGACGGCTTTGCAGCAGTACTGCCTGATTACAATGCTGTTCTGCTCGAGAATCATGGTGTTCTCTGCGTCGGACCGACGATTGATCTCGCTTTCACCGAAGCGCGCGCGGTCGAGAAGATTGCCAAGACGATGATCATGGCGCAGCTGCTCGGCGGTGAGAAACCGATCCCGGAAGAGCAGCAGCCGGCTTTGACAGAAATCGCAAAGAGCATCAAGAAAAAGATCGTCCAGGGCGGTCTCATGATCAACGAACTCGAAAAGGGAGAATAGTTCATTTCAGAAAAAGCAGAAATCATATGCGGATGCCGGAGTTTCTCCGGCATCTGCTTTCTAAGGAGCGATTCTAATATGGATAAGCAAAGGACTATCATATTCTGTGATTTTGACGGTACGATCACGACGGAGGAAACCTTCGTCGGAACGCTGATGAGACTGTGCGACGAAAAAGATCTCTATGAGTGGTTCGGGAAATTCCAGAAGGGGGAGATCACCCTGCGGAAGTGTACGGAAACGCTCTTTTCCCTTGCGCCGAGCAGCCGCTGGCCGCTGGTGGAGGAGTATGCAAAGACC
This sequence comes from uncultured Eubacteriales bacterium, assembly GCA_902790905.1. Lineage (GTDB taxonomy): Bacteria > Bacillota > Clostridia > Peptostreptococcales > Anaerovoracaceae > RUG13615. The sequence goes on from CADATO010000024.1 coordinate 24,301, forward strand.
GTGCAGCTCAGACCCGGGTTCTCCGAATTCCTGGACAGGGCGAAGGAACTGGATTTCCCGGTGGTTGTGATTTCCGGCGGCGTGCGCATCATGCAGGAGCCGATCCTGGCACCGTATATGAACCGCATTGAGGCATTCTATTCCTGCGACCTCGATATCAGCGGTGAATATACCGTCTTTACCAGCCGGTATGCGAATGACATACAGAACATGGATAAAGAGAAGATCATGGAACTGTATACGTATGAACGGGCCATTGCTATCGGAGATATGGCTTCCACGGACTACCAGATGGCGAAAGCCAGCGATGTTGTCTTTGCCAGGGATGAACTGGCGGATGCTCTGAAAAAAGAGGGGACACCATACATCCAGTGGGAAACGTTCTTTGATATCATTCCGCATCTTGCATAAGCCGACCAGCCTTTGCAAGCACCATCATACAAACTGATAATTACCCGCTGCATAAAGCGGGTAATTTTTATGCAATAAAATGCAGAAATATACTTGACAAGACGCTAGCATAAATATACAATTCGATGCATAAATAGTAAATCGCAGCTGGAATACAGACTGTGAAGGAAAACTGGCAGAAAAAAAGAGGTAGAAAAATGAAAAAAGTAGTCGTTCTGATTCTGGCTTTGGTCATGACAATGAGCCTGGTCGCCTGCGGTGGCGGCAGCAGCGATGGCTCTGCTGCAGCTGAGTCTGATTCGTATATCGATCAGATTAAAGCGAAGGGTGAACTGGTCGTCGGTACTTCCGCGGACTATCCGCCCTATGAATTCCACACAGAGATCGACGGTGTCGATACGATCGTCGGCTTTGATATCTCGATCGCACAGGCGATCGCTGATGATCTGGGCGTTGAACTCAAGATCGTCGACATGTCCTTCGAGAACCTGCTGATGAGCCTGTCCAACGGTGAGTTCGATATGGTTATCGCCGGCATCGAAGAGAACGAAGAGCGTGCGAAGACCTGCGACTTTTCGGATCCGTATCTCGAATCCAAGAACCTGATCCTCGTCAGAAAAGAAGATGAAAGCAAATACACCACGCTCGATTCTCTGCAGGGAGTAAAAGCCGGCGCACAGAACGGCACCATCTGCTACGACCGCTGCGTCAAGTACTGCGGTGAAGAAAACACCGTCGGTCTTGCCAAGGTCAACGATCTGGTCATGGAACTGAATGCCGGCAAGGTAGACGTTCTGTTCCTCGACTACATGGCGGTTCTGGCATATGCCAACGGCAACGACAATCTGGTAGCTGTCGACTGCGGCATCCCATCCGATGATCTTGGCTACAGCATCGCCGTACAGAAGGGTAACCAGGAGATGGTCGATTACATCAACGGCGTTCTCACAGAGCTCAAGGACAGCGGCGCGATCGAGCAGTACATCCTCGATGCGACCGAACTGGCTGGCCCGGAAGAATAAACCGCAATATACCGACAGAATATGATCATCGCTAAACAGGTCCCCGGAAGTTTTTCCGGGGACTTTTCTTGTTCGCAGAAAAATACATAAAAACTTATAAAAATGCATTGACAAACAAAAAGTATAAATATACAATCTGATGCATAAAGTTAAACTATGTCACGGAGGCAAGAAGAGTGAATATCGTAGATATCTTTAGTGAATACTATGCGTACTTTCTGCGGGGCACGCAGACGACCATCGTGGTCTCGATTATTACCGTTTTCTTCGGGGCTGTGATCGGCTGTCTGATCGCACTGATGCGGCTGTCGAACGTAAAACCGTTCCAATGGTTCGCGAAGCTGTACATCACGGTGATCCGCGGCACGCCGCTGCTGGTCCAGCTGTACATCGTATATTATCAGCTGAACTTCATCCCGTATCCGAATGCCACGTTCCTTGGTGTCGAACTCGGACGAATCCTGCCGTGCGTCCTGGCCCTGAGTCTGAACTCGGGCGCCTATGTCGCGGAGATCATTCGTGCAGGCATTCAGGCCGTTGACTTCGGACAGACGGAGGCTGCTCTCTCCTGCGGGATGACAAAAGGACAGGCGATGCGGTACGTCATCATGCCGCAGGCTGTCAAGAACATCCTCCCGGCCATCGGCAACGAATTCGTCACGATGGTCAAGGAGACATCCATCATTCAGTATCTCGGCATCAGTGACCTGATGTACAACAACGGGATCGTCGTAACAGCTACCTACAATCCGCTGCCGTGCTACTATATCTCCGCGATGATCTACCTCGCGCTGAACATCATACTCGGCAAAGGACTGAACATTTTCGAAGTGAGGATGAAGAAAAGTGAACGATAATAAAGTACTGCTCGAAATCAAAGATTTACATAAGAGTTTTGGAGATCTGGAAGTGCTCAAAGGCATCAGCACCGAGATCAGGAAAGGAGAAGTGGTGGCAGTCATTGGGCCGTCCGGGTCCGGCAAGTCCACCTTCATCAGATGCCTCAACCTTCTGGAGATGCCCACCAGCGGTGAGATCATTTTCGAAGGGGAAGAGATCACCGGCAAGGATGTCAAGGCGAGTATGCATCGTGAAAAGGTCGGCATGGTGTTCCAGCAGTTCAATCTGTTCAACAATCTGAGCGTCTTGGAAAACATCACCGTGCCGCTGACCAAGGTGAAAAAGGTGTCCCAGCAGGAAGCGGAAGCAAAAGGCAAGGCTCTGCTGGAACGCGTCGGGCTGGCCGACAAAGCGGATGCATATCCTTCGCAGCTGTCTGGCGGACAGAAGCAGCGAATCGCCATTGTCCGCGCGATGTCACTCGACCCGGACGTCATGCTCTTCGATGAACCCACATCGGCACTCGACCCGGAAATGGTCGGTGAAGTGCTGCAGGTCATCCAGGAACTGGCGGAAGAGGGCACGACTATGGTCATTGTCACCCACGAGATGGGATTTGCGCAGAAAGTCGCTTCAAGAGTGCTCTTTATCGATGAAGGTATCATTCAGGAAGAGGGCACCCCGCAGGAGATCTTCGAGAACCCGCAGAACGAGCGGACGCAGGATTTCCTGTCGAAGGTCATCAACGTTATCTAATAAATGAGTTGCAACAGCTGAATAGCTATTAAATGAGAATAAGGAGAAAATAAAATGCTTGGTACTATCAATCCGGAAATTCTGTTCCTGCAGGAAGAAGACGAAGTCAAGGCTGGTCTGCTCGATATGAAGCAGATCCTCGAAATCACAGAGAAGACCTATGCGCTTCTCGGCAAAGGAGAGATCCAGAATCCGCCCAAGACGCATCTTGGGATCCCGGAAGGCTCCGGAGAGAACTTCGATTCGTTCTTCAACACAATGCCCTGCCACATCGCGGGCGACATGAACATCGCGGGTGTGAAATGGGCAGCAGAATCCAACGCCAACGCAACGACACCGGGCATCCCGTACGGCATCGATATCACGATCCTGAGCGACCCGGCGACGGTCCTGCCGTTCTGTATCCTGGACGGCACCGTCATCACCGCGATGAGAACCTCCGCGGTAGCGGGCTTCCAGGCGAAACACTGCGCGCCGTCCGACACGAAGACCGTGACTATGATCGGCGCGGGTGTCATCGGCAGAACGATGATCATGGCAATCTGTGAAGCAATCCCGACTGTGGAGACCATTTATCTCTGCGATCTGGATGTTGCGAAGGCAGAGGCACTGGCAGCAGAATACAAGGATCAGTACAATGTGGAAATCATCGCTTCTGCGGACAGCAAGGCATGTGCTGACAAGTCCGAACTCATCATCGGCGAGACGACTGCAAGAAAGCCGTTCATCGATGCCAGCTGGGTCAAGCCGCACAGCGCGATCGTCTGTGTCAGCAACGAGGCGAACGAAGAAGTTGTCAAGGCTGCAGACGTCAATGTGGTTGACTACTGGAAGCAGATGAAGACATTTGAGAATAAGGCTATTGTCAAGATGGTCGAAGCCGGGGAACTGGCAGAGGAGGATATCGTCGAGACCAGCGAGCTGGCTCTTGGCAAACAGGTAAGAACATCGGATGACCAGTTCATCTATGCATGCTCCCTCGGCCTCGGCGCTCTGGACATCACCGTTGGATACCAGATCTACAAGAACGCAATGGATATGGGTCTTGGTACAACAGTGAAAATGTGGGACAAGCCGCTGTGGGAATAACGGCAGGATCCTTGCATGTATGGATGTGAATACTAAATAAGATAGTCATTAAGAACATTTAGGAAAGAGAGAAAGAAAAATGAAAAAGATTATTGTACTTCTGATGGCCGTTATGATGACGATGGGTCTTGCCGCATGCGGCGGCAGCGCAGACGGATCTGCAGCAGCAAGCGGCGGTGAGAGCGATTCTTATATCGATCAGATCAAGGCAAAGGGCGAACTGGTGGTCGGCACATCCGCAGACTATCCGCCGTATGAATTCCACACAGAGATCGACGGTGTGGATACGATCGTCGGCTTTGATATCGCGATCGCACAGGCAATCGCCGATGACCTGGGCGTTGAGCTCAAGATCGTCGACATGTCCTTTGACAATCTGCTGATGAGCCTCTCGAACGGAGAGTTCGATATGGTTATCGCGGGTCTTTCGGCCGATGAAGAACGTATGAAGACCAACGACTTCTCCGATACGTATCTCGAATCCAAAAACCTGATCCTCGTCAGGAAGGAAGACGAGAGCAAGTACACGACGACCGACTCGCTGAAGGGCGTGAAGACCGGTGCGCAGACCGGCACCATGTGCTATGACCGCATCGTTCCGTTCGTCGGTGAAGACTCCATGGTCGGCCTGGCAAAGGTGCCGGATCTGGTCATGGAACTCAAGAACGGAAAGGTTGATGTCATTACGCTGGACTACATGGCAGTGCTGACCTATGCAGCCGAGAATGATGATCTGGTTGCTGTCGACTGCGGTCTGCCCTCGGATGATGAAGGGTACAGCATCGCATTCCAGAAAGGCAACACCGAGATGGTCGAATACGTGAACGGCGTACTGGCTGAGCTTAAGGAAAGCGGCGCGATCGATCAGTACATTATCGAAGCACAGGAACTGGCAGGTACGGAGGAGTAGTCAATGCCTGAACTGAACAGACGGCTGGAACAGATCACGGATTCTGTGATCGGGCATATGACAGCGCTTTGTGACGCGCTGCCCGGGAGCATCAATCTGGCGCAGGGATGTCCGGAGCATGATCCGCCCAAGGCGATCCTGGATGCACTCGTAAAAGAGGCTGCAGGCGGTCCGCAGCATCAGTATGCGGTTCTCTGCGGCAGTCCGAATCTTCGCCGGTGTATCGCAGACAAGTACTCCCCGCTGATCGGTAAAGCACTCGATCCGGAAGAGGAAGTCGTGGTTACCTGCGGCGGCACAGAAGCCATGATGGCGATCATGATGGCCATCTGCAACGAAGGGGACAAAGTGATCATCTTCTCGCCATTCTATGAATGCTACGGCACGGATGCATTCCTTAACGGTGCAGAGCCCATCTATGTCCCGCTTGTTCCGCCCGCCTATGAATTCGATCCGGCTGTACTGGAAGACGCATTCAAACAGGGCGGCAAGGCCATCGTTGTATGCAATCCGAACAACCCGAGCGGCAAAGTCTTCACACGTGAAGAGCTGCTCCTGATCGAGGAACTGGCGGCCAAATACGATGCGTTTGTCATCACCGACGAGCCGTATGAGCATATTGTCTATGCGCCGTACGAACACGTCAGAGCGGCATCGCTGCCCGGCGCCTATGAAAGAACGATCACGTGCAATTCGCTGTCCAAGACGTTCTCCATCACAGGCTGGCGGATCGGTTTCGTCATCGCACCGCCGAAGATCGCAGAAGCGATCAAACTGGCACACGTTTTTCTGACGGTCGGGACAGCCTCGCCGCTGCAGGAAGCGGCCTGCGCCGGTTTCAGTCTGGGGCAGGAATACTACGATGAGCTGGTGGCGGACTATGCGGCGAACAGAGAGATCATCTGCGGCGGTCTCGATGAGATCGGTCTGACATACACGTTGCCGAAGGGCGGATTCTTTGTCATGGTGGATATCACGCCGTTCCTGGAGAAGCCGATGTTCAAAGGCTGGAGTGACCTGCAGTTCTGTGAGTGGCTGGTCGATGAGATCGGCGTTGGCGCCACACCGGGCTCGTGCTTCTTTGCGGAGCCGGTGAACAACCTGATCCGTCTTCAGTTCGCCAGCAATGCGGCAACGCTCCACGAAGCCATCGAACGGTTCAAAAGACTGAAAGCCTATTTATAGGCGGCGGCTGATTCATAATAGAATAGCGGACTTAAAAAGACCGTCCCCGAATGAGGTGAGCCCCAAAAGTTAGACTTTTGCTCCAGCGAGTAATCGCTGGAGTTTTTCTATGCAGCTAATTGTTCAAGGCGATATTGCATCGGACTCCGC
>CADATO010000025.1 GCA_902790905.1 uncultured Eubacteriales bacterium
AGCCCGATGCAATACCGCCTTGAACAATTAGCTGCATAGAAAAACTCCAGCGATTTCTCGCTGGAGCAAAAGTCTAACTTTTGGGGCTCACCTCAGGATTACCCGTGGGTCTTTTTCTTCCGCAAGCAGCACGGCGGCTGACAGCCGCCTGTTTGGAGGAGAAGATGAAGAAGCAGATGAAGGATATTGCAATCGACGTACTGGTGGATATCTTTGCCGGTTTTCTGATCGCGATCGGCACCTACAACTTCGCAGCGGCGATGGGGTTCCCGATGGCGGGGCTTTCCGGCATCGCGCTGATCCTGTACTACCTGTTCCATACACCGATCGGGCTGGTATCCGGTATTCTCAACGTGCCGATCGCGATCGGCACCTACAAACTGCTCGGCAGGCGATTCTTTATCGACTCCATCAAAACCATGGTGATTGGATACGCCATCATGGACCTTGTGGCGCCGCTGATGCCGGTATACGGCGGGGACAGGCTGCTCGCAGCCATCTGCAGCGGTGTGTTCTGCGGGATCGGGTACGGACTGATCTTCATGCGCGGCTCCTCGACGGGCGGCATGGATTTTGTCTTCCTGGCCATCCAGAAAAAGCGTCCGCATCTGACGCTCGGAACGATCTCGTTTGTCTGTGATGCAGTCATCATCCTGCTCGGCGCCATCATTGCCAAGACCGGCATCGACGGTGTGATCTACGGCATGATCATCACGTTCATTCTGACGACCGTGCTGGATAAGGTCATGTTCGGCGCTAACGCGAAAAAGTTCGCGATCATTGTCACGGACAAAGAAGCCGAGATCACCAGCGCGATCGATCAGGAGGTAGAGCGCGGCTCTACGCTTCTGCAGGCGGAAGGCGGGCATACCGGTTCGCCGAAGGCGGTCGTCATGTGCGCCTGCAGCAACAAGCAGCTCTATCAGGTGCGGGCCGTCGTGCGCCGCATCGATCCCGAGGCGTTCATGATCATGATGGACAGCAACGAAGTTGCAGGGGAAGGATTCAGAAGGCTGTAGCGGGCGTGAGGGACGCGTTAAGATTGGACTTTAGTGCGATTGCTGTTCATATGGCACTGGATTTGTGATATTATGAAACGTAATCCGCTTACGGCAGACAAAGAACTAACAAAGGAGCATCACAGCGTGGCAGCAAAGACCGTCCGGGTCGCGGACTTGACAATTGGAGAAGGGATCCCGAAGATCTGCATGGGACTGGCAGCAGCAGAATTTGATCTGGTGCTGGACATGCACAGACAGATCAGAGAGGAAGAGGCAGACCTGCTGGAATGGCGGACGGACTATCTGCTTGGCGGGCAGTATGCCGATATTGAGGGGATCAACCGCACACTGGCGGCTATTGCGGCAGAAGATGCACGCCCTGTTGTGCTGACGCTGCGCACAGAGAGCGAAGGCGGACAGGCAGCGCTGTCTTCCAGGGAATACAGAGAAATCATCCGCTCCTACATTACGGAGAGCGATGCGAAGGTGATCGATATCGAGGCCTTTGATAAAGAGGGCAGCGCGGACCGCGATGTCACGGCATTCCTTGTGTCGCTGGCGCATGAGAACGGCAAGACCGTGATCCTGAGCAACCACGACTTCAATCTGACGCCGTCCCGCAAGGAGATCACCCAGCGCATGCTGACGATGCAGCAGATGGGGGCGGATATCCCGAAGGTGGCGTATATGCCGCAGTCTGAGGACGATGTGCACACGCTTCTGGAAGCGGCGGCGGATGCGCAGGAGATCCTCACCGTACCGTTCATCGCGCTTTCGATGGGGCAGCTTGGGATGCCCAGCCGTGTCTGCGGCGGGACGTTCGGCTCCTGCATCACATTCGGTGCATCTTCCAAAGCGCAGACGGCACCCGGGCAGATCGCGGTGAGCGCGCTGAAAGAGTATCTGAAAAAGTATTACGAAACAGACAGTGAGCAGGAAGGATAGCGGCCAATGGATGACATCGTCCGTATGGAACATGTGACATTTACATATCCGGCGACAGACGTGAAGGAGTCTTTCAATGCGCTGAACGACCTGACCCTTTCGATCGAAAAGGGCAGTTTTGTTGCTGTCATCGGGCAGAACGGCTCCGGCAAGTCCACCATGGCAAAGCTGGTGAACGCGCTGCTGCTGCCGGGCGAGGGCACGGTATGGGTCAACGGCTACGATACGCGGGACGAGGCGCATCTGTGGGATGTGCGGCAGTCCGCGGGCATGGTCTTCCAGAATCCGGACAACCAGATCGTCTCCTCCATCGTAGAGGACGACGTGGCATTCGGTCCGGAAAACCTCGGCGTGGAGCCGGCCGAGATCCGGCGGCGCGTGGATGAGGCGCTGGAGGCAGTCGGCATGACGGCATTCAGGAAGAATGCCCCGCATCTTCTCTCGGGCGGCCAGAAACAGCGGATCGCCATCGCGGGCGCCATTGCCATGCGGCCGCAGTGCATCGTATTCGACGAGCCGACGGCGATGCTGGATCCGAAGGGGCGCAAGGAGGTCATGCGGATCATCCGGCAGCTCCATGCGGAAGGCATCACCTGCATCCTGATCACCCATTTCATGGAGGAAGCGGCCCAGGCGGACCGGATCGTCATTCTGAACGACGGCCGGATCTACATGGACGGCACCCCGCGTGAGATCTTTACCGACCGCGACAGTCTGATGGCGCTCGGCCTGGACGTGCCGATGGCGGTCGATCTTTCATATCAGCTGCACGATCTTGGCGTCGACCTGCCGGCGGGGATCGTGGAAGAGGAGGAACTGATAGAAGCGTTATGTCCATCGAAGTAAGAAACATCACGCACATTTATAATAAAGGACTGCCGCAGGAGTCCGTCGCGCTGAAGGATGTCTCTTTCACGGTGGAAGACGGGGAGTTCCTCGGCATCATCGGCCACACCGGCTCCGGCAAGTCCACCCTGCTGCAGCATCTGGACGGTCTGCTCAAGCCCGATGAAGGCCAGATCCTGATCGGAGATGTGGACATCACGGCGCCGAAAGTCTCGCTGCTGGCGGTGCGCAGACAGATCGGCCTGGTCTTTCAGTACCCGGAATACCAGCTCTTTGATGAGACGGTGGCTGCCGACGTGGCATTCGGCCCGCGCAACCTCGGTCTGGGGCAGGAAGAGATCGACGAGCGTGTCAGGGAATCGCTCAGTATGGTCGGTCTGGACTACGAGAAGATCAAAGATAAATCCCCGTTCGACTTCTCGGGCGGGCAGAAGCGGCGGATCGCCATGGCCGGCGTGCTGGCGATGCGTCCCCGCGTGCTGATCCTGGATGAGCCGACGGCGGGACTCGACCCGCGGGCGCACAGGGATGTGCTGAATATGATCCGCGCGTACCACAAATCGCAGGCGGACAGCATCATCATCCTGGTCAGCCATAACATGAATGATATTGCAGAGTACGCCGACCGGGTTCTCGTGATGGACAAAGGGCAGGTCAGAATGCACGGCACGCCGAAGGAAGTCTTCGCGAGAAGCGCCGAGCTCCGTGAGATCGGACTGGACATTCCCGATCTTGCGGACCTGGCGGAGAAACTGCTGGCCAGAGGACTGCACGTACCGAAAGATGCGTTCACGATCCCGGAGATGGCGCAGGCCATCGCCATGCAGCTCCGCGGGGGCAAGACAGACCCTGCTGCAGAGGGAGGTGAGGACGCATGATCCGCGACATCACTCTGGGGCAGTACTATCCCGGCGACAGCATCCTTCACAGGCTCGACCCGCGCATCAAGATCCTCGCGACGCTGGCCTACATCATCCTGCTGTTCATCGTGAACGAATGGATCGGATTTGCGGCCTGCTTCGTATTTCTTGCGGTGGAGGTCGCCCTGTCGAAGGTCCCGCTCAGTTATATCCTGCGGGGTCTTAAGGTGATCTTCCTGGTCATCCTGTTCACCTTCGTACTCAATCTGTTTATGTATGACGGCGAAGTGCTCGTCCGGATCTGGAAGCTCACGATCACGGACCAGGGCCTGAAGAGGGCTCTGTTCATGGCCGGCAGGCTGATCCTGCTGATCATCAGCTCTTCGATCCTGACGTTCACAACGACGCCCATCCAGCTCACGAACGGGCTGGAGCGTCTGATGAAGCCGCTCTCAAAGATCGGTGTGCCGTCGCACGAGATCGCCATGATGATGAGCATTGCGCTCCGGTTCATCCCGACGCTGCTCGATGAGACCGACAAGATCATGAAGGCGCAGCAGGCCAGAGGGGCGGACTTCGAGTCCGGCAACATCCTGCACCGCGCCAAGCAGATGATTCCGATCCTGGTGCCGCTGTTCATCAGCGCGTTCCGGATCGCACAGGACATGGCGCTTGCCATGGAGGCCCGCTGCTATCACGGCGGACAGGGCCGTACGAGCATGACGGAAATGCGATTCCGCAGAAGAGACTATATCACTGCAGTCATCCTCCTGCTGTTCGCGGCAGGCATCATCACACTGCGGGTGCTGATATAGATAGACCGTTAGAGTCACAGTAAAACTTAATAACTCCGTGTCAGAAAGGAAACCATGGATAAAACAAAACTTTCAACCCGCCGCCTGTTACAAGGCGCGCTGATTGCGGCGATCTATGCCGTACTTACGATCCTTCTCGCACCCATCAGCTACGGCCCGATGCAGGTGCGCATCTCGGAAGCGCTGACCATACTGCCGGCGCTGACGCCCGTCGGGATCCCCGGTCTTACGATCGGATGCCTGCTGGCCAACCTGCTTGGCCCTTACGGGATCTTCGATGTTGTCTTCGGGACGCTGGCGACCCTGATCGCGACGATCGGCTCCTACCTGCTGCGCGATCACGACTGGCTGGTCCCGCTGCCGCCGGTCATCGCGAATGCGATCATCGTTGGCGGCATGCTGCACTTCGCCTACGGCGTACCCGGACTCTGGGCCTGCATGGGCTGGGTGGGGCTAGGTGAACTGATCGCCTGCTATGTGATCGGTCTGCCGCTTCTCAAATTCCTGAAGAAATACAAGCATGTTTTCGAATAGCAAATCTGAACGGCACGGGGATCCGTGCAAATAGATACGATGAGACAGAGAAAAGTCAGAAACCTGGATGAAAAACTCGAACTGGTAGAAGCCTGCTATCTGCACGCCACCTATGAAGAGGCGGATGCAGACCCTGCGAAAGCGGCCCCTCGGCACGACCGCTGGGGGCAGGAAGCACCGCACCCGTGCGACCAGCGCGGCCATTGGAGAGAATTGCTCGGCGGGACTGCCGACAGTCGCCTGTATGCAGAACTCGGCTGCGGGAAAGGGCGATTCATTGCGGAAATGGCACAGCGCCACCCGGAGGACCTCTTCCTCGGCATCGAAGGGCACCAGGGCGTGCTCCTGCGTGCCGGCCAGAAACTGATGGAGCAGCAGACCGGCAACGCCAGACTGCTGTGCGCGTATGTCCACGACATCCGCGACTTCTTTGCGGAAGGGGAACTGGACGGATTGTATCTCAATTTCTCTGATCCCTGGCCGAAGGCGCGCCACGAGAAACGGCGGCTGACGCACAGGGCGTATCTGGCATCCTACAGGGATGTTGTGAAGAAAGGCGGATTCCTTGCCTTCAAGACCGATAATGACGGGCTTTTTGAGTTTACGCTGGAAGAGATTGCGGCGGAGGGGTATGATATCCTTGAGATGAGCCGGGATCTGCACAACAGCGCGTACGCGGCGGATAACGTGATGACTGAGTACGAGGCCCGCTTTTCGGAAAACGGCAAGACCATCAATTATGTGAAGATCGCTCTTTAAGGAGCGGGAAAGAAAAAACACCACAGAAGGAGGCAATTCATGATCATTGCGCAGGAAAACGGAAGGACGATCCCCAAGGAAGATAAGATCTTTGCCATCAACGGCCGTGCGAAGGCCATGATCGCAGAGAAGGGACAGGATGCGGTCGTCAACGCGACCATCGGCGCCCTGCTGGATGACAACGGCAAACTGATCGTCATGGAGTCTGTCATGGACGCGATCAGAATGCTGACGCCCGCAGACTATGCGGAGTATGCACCGATCTCCGGGATCCCCGCTTTCAAAGAAGCTGTCAAGAAGGCGCTGTTCGGCAGCCATCAAACAGACCGCTTTGTCGAGGTCTGCGCATCCCCCGGCGGGACCGGATCGCTGCGCAACACCATCTCCAACTATTCGCAGCCCGGTGACAAGATCATGACATCCGACTGGTTCTGGGCCGGCTATACGACGATCGTCGGGGAACTCGGCCGCAGCATTGCGACTTATGAGCTGTTCACAAAGGACGGTGCGTTCAACGCGGAGAGCTTTGCAGAGACTGCAGAAAAGCTGGTCGATGAGCAGGGCCGCCTGGTGATCATCCTGAACACCCCGGCGCACAACCCGACCGGGTACTCCCTGACCGATGAGGACTGGGATAAGGTCGTCGAATCGCTCAACCGCATCTCGGCCAAAGGCCCCGTCACGCTGCTGATCGATGCGGCGTACATCGACTTTGCCGGTGATGAAGAGGAATACAGAAGCTTCTTCAAGAAGGTCGAACTGCTGAATGAACATGTGCTGCCGCTCGTCGCCTACAGCGCTTCCAAGACACTGACGCTCTACGGCATGCGTACTGGCGCGCTGGTCTGCATGGCGCCGACCGCGGAGATCGCGGAGGAGTTCCGCCGCTGTGCGGAGTATTCGTCCCGCGGCAGCTGGTCCAACTGTGTCCGCGCAGGACAGACCGTGCTGGCCAACATCTACGCGTCTGACGAGCTGGTCGAAAAGGTCGCAAGGGAAAGAGAATACTTCCGCAACATGCTGATCGCACGCGGCAAGGCGTTTGAAGCGGCGCTGCGTGAAGAGGGCGTGGAGAACGTGCCGTTTGATGCGGGCTTCTTCACATGCATCGAGCACGAGGATCCGAATGCCATCAGCGCGGCGCTGGAGGAACAGGGCATCTTCACCGTACCGCTCGCCAAGGGTGTACGCGTCTCGGTCGCTTCGATCTCCGAAGAGAAGTGCGTGAAGACCGCCAAGGCGATCGCAAAACTGGTCAAATAACCAGGCCGGAAGAATACCGGAAAAAGAGGACGGACAGAGCGCTGCAGCAGGCGGCGCTCTTTTCTTGGCCGCTTTAAGTTTTTTTAAGATACCTGCTTTACAATTTGTCTTATAATAGAAAAGGAGGGCCCCGATGGATAAGAAAGATACATTCTATTGGAATGACGAAAAGAATCGCATCGACGGGTTCATACCGCTTGACGAAGAAAACGCCACCCGGCATGCCCCGGATCCGGAGCAGGCGTATAAAGCCTATCTGGAAGATGCGTACAGCGAATATACGGACGATGCTTACGAAGGCCCGGAAGAAGAGCCTGCTTTTGCTGACGTGGACAGTGCGCGGCAGGAAGCGGATGCCGCATACGGCGTACAGCCACAGATGCAGAAGAAGGCGCGGAAAAGAAAGCGTCCGCCGCGGATGGTGACGATGGGCATTCTGTGCCTGTGCATCGTGCTTGCCGCGGTCACGGGCGCCGTGTCCGGCATTGCGGTGATGCAGCACTACGCGCCCGCGCAGCCGGTTGCGGAGCAGCCGCAGATGCCGGCGGGCACACATGCCGGCATGGGCGCGATCTCTGCAACGATCGTTGAGGCCAGCCTCCAGCAGGCGGCGGAGACGATGCCGGTGGAAACGGCAGATGCAGAACAGGAAGGGGCAGACATTGAGCAGACTGCAACGACGAATGCGGGCGTGATCAAGACGATCATGGACTCGGTGGTCTGCATCAAAACGACCGGTTCGGTGTCCACCTTCTACGGCCCGATGGACGCGAGCGGGGCGGGCTCCGGCGTCATCATCAGTGAGGACGGATATATCGTGACCTGCGCCCATGTGATCAGCAACGCGACGAAGATCGAAGTGCAGGACAGCGAGGATAATGTCTATCAGGCGTCCCTGGTGGCGTACAGCGACAAGATGGACCTGGCGCTGCTCAAGATCGATGCCGAAGGACTGACCCCGGCAGTGCTGGGAGACAGCGCCAGCTACAGCGCGGGCGATCCGATCTATGTCGTCGGCAATCCGCTCGGCAACTTTGTGCTGAGCGTATCGCAGGGCATCATATCGGGTGTTGACCGCCGTGCCAACATCGAGGGCAATGAGATGCGGCTGACCCAGGTGGATGCGGCGGTCAATCCGGGCAATTCCGGCGGCGGCCTCTTCGACAGCCAGGGCAGGCTCATCGGTATCGTGAACGCCAAGAATGCCGGCATCGATGTAGAGGGGATGGGCTTTGCGATCCCGATCGATACTGTCAGAGAAGTGCTGAAGGCGATGCTGCAGCGCACGGATCTGACGCTGGATTTATAGGAAAAAATTTACAAATATAGATTGACATATATTTCCAACTGTCATATACTCGTTTCAGATAAGGGAATAAGAAAGAAAGGAGACGGGTATACGATGAGTGAAAGAGAAAAGACAGATATCGTATTTGAGATCACCGAGCATATCGGCGTGATCACGACCTATGGCAACGGCTGGACGAAGGAGATCAATATGGTTGCCTGGAACGATGCCAAGCCGAAATACGATATCCGCGACTGGAATCCGGATCATCAGGTCATGTCACGCGGCATTACACTGCACAGCAAAGAGATGGCGGAAATCTGTGCGCTGCTGCGCGGCCGTCCGGACCTTGCGGCAGAGAATGCCACGGGGGCACAGCAAAGACCTGCCGCGCCGGCATTCACGCCGGCGGCCGCCGCTGCCATCTAGCGGACGAACGGCAGGCTCTGCAGCGGGCGCAGCCGGACAGGGGGGAGCGGTGTCAAACCGCTCCTTTTATGATATACTAATATTTACTGACGGCGCCGGTGCGCCGGCTTGAGACAGCGGCGGAGCACGTGCCCGCTGCAGGAAGATAACAAACAACAGAAACGGAATCATTATGAAAGTATTTTTGCAAAAGGGCCCCAGACAGCCGGCCGAAGAAATCGAAATCAAAAGCGGAACGACCATCGAGGAGCTGTATTGGTCGGTCAAGGATGAGCTGCCGTATAAAGTGCTGGCCGCCAAGGTGGACAACAAAGTAGAGGAACTGTCGAAAAAACTGACCCGTTCCTGCCGGATCGAATTTCTGGATATGCGGACGCAGATCGCCAATCTGGTCTATGAGCACAGTCTGATCCTGATCTACCTGAAGTCGGTCGAGGATGTGCTGGGCCGTGTCGACACAGAGATCCTGCATGCGCTGAACAAAGGACTGTTCACGATCATTCATAAAGAGGGCGGGGTGACGGAAGAGGAAGTCGCCGCCATTGAGGCGCGGATGCACGAACTGGTCGACGCCGATGTGCCATTCGTCAAGGAGGTTGTGAGCAGAGAAGAGGCGCTGGCCAGTCTGGACGCGCTGCTGCTGCAGGATAAAAAACGGCTGCTTGAGAAGAGCCGCAACAAGAAAGTGCGTTACTTCAGCCTGGAAGGGTTCAAGAACTTCTTCTATGGCGAGATGGTGCCGTCCACGGGCTATATCGATCTGTTCGAGCTGCGCAAGTACCGCGAGGGCGTGCTGGTGCGCTACCCGCATACCTCTGATCCGTCGGTGCTGCAGCCGTATGTGGATGATGTAAAGCTTTACGAAGCATTTCAGGAGACGAGCCACTGGCAGGAGATCCTCGGGATCGACTCCGTCATCGATCTGAACGAGTGCATCGAGAAGAACCGTATGCAGGAAGTGATCCAGCTCTCGGAAGCGCTCCATGAGAAGCGTATCGTGGAGATCGCCAAAGAGATCACCGAGCAGAAAAAGAGGATCATCCTGATCGCGGGACCGTCCTCCTCCGGAAAGACGAGTTTTGCGCGGCGCCTCTGCATCCAGCTTGCCGTCAACGGCGCCCGTCCGCTCTACATGGGCACGGATGACTATTTTGTCGAGCGGGATGAGACACCGCTGGATGCGAACGGGGAACCGGACTATGAAAACCTGTCCGCGATCGACATCAAACTGTTCAACCGCGACATGAACGGCCTGCTGGCAGGGGAGACAGTGGATCTTCCGACCTTTGACTTCATGCTTGGCAAAAAGATCTTCGGAAAGCGCAAGACAAAGATCGACCATGAGCAGACGATCGTGATCGAGGGCATCCACGCGCTGAACGGCGAGCTGACCAAGGAGATCCCGGATGCGGAGAAGTACAAGATCTACATCAGCCCGCTGACGCAGCTCTGTATTGATAAGCACAACCGCATCCCCACGACGGATGCGCGCATGATCCGTCGCATGGTCCGCGACTACAAGTACCGCGGGCATTCCGCACAGGAGACGATCCGCGAGTGGCCGAAGGTCCGTGCTGGGGAGGATAAGAACATCTTCCCGTACAATGGCGAAGCGGATGCGTTCTTCAACTCTGTGCACATCTACGAGCTGTCCGTGCTCAAGAAGTATGCCGCGCCGCTGCTCGAGGCGATCGAGCAGGATGAGCCGGAATACGCGGAAGCGCACCGTCTTCTGCGGTTCCTCAACTTCTTCCAGGTGTACGACGACGAGGATGTGATCGTCAACAATTCGATCCTGCGGGAGTTCATCGGCGGCAGCATCTTTTTCCGGTAGCGGAAAGCGTGCGGCAGACCGCCGGCGCCACAAGCTGATGTAGGAGGATGCGGAATCGCTTCGCAAAAACACCATATATAGGGGAATGGCTTGGAAACGCCAGAAAACGTGTTGCGTATCACGTGAAATATTCGTTGAAAACAAGCCATTTTCAGGACCCGAATAGACAAAAAAAGCAAGATGAGAAAATCCAAAAATCATCTTGCTTTTTCAAGTACTCTAAGATATACTTAAAAAGCTTGCGAATATAGCGATGAAGCGGAAAGTTGCTGAGCTATCAGGTAATTTCCGCCGAGAATTGTCTCCGCAGGACGGGGGCGAAGGGATTTATGCGGTTCGAGTAGGGGTCAAAAAAGAAAACACACGGAAGCGTGTGCAAGCAAGCGAAAGGCCTGAAACGTTGAAAACTGAACAAAACCCCTTGTACAGGAAATAGCGAAAACAGTACTAAAAGAAATTGGAGGAAGAAAATGAGCGAACTTCAGAAGATCAGAATCAAGCTTAAGGCGTATGACCACGCACTGCTGGACCAGTCGGCGAGCAAGATCGTCGAGGCAGCGAAGAAGACCGGCGCAGAGGTTTCCGGCCCCATTCCGCTCCCCACAGAGAAGGAAGTGGTCACGATCCTGAGAGCCGTCCACAAGTACAAGGACAGCAGAGAGCAGTTTGAGCAGAGAACGCACAAACGTCTGATCGACATCACCGGCGCGACCGCAAAGACAACGGATGCGCTGACCAAGATGGAACTCCCCGCTGGAGTTGACATCGAGATCAAACTGTAAACAAAGGGAACTCCCCTTAGTATGATCGCCGGGAAGAGCGATTCCCAGAAAAAAGAGTTGCACGGGAATGCACAGAAGGGCGATCCGCTGTAAGAACACAGGAGGTAAACATGAAAACTTTACTCGGAAGAAAAATCGGCATGACGCAGATCTTCACCGAAGAAGGCGACGTCGTCCCCGTAACCGTCATCGAAGCGGGTCCGGAGACAGTCACCCAGGTCAAGACCATGGAGAACGACGGCTACGAAGCTGTTCAGATCGGATTTGAAGATCAGAAAGCACACAGAGTCACCAAGCCCATGGCTGGTCACTTCGAAAAGGCTGGCGTCAGCGCCAAGAAAGTCCTGGCGGAGTTCCGCCCCGAAGAAGGCGAATCCTATGAAGTCGGACAGGTCATCACCGTCGCAGACTTCGAGGAAGGCGCAAGACTGGACATCACCGGCACTTCCAAGGGCAAGGGCACCCAGGGCAACATCAAGCGTCACGGCCACCACAGAGGCCCCATGGGCCACGGCTCCAAGCATAAGAGACTGCAGGGCGCGCTGGCCGGCGCATCCTATCCCGGAAGAGTCTTCAAGGGCAACAAGCAGCCCGGAAGAATGGGAAGAGAGACCATCACGATCCAGAACGTCAAACTGGTCAAGGTCATCGAAGATAGAAACTTGTTACTGGTGAAGGGTGCGGTACCCGGAGGCAAAGGCAGCCTGCTTCGTATCCAATACGCGGTCAAGGGACAGAAGTAAGTAGATCGGAAAGGAGGAAACGAAAATGGCAAAAGTCAATGTGCTGACCATGGAAGGCAAAGACGCCGGCACCATGGAACTCAAGGATGAGATCTTCGGTATCGAACCCAACCAGAATGCGGTTCTCGAGATGGTCAAAAACCATCTGGCAAACAAAAGACAGGGCACCCAGTCTGCCAAAGACAGAGGTGAGGTGAGAGGAAGCACCAGAAAGCCCTTCCGTCAGAAGGGTACAGGCCGCCACAGACAGGGCGACCGCAGAGACCCCTCCCAGATCGGCGGCGGCGTGGTCTTCGCACCGAAGCCCCGGAGCTACAGATACAAGGTTCCGCGGTCGGTCAGAAGACTGGCAATGCTCTCCGCACTGTCCTCCAAGGTCCAGGAAAACGAAATGATCATCCTCGACGAGATCAAGTTCGAAGAACCGAAGACCAAGGATATGGTCAAGATGCTGGAAGCCGTCAAGGCTGGCAGAAAGCCGCTCATCATCATGAGCGAGAAGGACGAGAATGTCGTCAAATCCGCAGCCAATATCCCGGGAGTTATGACCGCTCTGGTCTCCACGATGAACGTGTATGACATCATCAACCACACCGACTTCATCGTCACCAAAGAAGCGATCAACAAGATTGAGGAGGTGTATTCCTAATGAGGACTGCTTACGATGTGATCATCAAGCCCGTCGTCACCGAAAACAGTATGGAAGACGCACAGGCTAAGAAATACACATTCAAAGTTGCCGTGGACGCCAACAAGACTGAGGTCAAGAACGCGGTAGAAGAGATTTTCGGCGTAGAAGTCGCCAAGGTCAACATCATGAATGTGAAAGGTAAGTTAAAGAGAATGGGAAGAAACGTCGGTATGACCGCTGCTTCGAAAAAGGCCATCGTGACCCTGACAGAGGACAGCAAAGAGATCGAGTTCTTCCAGGCACTGTAAGGAGGAAACATAAATGGGAATCAAGAAATACAATCCGACAACTCCCGGCCTTCGCGGCATGACTGTTTCCACATTTGAAGAGATCACAACCGACAAACCGGAAAAATCCCTGACAGTCACCCTGAAGAAGCACTCGGGACGCAACAACAGAGGTAAGATCACCGTTCGTCACAGAGGAGGCGGCTACAGACCGAAGTACAGAATCATCGACTTCAAGAGAAATAAAGATGGTGTCCCCGGCAACGTGGCGACCATCGAGTACGATCCGAACCGTTCCGCGAACATCGCCCTGATCGTCTACGCGGACGGCGACAAGAGATACATCATCGCACCGCAGAACCTGCATGTCGGCGATGTCATCTACTCCGGTCCCGAAGCGGACATCAAGGTCGGCAATGCACTGCCGCTCGCGAACATCCCGCTCGGTACCATGATCCACAACATCGAGCTCAAGCCCGGCAAGGGTGCACAGCTGGTCAGAGCTGCAGGCAACGGTGCGCAGCTGATGGCGAAGGAAGGCGATTACGCGCAGGTGCGTCTGCCCTCCGGCGAAGTCAGAAGAATCCGCATGGACTGCAGAGCGACCATCGGTGAGGTCGGCAACAACGACCACCAGAACATCAACATCGGTAAAGCCGGTAAGAAACGCCACATGGGCATCCGCCCGACAGTCCGCGGCTCGGTCATGAACCCGAACGACCATCCGCACGGCGGTGGCGAAGGCAAAGCCGGTATCGGCCGTGTCGGCCCTGTCACCCCGTGGGGCAAGCCTGCTCTTGGTTATAAGACCAGAAAGAAGAAGAAGGCTTCCGACAAGTACATCGTCAAGAGAAGAAACGAGAGATAGGAAGGAGCATAGATAATGGGTAGATCACTTAAAAAGGGTCCTTTCGTAGACCGTAAGCTGCTCAAGGCCATCGAAGAGATGAACGCAGCGAACGAGAAGAAAGTCGTAAAGACCTGGTCCAGACCGTCCACGATTTTCCCGCAGATGGTCGGACACACCATCGCTGTCCATGACGGCAGAAAACATGTTCCGGTCTATATTACGGAAGATATGGTCGGCCACAGACTGGGTGAGTTCGCTCCCACCCGGACCTACAGAGGCCATGCAGCCGACAAGAAATGATTGGAGGTAAGACAATGGAAGTAAAAGCAACTGCAAAGTACGTTAGAATGTCTCCGATCAAGCTGAAGCCCGTTGCAGACCTGATCAGAGGCAAGGATCTGAACGAGGCGCTGACGATCCTCAAGTTCACCCCCGGCAAGGGCGCTGAGCTGGTAGAGAAAGTCGTCAAATCCGCAGCAGCGAACGCGGAGAACAATTTCGACCTGAACCCCGACGATCTGTATGTAGCTGAGGTACATGCAAATCAGGGCCCGACGATGAAGAGATGGAGAGCCGGTGCTCAGGGCCGTGCGTCCATCATCCTGAAGAGAAGCAGCCACATCGGCGTCACCCTCAAAGAGAAAGAAGCGGAGGTTCAGTAAATGGGTCAGAAAGTTAGCCCGCACGGGCTCAGAGTCGGGGTCATCAAAGATTGGGACTCCAAATGGTATGCGGATAAGAAAAACTTCGCAGACTACCTGGTCGAAGACAACCAGATCAGAGAATTCGTCAAGAAAAAGCTCTATGCGGCAGGCATCTCCAAGATCCTGATCGACAGACAGGGCGAAGATAAGCTCAGAGTGACCATCTCCACCGGCAGACCCGGCATGGTCATCGGCAGAGACGGCGACGGCATCGATGCTCTTAAGAAGGATCTGATGAAGCTGACAAAGAAGAACGTCGAAGTCGAGATCAAGGAGATCAGAAGAGCTGAGCTGGACGCACAGCTGACAGCTGAGAGCATTGCTCAGGCGCTGGAGAGAAGAGTTTCCTTCAGAAGAGCCATGAAGCAGGCACTGCAGCGCACCATGAAGGCTGGCGCAAAGGGCATCAAGATCGTGGCAGCCGGCAGACTGGGCGGCGCTGAGATCGCCCGCAGCGAAAAGTACAGTGAAGGTAATGTTCCTCTTCATACACTGCGCGCTGATATCGACTATGCGTGCGCAGAAGCGGACACCACCTACGGCCGTATCGGCATCAAAGTCTGGATCAACCACGGTGAGATCCTGGACAAGGGCCTGTCCTCCACCATCCGCGAAGAAAAGCAGGATAGAAGAGACGGCAGAAGACCCAGAAGAGATGGCGACAGACGGAGAAACGGCGATCGTCGTCAGAGAAGAGACGGCGACAACAGAAGACGCGGCAGAGACGAGCGTCCGTCCGCTCCCAAGGCGGTCAACGCACGTATCCGCAGAACTCCGAAGGTCGAGGAGCCGGTCAGCGTAGTAGAAGAGGCAGCGGAAGCGCCGCAGGCGGAAACCGCTGCAGAAGAATAGACAGTAGAAAGGAGGAACAGCCATGTTGATGCCTAAGCGTGTGAAGCGCAGAAGAGTCCACAGAGGAAGAATGAAGGGCAAAGCAACCAAGGGCAACACCGTCACATACGGCGATTACGGCCTGATGGCTGAAGAGTGCGGCTGGATCACATCCAACCAGATCGAGGCGGCTCGTGTCGCGATGACAAGATCCGTCAAGAGAGGCGGTAAGGTCTACATCAAGATCTTCCCCCACAAGCCGGTTACAAAGAAACCTGCTGAAGTCCGTATGGGTTCCGGTAAGGGTGCTCCCGAGTACTGGGTAGCAGTCGTCAAACCCGGCAGAGTCATGTTTGAGATCGAAGGCGTCACCTTTGAACAGGCGAAGGAAGCTATGAGACTGGCATCCCACAAGCTGCCCGTCAAGTGCAAATTCGTCGTCAAAGAACAGGAGGGCGGTGAAGCATAATGGAACTGAACAAAATCAGAGAAATGTCCGAAGTTGAGCTCGCTGCTGAACTGGACAAGATGAAAAAGGATCTCTTCAATCTCAGATTCCAGCATGTCACAGGGCAGCTTGAGAACCCTGTCAAGATGCGGGAGACCAAGAGAGATATCGCAAGAGTCAAGACCATCATGAGAGAGAAAGAGCTTGCAAAAGCTCAGACTGAGTAGGAAAGGAGGATGACCAATGGCAGTCGATAGAAACAGAAGAAAGTCCAGAGTTGGCATGGTTGTCAGCGATAAGATGGACAAGACGATCGTCGTTGCGCTCGAAGACACCGTCAAGCATCCTCTTTACGGCAAATCTGTCAAGCGTACGAAGAAAGTCAAGGCGCACGATGAAGCTAACGAATGCAACATCGGCGATAAAGTTCGTATCATGGAGACAAGACCTCTGTCCAGAGACAAGAGATGGAGACTTGTCGAGATCGTAGAAAAAGTCAAGTAAGGAGGCCGGAATATGATCCAGACAGAAACAAGACTGAAAGTCGCCGACAATTCCGGCGCTAAAGAGCTTCTGTGCATCAGCATCCTGGGTGGTACCAGCCGTCAGTACGCATACATCGGTGACGTCATCGTGTGTGCAGTCAAAGACGCGACCCCGGGCGGTACGGTCAAGAAGGGCGATGTCGTCAAGGCAGTCGTCGTCCGTTCCAAGTTCGGTGCGAGAAGAAGCGACGGCAGCTACGTCAAGTTCGACCAGAATGCTGCAGTTATCATCAAAGACGACAAGAATCCGGTCGGCACCCGTATTTTCGGACCTGTCGCTAGAGAGCTCAGAGAAAAGAACTTCATGAAGATCGTTTCTCTGGCACCGGAAGTACTGTAGGAGGACAAAAATGCGTATAAAGAAAGGTGATACGGTTGTTGTCCTGGCCGGTAAAGACAAGGGCAAGCAGGGCACCGTCCTGAAAGCTATGCCCAAAGAGGACAAGGTCATCGTGGAAGGTGTCAACATTCAGACAAAGCACCAGAAGCAGACCCAGAAGGAAGCCGCTGAGATCAAACATCAGGAAGGTCCCATCCATGTATCCAACGTCATGCTGGTCGACAGCAAGACCAAGGCTCCCACAAGAGTCGGTTACAAGATGGAAGGCGGTAAGAAAGTCAGAGTCGCCAAGAAGAGCGGCAATGTGATCGATTAGGAAAGGAGGAGAGATCGTTGGCAGCAAGACTGAAAGAGACTTATAAGAACGAAGTGTTCAACAAGCTGATGGACGAGTTCAAATATGACAACGTCATGCAGGTTCCCAAGCTCGAGAAGATCACGATCAACATCGGCCTGGGCGAAGCCAAGGACAATCCGAAGCTCATGGAATCCGCTGTCCAGGAACTGGGCATCATCGCGGGCCAGAAGCCGGTCGTCACAAAGGCTAAGAAGTCGGTCGCTAACTTCAAGGTCAGAGCCGGGATGCCGGTCGGCACCAAGGTAACCCTGAGAGGCGATCGTATGTACGTTTTCGCAGACAAGTTCTTCAACATCGCTCTTCCCAGAGTGAGAGACTTCAAGGGTGTCAGCAAGAACGCCTTCGACGGAAGAGGCAACTATTCCATGGGTATCAAGGAACAGCTGATCTTCCCGGAAATCGTGTACGATCAGGTCGACATGATCAAAGGTATGAACATCGTCTTCACCACTTCGGCCAAGACGGACGAAGAAGCGCAGGCCCTGCTGAAATACCTGGGCATGCCTTTTGAGAAGTAAGTCCCTCGCGGGTATATAAGAGGAGGAAAAGATGGCTAAGACATCTCTTAAGATCAAACAGCAGAGACCGCCGAAGTATTCCACAAGAGCCTACACAAGATGCAGACTGTGCGGAAGACCTCACTCGGTCCTCAAGAAATACGGGATCTGCAGAATCTGCTTCAGAGAGCTGGCTTACAAGGGGGAAATCCCCGGCGTCAAGAAGGCGAGCTGGTAAAAAGAAGCGGAATATGCGATTCCACATCAACCACTACTTTCCGACAAGTTACGAAGGGCTGCGGTCTGCGTAGTAATACTATCGGAGGAAGGAGAAAAGAACTATGACTATGACAGATCCCATCGCGGATATGCTCACAAGAATCAGAAATGCGAACTCTGCCGGTCATAAGACGGTAGAGGTCCCGGCTTCCAAGATCAAGAAGTCCATCGCTGAGATCCTCAAGGATGAGGGTTACATCAACGGCTTCGAGGTCAAAGAAGACGGCAAGCAGGGCGTCATCGACATCGAGATGAAGTACGGCCCTGAAAACGAAAAAGTTATCACCGGCATCAAGAAGATCTCCAAGCCCGGCCTGAAGGTCTATGCGAAGGCGAACGAAGTTCCCAGAGTTCTGGGCGGCCTCGGTATCGCGATCATCTCCACTTCCAACGGTGTGATCAGCGACAAGAAGGCGAGAGAACTCGGTGTCGGCGGCGAAGTGATTTGTTACGTTTGGTAGGGAGGAAGAAACATGTCTAGAATTGGTTTGAAACCCATCGATCTTCCTGCAGGCGTAGAAGTCAAAGTGGACGGCAACGTCGTAACGGTCAAGGGCCCGAACGGCGAGCTGCAGGAAACGATCAGCGAGCTGATCGATGTCAACATCGAAGGCAACGTCGTCACCGTCAGCAGAAACGGTGATGCGAAAGAAGAGAGATCCCAGCACGGTCTGGCCAGAACGCTCATCGCCAACATGGTCGAAGGCGTCAGCAAGGGCTTTGAGAAGAAGCTGGAGATCCAGGGTGTCGGCTACAGAGCTGACAAAAAGGGTGATACCCTGGTGCTGAGCCTGGGTTACTCCCATCCTGTGGAACTGAAGGATCCGGAAGGCATCACCACCGAGACTCCTTCTCAGACACAGATCGTCGTTAAAGGGATTGACAAGGCGCTTGTCGGCAACTATGCAGCCAACATCCGTGCGTGGAGAGCTCCGGAACCCTACAAGGGCAAGGGCATCCGCTACGAAGGTGAGCAGGTCCGCCGCAAGGAAGGTAAAGCCGGCGTCAAGGGTGACTAAGGAAAGGAGTAGAGAAAAATGGCTAATACGAGCAGAAAAGCAAGAAAAAACGCCAGACACGAACGCGTCAGACAGAACCTGTTCGGTACTCCTGAGAGACCCAGGATGGCGGTATTCAGAAGCAACAAGAACATCTCTGTGCAGATCATCGACGACGTCAACGGGACCACTCTCGCGGCGGCAAGTTCTCTGGACAAGGAGATCAAAGGCACCATCGCACACGGCGGCAACAAGGAAGCTGCCAAGGCTGTTGGTGAAGCCATCGCGAAGAGAGCTCTTGAGAAGGGGATCGAGACTGTCGCATTCGACAGAGGCGGATTCCTGTATCACGGTAGAGTCAAGGAACTGGCAGACGGCGCAAGAGAAGCCGGCCTGAAATTCTAACGGGAGGTTACGAGAATGCAGAGAAGAGAAGAAAACAACAAGCCCGAGATGAACGAAACTATCGTTAACATCCGGCGTGTTGCAAAGACCGTCAAGGGCGGCCGTAACATGAGATTCAGCGTAACCGTCGTTGTTGGTGACAGAGAAGGTCACGTAGGTGTCGGTCTCGGTAAGGCTCAGGAAATCCCTGAAGCTGTCAGAAAAGCGACAGAAGACGCTAAGAAAAAGCTCATCACAGTCCCGATGGTCGGGACAACGATCCCGCACAGACACGTTGGTGTCTTCGGGGCAGGTAAAGTACTCATCATGCCGGCTGCAGAAGGTACTGGCGTTATCGCCGGATCCTCTGTACGTACGGTCCTCGAAATGGCGGGTCTGAAAGACGTAAGAGCGAAGTCTCTTGGCAGCAACAATGCTGTGAACATGGCGTATGCAACAATCAAGGCTCTCGAAGAGCTCAAGACTGTTGAGGAAGTCAGCCGTCTCAGAGGCAAGACCAAAGAAGAGATCTTAGGATAGGAGGCGAGCGAAATGGCGAAAAAAGTAAAAGTTACACTTACAAAGAGCACCATCGGCGCGACTCCGAAACAGAAGAAGATCGTTGAAGCGATGGGCCTCAGAAAGATGCACCAGTCCGTGGAACTCCAAGACAACGAGATGACAAGAGGCGCAGTCCAGAAGGTCTGCCACCTCGTCACGCTCGAAGAACTGTAGAAAGGCAGGTGCGACAGATATGAAACTTCATGAACTCAAAGCGCCGGCAGGTTCCAGCCGGAACCGCAAAAGAAGAGGCAGAGGTACCG
The DNA here is from genome assembly GCA_902790905.1 of uncultured Eubacteriales bacterium. Classification (GTDB taxonomy): domain Bacteria; phylum Bacillota; class Clostridia; order Peptostreptococcales; family Anaerovoracaceae; genus RUG13615. Next base: position 20,076 of record CADATO010000025.1, read on the forward strand.
CTACCGGCCAGGGTAAAACCGGCGGCAGAGGTATGAACGGCCAGAAGTCCAGAAGCGGCGGCGGCGTCCGTCTCGGCTTCGAGGGCGGCCAGATGCCCCTTTACAGACGCATCCCGAAGCGCGGCTTCACCAACGTCTGGGCGAAGGAATACGCCGAGGTTAACGTAGAGAAGCTGAATGCATTTGAAGCGGGCACAGTCGTGACCGAAGAGATGCTCAAGGAAGCCGGCATCATCAGCAAGATCAAGGACGGCGTTAAGGTCCTTGGCAGAGGCGAACTCAACACCAGCCTCACTGTACAGGCACATAAGTTCAGCAAATCCGCTGTCGAAAAGATTGAATCGGCCGGAGGAAAGGCCGAGGTGATCTAGGATGGAAATGCTGAGGACATTAAGGAAAGCATGGGGCGTCCCCGACATCAGAAAGAAGATTATCTTCACGCTTCTGATGCTGGTGATTTTCCGGATCGGGTCCAACATCCCGGTCCCGGGAATCAACCGTTCGGTTCTCGCCGAGCTGTTCAGCGGCAACACAGGCTTGTTTGATCTGTTCAACCTGTTTTCCGGCGGTTCCTTCGGGAACATGACCATCTTTGCCCTGAGCATCACACCGTACATCACAGCATCCATTATCCTGCAGCTTCTCACCGTCGCCATTCCTGCGCTGGAACGTCTGGCCAGAGAAGGCATGGAGGGAAGAAAGAAGATTACTGCATACACGCGTTACCTGACTGTTGTCCTGGCACTGGTCCAGGCGGTCGGTGTCACCGTGGGTATGTTCAGAAGAGCGCTGGTCAGCACGGATGTTTTCTCCATCGTGGTCATCGTTCTGGTCCTCACCGCAGGCACCGCATTCCTGATGTGGCTCGGCGAGCAGATCAATGAGAATGGTATCGGCAACGGTATCTCTCTGCTGATCTTCGCCGGCATCATCGCAAGACTGCCCTCCGGCGTCGGCAACACGATCGCCAAGTTCAGAGCAGGCGAGATCGGCTTCATGACGATCGTCCTGTTCGTCGTCTTTGCCATCGTGGTCATCGTGGGCATCATCCTGATCCAGCAGGGTCAGAGAAGGATCCCCGTGCAGTACGCCAAGAGAGTCGTCGGACGCAAAATGTACGGCGGACAGTCGACGCATATTCCGCTCAGGGTCAACCAGGCGGGCGTCATCCCTGTCATCTTTGCAATGGCACTGCTGCAGTTCCCGCTGACGATCACATACTTCACCAGCTCGAACAGCAACTTTGCGATCTGGGTTGAGAAATGGCTGTCCCCGACCGGCAATCCCGGTGTGTGGGTCTACGCAGTTCTGTATGTGATCCTGACATTCTTCTTCACATACTTCTATACGACGATCACATTCAATCCGATGGAAGTATCCGACAACATGAAGCAGAATGGCGGCTTTATTCCGGGCATCCGTCCGGGCAGAGCGACCACGGAGTATCTCTCCAAGGTCATGAACCGTCTGACATTCGTAGGCGCTGTCTTCCTGGCGGCTGTGGCGGTCCTGCCGACACTGGTCAGCCAGTTCACCCCCATCGACATGTACTTCGGCGGCACATCGCTGCTGATCGCCGTCGGTGTCGGTCTGGATACCATGAAGCAGCTCGAACAGCAGATGGTCATGCGTAACTACAAAGGCTTTCTTTAATAAGGAGTAGGAGAAATGATGAATCTGGTATTGTTAGGCCCTCCCGGAGCGGGCAAGGGCACCCAGGCAGCGCGGATCGTCGAGAAATACGCAATCCCGCACATCTCCACCGGTGATATCTTCCGCAAGAACATCAAGGAAGGCACCGAGCTTGGGAAAAAGGCACAGGAATACATGAACAAGGGCGAACTTGTTCCGGACAGCCTGGTCATCGAGATCGCGCTGGACAGACTGAATGAAGATGACTGCAAGGTCGGCTTCCTTCTTGACGGGTTCCCCCGCACAGTCGAGCAGGCGGAAGCGCTGGATGCGTATCTGGCGGACAAAGGCCAGCAGGTCGACAAGGTCCTCGATATGGATGTCAAAAAAGAGATCCTGATGGAGCGTCTGACCGGCCGCCGTGTCTGCAAAGACTGCGGCGCCACCTACAACGTGGTCGGCATGCCTCCGAAAAAGGAAGGCGTCTGCGACGTCTGCGGCGGCGAACTGTATCAGAGAGCGGACGATACTGCCGAGACTGTTGCGAACCGTATTGAAGTGTACAACAGCCAGACAAAACCGCTGATCGATTACTACGAAAAGGCCGGTAACATCGTCCATATGGACGGCAGCATCGGCTACGAGGAGCTCTTCGCGGAGATCGTGAAGCTCCTGGGAGAGTAGACAATGATCAATATCAAAAGCGAATGGGAACTGGACATCATGCGTACCTGCGCCCATGTCACGGGGGAGATCCTGCGTGACCTGGCCGGGTACATCGAGCCAGGAATGAGCACACTGGACATCAACCAGTATGTCGAAAACAGGATCAGGAAGGAAAAGATGACACCTTCCTTCCTGGGACTGTATGACTTTCCGGCATCGGCCTGCATCTCTGTCAACGAGGAGATCGTGCACGGCATCCCGAAGGCGGACCGCATCCTGAAGGAAGGCGATATCGTCAGCGTGGATACAGGCGCTACCTGGAAAGGGTATGTCAGCGATGCAGCCAGGACCTATCCGGTCGGCGAAGTCAGCCAGGTCGCCAAAGACCTGATGGCCGCAGCCGAAAAAGGATTCTTCGCTGCGATCGAATTCGCAAAGCCGGGGTACCGGGTGAGCGACATCTCGCACGCCGTGCAGGAAACGGTCGAAGCGGAAGGATTCGGGATCGTACGCGAACTCGTCGGGCATGGCGTCGGACGTGTTATGCATGAAGACCCGCAGATCCCCAACTACGGGAGAGCGGGACGAGGCCCCCGGATCGCCAAAGGCATGGTCTTCGCCATCGAGCCAATGATCACGGAAGGGACTTACGAAGTCGAAGTCCTGGACGATGAATGGACATACGTGACGGCAGACCGGAAAATGGCGGCCCACTACGAAAACTCGGTGATCATCACCGATGGGGAACCGGAAATCATCACATTGGTTAAGTGAGGTATCACAATGGCGAAAAAAGATGTTATTGAGGCCGAAGGCGTCGTCGTTGATGCCCAGCCCAACGCGATGTTCGTAGTCGAACTCGATGGGAGCAAGCACAGAGTGCTGGCGACCGTTTCGGGAAAGATCCGCATGAACTTCATCCGGATCCTGCCCGGTGACAAAGTCAAAGTGGAACTGTCTCCGTATGATCTTACGAGAGGCCGTATCACCTGGAGGAGCAAATAAGCTCGGCAACATATAACTAGGAGGTTGAAAGATGAAAGTCAGAGCATCCGTAAAACCGATCTGTGAAAAGTGCAAAGTGATTAAGCGTAAAGGCAAGGTCATGGTCATTTGCGAAAATCCCAAGCACAAGCAGAAGCAAGGTTGACAGACGCGCGAAAATGCGGTATTTTAAGACGTTGCGGTTTTGTGTTTTAAAACGCAGACAGACGTTGCGATTCCGCGAAAGCGCAGCAAAGTTATAACAGCCGCTGTGAAGCGGCAGAACACATCCCGTTTATATCGCTACAGATGATTTGCGACGGAAGATGGGAACAGGAGGAAACGTATGGCACGTATAGCCGGTGTAGACTTACCAAGAGAAAAGCGTGTCGAGATCGGCCTGACCTATATCTATGGTATTGGCAGGAAGACCGCGACCGAGATCCTGGCAAAGACCGGGATCGATCCCAGCACGAGGGTCAAAGACCTGTCCGAGGAAGAAGTCGGTAAGATCCGTAAGGTTATCGACGAAGAGTACATGGTGGAAGGCGACCTCAGAAGAGACACGTCCCTGAACATCAAGAGACTCATGGAGATCGGATGCTACAGAGGTATCCGTCACAGAAGAAATCTTCCTGTCCGCGGACAGAAGACCAAGACGAACGCCAGAACTCGTAAAGGTCCCAAGAAGACCGTGGGCCGCAAGAAGAAGGCGTAAGGAGGTGCATGGATCATGGCAAAGCAAGTAAAGAAAACGGTCAGAAAAAAGAGAAGAGAACGTAAGAATATCGAAAAGGGCCAGGCCCATATCCAGGCCACGTTCAACAATACGCTGGTCACTCTGACGGATATGGAAGGTAACGCTCTTTCCTGGTCCAGTGCCGGTGCGCAGGGTTTTAAGGGCAGCAGAAAGTCCACTCCCTTCGCCGCGGCAACAGCAGCAGAAGAGGCTGCGAAAGCTGCTATGGAGCACGGTCTCAAGACTGTCGAAGTCTATGTCAAGGGACCCGGTTCCGGTAGAGACAGCGCGATCAGAGCCCTTCAGACAGCGGGTCTGCAGATCACTATGATCAAGGACATCACACCCATCCCGCATAACGGATGCAGACCGCCCAAGAGAAGAAGAGTCTGATTGAAAGGAGGAACAAGAACATGGCAGTTAATAGAGATCCGATTTTGAAAAGATGCAGATCCCTGCAGATCGACCCCAGCCACATGGGGATCTTCAAAGAATCGAAGAGAACGCCGCATAGAAATCAGTACAAGAAGATGAGCGAATACGGTCTCCAGCTCCGTGAGAAGCAGAGAGCGAAGTTCATCTACGGCGTCCTTGAAAAGCAGTTCAGAAATACATTTGAGAAGGCGGCGAACAAGAAGGGCATCACCGGTGAAAACCTGCTGGTCATGCTGGAAGAAAGACTTGACAACGTCGTCTACAGAATGGGGCTGTGCACCACAAGAAGAGAAGCCAGACAGCTTGTCAACCATCGTCATTACATGGTCAACGGCAAGATCGTCAACATTCCTTCCTATCAGGTGAAGCCCGGCGATGTCATCAAGGTCAAGGAAAAGAGCCAGTCCTCTCCGAAGTTCAAGGAGATCAAGGACATGGAAGTCGGTATCCCCGGCTGGCTGAGTGTTGACCGCGACAAGCTCGAAGGCAAAGTTCTTGATCATCCGACAAGAGATCAGATCGATACACCGATCGAAGAGCATCTCATCGTCGAGCTGTACTCGAAGTAATCCTTTTCAACTGATAGTTTGTTGGTATTTGAATAAGGAGGAAAACTGATGATCGAAATTGAAAAGCCGACGATCGAATGCGTATTTTCCGATGAAGATCCCAATTACGGGAAATTCATTGTTGAGCCTCTGGAAAGAGGCTACGGCACAACGCTGGGCAACAGCATGAGAAGAATCCTTCTGAGCTCCCTGCCCGGTGCTGCAGTTACCTCGATCAAGATCGACGGGATTCTTCATGAATTCTCGACCATCCCCGGCGTCAAGGAAGATGTGACGGAAATCGTCCTCAACCTGAAGAAGCTGGCGGTCAAACTCAGCGGCGCAGCAGACACCAAGCGGGTCACGATCAATGAGGTTGGCCCGAAGGAAGTGACTGCGGCTGATATCAAGGGCGACATCGATGTTGAGATCTTCAATCCGGATCTGCACATCGCAACGCTCGATGAGAACGCGTCTCTGATCATGGAGATCAATCTGGCAAAAGGCCGCGGGTATGTCCTGGCGGAGCAGAACAAAGATGAGAACACTCCCATCGCTGTGATCCCCGTGGACAGCATCTACACCCCGGTCCGCAGAGTGAACTTCACCGTGGAGAACACCCGCGTCGGACAGGTTACAGACTACGACAAACTGATCCTCGAGATCTGGACAGATGGCAGCATCTCGCCCAGTGAAGGTGTCAGCATTGGCGCCAAGATCATGCAGGAGCATCTGGACCTGTTCATCAAGCTGGATACAAGCACAGAGGATATGGAAATCCTCGTCGCCAAGGAAGAAGATCAGATCGCCAAAGCGCTTGATCTGACCATCGAAGAACTCGAACTCTCCGTCCGTTCCTTCAACTGCCTGAAGAGAGCTTCCATCAACACCGTTGAAGAGCTCACACAGCGCACCGAAGAGGACATGATGAAGGTCAGAAACCTTGGTAAGAAGTCTCTTGATGAGGTAAAGCAGAAACTTGCAGAACTCGGCCTTTCCCTGATGCAGTCTGAGGAATAGGGCAAAAACGAGTAGACGAAAGGAGAAAATGATATGCCGGGCTATAGAAAACTGGGCAGATCTTCCGACCATAGAAAGGCTATGCTGAGAAATCTGGTGACCGACCTTCTGAGAGAAGAGCGTATTACGACCACCAAGTTCAGAGCGAAGGAAGCCGGAAGAGAAGCAGAAAAAATGATCACACTGGCCAAGAAGGGTGATCTCGCTGCAAGACGTCAGGTGATGGCGTACCTGTATGACGAGGATGTCGTCAGCAAGCTGTTTGACGATATTGCACCGCGTTACGAGGACCGCAACGGTGGTTACACCCGCATCCTCAAGCTTGGTCCCAGAAGAGGCGATGCGGCTGAGGAAGTCTTCCTCGAGCTGGTATAGTCTATCGGATCGAAAGAAAACAAGCAGCACTGCCGAATACGGCGGTGCTGTTTTTCCGTAAAGCGTAGAAACAGCAATGGGCGGCGGCTGCCGCATGAAGAGAACCGGAAACAGATGAGCAGCACGAATAAAAACACAAAATGGGCGAGAAGACTCAGGTATTCTCTGATCCTGAAAGGCATGGCGGTCGGTGCCGCCGTGGGTGTTGTCGTGTCGTTGTTCCGGTATCTGCTGATGAAGGCGGAACCGCTCCGCTGGACGCTGCTGGAATACGCAGAACAGAGCGCCGGGCATGCGCTGCTGGGCGGTCTGCTGCTGGCGGCCGCGTTTGCGGGCGCCTGCCTGTGCCTGCATTATGCACCGATGGCCGGCGGCTCCGGGATCCCCCAGCTGAAAGGGGAACTCATCGGCGAGATCGAAGAGAACTGGTGGAAGACCATCCTCGCCAAGATCCTCGGCGGCTGTCTCTGCATCGGCGCGGGGCTGGCGCTCGGAAGAGAAGGTCCCAGCATCCAGATCGGTGCCATGGCCGGCAAGGGCATGGCACAGCTCGCGGGCCGGAAAAAGCGGGAGGAAAAATACCTGATGACCTGCGGCGCAGGCGCGGGCCTTGCGTGTGCGTTCGGCGCGCCGCTTGCCGGGACGGTATTCGTGCTGGAGGAACTGCTCAGCACGTTCTCGATCGAGATCCTGCTGTCCACCTGGATGGCTTCGATGATCGCGGACTTTGTGGCCAATGTCATCTTCGGTCTGAAGCCGGTCTTTGCACTCAGGATTGAGGAAGCGCTGCCGCTCAGGTATTACTGGATGGTCCTTGTCCTTGGCATCCTGCTTGGCGTACTGGGTGTTGCCTACAACAAGGTGACCACCTGGATGCAGGATCTGTACGCGAAGATCCCGAACAAATACGTGCGCCTCGCGCTGCCGTTCCTGCTCGTTGTGCCGTTGGCGCTGTATTACCCGATGGCGCTCGGCAGCGGGCACTATTTGGTGGACCAGGCGGCGTCCGGCATGTTCACGGTGCAGGCGCTGCTCATCCTGCTGGCGGTGCGATTTCTGTTCTCCATCTTCAGCTTCGCCTCCGGAGCACCCGGCGGGATTTTCCTGCCTTTGCTGGTCCTCGGGGCGGTCGGGGCAGGCGCCTATGCCACCGTCATGACGGAATACTGCGGGCTGATGTCGATCTACATCGGGACATTTGTTATGATGGGGATGACGGGGCTGTTCTCCGCCATCGTCCGCTCGCCGATCACGGGGATCATACTGATCACGGAGATGGGTGGCGACTATGCGAACTTCCTGCCGCTCAGCATTGTGGCGTTTACCGCGTACGTGGTGGCGGATCTGCTGCACGGCCGGCCGGTGTATGACCAGCTTCTGGACAGAATGCTGGCGAGGAATCGCTCAGTTAAGTGATCATCATAAACATGTATTATGTAAATACAGGAATAGAGGATTATGAACGCAAACATGCGCAGTCACAGAAGAATACCGGAGATACTGGCGCCTGCCGGCGGCATGCCGCAGCTGATCGCAGCCGTTGAGAACGGGGCGGACGCTGTCTATCTCGGCGGCCCGTCTTTCAATGCGCGGATGCAGGCAGGGAACTTTGACGAGGAGACATTTGCCGAAGCGGTCCGGTATGCGCATGTGCGCGGCGTGAAAATCTACGTCACGATGAACACGCTCCTGACGGACGCGGATCTGCCCGGCGCCTGGGAGGCGGCAAAGCAGATGTTTGCGGCCGGCGCAGACGGTTTTATCATCCAGGACCTCGGCCTTGGCCGCATGCTGCGGGAGCATCTGCCGGAAGCCAGGCTGCATTTGTCGACGCAGGCAACCGTGTACAACCTGGAGGGTGTGCGCACCGCCGCTGCGCTCGGATACGAACGGGTCGTCCTGTCGCGGGAACTGACACTGGAGGAGATCCGGGACATCTGCGCATCCGGACTTGCGGAGATCGAAGTCTTCGTGCACGGGGCACTCTGCATGTGCTACTCGGGACAGTGTCAGCTGAGCCGTGCGATCGGCGGCCGCAGTGCGAACAAAGGCACCTGTGCGCAGCCATGCCGGCTGCCGTATGCGGATGAGAACGGTGTCACCGCACACTTCTTAAGTCCCAAGGATATGTGCCAGATCGATCATCTCGGCGAACTGGCGGAAGCGGGCGTTGCGTCTCTTAAGATCGAAGGGCGGATGAAGTCCCCGGAATACGTTGCCACGGTGGTGAGGATGTACCGCAAGTATCTCGATCTCTACAGGAAAAAGGGCGATTACACGGTGAGCGAAGCGGACAGAGATGCGCTGCTGCAGGTGTTCAACCGCGAAGGTTTCTCAGATGCCTGGTACAGCACCGCACGGGAGACCGCCTGCGGGACGGCGGCTTTTACGGCGCAGGAGATCCGCCGCATGATGGCGCACGGCACGCCGAAAAACACGGGGCTTTACGCGGGCGAAGTGCGCCGGCAGAAGGGCATATACGCAGATGTACAGACTGCGAGACCGATCGGGCAGGGGGATGTCATTGAGATCCGGCCTGCCGACGGGGTGGGGCGTTCTGTCAGTGCGACCGTCACCTATCTGGAACAGCTGCAGAAAAAACTGTACCGGCTGGGAGACATCAGAGAGAAAGTGCTCCCGGGAGATGAGGTGTATGTGATCCGCAGTGCGGCGCTGATGAAGCGCGCGGCGGAGGAGAGCCTGCCGGAGACCCGTAAAGTGCCGGCGGACATGCATCTTGTCGCAGTATTGGGAAGCCCGGCGCGTCTTGTTATGACATGCAGCACGCCGGAGGGCCCGGTCAGCGTCACGAGCACCGGGGAAGGTCCAGTGGAGCCGGCGCAGAAAAAAGCGGCGGCCCCTGCCAGGATCGAGGAACAGCTGCGCAAGACCGGCGGCACGCCGTTCGAGGCCGGCGCCGTTGTTTTAGACCTTGGCGAAGACATCTTCCTTCCTGTGTCCGTGATCAATGCGATGCGGCGGGAGGCGCTGGACCGCATGGAAGACATACTGGGAAACCGCACCACAAAACAGCAGGCGGCATGCAGCCCGGTGGATGAAACGGCACTGTATGAAGAACTCGGCGGAAAGCTGCTGCAGCCCGCCGATCTGCCGGACGCGCAGGAGATGCGTGCGTTCAGCACGGTGACCCGCGGAGAAGAGGATACAGAACTGACTGCGATCGCACAGGCGGCAGAAGCCGGCGTTGCGGCAAACGAAGAGCAGCAGCCTGTCCTCCTGAACAATCCCGGCTGGATCAGCCGGCTCGCTGCGGCGGGCATCAGGGTCTATGCCGGCGCGGGGCTCAATGTCACCAACGGGCAGGCGCAGCTGGCGCTCGAGGAACTCGGCGCAGCGGTGCTGGAACCATCGCCCGAGGAACTGCCGAAAGAGGAGGTCAGGGATCTGATGATTACGGACTACCCGATCGCGGCAAAGACGCTGAAGGACCGCAAGGGTGTGGTCTATCTGGTGGAGAAGGATCCGCACAGCCGCCGGCACTATATCCGGCGCAGAGAGGGCGAGCGGCGCATGGACAAAGCGAAAGCGGGGACTGAGCGATGCCGCGGAAAACAACACATATAAAAAGGGTTATAGGACAAAACGTGTGGATAAAAACCGCTGTATCCGTTGAAATTACAATGGGTACAGCGGTTATATCTTTTTTCTGAGAAGATATAGGCTGGA
>CADATO010000026.1 GCA_902790905.1 uncultured Eubacteriales bacterium
TACTTTTCTGAGAAATCCGCAACTGCGGAGAAGTGTTTGATTGCGCTGATTTGCTATGTGCTTTTCAAAAAAGTCCTTGACACAGCATTAGCAAGATTTGTCGATGTCTTTTAACACTACAAATTCATTCCAACTAAAAATAAACCTGATATTACCAAAAGAACTATAACAATATTTTTTACAATTCTTTCATCCAAGACTTTTGAACTCTCCATTCCAGCAAACAATCCAATAATCATGAACGGAATAAGGGTTGCTGCTTGTTTCAATGAATCAAGCGTAAATACTCCAAGCAAATAATATGTAAAAATTCTTACTGTATTTTCAACAATAAAAACCGCGCTTATATTGGCTTTAAATTCATCCGTTGTAGTAGTCACTCGCCCAACATAGGCAGCAAGCAACGCTCCTATCCCAAACAATCCACATAAGATGCCAGATAGTACGCCAATGATGCACAATATAATATTTGAATCCTTTGCATTTGTACATTGATATTCTCTAAAAAATATTTCAACAGCAATAAGAATAACAACGATTCCAAAGAACACTTTTAAATATTTAACATCAACACTCTTTAAAAGTATTGCCCCAGGGATACTACCACCTAGAACCAACAATGCTAAAGGAATATAGACTTTTTTATCAAGTTTTTTACGATTATTCCAAGTCAATATTAGATTTGTCGGGTATCCAAGTAATAATTCCACTGGAGATATATTAACGTTTGCCACTCCAAATCCTAAAATAGATGTAAAGACTAGTGTATTTGCAAAACCACAAAGTCCCTTTATAAAAAAAGCACATAGCGTGGCAATTATCCACAAAATCAAACAATAATCCCCCCTTATAAACCGCGAGTTATCTATATCTTCCAAGTTCATCAAAATTTCTTTTTAATGCTGCTTCAGTCAATGGGATAGCGCAGATCATGACAACAATCTGCGCAATGGCGATAATCAATCCTGCAACGCCTATCATATCCACACTCTTTCCGTGAACGAATAGCATCGTCGCAATCGATATCGGCAGCAAAGCCCATCCACCGTAAAGCCATATTTTACCGCTGTATTGATGAGCAAATCTCCAAGTTTCCTGATTTTTCACAGATCTCCTTGTACGATATCCGAACGCGTCATTAATCTGTTTTGGTCCGCCTTTCATAAAATATTTTCCAAATCCAATCATCATAACTGGTGTTAAAAGGCACATGATAAACATAAAAACCCAGAATCCTGTCATAGCTATTCTCCTAACAAATTCTGATTTACCATGCCCTCTCAAGCTGTGAAGCTGTATAAGAATCGACATGCCTTCCATCATCGAGAGAAACCATGATCAGGCTGCCATTGGTATCAACAACCGTTCCTTCCTGTCCGCGATGGTGCTGCCCGCCCAGCTCAGATAATTGTCGTAGAAGGATTCCCAGGTCATAGCCATCACCCGTTCCTGTGAAACTATTAAAGTCCCTGAACCTGGCAGGAACGCATCGTCTCAAGAGCCGCCTCATGTTTTTCAGGCGTTACTCCGGCACAGCACTTCGGATCTACAGAGATCTTCACTTCCGGAAGGTATGCCTTCAGAAGCAGTGCATTGCTGACAACACAGATATCGGTACAGAGTCCGATCAATTCGATTTCAATCGGACCATTTTCCGCCAGACGACGCATTTCTTCCGCCAGCTTCACAGATCCAAAGGTCGGTTTGTCGGGAACAGGATGACGTCGCGGATGCTCTGCGCGCCGGTGATCAGCATGACCAGACGGTCGACGCCGATGCCGAGGCCGCCCGTCGGGGGCAGACCGACTTCGAGTGCGTTGACGAAGTCCATATCCATCGGATGCGCTTCATCGTCCGCGCCGGTATCTCTCTCCTTCTGCTGCTCGACAAACCGCTCGTACTGGTCGATCGGGTCGTTGAGCTCGGAGAACGCGTTGCCCAGCTCCCAGCCGTTGACGTAGACTTCAAAGCGGCGGGTGATGCGCGGGTCTTTCGGATCTCTCTTGGCCAGCGGGGAGATCTCGACCGGATGTCCGACCAGGAAGACCGGGCCGTCCATCAGGCCGGGCGCGTCTTCGCAGTACTGTTCGAACATCTCCGCGATGATCTTGCCGCGGGTGTAGTTCTTTACTTCATCCGGATCCATGCCGTAGGCGATGGCTGCCTTTCTGGCCTCTTCATCGTCGTCGATCTTGTGGAAGTCAACGCCGGTGACCTGCGCGACAGCATCGGTCATGTCCAGTCTCTTATACGGCGGCGTCATGTCGAACTTCTTGCCGTCGTACTCGAGGATCGGGGTGCCGTTGACCGCCATCTGCGCCTTGTAGAAGATCTGCTCGGTGACTTCCATGACGCTCTCCATGTCGCCGAATGCCATGTAGCATTCCATGGAGGTGAATTCCGGGTTGTGGTTTCTGTCCATGCCTTCGTTGCGGAAGACCTTGCCCATCTCGTAGACTCTGTCGAGACCGCCGACGATGCATCTCTTCAGATACAGCTCGGTCGCGATGCGCAGGTACATATCGATGTCGAGCGCATTGTGATGGGTGATGAACGGACGCGCCGCCGCGCCGCCTGCGATGGTGTGCAGGGACGGGGTCGTGACTTCGAGGAATCCGTAGTCGTCCTCGAGGACCTGACGGATGACCTTCTCGATCTTCGCGCGCTTTCTGAAGGTGTCGCGGACGTCTTCGTTGACGATGAGGTCAACGTAGCGCTGGCGGTATCTCAGATCCGGGTCCTTCAGGCCGTTCCACTTCTCAGGCAGCACCTGGATGGACTTGCTCAGCAGGACGATCTTGCTCGCCTCGACGGTGATCTCGCCGCGCTGCGTGCGGAACACGGTGCCCACCACGCCGAGGATATCGCCGATGTCGTATTTCTTGAACCACTGGTACTCTTCCTGGCCGACGTTGTCGCGGGAGACATGCATCTGGATGCGGCCGTCGCGGTCCAGGATATCACCGAATGCAGCCTTGCCCATGACGCGCTTGCTCATCAGGCGGCCTGCGATGGAGACCTCTTTGCCGTCCATCTCCTCGAAGTTGTCCTTGATCTGCACGCTGTGGGCATTCACATCCCACGTCTCGTTGAGGAACGGATCACGGCCCGCCTCGCGCAGCGCCTGCAGCTTCTCACGGCGGATCTGCCGCTGTTCGCTGAGGTTTTCTTCCGGCTGCTGGTTGTTGTTCTTCAGCTCTTCGCTCATTGTTTGCTCCTTCTTATACACAGAGCCCGCCTGTGCGCGGGCTCCCGGTCAGCTTGCTATTCGTCCTTGCCGGCACTGTACATCTGGATCGCGCGGATCTCCAGCGTGACTTTGCCGCCGGGGGTCTCGATCTCGACCACATCGCCGACCTTGTGCTTCAGCAGGCCTTTGCCGATGGGGGAAACATTGGAAATGATGCCCTTGAACGGATCGGACTCGCTGGCGCCGAGGATGGTGTAGACCTTCTCTACGCCCGCGTTTTTATCAAAGACTGTAACGCTGCTGCCCGCATTGACGACGCCCTCTTCGTAGTCGCTGTCGTCCATGATCTTAGCCTGGCGCAGCATCTGTTCCAGTTTGAGGATCCTCGCCTCAACTTCGGACTGCTCGTTCTTCGCCGCATCGTACTCCGCGTTCTCGGACAGGTCGCCGAAAGCTCTCGCTTCCTTCAGTCTCTCCGCAACTTCTTTTCTGGTGACGCTGACGAGTTCTTCGTACTCCGCTTTCAGTTTCGCATATCCTTCTTTGGTAAGCAGGATTTCATCACCCATGGTATGTTCTCCTTTCTTATTATGGAATCGCTCAGCGCGATGTTCATACTTTGCCTGCGCGCCAAAAAGCGTGCCGTATTATTATAGTAGACGGTACCCGCCATTGTCAATGGAGGATACCGTCCCAACTGTTCTTATTTCAATGCATTTGCCGTCTTTTGCGGGAATCGCTGTTCCCGTTCTTACGGACGCTTGTTCTCCTCTGCAAAGCGGATCAGCTTTTTGGAAGTGTTGTGCACGAACTCGTTCTTCTTGACGATCACTTTCTTGATCTTCTTGAACATCGGCTGTTCGGCGTTGACCTTGTCGACCTCCTCCCAGAGGATCTTCTCGATCAGCGCGTCCGTGATCGACGGTTCTTCGGTGATGGACTCGGCCGCTTCTTCGTCGCCGCCTTCTTCATCCTCCTCCGCGTCCGCGCCGGTCATCGCATCGACCTGCGCCGCCGTCATGGTGTCGAGCTTCGCCTTGATTTCTTCCATGTCGGGCATGATCGCCGCCGCGATGATCGTGTCGTCGCCGGCCACTTCATCGTCCGCCTCGAAGACCATGGACTCTGCGATGTACGGGCTGTTGGACAGATAGTACTCGAGTTCTTCCGGGAAGACGTTCTTGCCGTTCTTGGTGATGATGACGTTCTTCTTGCGGCCCGTGATGTACAGGTAGCCGTCGTCATCGAGATAACCGAGGTCGCCGGTGTGGAACCAGCCGTCCGTAATCGCCTCTGCGGTCGCCTCGGGATCATTGAAGTAGCCCATCATGACGTTGCCGCCGTGGAGCCAGATCTCGCCGATGCCGTCTTCGTCCGGGTCGACGATCTTCGCGTCGCAGGTCGGGAACGCCTTGCCGACGGAAGCCGACTTGGGCTCCTGGTCCGGGTTGAGGGCGCCCATCGGCGCGCACTCGGACAGGCCGTAGCCCTGCAGTGCATTGATGCCGAAGCTGCGGATGCCGTCGAGCACTTCCGGGTTGATGGCTGCGCCGCCGACGATCATCAGACGCATGCGGCCGCCGAAGACTTTATGGATATCCTTAAAGAGCTTCTTGGAAAGATCGATGTGCACCTTCTTCAGCGCATCGTTGATCTTCATCGCCTTGCGCAGCGTCGCCGCCTTGCCGCTCTTCTCCGCGGTCTTCCAGATACGCTTGTAGAGCGTTTCGAAGAGGACCGGGACGCCGAGGAACATGGTCGGCTTCGCCTCTTCCAGGTTCTTGACAATGTACTTGAGGCCTTCGCAGTACGCGATGGCCGCGCCTTTGTACAGCGGCACGAGGAATCCGCAGGTGCACTCGTACGTATGGTGCAGCGGGAGGACCGAGAAGAAGATATCCCAGTCGTTGACCTTGAGGTAGGTCGGGCTGACCATGACGTCGGTGATCAGGTTCTTGTGGCTGAGCATGACGCCCTTGCTGGCGCCGGTGGTGCCGGAGGTGAAGAGCAGCTCTGCCATCTCTTCCGCATCGATCTGCGCGTCGATGAACCGTCTGTCGCCGGCATGGACAAGCTCAAAGCCCTTGTCGACTAAGCGTTTCCACGACAGGACACCATCGTTGTCTTCGTCCGCATCCATGTTGACCATGAGCTGCAGGTCGACCTTGCCGCGTTCCTTGATGCTGCGGAACACCTTTTCCTGTCTTTTCCCTTTGAAGAAGATGGCTTTGACTTCTGCCGCCGCCATGAGCTCCTCCATCTGGGACTCGTTGAGTTCTTTATCGAGCGGGACCACAACGCCTGTGCCGCAGATGACGGACAGGTACGAGATCGCCCACTGGCTGCAGTTCTCGCCGGTCACACTGATGCGCTGGTCCTTAAAGCCCAGGTCGATCAGCGCCGTGCCGAGCGCGTTGACCATGTCGAGCGCTTCTTTATAGGTCATCTTGACGTAGCTGCCGCCGCGGCTCCACTTCTGGTAGAACAGTGCATGGTCGCCGTACCAGTCGTCGGATGCCGAGGAGACCAGCAGGTCTTTGACGTCCATGACCGGACGGCTCTCGCGGTAGTAGACCTGCGGATCCGGGGAGTTGTCGACTGCGTCGGACAGCGACTTGGCGTACGCGTAATCTCTTTCTTTCAGTGCTTTGTAGTCCTGTTCGTTCATCGGTTTCATCAGATGTCTTCCTCCTCTCCTCCGCTGAAGTTCGCCTGGTTGTGGCGCTTGATCTTGCGGGTGGTAGTCTTTTCAAATTCGGTCTTGCGGATGCCGATGCGCTGCACGCGCTTGTAGGGCGGCATCTCGTCGTTGGCCGCGTCGACGGCCTTCTTGATGAGCTCGTGGATCTCTTCGTCGGTCAGGTCGCCGTGGTCTTCCTCGATCTGCGGGTAGTCCGGGAAGATCTCCGCCTTGATGACGATGCCCTTCTCCGTGCCGCTGTCGACGCCGTGGACGAGTGCTTCCGCGATGTAGTCCTGTTCACCGAGCGTGAACTCGACTTCCTCCGGGAAGACGTTCTTGCCGTTCTTGGTGACGATGACGCTCTTCTTGCGGCCGGTCACGTACAGGAAACCGTCCTTGTCGAAGTGACCGATGTCGCCGGTGTGAAGCCAGCCGTCCTGGATGACCTTGGCGGTCTCTTCCGGATTGTCGAAGTAGCCCATCATGACGGACGGACCGCGGCAGATGATCTCGCCGTTGCCGGTCTCATCCACATCGATGATCTTGATCTCGGTGCCGGGCATCGGCAGGCCTGCGGATGCCGCTTTGCCGTATCTGTCCTTGTTGACCGCGATGATCGGCGCGTTCTCCGTCATGCCGTAGCCCTGGAAGATCGGGAAGCCCATCGCCTCGAAGTCCTCGATAACGCGCGGGTTGATCGCCGCGCCGCCGACGATGAAATGCTTGATCTCGCCGCCGAGCTGCTCGTGAACTTCCTTGAAAACCTTCTTGCAGACGAACGGCTGGTTGTACATCTTCGTGCGCCGTGACAGCTTAATCATCTTGAGCATGGCCGGGAGTTTCCCGGTCGCCTCCGCCGTCTTGAAGATCCTCTTGTGGAGCGCTTCGAAGATGAGCGGGACCGCCAGCATCGTATTCGCGTGAAGCTCCTGGATGTTGGACTGGATGTACCGCAGCCCTTCGCAGATCGCGATGGTGATGCCCTGGTAAAGACCTGTGAAGATGTGGCAGGTCATCTCGTACGTATGGTGCATCGGCAGGACCGAGAGTCCGATCTCGCCGTCTACATCGACGTACTTGGACATGTTGTAGACGTTCGCAACGATGTTGCGGTGGCTGAGCATGACGCCCTTGGCCATCCCCGTGGTGCCGGAAGTGAACAGCAGCGCTGCCATTTCTTCCGGATCGACTTCAGCATCCACAAAACCGCGTTCGCCGTGGCGCAGATGGATGCGGCCTTCGTCGATCAGGTCCATCATCGCGAGCTCCCCTTCGCGGGGCTTGTCGGTGTTCATATTGATGTGGTACTGGATCGTCTCTGTCAGCGGGAGGACTTCCTTGATGGTCTTCTCCATCTTACGGGAGTAGATGAGCGCTTCCGCCTTCGACCTGTTGAGCAGGTTGGCAATCTCGGGTGCCTTGAGTTCACGGTCGATCGGAACGACCACGCCGGTGCCCATCGTGACCGCAAAGTACGACACGACCCACTCGTAGCTGTTCTCCCCGATGACGGCGATGCGCTTGCCCTTGAGGCCCATGTTCACCAGGCTCGTCCCGAGGTAGTCGATATCCTTCTTGAATTTGCCGTAGGTGATCGGCTCAAAAGGTTCGCTGTGTTTTTTCTTCACTAAAAATGCCGTATTATTCTCGTATAATTCGGCACTCGATGTGATGAGGTCCTTGATGTCTGTGACCTCGCGGTGCTCGTACAGAGCATCCTTGAATTTTTTACTGTTCATATAACGGTTTTCCTTTGTCCGGCGCCTGCTTGCAGCACCCGGTGTTTCGTGCCTGCTTGCGGCACTGCTCTCTTTATCGCAATCCCATGAATGCACATGTATACAAAATAGATTATAGCACAGCCTGCCAGCTATTGGAATCGCTCAGCCCGCCATCCGCGCAATTAGGACTGCGGTCTAAAAAGCGGACCCGAAGGCCCGCTTCCTCATGCTCCGAACGTTTCCTTTGCCTTACGCATGTCATCCAAACAATGCCGCCAGATTCTCTTTGAACGGCGGGCGCACAATGCCCTTCTCCGTGATGATGCCGGCGATGAGCTCGTGGTCCGTAACGTCGAAGGCCGGATTGAAGCACTTCACCCCTTCCGGCGCCATCGGTTTCTCGTAGTGCATGCTGCGGATCTCTTCCCCGTCGCGCAGTTCGA
The DNA here is from genome assembly GCA_902790905.1 of uncultured Eubacteriales bacterium. Taxonomy (GTDB): domain Bacteria; phylum Bacillota; class Clostridia; order Peptostreptococcales; family Anaerovoracaceae; genus RUG13615. The sequence goes on from CADATO010000026.1 coordinate 8,038, forward strand.
TCGGGATGTCCGCCCCGGTCTCGCACGAAAGGTCGATCGTGGACGACGGTCCCAGCACGTAGAACGGGATGCCGTAGTGCTTCGCCAGGATGGCCACGCCACTCGTGCCGATCTTGTTCGCCGCGTCACCGTTCGCCGCCACGCGGTCGCAGCCGACAAAGCACGCATTGATCCAGCCGTTCTTCATGACGATCGACGCCATGTTGTCGCAGATCAGCGTCACGTCCACGCCCGCCTGCTGCAGTTCGTAAGCGGTCAGCCGCGCCCCCTGCAGGAGCGGTCTGGTCTCGTCCGCGAACGCACGGATATGGATGCCCTTCTCCTGTGCAAGGAGGATCGGCCCGATCGCCGTGCCGTAGCGGGATGTCGCCAGCGGGCCGGCATTGCAGTGCGTCAGGACACCGTCGCCGTCTTTGAGCAGCGAGAGGCCATGCTCCGAGATCTTCCGGCACATCTCGATATCTTCTTTCTGTATCAGAATCGCTTCGTCACCAAGCGCCTCCGCGATCTGTGCGGGCGCAGGTTCATCCACCAGCGGATTGCCTGCCGCACCGGCCGCGCGTGCCGCCGTGATCTGATTTGCCTTTTCCCGGGCGGTCCGCATCATCCGGTCGAGCGCCCACGCCAGGTTCACCGCTGTCGGGCGGCTGCTGCGCAGGAACGCCGCCTTCTTTCCCAGTGCATCGAGGAAGGCCTGTATCTCATCGCTGCCGGCAGCGTGCGGGAAATGGCCGTGGTTGTCCGCGGTCATCTGCTCTGCCAGCGCATACATGCAGTACGCCGCGAAGATGCCGATCGCCGGGGCGCCGCGCACCTCAAGGCGCTGGATCGCATCGTACATTTCCTCTGCGGTCCGCACCCGCTTCAGCACATACTCCCCGGGCAGCTTCGTCTGATTGACGATCTCAATGGCGCTGCCGTCTGCTGCGATATGAACGTTTTCTGCCAAAGGCTCCATCATGCGCATTTGCTGACTCCTTCTGCTCTACTGCTTTGATCTTCTTCAGTTATGATCCGTTTTTATCATCTCTTCAGCAGCCTCCGCCGCACGATATAGTCCGGCATAAACCGCTCGACATACATCCAGAATTTCGGGCTGTGGCTCATCTCGTAGATGTGGCACAGCTCATGCACCATCACGTACTCGAGTGCCTCGACCGGAAAAGCTGCCAGCCACAGGCAGATGCTGATCCTGGCGTGCTGTCCGCGCGGGGCGGTGCAGCTGCCCCACTGGGAGCGGGTATCCTTCACAGTCCACTTTTCGGCGTGCTTGCCGGTGAGCGATTCCATGGCGGGGATGCGCTCTTCGAGACGCGCTTTGGTCTCGGCGCGATACCATTCCTTTAGAATCGCCTGTCCCTCTTCACTGGAAAGCGTCCGCCGTGCCGTGTCCGCAGATGCACCGGCGGCCTGTTTCGGCACCATCACCGCGGTATCACCATCCACATACACGCCGCTCCTGCGCTGCCCTTGCGGTCCGCGTGCTGCGATACGCAAAGAGAGCGGCCTGCCCCACAGATATACCGTTTCTCCGTCAGCAAAACGTGTGACCGTCCTGCCGTCCATCGACCGCTGCTGCCGTGCCAGCGCGTTCTCTGCCCAGCGGCGGTGCTGCCTGATAAGTTCCGCGATCCTGGCATTCGGCATTCTCACCGGTGCAGTGACACGGATGACACCATCCCGGTCAAGGCGCATGCTGAAGTTACGTACCTGTTTGCGCACGATGCGTACGGGCAGTCCTTCGAATGTCGTCTCATATATAGCAGGAGCCGGGGATGCAGATGCAGTCGGCTGATCCGACTGCCGGGTTTTGCCGAGTATCTTTCGTCTATTTCTTTTCATGATCAGTCTTGTAAGGTCTTTGGTTTCCGAGCGGATTGCCGTCTTTACGGCTTGCAGCTCCCGCACGGCTCGTAGCCGAGGTCGATCAGTTCCTGGCGTGTGCCGCTGTATTCTCTGCGGTTGGCAGCACTGATATCGATCGCACCTTCGCAGTCCGGCGTGTGGAACTTGCCGGAGCGGATGTTGATCACGTAGTCGTAGTCGCCGTCCGCCTGCTGCGTCTTCGTGGCATCCACTTTGCCGGTACTCTGCGATGCTTCGCCGGCACTGCCGTTTTGCGATTCCCCGCCGCTGAAGGTACCCTTCGTGGCGAGCTTGTTCGCGCCGGTCTTGTAGTCGATCTCCACACCGGGCTGGACGTTATAGATATAGACGTTGAAGTCGATGCCCACGCCGTCGTCTTCGACGGACTTCGCCATCATGTGCACGCCGGAGGCGATCAGGTTCTTGCCTTCGAAGATCGGCGTCACGCGGTACATGACGTGATTGCCGGTCTCACGGATGTAGTGCGCGGTCATGGACTCGAACGGCTCCATGACGTCGGCATTGAGATACCGGGTGCCGGTGATGAGGTTTTTCTCGTTGGCGTTCTCCCCTGCCAGAGAGTACGCGATGAGGTGGCTGCGGTTGTACAGATTGCCGCCCTCGATAAAGTCGTACTTGTCGGACTGCCAGCCGGTCGGATGGATGTAGGAGATATTCTCCCGCTCGCCCGCCGGCATGAGTTCCTCTCCAAGGCATGCCTCCGCAGTCCCGCAGCGTCCCAGATCATCAAGATCGCTGTAAGACTCGTAGGCTTCGGTGGTCATTTCTTTATCCGTGAACGCCGCCTCACCGCCGTTGATCTCGATGTAGCCGTCGCCGCTGTAAGCGGGGATCTCGTCCAGCGACAGATCCCCCTGGTGCATGGTTTTCGGGCCGAACCAGCCGCCGGTCCCAAACAGTCTGCCGCCCGGACCGATCGTCATGACCAGCGCCAGGATGACCAGCACAATGCCGGCAACGCTCAGCGCCAGTGTGCGTTTTCCGGTTGACTTGGCGCGTGTGCCGGTGGTATTCTTCTTCGGTGACACCTTGCGGGTGTTCTGCGATTCCTTGCTCTGTTTACTCATAGTGCCCTTATTATAGCAGATGAACAGGCGGGTATCCACGCATCGTTTTGCTGCCCGATGTCAGCAGCTGTGTTGCAAAAACCAACAAAAACGAACGAGTGTTGGATTTCTGAACACAGAGTCACAAATCCGTGGCAATTGACCAAGGTATAGGATATAATAAGCCGAACGTTAACAAGAGGGCATTGTTGGAGCTGTCAATGGATAGATACAATTCCGTTAACAACACAAAAAACGATTTCCGCATCGCATTCTGGAAGCTCTACAAGCGCAATTCCGTCGAGAAGATCTCCGTGAGTGAACTGTGCCGCGTCGCAGGATACAACCGGACGACTTTCTATGTCTATTATGACAACATCCACGATCTTCTTCTCCGCTGCATTGAAGAAATGCTCCGGCCGATCAAGGAACACGCGGATGAACTGCAGCTTGTCGGCGTGCCGCCGGAAGACAAAGGCAAGCTGGCGCAGCTGTATCTGGAAACGCTGATGATCAACAAAGAGTATGTTCGTCTCCTGATCGAGCATCACCAGCTCTATATTCTGGAAGATCAGTATAAAGCGATCCTGAAACCAGTTCTTCTGAGAATGTTTGCTGATGCCGGACTCCCCACAGAATCCCTGCACTATATGCTGGAGTACCAGATGGCGGCAGGCGTGAATGTGATCGCGCAGTGGTTTGAGAAGCAGGATCTCGGCGAACAGGAAATCATCGATCTGATGGTCAAGTGCGCCATGCAGGGTGTCGGCAACATGCTCAATGCCAATAAAAAGGCACCTGCCGATGCTTCGCAAAACGACGAAGCTGTCATCCGGCAGATCCTGAAGGAGATGGCGGCGCAGAAGAACGGCTGAGCAGGCAGGATGATCAGCGATGAAATACTTTTCCGCAGCAGGACTCTTTCTGTTGCGGTTTTTCTTTGTCATAAAATACCGCAGTTGCCAACTGCGGCTTGATTTGTTACAATCTGTAACGTTGCGGCTAGTTACAACATTTATATATAGAGGTTCTTTTTTATGGACAATCAGCACACAAAACATCATCACCATCCCCGGTCTGCCTTTTCCGGCAAACTCGGGTATGTCCTCGCGACCGCAGGCGCTTCTGTCGGTCTCGGCAACATCTGGCGTTTTCCGTATCTGGCAGCCAAGTACGGCGGCGGGGTCTTCCTGCTGACCTACCTGATCCTGATGCTGACCTTCGGCTATACCATGCTGATCTCTGAGACAGCCATGGGCCGCATGACCAAGCACGGTCCTGTCGGGGCGTTCGCACAGTTCAGCAATTCGGGCTGGTCGAAGTGCGGCGCCTGGATCAATGCCATCGTGCCGATCATCATCCTGCCCTACTACAGCGTCATCGGCGGCTGGGTCTTCAAGTACCTCGTCGGCTATATCACCGGCGAAACGCAGGCCATGGCAGGCGATGACTACTTCGGCAGCTTCATCGGCGACGGATCGAGCGTCGAACTCTGGTTCATCCTCTTCGCGATCTGCGTCATCCTGGTCATCATCGCGGGCGTTGAGAAAGGCATCGAGCGCGTTTCCAAGATCATGATGCCGATCCTGGTCATTCTGGCGATCTGCATCGCAGGCTACTCCATGTCCCGCTCCGGTGCAGTCGACGGCATCAAGTATTTCCTCGTCCCGAACTTCAGCGACTTCTCGATCATGACGATCGTCGCAGCCATGGGCCAGATGTTCTACTCCCTGTCCATCGCGATGGGTATCCTGTACACCTACGGTTCCTACATGCGCAAGGATGTCGACCTGGAGCGCACGCAGCTGGAAGTCGGCTTCTTCGACAGCGGCATCGCTGTGCTCGCCGGCCTCATGATCATCCCGGCGGTCTTCGCCTTCTCGGGCGGTGACCACGACGCGCTGCTGCAGTCCGGCCCGTCCCTGATGTTCATCACCCTGCCCAAGGTCTTCGCGAGCATGGCCATCGGCAGACTGGGCGGATTCCTGTTCTTCGTGCTGGTGCTCTTCGCGGCCCTGACGTCCGCGATCGCACTGGCAGAGACGTGCACCTCGACGTTCGTCGATCAGCTGGGATGGAATCGCATCCGCGCCACGATCCTGGTGTTCGGCATCATGGTCGCACTCGGCACCCTGTCCTCGCTCGGCTTTAACGTCCTGTCCGGCGTGGCCATCATCGGCATGGGATTCCTCGACTTCTTCGACTTCATCTCGAACTCCGTGATGATGCCGATCGGTGCGGCGGCGACCTGCATCTTCATCCTGCACACCGTCAAAGTGAAGACGATCGAAGAGGAAGTCCGGCTGTCCGGTCCGTTCCGCTGGGTCGGTCTGTACAGATTCTGCCTGAAGTATCTGGCGCCGGCGTTCTGCATCATCATTCTGGTGAGCGCGGTGCTCAACGTCTTCGGCGTGATTTCCATCTAATACGTACAACTGCAGACCGTATTACGCAAACTTTGCCCCGTTCCGACAGCGAACGGGGTTTTTGCATACGTAAAAAGAATCGCCCGTCCGAGAGCGATTCCACGAAAATACAACCGCTGACACGATTGCATTCTACAGATACCCGTAGCGGTCTTTATGCTTCAGCAGGAACGTCCACGCCACAACGAAGCCGATGATCTGCGCCACAAACATGGAGTACCAGAGCGCTTCCGCACCGAAGAGCTCCGCCATCAGAACGGTGAGCCCGACCTGCAGGACAAAGATGCGGATGATGGAGATGATCCCCGCCACGAAGCCGTTGTTGAGTGCCGTGAAGAAGACCTGTGAGAAATAGCCAAATCCCATAAAGATATAACTCAGGCTGTAGATGCGGAACGCATGGATCGTGAGCGCCAGAAGATCCGGGTCGTAACCGACAAACAGCCTCGAGCACGGGCCCGCGAGCGCAAAACTCAGCAGCGCTCCGAGGAGACAGGAACTCATCTCGATGACAAACCCTTTGCGGAGCATGTTCTTCAGTTCCGGCCGGTTGCCCGCCCCGTAGTGGTACGAGATGACCGGCGCCACGCCGATGCAGTAGCCGAAAAAGATGCTTGTGAAGACCATGCTGAAGTACATGATGACACCGTAAGCGGCCACGCCGTCCTCGCCGATGAGCTTGAGCAGTTCGTAGTTGAAGACCAGGCTGACCAGCGAGGCCGAAATGCTCGCCAGGAACTCCGCGATGCCGTTATAGCTCGACTGCACGAGGCAGTACCGGTTCATGCGCGTACGCCCAAGCCGCAGCAGGCTGTCATTGGGCCGCAGGAAATACAGAAGCGGCGCCAGACCGCCGATACACTGGCTGATGTTCGTCGCCCAGGCAGCGCCGGCCAGACCGTATCCCAGCACACCGACCAGCAGGAAGTCGAGCACGATGTTGGTGCACCCCGCGATGATCGTGAAGTACAGACCAAGCTTTGGCTTTTCGGCGGTGATGAAAAACAGCTGGAAGTGATACTCCAGCATATACGGCACCATGCCGACGCACAGGATCCGCCCGTACAGCACACTGTCTGTGAGCAGCTGCCCGTCCGCACGGAGCGCCTGTGCGACCTGCGGCATGAAGATGGCCATCAGGACCGCGATCAACGCACCGATTGCCATGCAGGCATACGTCAGCAGCGAGAAGTATTCATTTGCCTTTTCCGGATCCTTCATGCCGAGCAGTTTGCCGACCAGCGCCGAGCCCCCTGCCGCGAGCATAAAGCCAAACGCACTGACGATCATGAGCGGCGGGTAAATGAGGTTGACTGCCGCCAGCGCTGTGGAGCCCGCGTAGTTGGACACAAAGAACCCGTCTACGATCGTGTAGACGGATCCGAAGATGGTCATGATGATCGAGGGCATCGTAAAGCGGAACAGCTTCCCGTACGTGAAGTGATCCGACAGCCTGATGCGCTCTTTCTTTGTTAAGGAATCGCCGTGCTCGGCTTCTGCAAGCTTGGCACGGCGCTGTTGATCATTCTGCATATGGATATCCGGCTTGCTGCCGGCCTTTTTACAAAACTAGTACATGCGGTAGAATGTTGGCAGTCCGCGGCTGTCTCTGTAGTGGACATTACTGACGATGATGCCTACCTGCGGGCTGCTCGCATGCACGACCTGTCCGTTGCCCATATAGATCCCGACGTGGCCGCCCCAGTTGACGAGGTCCCCCGCCTGGGCTTCACTCTCAGACACTGGATGATCAGACACTTGGTACCACGATGTACGCGGTATGCTAATGCCGAAGTGTGCATACACGCCCTGCGTGAACCCGGAGCAGTCGCAGCCGTTCGACAGGCTCGTGCCGCCCCAGACATACGGGCATCCTACGAACTGCAGCGCGTAGTCGACGATATCCGAACCGCCGGAGTAGCTGCTGACCGTCGAGTTGTTGCCGTAACCGGAGTCATTGCCGCTGCCACTACCGCCGGACGAACCGCCGCCGGAGTACGACGAAGTAGCTGCTGCCTGCCGTGCCTGTTCCGCTCTTCTGGCTTCTTCGGCCCTTCTGGCCTCTTCCGCCTGCAGTTCGCTCAGTTCACTCTGCAGCGCTTCCGTCTGCGCGTCGACCTGCGCCTTGTCCATGCCAAGAGACTCGTAGTTGTCGTACAGGACTTCCTGGGACAGGGTCAGCTCGTCAATCTTGGCGGACATTTCTTCCTGCTGCGCGGCGAGCGCTTCCTGCAGCGCCATCGTCTCATCGTACTGTGCCTGCAGCACTTCGACGATCTCCTTGTCGCCGCTGTAAATCCGGGAAACCAGTTCCACGTTGGAGATCAGGTCCGTGACATTCTCCGATGAGAGGATGACGTCGATGAACCCGATCGAGCCGTTCTTATACATATTGCGAAGCCGCTGATCCAGGTTTTCCAGATTGCGGTTGAGTTCCTTCTGCTGCTGATCCAGTTTTTTCTCGGTTTCTTCGATCTCGCCCTGCAGAGAAGTAATCTCGCTGTTCAGTTCACTGATCCGCGCCTTGCTGGCATCGATCTCCGCCTGCACTTCCGACATCTCCTGTTCGATCTGCTCGGATTGCTGGTTGTTCTGCTCGATCTCGTCCTTGAGTTCTTCCTGAGACTTGTCAGCAAACGTGAACGTGAGCGTCATCGCAAGAATGAGCAATGTACAGAGGAGGATCCGCAGCGTATTCTGCCGGCCCTCTCTTCTGATCTGCATTTCTTTCTTATTAACCATACATATTCCTCCATGGCAGCGCAGCCTTCCGCGCGTGCATGTTCATCTCATTTTCCACTGCAGATGTAGTGTTCAACCTACGGACATACATCTACGTGTATAATACTACTCCACTCTCTTCAAAAAGAAAAGAGGAAATGCAGATTTACATAATACTGTTAATAAATGCACAAAGAGCAGACAATCCGCACACACAAGCCGTTTGTTCTGTGCTATGATGAACATAATAGTTCGTCAATGCAGTATCTGAACGGGGATCCCCGCCTATGGAAATTCACTACACGACCGCCCTGCGCGAATACATGGCCGAAAAAGGCTGCAGCGACATCGCCGTCGAAGTCGCCGCATCCAACCACTCCGACATCGAAGTGACGGAGATCTATGTCCGGCTCGTATCGCGGAAAATGCTCAAGCAGCTCCGCAAAAAGAACTACCGGATCATCGAGACATCGACCGGCAAAGTGGCGCTGCCGCCGTACCGGCTGCACTATGCACCGGTTGTGACCTTCGGGCTGAAGCGATTCCTCGTCTTCAAAACCATCACCTGCGACGGGATTTCACTCTGAGGGAGCAGGCGTCCCGCACCAGCATAAAAGAGTTTTTACGCACAGAAAAACAGGCAAAGTCTTGCGGCTCCGCCTGTTTTTGAGTTGCCTTCATAAATCCAGCCGTGCAGCCCTTACGCGTTGGCAGCCGCCTTTCTGGCGGACTGGCGCTTGAAGGTGCCGATCGCCTCGATGACGAGGATGACCGCCAGGATGACCATCGCCGCTGCGAAGATCAGCTGGAAGTAATGGCCCCACAGCGGATCCGCCGCCATGGTCTCCGCATCCGGATGCGTCGCTGCATAAGTGCCGATGACGGTGAACTTCTTGCTGATCGTCATGACCAGGGAAGTCAGGGTTGCCAGAAGCATGAAGCACATCGGGATGTAGAACATCTTGTTGTTCTTGCCGATCTCACCGAGCCATGCGCAGACCGCGAGAAGCGCAATACCTGCGAGCAGCTGGTTGGCAGCACCGAACAGACCCCAGATCTGGGACAGGGACAGGCCGCCCAGGACGCAGCCGATGATGACCATGAACAGAGTGCCGGTCAGCGGATGCGCGAGGAACTTGCGGATGCCCGCCGCGTCTTTCCATGTCGCCTCGCCTTCCTTCAGGAACAGCTCGCCGAACATGAAGCGGGACAGTCTCGTCGCGGAGTCAAGGGACGTCAGCGCGAAGACGGAGACCGCCAGGGTCAGCAGTGCGTAGATCGTGTTGTAGACGGTCGTGCCTTCCACGTTGAACATGGTCGCGATACCTGCCGCAAATGCGACGGACGGGGAGCCGAACTCACCGCCGGTGTACTTCGCGAAGACCATGCCGACCGCGATCAGGGAGATGACGCCCAGAGCGGACTCGATCAGCATGGAGCCGTAGCCGATGGGCTTGGCGTTCGCTTCGCTGTCGAGCTGTTTGGAAGACGTACCGGTCGCGATCAGCGAATGGAAGCCGGAGCATGCACCGCAGGCGACCGTGATAAACAGTGCCGGGAACAGCGTGCCGCTCGCGTTGGACCAGCCGGTGAATGCGGGGATCTCGAACTCCGCTCTGCCGGTGAACGCGCAGCCGATGATGCCCAGGACCGCGAGGACCATCATGGCGTACAGCAGGTAGCTGGACAGATAGTCACGCGGTTGGAGCAGGATCCAGACCGGAACGAGGGATGCGACCGCGATGTAGATACCGATGAAGATGATCCACGCCGTGCGGCTCATCGCGAAGCCGACGTTGAGGCCGAGGATGACGATCAGGACGATCATGGCGATGCCGATGGCAGTCGCGGTCTTGGTGCTCATGCCGTACTTGTTGGTCATCATGCCGAACAGGACCGCCAGCACGATGAACAGGACGGAGATCATAGCGGTCGTCTGGTTGCCGGTCGGGCTGGTGACAAAGCCGCTCTGCCCTGCGTCGGGCAGCGTCATGAATGTACCCGCAACGACGTTGACGAAGGATGCCAGGACCAGGATCAGAACGAGCAGCGCAAAGACGATGAACAGGCGCTGTGCGCGTTTACCCATGGTGCTCTTGATGATCTCGCCGACGGATTTGCCTTCGTTGCGGATCGATGCGAACAGGGAACCGAAGTCCTGCAGGCCGCCGAAGAAAATGCCGCCGATGACACACCACAGGAAGACCGGAACCCAGCCGAATACGGATGCCAGGATCGGACCGTTGATCGGGCCGGCTCCGGCGATGGACGAGAAGTGGTGGCCCATGAGGACATACGGTTTCGCTGCGACGTAGTCAACGCCGTCCTCCATGGTCTTCGCAGGCGTCGGTCTTGTCGGATCCACACCCCACTGCTTCGCCAGCCAGCTGCCGTATGTCAGATACCCGATGAACAGGATCGCGATCGCAGCTACTACGATGAATAGTGCAGTCATAAGAATTACTCCTTACTCTAACGGTTAAAAGATATAAGTTCATTTATCGCGAAAGAGCCGTTCAAGATCCCTGCCGTGCCGATTAGTCCATGTCTTCTGTTCTTGAAGATCTCTTGCAACGATCCGCAGTGTGCTCGAGCCATACAGCCCGTGCCTGTAGCTCTGGTAACGTCTTTCCTTTTTTATATAGGAAGCCGCTTCTTTATCGATAACGTCCGCGACGATCACGAGGAGGCCGTCGGTGCTCTTGTGGTTCTCTTTCGGAATCGCTCTTGCCAGTGTCTCTTCCCACACCTTGTCCGCCAGCATCTGCGCGGTGTGCAGCCCCAGCGTTTTTCCTTCCGCAAAGAATACGTATTCCTGTGCATCGTACGAAGCGAGTTTTGCCGCCTTGATCAGCATGTACCCTTCGCTGTGAATGGCAAAAGAAGCCTCAGCCGCAAACGGCGGCATCGGGTTTTCCCGGTTCACATCGTAGTATGCTTCGTACGAACAGAGAACCTTTTCCAGTACGTCGTGTCTATCTGAACCTGCCATGCATTCACTCCGCTGCTTCTTTAATTTCCCGTGGCGCCCGGAAGTCCGCATCCGGCATCTTTTCCTTGAGCAGCCGGATCAGCTCCTGCGCCGCCTTTGTACCCGGCAGCGGGATATCCGCGACTTCTTTCTCCCCGTCGCTGATGATCAGGTGCTCATAGTCGACCTCGCCGCGTCCGCAGCACATCTTCATCGGCACCTGATACACACGCCGGAAGCATCTGTGCACCGCATCATAGGGAATATAGTATGTTTTCAATCCGGCACGGAAAAAGAGCACGGACCTGCCGACCCGCACTGTGCCAATCTGTCTGGCAACAGCATATTCCTCTGCCAAACCATCGCTCTCTGCGATTTCCTGCGATACCGGATGGAACTTCATTCTTTCCTTCTTATTACTTTATCCCCAATATATTGTCAGAACCTTTTTGACAATGCACCTTTTTTGCCCGTTTGTCAATGTATCGTGCAAAAAATGGTCTCAGTATTTGCACGGCTGTTGCCTAAAAAAAGCACCGGCGCAGACAATACTCTGCACCGGCGCCTTAACAACGCATCCTCTTTATTATGCTTTGACGAGCGATACCGCCAGATCAACAGCTGCAGATGCATCCGCCGAATAGTTGGCGCCCATCTCGGTCGCCACATCCGGGTTCGCCGGCGCGCCGCCGATCATGATCTTGGTGTCTTTCGTTGCATCATCCTGCTTGAGCAGGGCAACGGTATCCTGCATGGACAGCATCGTGGTGGTCAGCATCGCGGACATGCCAACGATATCCGGATTCTTATCCTTGACGGCGTCGCGGATTGCCTCCGGTGTCACGTCGACGCCCAGGTCATGGATCTCAAAGCCCGCGCCTTCGAGCATCATGCAGACCAGCTTCTTGCCGATGTCGTGCAGGTCGCCCTTAACGGTTGCCATAACGATGGTCCCCGCTTTGGTGACATCCCCCTCCTGGAGATTCGGCTTGAGAACTTCCATGCCCTCGTCCATCGTCTTGGCAGACATCAGGACTTCCGGCACGAACAGTTCCCCTTCTTTAAACTGTTCGCCGACGACATTCATACCCTTGAGCATTCCGTCATCCAGAATGGTCTTCGGTGCGATCCCTGCATCCAGTGCTTCCTGCACGTGGTCTGCGATCTCGTCCATTTCGCCGTCAAGAATATCGTTCGCAATGATTTCCAAAATATCCATGTGGATTCCTCCTGCAGTTATCATCCATCTATTTCCTACCGTCATTATATGCTTTTCCGCATCATAGGAACAGATGTAAATGATACCACCAAAAAGGTGTCCTGTCCATTCGTCGATCAGCGCATCGGCAGCAGAAAACGGGCCGGCATAGCCGGCCCGCTTTGCGATTCCTTGAAATAACTCTGCGTGTACAGTATTTACTACTGCAGCTTGTCCTTCTTCAGATCGGTGAAGTATCTCTTCGTCTCAGCGAGGACCACACCGGACAGCAGCAGGACACCGATCAGGTTCGGGACTGCCATGCAGCCGTTCAGGGTATCCGCAACGCCCCAGACAAACTCGAGACCGCCGGTCGCGCCGATCGGAACAGCAACGACATAGACGATACGGAAGATCATGACGACAACCTTGCGGACCGCTTCGTTGTTGCGGAACAGATACTCCCACGCTTTCTCACCGTAGTAGCTCCAGCCGAGCATGGTGGACAGTGCGAAGAGCAGCAGGCCGATCGTAAGACCAACAGAACCGATGATGCCGGGAAGGCCGACTTCGAACGCTTTCAGTGTCAGTGCAGCACCTGCGTATTCGCCGCCCTGCCAGAAGAAGCTGCCGTCCGCATCCGTTGCGGTGAGGATGACCAGCGCGGTCATGGTGCAGATCAGGATGGTGTCGACGAAGACTTCGAAGATGCCCCACAGGCCCTGCTTGACCGGATCCTTCTGAGAGGATGCCGCGTGCGCGATCGGGGCGCTGCCAAGGCCGGCTTCGTTGGAGAAGACGCCGCGGGCAAAGCCCATGCGGACCGCAGTCATAACGGCCACACCTGCGCCGCCGCCAAGGACAGAGTCCGGATTGAACGCACCCTTGAAGATGTCAATCAGTGCAGTCGGCAGTTCGCCTGCATGGATGACCAGGATGATCAGCGAGAAAATGATGTAGAACGCCGCCATGAACGGGACGATCATCTCCGTGACGCGGGCGATGGACTTGATGCCGCCGATGATGACGACCGCTACGATGATCGCAACAACGATGCCGGAGACCATCGGGCTGATGCCGAAGGTGCTCTCCATCGAGGAAGCGATCGAGTTGCCCTGTGTCATGTTGCCGATACCAAAGCAGGCAAGCGCCGCAAAGATCGCGAAGATGACACCCAGCACTTTGCCGAGGCCGGGCATTTTTGCACCGACGCCGTTCTTCAGATAATACATCGGGCCGCCGACGTACTCGCCCTTGGCATTGGTCTCTCTGTATTTGACCGCCAGGACGATCTCGGAGTACTTGGTCATCATACCGATCAGTGCGGAGATCCACATCCAGAAGACAGCACCGGGGCCGCCGATGGAGATCGCCGTCGCAACACCGACGATATTACCGGTGCCGACAGTCGAAGCAAGTGCTGTGGAAACCGCCTGGAACGGACTGATGTTATTACCTTCCGCGTCGCGGCCCTTGCCCTTGAACAGACTGCCGAACGTCGCCTTCAGCATATGACCGAAGTGGCTGAACTGGATAAACCCTGCACGGATGCTCAGGTAAAGACCTGTGCCCAGCAGCAGGAACAGCATGATAGGTCCCCAGATAAAACTGTTAATGGAATCATTGATCGCCAGGAACGTATCCATGAACTCTCCCCCTTTCCTTCACATAGAATAATTCCGGTAAGTGAAATATAAAAAATAAAATAAGTGAAAACTCCCGCTGCACACGGGAAAAAAGAACAAACAGAAATGCTCATTTCTTTCATTTATTGTCTCATCCGCTGATTATTTTGTCAATTCTAAAAAAACAGTTATTTCCATGCAATTGTATGCTAAATACATACAAAAACTCCGGCTGAAGAACGCCGGAGTTTCTGTGCTCTCACTATGAATAAGATTTTTCAGATGCAATACCGTTCTACTGGAACCAGCCGAAACCGAAGAACGTATCGAGCTGTCCGAGGAGCACCAGCAGTGTGAACAGCGGTGCGACCCAGCGGATGCAGAAGCGGTAGAACTTCTCTGTCTTGAAGTCCGAACCGATGCGTACTTCATTCGGCAGGACATCTCTGTCGATCCAGCCGAAGAAGATCGTAGTCAGGAATGCGCCGATCGGCATCAGGATGCCCTCAGAGATGAGGTCAAACCCGTCGACCCAGCAGAACTTGCCGAACATCGGCGGGAAGTAGGAGCCAAGACCGTCGCAGGCGACGAGCACACCGATGATGGTGGTCGCGATGCCAAAGCCCCAGGCGAGCTTCTTTCTCTGGTTGCCCTTTCCCTTGTTGATGCCAAGGTCGATGAACGAGCCGATGATCGCCTCCAGAACGGACATCGCAGAAGTGATCGCCGCGATCGCGACAAGTGCATAGAACAGCATCCCGAAGAACGGCCCGAAGCCGCCCATGTGGTTGAAGACGGTCTGCAGTGTCATGTACAGCAGACCGACGCCGCCCGCCGGATCCTGCCCTTCTGCGAAGACCGCCGGGAAGATCGCCAGACCTGCCATGATGGCAACGAGCGTATCCGCGATCGGGATGATGAAGGAATTCTTTTCAAGGTCCTGGTTCTTATCCAGATAAGAACCGTACGTGACCAGGATGCCCATGGCGATGGACAGCGAGAAGAACAGCTGACCGCCTGCTGCCGCCAGAACGGAGATCCAGCCCGTACCCGCAAAGACTTCGAAGTTCGGCTTGAACAGGAACGAAAGACCCGCGCTTGCACCGGGCAGTGTCACACTGCGGATGATCACGATCACCAGCATGATGAACAGCGCCGGCATCGCGATCTTGTTAAAGCGTTCAATGCCTCTCTTAACACCAAAGCTGACGATGACGATGACGATCAGCGAGAAGATCGCCGTCCAGATCGCGGACTGCAGCTGGTCACCAGCGAGCGCGCCGAAGTAGTCCGGTCCATCGACACCGCCGACGCCCCAGCTGGCGCCGAACAGATCGCCGAGATTGGCAAAGGTGTACTTGATGCAGTAGCCGCCCAGGTAGCAGTAAAAGCCCATGATCAGGAACGGTACCAGTACACTCATCCAGCCAACGAACGCATACTCTTTTCTGATCTTTGTGTATGCCAGCGCAACGGACTGGCCGGTGTGACGGCCCAGTGCCAGTTCGGTCATGATCAGGACATAGCCCGCAAAGACCAGCAGGACAAGGTACAGCAGCAAGAATCCGAATCCGCCGTTGACACCCAGTTTGTACGGGAACCCCCACATGTTCCCGAGACCGACCGCAGAGCCGATGGTCGCCAGCAGGAAACCGACGTTGCTTCCCCAAGCCTCTCTGTGGTGATGCTGGTGGTGATGATGATGTTCGCTCATAATTATCCCCCTGGTACTAAACCCCTATGCATTCAAAAAAGTCCGAAAAAACAAAATTAGATAAGTTCCGTATATTATATGCGATTTCAAGACCTGCGTCAATTTTTAATAAAAACCGGATGCCGCAGGGCACCCGGTTTTACTGTTTTGTTGCGTGTGTAATCGCTCTTTCGGGTTTATTCACCGTAGAGCGTTCTGCGCTCTTCTTCCTCCTCGCGGAGTCTGTCCTCGAGCATCTGCTTGTACTCTTCCTCGCTCATCTCTTCCATGGTGAAGCCGGTATAACCATAGATAATGGAAACGATCGGCGTGATCAGATTGAGGTACGCGTACTTGAAGTACTGGACCGTCGGAATGCCGAGGAATGCCGTCATCGTCATGCCGCAGACATTCCAGGGAATGAGCGGCGAGGTCAGGGTCGCGCAGTCCTCGAGGCAGCGGGACAGATTCTTAGCCTTGAGCTTTCTGTCTTCAAATTCCTTCTTATATAGTCTACCCGGGATAATAATCGACAGATACTGGTCGCCCGTGCAGCAGTTCATCGCAAAGCAGGTCGCGATGGTCGCCAGGACCAGACCGCCGCGGCTCCTGGCACGTTTCAGGATCGCGCCGGAGATCGTGGACAGCATCCCTGTGCACTCGAGCGCACCTGCAAAGCACATGGATGCAAAGCAGACGGAGATGGTCCACAGCATGGCGTCAAACCCGCCGCCACCAACGATATCGGACACCATGTAGTCACTTGTCAGCTGCACTTCTGAAGTGGAGGTGTAGCCATAATGCATCACGGTAAACCACTGGCTGAACGGGATATGCTGCACAACGCCCATGCAGAACAGCCCCATGCAGGAGCCGAGGAACATCGTCGGCAGTGCCGGGATCTTCAGCACGATCGCAATGATCAGAAGAAGGACCGGCAGCATCAGCAACGGATGAACGACGAATTCTTTGTCGATCTCATTATAGAGCACCTGCGTGATCTCCACATTGCCCATGTCACCGCTGGACCGCCCCGTGATGAAGAGGAGCACCATCATAATAATGTAGCCTGGCGTGACCGTGTAGATCATGTGCCGGACATGCTCGAACACATTGGAGCCGGAGACCGCCGGCGCCAGATTGGTCGTATCGGACATCGGGGACATCTTGTCGCCGAAATAGGATCCGGAGACAACTGCGCCCGCCGTCATCGCGGGGTTGATGCCAAGCCCCAGCGAGATGCCGATCAGCGCCACACCGATCGTACCGGCTGTCGTGTAGGAAGAGCCGATGACCAGCGAGACGATCGAGCACAGCAGCGCTGCCGTGACCAGGAAGTAATGAGGGTTGAGGATCTTCAGTCCATAGTAGATCATCGTCGGGATGATCCCGCCCGCCTTCCATGTTGCGACCAGCACGCCGACCAGAAGCAGGATGAGGCATGCCCCCATCGTGCGGTTGACGGAGTTGACCATGCCTTTTTCAAGAACGGACCACTTCCATCCGTTGAGCATGGCGACGATGACCGTGAACGCTGCTGCCAGAAGCAACGGCATATGCGCTTCGCCGTATCCGAAGAAGATCGAATACGCCAGCAGGCCAATGCCTACGATCAGGCATAGCGCGACCTGCCACCCAGGTATTTTTCTGCCCATGATACCACCTCTTTTTTTGTTAGGGAACTTGTTTGCCGCACCGGGTATCTTTCATGCGGACTTTTGATTTAATAAATAAGTTTTAATACATTGTTCAATATATTAAATTATTACTTTTATATTATACACAGTTTTTCTTTTTCATCAAATTCAGACCGCGTTAAGCTACAGAGTCTGGAATCACTCTGCAGGCGAAGGGTTGTATTCATTTGGGATACATGTATACAATTATACTATCGACAAAGGACAGCAATTCATGTAAAATATCAATATATTTTAAAGGGGGATATTTTTGGTATCCGAAATCATTTATTACATCTTTAAGGAGGACTATTACCATGACTGTTATCGGCAATATCGTAGCAGCCATCTCCGGAGTCCTGTACCAGCCCTGGTGCGTACCGCTCCTGCTCGTATTCGGCGGGATCTGGTTCACTTGCCGCACCGGTCTGATGCAGGTGAGACTCTTCGGGGAGAGCATCCGTGTCGTCTCTGAGAAGCCGCACACGGAGAACGGCATTTCCTCGTTCGGCGCCCTGATGGTATCGACCGCTTCCCGCGTCGGCACCGGCAACATCATCGGCGTCAGCGCTGCCATCATCTCCGGCGGTGAAGGCGCGATCTTCTGGATGTGGGTCACCGCGTTCCTTGGCGGCGCAACCGCATTCGTCGAGTCCACACTGGCACAGGTCTACAAAAAGAAGAATCCGGACGGCACCAGCTACGGCGGCCCGGCATTCTACATGCAGCAGGCGCTGCACGCGAGATGGCTCGGCATCATTTTCTCGATCCTGATCATCTTCACCTATGCGGTCGGCTACAATATGCTGGCAGCATACAACCTGCAGACATCGTTCAAAGCGTTCGATTTCTACAGCAAAACCAGCACACCGGCCGTGATCGGTGTCATCCTGATGGTCCTGTTCGCAGTGATCGTCCTCGGTGGTGCGAAGAGACTGGTCAATGTCACCGGCATCCTCGTCCCGGTCATGGGCGTTCTGTACGTAGCGATCTCGATCCTGGTGCTGGTCCTGAATGCCGGCAACCTGCCCGCGATGTTCGGCCGCATCTTCGCCAGTGCGTTTGACTTTAAGGCAATCTTCGGCGGATTCACCGGCAGCTGCCTGATGTTCGGTCTGAAGAGAGGTCTGTATTCCAACGAAGCCGGTGTAGGATCCGCCCCCAACGCCGCAGCCGCTGCCACCACCACCCATCCGGTGAAACAGGGTCTGGTCCAGATGCTCTCCGTGTACATCGACACGGTGATCCTGTGCAACGCCACCGCCTTCATGTGCCTGGTATCCGGGGTCCCGGGCAATGCGGACAACGCCGGCGCCCTGTGGGTCCAGACTTCCCTCCACAAAGTCCTGGGAGATTTCGGGCCCCTGTTCATTACTGTATCCATGCTGGTATTCTCCTTCACCACCCTGATCGGGAACATCTACTACTGTGAAAACG
>CADATO010000027.1 GCA_902790905.1 uncultured Eubacteriales bacterium
ACAAATATTCACAGCAGTTTCCGGATATGGGTTCTGCAGTATATGAAAAGCCCCGATCCCGCTTCGCGGGACCAGGGCTTTGTCTACAGTCTGAAGGACGCTGTAGCAGCGTCCTGCAGGTTCTGTATTGGTGATGCCCGGCTGTATTATTCGGCCGGGTAATACTGCTTCAGCAGCATTTCGAGATAGGTCTCTTCGACAATGTCGCTGGCCGGCACCCCAAGGAGTGCGAGAAGGGCGAAAATCGCCTCTGTGGCGGCCGTTTTGTCCGCTTCGGTGGCTTCGTCCGGCAGCACCCGTTCAATCTCTATAAAGTCGCCCAGTTCGTCTACACGGTCGAGGCAGATATGATAGCCCTCATACGGATATTCGCCGTCGAGCTCGACGCGCGTCTTGCGGACCGTCATGACGGAAGGATAGCCGAGGTGATCGAGGATATCCCGCATCACATCGTCGTCTGCGACAGCCGTCTCCAGTTCCGTCCGGGACTGGGTGGGACCGACAGCCTTGGGACCCTTGTAGGTGATGAGGGTGGTCGTGCTGATGGCAGGCGCCAGCGCACGCTGCGTCCGGATGCGCAGTGCCTCATCAGTCTGGCGGAAGTCACGGTCGTTGCCGTTATAGTAGACGTCTTCTTCAACACCGCGCCAGCAGACGGTAAAGCCCAGGTCGGTTGCGGATTCAAAAATCTCGGATGATATCTGATCGTCCAACTGTGCTTTGATCTCAATCTCAAACATGATCCGGCCTCCATTCCCATAAACTGCGGTTTCAGAGTAACTTCATCATATCAGAGTTTTCTGAGATTGCAATCCTATTTAGACATCAGCAGAAGATTGCGGAGCGCGAAAAGAAAGAACCCCTCGTCACCATCCGGTGAGAGGGGCTTATGGCGGAGAGTGTGGGATTCGAACCCACGGGCCCGTGAGGGCCACCGCATTTCGAGTGCGGCTCGTTATGACCACTTCGATAACTCTCCACAGCAAGATGTATTATACAGGAATCGCTTATACATTTCCACAAAAACTTTTCGGATGTGCTATAATATATGGCGTTGCGAATCGCAGAATCAGATTTCATAAGAAAGAAGGTATAGATATGACAAAAGTTGATATTTTCTCCGGTTTCCTCGGTGCCGGCAAGACCACGCTGATCAAGAAGCTGATTGCGGACGGCGCATACGGCGATGAAAAACTTGTCCTGATCGAGAACGAATTCGGCGAGATCGGCATCGACGGCGGATTCCTCAAGGAGACCGGCGTCCAGGTCAACGAGATGAACTCCGGCTGCATCTGCTGCACCCTGGTCGGCGACTTCGGCCGTGCACTGAATCAGGTCATCGAGGAGTACGCTCCCGAGCGCATCATCATCGAGCCCTCCGGCGTCGGTAAACTGAGCGACGTCATCATCGCCGTGCAGGATCTGCACAACGACAACATCGAACTCAACGGCTTCACGACGGTCGTCGATGCGAAGAAGGCGAAGGTCTACATGAAGAACTTCGGCGAGTTCTACGAGAACCAGGTCGAACACGCCAGCTCGATCATCCTGAGCCACACCGCCGGCCTTTCCCAGGAAAAACTGGACAACTGCGTGAAGATGCTGCGCGAGAAGAACGACCATGCCATGATGGTCACCACCGACTGGGACAAGATCTCCGGCCAGCAGATCCTCGAGGTCATGGAGCAGAAGAAGACCCTGTCGGCAGAGCTCGACAAGCTGCGCGAAGAAGCTTACGCGCATGAGGCGGAGCACCATCATCACCACCACCATGACCACGATGAAGATGAGCATGAACACGAACATGAGCACCATCACCACGACCATGATGAACATGAGCATGAACATGAACACGAGCATCATCACCACGATCATGACGAGCATGAACACCATCATGACCATGACCACGACCACGAGCATCATCACCATCACGATCACGACCACCACGGGCATCACCATGCGGACGAGATCTTCAGTGAGATGGGCGTGAACACGGCGCACAAATACACGAAAGAGCAGATCGAGGAAGCACTCAAGGGGCTCGACAACTTCGCAGAGTGCGGACAGGTCCTGCGTTCCAAGGGTATCGTCGAAGGTGTCGACGGCACATGGATCCACTTCGACTACGTACCGGGCGAGCCGGAAGTGCGCGAGGGCACACCGGAAGCGACCGGCATGATCTGCGTCATCGGTGTGGATCTTGAGGAAGATCGTATCAGAGAGTTATTTATGCTGGACTAGCAGCTTTGAAAAACGGCGCAGCAGGTCCAGCTCGAACAGATCGTTTTCAGATCTGTGAGAGCGAGCTGCTGACAGCCGTTTGACTGAGCGATGCCAACATGATACATGATCAAATAAGGACAACACATTTATGATGAATCAACAGCAAGAGATCCCCGTATACCTGTTCACAGGCTTTCTCGGCGGGGGTAAAACAACGTTTATTCAGGACATCCTGTCCACGACCGACTTCAATGAGGGCGAACGGACACTGCTGCTCCTCTGTGAAGAAGGCGAGGAGGACTACGATCCGTCGAAGTTCAGTTATCCGAACGTCTACATCGAGACCATCGAGGACGAGGAAGATCTGACACAGGAGCGTCTGAAGAAGCTCGAAAAGCGCCATGCGATCGACCGCGTTGTCATCGAGTACAACGGCATGTGGATGCTGCAGACCCTGTTCCAGAACATGCCGCAGAACTGGCTGATCTACCAGGAAGTCTGCTTCCACGATGCGACAACGTTCCTGATGTACAACCAGAACATGCGCCAGCTCTGCTTTGACAAGATGCAGACAGCGGAGCTCAACATCTTCAACCGCTGCGAGAAGGGCTTTGACAAGATGCCGTTCCACAAGGAAGTGCGCATCGCCAACCGCCGTGCGCAGATCTGCTACGAATACGGTCCGGAAGATGTCGAGCAGGATGACATCGAAGATCCGCTGCCGTACGATATGGAAGCGCCAGTCGTGGAGATCAAGGACGAGTGGTATGCGGAATGGTACCGCGACATCAACGAAAACCCGCAGAACTACGAAGGCAAGACCCTGCAGCTGCGCGTGCGCATCGCCATGATCGATGAACTGCCCAAAGGCAAGTACGCAATGGGCCGCCACGTCATGACGTGCTGCGTGGAGGATATCCAGTTCGCAGGTCTGGTTTATGTTTACGATAAACCTTTAGATGTCAAGAAGGGCGACTGGGTCATGGTCAAAGGCACTGTGAAGAACGAATACGAGCAGGCCTATCAGGAAGAAGGACCGGTCATCTACTGCGAGAAAGCGTGGAAGACGAAGGCACCGGATCCCGAAGTCGCGACGTTCTAACAGACAGATTGATGATAATAGAAAAGAGCCATTCCCCGTGGAGTGGCTCTTTTGTTATACCTTGAGGACCTTGTGTCGGAAAACCGCTTTTTCGTCACTCCAGCCCTTTGAGCGTTTCTACCATATCGAGTTTGTGGATGCGCCGTGAGAACAGCAGAGTCACAAGGTAGGAAGTCAGCAGGATCAGCAGGAAGGAGAGCAGATAGTCACTCCAGCTGATGATTACTTTATAGTCAAAGTTGTCCCCGTTGCTGTCCAGCATATACTGCAGCACGGTCCTGCCGCTGATCAGTGCAGCGCTTTATACCGCTCAGTTCTTCACACCGATGATCCTGTCAGTCATCGAAAAGGTGGTACCGGCTGATCATGTCTCATATATCACAGCAGTCGTGAGCGGTGTGCTGTTCTTCTTCTGGTCACTGACGATTCGCGAAGGCGGTCATAAAGAGCGTGTCATTCAGGAAGCGGAATGATATAATCTGTCTGTAATGGAATCGCCAATCAGGCGAATAAGGAGAAACTATGAGACAGATCACACTTGGCAGGACAGGCATCACAACACCGCAGAACGCATTCGGCGCACTGCCGATCCAGCGCATCAGCAAGGACGAAGCGGTCCATCTGCTGCGCAAGGCGTACGACGGCGGGATGACGTACTTTGATACCGCCCGTGCCTATTCGGACAGTGAGGAGAAGGTCGGCGAAGCATTCAAGGGGATGCGCGACAAGGTCTTCATCGCATCCAAGACCATGGCGAGAACAACGGAGGAATTCTGGGAACAGCTCGAAACGTCGCTGAAAACGCTTGGGACAGACTATATCGATGTCTACCAGCTTCACTGCGTCCCGCAGTGCTACAAACCCGGGGACGGCACCGGCATGTACGAATGCCTGGAAGAGGCCAAAAAGCAGGGCAAGATCCGTCATATCGGCATCACCGCGCACCTGATCCAGGTGGCGGAGGAGATCGTGCAGTCCGGGCTCTATGAGACGCTGCAGTTCCCGTTCAGCTATCTGGCTTCGGACAGAGAGAAGAAACTCGTTGAGGACTGCATCGCGGCGGATATGGGCTACATCTGCATGAAGGGACTGGCCGGCGGACTGATCACCAGATCCGAAGCGGCGATGGCCTTCATGACGCAGTACGATGTGCTGCCGATCTGGGGCGTCCAGAAAGAGAAGGAACTCGACGAGTGGCTGTCTTATATGGATGAGACACCGGCTATGACGGATGAGATCGAAGCCTTTATCGAGAAAGAAAAGGAAGAACTCTCCGGCGAATTCTGCCGCGGCTGCGGATATTGCAAACCGTGCCCGATGGGCATCAGCATCAACGACTGCGCCCGCATGTCGCTCATGATCCGCCGTGCACCGACCGCAGCCTGGACCACGCCGCACTGGCAGGAGGAGATGGAAAAGATCGATACCTGCATCGAGTGCCGCCAGTGTGCGGAGAAGTGCCCGTACGGCCTTGATACGCCGGCGCTGCTCAAGCGCAACCTCGAAGACTACCGCAAGGTCATCGCAGGGGAGATCACAGTTTAAAAAATCATCGTATCCGGCTTGAAACAGGCAATTACATCAATTGAACGAAAAATAATACAAAATCGCAAATTTGGTGTTGTCAATCATAGGTGCTTGTGGTATACTCATCAAGTCGGAAACGACATGATCCGTTAGCTCAGCTGGGAGAGCGTCTGGGTGACAACCAGAAGGTCGATAGTTCAAGTCTATTACGGATCACCAATTTGTCCGCTCGGGTAACCGGGCGGATTTTTCTTTGCAATGACAGGGCGATTCCTATACAATAAGGATGACGGCAATAAGACCGTCTTTGCAGTGACAATTCAGTGCAAATCAAACACTAAGGAGGAAACAGCTATGAAATACGTATGCGGCGTTTGCGGTTATGTCTATGACGAAGAAATGGGCG
Source organism: uncultured Eubacteriales bacterium (assembly GCA_902790905.1). Classification (GTDB taxonomy): domain Bacteria; phylum Bacillota; class Clostridia; order Peptostreptococcales; family Anaerovoracaceae; genus RUG13615. Next base: position 5,259 of record CADATO010000027.1, read on the forward strand.
ATCCGGATAACGGGATCGAGCCGGGCACCAAGTGGGAAGACCTGCCGGAAGACTTTGCCTGCCCTCTGTGCGGCGTTGGCAAGGACCAGTTCAGCGAAGAGTAGTCAGTATTGACATAAGATAGAATATACAGTATTATTTGATCGGTTAGTAATTGCTAACCGATCTTTTTTGAATAGTGGTTAGTTTTCGCTAACCAAATGGAGCCTTCAGCTATGAAAAAGAAAAGTACAACAGAAAGACAGAAACAGCTGGCGGAGAATGCCTGCAAGTATCTGCTGGATAATCTGGACAGAAAGATCACGCTGGAGGATCTGGCCGACAAATTCGGCTATTCGGCGACATATTTAAAGATCTGCTTTAAGAACACCTATGGGATGCCGATTCATAAATATGTCCGCGCCAAACGGCTGGAGTATGCAGCCGGTCTCCTGATGAACAGCCGCGAAGGTATTCTTGAGATCGCCGGCAGGGTCGGTTTTGAAAACGGCAGCAAGTTTGCCAAGGTGTTCCGTGATATGTTCTGCATGACGCCCGGCAAGTTCCGCAGAATGGACCGGGAAGAATCGCAGCGTCTGCTGGAGAGCGTGCGGATTGAACCCTGCGAATAGCCCGAACAGGCAGGAACGGCGCCGAAGCCATTGCTAACTTTTTACAAATTGATCAGATGTGCCTGTTCAGAGCCGACACGGAAAATGCCGGTGATAGGATGAAGGTACAGAAAACATGAACGATCCGCGCTGCGGGTCGTTTTGATAAGGACTGATTAACAGTGATAAAGGAGGAAGTATTATGAACGGTATTGGAAAAGTTGCACTCTTCATCGGCGGCACATTATTCGGGTCTGCAGGTTTTAAGATCCTCGGCAGTCAGGATGCCAAGAAAGTCTATGTGCAGACGACGGCAGCCGCACTGCGTGTCAGAGATGAAGCCATGGCCTGTGCGGATACAGTCCGTGAGAACTGCGACGATATTCTGGAAGAAGCGAAAAAGATCAACGAAGAACGCGCTGCGGCCAAAGAAGCGGAAGTCATCGAAGACGCTGCCGCTGAAGCGTAGGCTTTACGGAAGCGGAAAAACGCATGAAGTGTACAGTCTTACATAACAGCGACAACAGAATACGTGTTCATCTCGAAGTGTACCGGATGAGCCTGGCGCAGGCGGATGTCCTGGAATACTATCTGCGGAACGTGAGCGGCGTTACCGATGTCAAAGTCTTTGACCGCACCTGTGATGCCATCATCCGCTACAGCGGGGAGAAAAGCGCGGTCACAAAGGCACTGTCGGTGTTCTCTTTTGATGATGAAAACGCCATCGCACTCGTTCCTGAGCACACCGGCCGGGAACTGAACAGGCATTATGCGGACAGACTGGCAAACCGTGTTATCAGACGGGTGCTGAGCCGTGTCTTCCTGCCGTATCCGGTGCGTGCCGGTGTCGCATTGCTGCGGTCCGGGAAATACCTACTGAAATGTCTGAAATCAATCCTCAGGCGAGAGATAGAGGTCTCTGTGCTTGATGCCACAGCCATTGCTGTGGCGATGCTGCAGGGCGATTTTCAGACTGCCTCGTCGATCATGTTCCTGCTGGATATCGGTGATATTCTCGACGAATGGACACACAAGAAATCCGTGGATGATCTGGTGCGTTCCATGGCACTGCAGGTGGATATGGTCTGGAAAAAAGAAGACGGGCAGGAGTATCTGACCCCGATTGAACAGATCAAAGCCGGCGACGAGGTTGTTGTCCGCATGGGCAGTATGATCCCGCTGGACGGAAAAGTCACGGGCGGTGAGGCCATGGTCAACCAGGCCAGTATGACCGGAGAAGGCATTCCTGTCAGAAAAGCAGCCGGCAGTTATGTCTATGCAGGTACGGTCGTTGAAGAAGGCCAGTGTACCATACAGATCGATAAGGCCATGGGCGGCGGGCGGTATGACCGCATTGTGCAGATGATCGAGGAGTCCGAAAAACTCAAGTCAGATGTCGAAGACAAGGCGTCTCATCTGGCTGACAGGCTTGTTCCGTTCAATCTGGCAGCAGCCGGTCTGATCTATCTGATCACACGCAATGCCACGAAAGCCAGCGCTGCGCTGATGGTGGACTATTCCTGCGCCTTAAAACTGTCTCTTCCGATCGCGGTGTTGTCTGCCATGCGCGAAAGCAGTAACAAGGGCATCACGGTCAAGGGCGGCCGGTTCATGGAGATCATCAGCGATGTGGACACAATTGTCTTTGATAAGACCGGTACCATGACCTATGCGGAGCCGAAAGTGGCCGGTGTGGTATCGTTCGGCGGCGAAGACGAGACAGAGATGCTGCGTCTGGCTGCCTGTCTGGAGGAGCACTATCCGCATTCGATCGCCAATGCGGTCGTCAGAGAAGCGAGCAACCGCGGCTTGCTGCATGAGGAACGTCATACGGAAGTCGAATACGTGGTCGCGCATGGGATCTCGAGTTCGATTGAAGGGAAAAAGGCGCTGATCGGCAGTTATCACTTCGTCTTTGAGGATGAGGGAGCTGTGATTCCTCCCGGAGAAGAGAGTAAGTATGAATCGCTTCCGGACGCCTATTCGCATCTTTACCTCGCGCTTGACGGCGTACTGGCTGCTGTGATCCTGATCGAAGACCCGATCCGGGAAGAAGCGCCTGCTGTGATCCGCAGACTTCACGAACTGGGTGCAAAACGGATCGTCATGATGACGGGAGATAATGCCCGTACAGCCCGGGCTGTTGCAGCACTTGTCGGTGTTGACGAGTATCACGCGGAGGTCCTGCCGGAGGACAAAGCAGCTTTCATAAAGGCGGAACACGAGGCGGGCAGAACGGTGGTCATGATCGGAGACGGTGTGAATGACTCGCCGGCACTTTCCGAGGCGGATGCGGGGATCGCGATCAGTGACGGCGCTGCGATCGCCAGAGAGATCGCAGATGTGACGATCAAAGCAGACGATCTCTACAGTCTTGTCACACTGAAAGAAACAAGTGACGCACTCATGGACCGCATCCATGGTTCCTACAGATTCATTATGACATTCAACACAGCGCTGATCGTACTTGGAGTAGGGGGAATACTCACACCGGCGATGTCCGCACTGGCGCACAATGCGTCGACGATCGCTGTCAGTCTCCGCAATATGACGCCGCTGCTGCCAGAGAACCCGTTGGGAAGAGAATGATGGCAGCGATCTGGTAAAGTGTCAGCGTGTAAAGACAGCGTATGATCTGAAAAAAGACCTGTTCATGCGAACAGGTCTTTTTCTTATAAGGCGTATATTGCTTTTCTTCGGTCAGATATTGAGTTCGAGTTTTTCGCCGCGTTTGCGTGCGTCGCGCAGTTCTGCAGTGGCGGTCAGCAGTGCATCGGTCGAAGAGTTGAGCGCGGTCTCGCAGCTGTCCTGGATGACGCCGACGATGAAACCGACACCGACGACCTGCATTGCGATATCCGCCGGCAGACCGAACAGACTGCAGGCGAGCGGGATCAGCAGCAGGGAGCCGCCGGCAACACCGGAAGCACCGGCTGCACTGACAGCCGCCAGGAAGATCAGCAGGATCGCGGAGCCGATGTCCACACTGACACCTTCTGTATAGCAGGCCGCCAGGGACATGACTGCGATCGTGACGGCAGCACCGGCCATATTGATGGTGGCGCCGAGCGGGATCGAGATCGGATAGGTATCCTTATTCAGCCCGAGGTCTTCGCAGAGTTCAAGGTTGACGGGGATATTCGCCGCAGAGCTTCTTGTGAAGAAGGCGGTCAGACCGCTGACGCGGATGCACTTCCAGACGAGCGGGTATGGGTTCTGGTGCGTGGCCACAAACACGATCAGAGGATTGACCACAAAGGCGACAACCAGCATGGTCGCGACGAGCACGACAATCAGGTGCGCATAGCCGAGCAGGGTATCAAGACCGCTTGTTGTGATAGAGCTGTAGACAAGACCCATGATGCCGAGCGGGGCAAAACGGATGACCCAGCGGACGCACTTGGTGACCGCATCAGCCGCATCGCTCAGGAACGCCTTTGTATTGTCACCGGCCATACGGAATGCAATGCCGAGAAGCAGTGACCACGCGAGGACACCGAGGAAGTTCGCATTCATGATCGCGCTGATGGGGTTGTCCACGATATTGAACAGGACATTCTGGAGCACCTCGAGTATGCCTTCCGGCGGTGTCAGTTCTTCCGTCGACTCCACAAGCTGCAGTGTCGTCGGGAAGAGGAAGCTGGCGATGACAGCGCACGCGCCGGCTGCCATCGTACTGATCGCATAAAGGGCGATGACCGTCTTCATATTTGTCTTCTGACCGGACTGATGCTGTGCAACCGCAGACATGACGAGCACAAAGACCATGAGCGGGGCGATCGCTTTGAGCGCACCGACAAAAAGACTACCGAAGATGCCAAAGAAAGCAAACGGAACAGGGATCCACACCGCGACCGCGATACCGATGAGCAGGCCGATGATGATCTGTCCGACCAGGCCCAGTTTGTTCCAACCATTGATGATGTTTTTCATAATGCTACCTACTATGCTTCGATCTGCATGGAGCAGATTGGTGAGAAAGTGATTAGTTATGTGCGCGACCAAAGGCCGTGCCTGTTTATTTTATCGGAATCGCTCTTTTCATGCAAGGCGACAAAAGGACCTGCCCGTCTAAGTACGGGCAGGTCCCGTATTACTGTTTCCTTATTTTTGATTAATTCTCCGTATTCACTGCTGCGCGTGCGTTGTCGCTTTTGCGCACCATGGAGCGGATCACGAAGAGGGTGGCGATCATCAGGACAATGCCGAGAGGCAGGGAGACGACCGCGCTCTTGGAGAAGCCCGCTACGATGTACGTGATGAAGGAGACACCGGCAACCGTCATTGCGTACGGGAACTGGCTCTCTACGTGGCTCAGGTGGTTGCAGCCCGCACCGGCAGACGACATGATCGTCGTATCGGAGATCGGGGAGCAGTGGTCACCGCAGACCGCACCGGCCATGCAGGCGGAGATTGCGATGTACATGAGTTCCGGGGTATTGCTGGTCGCAGCGATCGCGATCGGGATCAGCATGCCGAAGGTGCCCCAGGAAGTACCGGAAGCAATGGCCAGCACGACAGCGATCAGGAAGATGACTGCAGGCAGCAGGCTCATCCAGCCGGCGCCCATGCCGTCGACGAGGCCTTCGACGAATTCGCTCAGACCGAGGCTGTCGGTCATCGCTTTGAGAGACCACGCCAGCGTCAGGACAGCGATGGGGGAAACCATTGCTTTGAAGCCTTCGGGGACGCAGTCCATGCACTTGTTGAAGGATAGCGTGCGGCGGCAGACGTAGAAGATGATCGTGATGACCAGTGCAACGGCGCTGCCGAGTACGAGACCGACAGAGGCATCGGAGCCGGCAAAGCTGTCGACGAAGCCTGTGCCGTCGAAGAAACCGCCGGTGTAGATCATGCCGATGAGGCAGCTGATGATCAGGACGATGATCGGGAAGACCAGATCGATGACCTTGCCGTTCGGGTTGGAGACGTCTTCCGCGCTCTCCGCGCCGATCATACTCGCGTCATGTACGGTGAACAGATCGCCTTTTTCCTGCGCATTGCGTTCAAAGGTGGCCATCTTGCCGTAATCGAACTTCATGCTGACGAGTGCGAACATCATGACGATGGTCAGCAGCGCATAGAAGTTGAACGGGATCGCTCTCAGGAATACGGTGAGGCCGTTCTCGCCTTCGACGAAACCGCTGACAGCCGCCGCCCACGAGGAGATCGGGGCGATGATGCAGATCGGTGCCGCTGTGGAGTCGATGAGGTAAGCGAGCTTGGCGCGGCTGATGTTGTACTCATCTGTCAGCGGACGCATGACGCTGCCGACGGTCAGGCAGTTGAAATAGTCGTCGACGAAAATCAGGATGCCGAGGAAGATCGTGGATCTCTGCGCACCGGCTCTGGACTTGATTTTGGATTTTGCCCAGCGGCCGAACGCACTGCTGCCGCCGGACAGGTTCATCATGGCGACGAGGATACCAAGGAATACCAGGAAGAGCAGGATGCCTACGTTCCAGCCATCGGAGAGGGAACCGACCATGCCGTCGATCAGGACATGGTTGAGGATGCCCGCGAAGTCCGCACCGGCGTACAGAATGCCGCCACAGAGAATGCCAAGGAACAGCGAACTGTATACTTCCTTTGTAATTAATGCGAGTGCGATCGCGACGAGCGGCGGCAGGACCGACCACCAGGTCGCGAACAGGGCCGGCAGTTCCTCTGCCTCTTCACCGTCGGCAAACGCCAGCACGGGGAGGGCGAAGATCATCAGCAGTGCCAGACCTGCGATGAAAACGAGGCGATTCTTTGAAGATCTCATGGATACCTCCTGCAATAAAAATGCCATGCAGTCGTGGAAAATGCATGGCAATAGAATACGATTCTTATAGCCACCGATAGCGCTCCACGTACGTGACAGTCCATCACATATTCTGTGATGACCCAGGATTGGCCCAAAGGATGACCGCACCTTCGGCGGAAGCCCCTTTCACGCTGCAGCAGACGTCCTTTCGTCTATCGCGGCAGGTTACTGATGGATCCCGCACCTCTATGGTGTTAGTAATACCCAAGTAGTAAACTATATTTTCACTGAAATGTCAATAAAAATGCATAGATTCCTTATGTATACATGCTTTGTTGGTGTATTAGACTGAAAGAGCGGTTCCATCTTGCAATGGAACCGCCCGTTTTCTGTTTATGGATCAGATCTGTGCTGCTACTCGGCAAATGCTGTAAAGGAGAGCATCAGGCCGCCACATGTGTTGAGTCCGTCCTGCTCAAAGCCGTACTCACCGAAGGTGAATTCGCACAGGAACGGCACATCGCCGGCTTCTTTCTTCAGTTGCTCTGCAACTTCGCCGATGCGGTCGCCGATGCCGGCACGGCGTCCGCCGCAGTGAACGAGGTGGAAAGCGCCGATCTTGCCGCCGGCTTTTTCTTTCAGTTCCGCCAGCGTTTTGCCCGTGGAATCGATGAGTTCATCGACAGATCCTTCCATCCGGATCACGGCTGTCCCGACCGTCAGTTTGTTGCCGATATTCATGGACATATCGTCGTTGCCGTTCATCGGATGACGGATCGCAACGAGATCGCCGAGGCGGTCTTTGACGCCGAGCGGGGAGGTGATGGTGGCAACGAGCAGATTGCCGCCCTTGATGGTCTCGGGATCGAGTCCTCTCCAGTCAGCATACTTCTCAAGAGCCGGTACACCATCGATCTCCTGCAGGCATCTGTTGTCCGCGACCTTGGTGATGATACCCATATCGCCGGTCTCGCGGTATGCGCCGGTGAATTTGTTCGTCATCTTCTTATCTGTATAGAAGAACGCGACTGCTACACCGTCGGCAAAAACGCATTCATCGGTAAAGACTTTCCATTCGCCAGCGATCGAGTTATCCGCCGCACTGCCGCCGAAGAAGGGGACGCGGCCGATCACTTCGGTGATGCCCTTCAGGAAGAACTCTTCCGCACCGGGAGGCGCTACCATGTAGAAATACGCCGGTGCAGCATCCTTGCCGGCTTTCGCCATGGCATCCATGGCGACTTTGCGGCCTGCAGCAACAGGATCGCCTTCATTCAGCGCGCATGCAATGCCGACCGCCATGTCCGGGTCAGCCTGCGCCATGACACCGACGAATCCGTCGTCTCCGGAAATATAACCGTCCTGTGTGATGACACCGGTGAATGAGGTGTTGCCGATGACGGGCACGCCGGGAAGCGATTCCTTGATGCCGGCCATCATAGCATCCAGATCATATGCACAGCTTGCGTATGCAAATGCCATTTTTGCTCCTTCAAGGCCTTCAAAAGCCTTCGCAGCAGCTTCTTTTCCGGCTGTAAAGGCATCTGCCGCAATACTTGTTCCTACACCTGCTTTAAACATATTAAACCTCCTTAATCAAATGATGATATAGAGTGATGTGCAAGTCTGTTGATGTCCGGATCATGCATCCAGGTTGTAATCGACGTAGCAGACATGCGTCTCGAGGAATTCTTCCAGACCGAGTTCACCGTCGTCGCCGCCCAGGCCGGACTGGCGGACGCCTGCGTGGAAGCCCTGGAAGGCCTCGAAGTGCTCGCGGTTGACATACGTCTCGCCGTAATGGAGCTCATTCAGCGCTTTCATGATGGTATCCCAGTTGGAGGAGTAGATGGAGGAGGTCAGACCGAAGATGCAGTCGTTGGCTTTCTCCAGCGCTTCATCGAGTGTTTTGAACGTCGTAATCGGCAGGACCGGTCCGAAGATTTCCTCTGTCATGATGCGGGAGCCATGCTTGCAGCCGGTGATGACGGTCGGTTCATAGAAGAAGCCTTTACCGTCAACGGTCGCCGGTTTGCCGCCGCACAGGACAGTCGCGCCGTCTGCCACAGCGCTCTTAACGAGGTCATCCACATGCTCCTGCTGTGCCTTGTTGACCATCGGCCCCATGTCGAACGCGCCTTCGAGCGAGTTGCCGAAAGTCGTCTTCTTGAATTTCTCTACAATCTTTTCCACAAACTGATCGTAGATGCCTTCCTGGACATAGATGCGCTCTGCGCAGTTGCAGGCCTGACCGGTGTTGATGATACGCGAGTTGTAAACATGTTCGACGGTGGCATCGAGATCGCAGTCGTCCATGACGATGACAGGTGCTTTGCCGCCGAGCTCAAGGGAGACCTTGGTGACATTTGCAGCCGCATTGGCCATAATCTTCTTGCCGGCTTCCGTGGAGCCTGTCATGGAGACCATCTGGACCTTCGGACTCTTGGCGAGCGCGTCGCCGACGACCGCACCGGAGCCGGTCAGCACATTGATGACGCCCTTCGGCAGGGAACTCTTTTCGACCAGTTTGGCGAATTCATAACAGCCGTTCGGGCTGTCACTGGACGGTTTGAGGACTACGGTGCAGCCTGCCAGTAGGGCAGGTGCGACTTTACGGCCGATCAGGAAGAGCGGGAAATTCCACGGCATGATCCCGGCGACGACGCCTAGCGGCATCTTGTACATGAAGATGTTCTCATTCGGACGGTCGGAGGGGATGATCTGGCCTTTGATATGGCGGGCCATTTCTGCGAAGAAGTTCAGATACTCTGTCAGCCAGCCGGCTTCATCCATGGACTGCGCCAGCGGTTTGCCCATTTCTTCGGAATTGGTGCGTGCGAACAGTTCGCGGTTGTCCGCTACCATCTGTGCCAATTCACGGATATAACCGGCGCGGACGATCGGCGGCAGTTTGGCCCAGTCTTTCTGCGCGGCTGCAGCCGCATCGATGGCTGCTTCTACGTCTTCCGCCGTCGCTTTGGGTACCTGGGAGATCACTTCCTCGGTGGCCGGATTGAGGACGTCGAGCATCTCACGGTCTCCGTTCGGTACGAATGCGCCGTTGATAAACAGTTCATATTGTCTCATATATGCCTCCTTTCAGAAGCGGAAAGCCGCTTCCGGACTTCAGAGATCTATAAGTTACATGTTTATTATATACCTTTGGTTGCATAAAATACCCTTAAAAGGTTGTATATGAAAAAAGAATCAACAACAGTTCGAGTGCTGTTCAGAATGCTTGAAACGATTATTGGAAACATCCTATGCGTGTGGTATAATATTGCAGCGTCCGTGCTGTTGCACGGTATATGGAAAGAAAGGAGTCTTCCTGACATGGATGAAAAAAGAATCGCTCTTCTGATCGATTCCGATAATATCTCCGCCAAATACCTGGATTACATTCTGGACAAGGTCAACGAAGAGGGCATCGCGACATACCGGCGCATCTACGGCGACTGGACCAGACCGACCGCAGCAAGCTGGAAAAAGACCCTGCTGGAGAACTCGCTGACGCCGATCCAGCAGTTCAGCAATACATTCGGCAAGAATTCCACCGACTCTGCGCTCATCATCGACGCGATGGACATTCTGTATTCCGGTAAGGTGGACGGCTTCTGCATCGTCAGCAGCGACAGCGATTTCACGAGGCTGGCCAGCCGTCTGCGTGAAGAGAACATGCTGGTCATCGGCATGGGCGAGGAAAAGACGCCGCAGGCGCTGATCGAAGCCTGCAACAAGTTCATCTATCTGGATGATATGCCCAAAGAAGCAGCTGAACCGGTCAGAACGAACAATATCATCAACCCGAAGACGGTGGAGCGGCGGATCAAAGGCATCATTCAGGCCAACGATCAGAAAAACAAAGAAACGGAGCTCGGCGAGATCGGCAGCAAACTGCAGAACAGATGGCCGGACTTCGACATAAGCAATTACGGCAAAAGTTCGCTGTCCGAACTGCTGAAGACATTCAACAGTCTGCAGCTCAAAAGACAGGGCAGTGTCGTCACTGTCAGCATTAAGAACAATCGTTAAACAAGTTACCGCATAATTCATTATTGTAAATAGGGGAGAAAGTATGAATATTGTATGTCTGGATATGGAAGGCGTCCTCGTACCGGAGATCTGGATCGCATTCTCGGAAGCGAGCGGCATCCCGGAGCTCAAGCGTACTACAAGAGATGAGCCCGACTACGACAAACTGATGCGCTGGCGCCTCGGCATTCTGAAGGAGCACGGTCTCGGGCTGAAGGAGATCCAGGAGACGATTGCGACGATCGATCCGCTGCCCGGTGCAAAAAAATTCCTCGATGAACTGCGTGCAACGACCCAGACAGTCATCCTGAGTGATACATTTGAAGAGTTCGCGAAGCCGCTGATGAAAAAGCTCGGCTGGCCGACGATCCTGTGCAACTCACTGACAGTCGCGGAGGACGGCGAGATCACCGACTTCAACATGCGCATTGAGAAGTCCAAGCTGACGACCGTCAAGGCATTCCAGTCGATGGGCTATGAGACCATCGCGGCAGGCGACAGCTTCAACGATCTGGCGATGATCCAGGCGAGCAAGGCGGGCTTCCTGTTCCGCACGACCGAGCAGATCAAGAAGGACTATCCGGAACTGCCGGTGTATGATGAATTTGACGACCTGCTGGCTGCCATCAAGGCGGCGCTGTAGGTCTCTGTAAGATATTGCGTGACAAAGCTGGAAAGGGGACTTTTGTCATGATCGAGGGAATCGGCCTCATTAACGACGTTATTCTGACAAAACTGCAGGCCAAAATGGTGCCGGCAAAGGAAAAATACGGTGCGGTCGGCACGGCGATCTGCTGTGCGGCACTCGCTGTGGCTGCGCTTTTCACAAAGCACTATGTCTATGCTGTGGCGCTCGCCATCGGTGCATATGTCTTCTTCAGCCGGTTCAAGGGCATGACGAACAAGGTGCATCTCGCCAATCTGGCGGTCGCCAGAGAGAAAAACCAGGAGATCGCCCGCTTTAAAGTCCTGTTTGATGAGGATGATCTGATCATCACCACCATGGACGGCGAGGATCCGGTCGAAAAGGAATACCGCACCTTCATCAAGAAGATCGAATTCGAAGAGGCGATCGTTCTGATCGCACACGGCGGCGAGATGGTCTTCATCTCCAAGGAGGAGACCGAGCCGGAAGCGCTCCGTCAGATCCGGGATATCATCGACGACCGCTGCTACAACCTCGGCTGGCGCAGAAAGGGCGATCTGCTTTAATAGCGGCAGCGAGGCCTGCTGTCAGCCCGTCACATATAACAGAGAACAGATAAAAGATGGCATGCTGTCAGGGAAACGGCATGTCATCTTTTTTAGTGCTGCGATCGTTTTTGAAATACCATCTTGAAAAAAGAACATATGTTCTTTATAATAAAAGAGACTTGAGAACGAAAAGAAAACAGGACCGGGGGAGAATGAGTGTCCGTTGATTTTTGTGTGCAGGAAAGGTGCAGTCCAGCCAGTATGTCTATCATCATGCATGTCGATGCCAACAGCGCCTATCTGTCGTGGACGGCAACGCATCTTCTGGAACAGGGGTATCCGGTGGATCTGCGCACGGTTCCCGCGGTGATCGCGGGAGACCCGGCCAACCGCCACGGCATCATTCTGGCCAAGTCGATCCCTGCCAAGAAGTTCGGCATCGGCACGGCTGACAGCCTCATGGAGGCGCGGAGCAAGTGCCCGTCTCTGATCGTGCAGCCGCCGGATTATGATCTGTATCTGCACTGCAGCGATGCGATGTATGAGATCCTGTCCCGCTACAGCGACCGGATCCAGCGGTACAGCGTGGACGAATGCTTTCTGGACTATACCGGCTCTGTCAAGGCGCTGGGGGACCCGCTGGCGGCGGCGCAGGAGATCCGGCAGACGATCAAACGGGAACTCGGGTTCACCGTCAATATAGGCGTTTCCAGTAACAAACTGCTCGCCAAGATGGGGTCGGAACTGGAAAAACCAGACAAGGTCCATACGCTTTTTCCCTCCGAAATCCGTGAAAAGATGTGGCCGCTGCCGGTGGGGGAACTCTTCATGGTCGGCCGTGCGACGACGCGCAAGCTGCGGCGGATCAATATCACGACCATCGGTGACCTGGCGCAGGCGGATCCGCACCACATGCACAGTCTGCTGAAGAGCCACGGCGATCTCGTGTGGCGGTATGCCAACGGCCTCGACGACGCCCCGGTCATCCCCAATGACCGGATCATCCAGAAAGGCGTCGGCAATGGGATCACGATGCGGTACGACGTCACGACGGAAGAGGAGGCCTGTCCGGTCATTCTGTCGCTCTGTGAGCGGGTAGGCATGCGCCTGCGGCGTCTTGGATGCCGGGCGTCGCTGATCTCGATCCACCTGCGGACAGCCGATCTTTCCGGCTGGTACTCTCACCAGCGGCAGATGGATACCTATACGCGGTCGACGACCGTGCTTTACAGATGGGCCTGCCGGCTGTTCCGGGAGTGCTGGAGGGGAAGTCCCATCCGGCAGATCAGCGTCGGTGTCCGGGAACTGCTGGATGCGCGGATGCATCAGATCTCGATCTATGACTTCCGGACGCTGGAAAAAGAAGACGCACTCAGCGATACGGTGGACCGGATCCGCAAGACGTTCGGGGAACGGTCAATCGTCCGGGGCGTTTTTGTCAATACACCGATGGCGCCGATCGACGGCGGCGTCAACGACGGCGATTACATTATGATGGGAGGATACCGCAATGAAGATCTTGGCTAAGCCGATCGACACCATTGTCGTTTTCAAAGAAGCAAAAAGACCGATGCCGTACCGCTTCCGTGTGACGGAGGGGGACGGGCGCGTCATGGACATCATCGTGGACAGGATCTTCTCGATCGATGAGAGAAAAGTGGCGGGGATCCGCTCCTATATCTACCGCTGCCAGAGCATCGTGAACGGCGTGGAAAAAGACTACGAACTCAAATATATTCTGGATGACGCGAAATGGCAGCTATACAAAATGTGAGAGCGGGCATCTGACAGCCGGCCATTTAATACTCATATCTTGCTATGTGTTGAAATACAACGATGATAGGTATATACTATTACAGGTAATTTTCAAAACAGATAAGGAGTTTTATATACTATGGGTAGACACGGAACCATCGCAGGAAGAAAAGAAGCGCAGGACAAACGCCGCGCCGCACTGTTCACAAAGTATGCCAGAGCCATCACAGTCGCAGCAAAAGCAGGCGGAGATCCGGAATACAATGCCGGACTGAAGCTCGCGATCGAACGCGCCAAGGGCATCAACATGCCGAACGACAACATCAACCGTGCCATCAAGAAGGGCACCGGCGAGATGGGCGGCGCAGACTTTGAGGAACTCAACTTTGAAGGATACGGTCCGTCCGGTGTTGCGGTCATCGTAGAGACACTGACCGACAACCGCAACCGTACGACAGCCTCCGTCCGCAGTGCGTTTGATAAGTACGGCGGCAACATGGGTGCGCCGGGATGCGTTTCCTACATGTTCTCCAGAAAAGGCGTGATCGTCATCGAGAAGACAGACGATGTCAATGAAGATGATCTGATGGAAGCAGCACTCGAGGCGGGCATGGAAGATATGCAGGTCTACGAAGACAGCTTTGAGATCCTGACAGCGATGGAAGACTTCACGGAAGTCAGCGCTGCGCTGAAGGAAGCCGGCTATGAGTTCGTTGAGGCGGATATCCAGTACATCCCGTCCATGGAAGCGACGCCCAAGACAGACGACGATATCAAAAATCTGAAGAAGATGATCGATGTCCTGGAAGACAACGATGACGTGCAGGGTGTTCATCACAATTGCGCGATCGACCTTGACTAGCAGGTGCAGATAGTATATAAAGAAGGCGAACAGAGAGACTGTTCGCCTTTTCATCAATACAGAACGTACAAATCCTGAAATGTGCGTTAAGGTGTACATAATTCAACCTACAACACGACATTGGGAGCCCGATACAGCGAGGATGCCGGGCCGTCACCGAGCGGAAGGCAGAGACAATGTTTTAGGGCACCCCCCTATTAATAGATAGGGAGTGAATTAGTCACCTGACGGCACTTCGGGATTTTTCTTTGCAAAGCCGCCATAACAAAAGAAACGGGACCGGAACAGGTCCCGCTTTTTGTCGGTATGGATGGTGCCGTTTACCGGCGGTGTCTGCGTCCGTTGCTGTGCAGGAACATTCTGCTGCGCCGCTGTTTGCGCCTTCTGATCGATGCGATCAAAAGCAGAAGCAGAATCAGCACGATGACGATACTGGCAGCGATCAGCAGATTGCGCGCAAACCCCTGCAGAGCACGTCCGGGTTCCGGAAACGCTTCCGCGGAGAGAAGGGGAAGGGTCGCGATCGCAGTATCGTTCTTCCGGATCACCAGTTCACCGACCTGGTCGCCCTTGGCGATGGGCCGTGCAAGACCTTCCGCCGGGACCGTCTCATAGGTGACCGCGGTGTCTTCTTCGCCTGCCGGGACAAGGCATTTCACTTCGGACTCCGGCAGCGAGACGGGGATGGTCGTATCTTCGTCCAGCTTGATGGGGTCAGCATTGTCGGCGGACACACTGATCGTTGAAAGGGAGTAATTATTGAAGAAGAACTCCATCAGCGCCTTGGTATCTTTACAGTCTTCTCCCTGCTGGGAGGCGCCGGCCGTTGCCACGATCAGATGGATGCCGTTCTTTTCCCCGTATGTAACGAGATTGAAACCGGCCTCTGTGATATACCCGGTCTTCCCGCAGATAACAGGTTCGTAGTACGCGTATTTGTTCTTCAGCATGCCGTGCCCGTGCCACAGTTCACGCGGCCCCTGCTTGTTAGTCGCAGGAATGGTGTAGGTGAGCGTGCTGTCGATCTCTACAAAAGTCTCATTCTGGATCGCATACGCCATGATGAGACACAGATCGTGAACGGT
The DNA here is from genome assembly GCA_902790905.1 of uncultured Eubacteriales bacterium. Classification (GTDB taxonomy): domain Bacteria; phylum Bacillota; class Clostridia; order Peptostreptococcales; family Anaerovoracaceae; genus RUG13615. The sequence continues at coordinate 20,526 of CADATO010000027.1, forward strand.
CGTGTAGTGATCTTCGGCGAAAAGACCATGCGGATTGGAAAAATGGCTGTCCGTGCAGCCGATCTCCGCGGCTTTTTCATTCATCATATCAGAGAAGCCTTCGATGCTCCCGCCGACCGCCTCGGCGATGACGACGGCACAGTCGTTGCCGGATGCCAGCAGGAGACCGTAGAGGACTTGCCGCAGGGTCAGTTCTTCGCCTGTTTCAAGAGCGATATGGCTGGACGAGGGGTCGATGCCGTATTCCGCGTTTTCAGAGACCGTGACTTTCATGTCCAGGTCTTCTGCATTTTCGATGGCCACGATCGCGGTCAGGATCTTGGTCGTACTGGCCGGATAAATTCTGGCGTCGGCATTCTGATCATATAAGAATGTATTCGTATCGGTGCAGTACACGGCCGCATTCTGCGAGTACAGGGAGATACTGGACGGATCCGGCGTCTCTGCATATACAGCAGGCACTGCAGATGCGCTCACAAGCGCTGCGATCAGAAGCATCACAGCGAGGATACGAAGGATGTGCTGTTTGAAACGATTCTCTGTAAAAGTCACTTTTTTACCTCGGTCAAAAGAATAGCCAACTACAAGATTATACAGTATAATCACGGTAATGAAAAGGTCGATATCTTCCGGTAACTGCGGTGAAAAATATGAGTGCCTATATCACATTTGACGGCGTCTGCAAATACTACGGCAGCGATACACAGCGCATCACGGCGCTTGATCACATGACATTTGAAGTCCGGCAGGGTGAATTCTGCGTGATCGTCGGTCCGAGCGGCGCCGGCAAAACGACCCTGCTGAATATCCTTGGCGGCATGGATACCGCAGACAGCGGGCAGGTGATCCTTGACGGCAGGCATATAGAATCGCTTAATGAGCACGATCTGACGTCCTACAGACGGTATGACGTCGGCTTTGTGTTCCAGTTTTACAATCTGGTGCAGAATCTCACAGCACTTGAAAACGTCGAACTGGCATCGGAGATCTGCAAAGACCCCATCGCTTCGGAGACAGTCCTCGAAAGTGTTGGACTGGCGGACAGAATGGACAATTTCCCGGCGCAGCTTTCCGGCGGCGAGCAGCAGCGTGTGGCGATCGCCAGAGCGGTTGCCAAGAATCCGAAGATCCTTCTGTGCGATGAGCCAACCGGCGCGCTGGATTACAACACCGGCAAGACCATCCTGCGGCTGCTCTATGACCTCTGCAAAGATACAGGCAAAACGGTCATCGTCATCACCCACAACTCCGCGCTGAAAGCGATGGCGGACCGCGTCATTCTGATCAAGAACGGGCAGGCGGTCAGCCAGGAGATCAACGAGCATCCGGAGCCAATCGAAAACATCGAATGGTAGCATCCGCATGAACCCGATCGTATAACAGAGTAAAGATATGAAATGCGGGAAGACCTACAGCCGAATGATGCGACGCAGTGTGCGGGGAACGCTCTCGAGATTCCTTGCCATTCTTTGTATTGTCGCGCTCGGGACGGGATTCCTGTGCGGCCTGCTTTCCACCGAGCCGGACATGAAGACGGGGGCCGACAAATACTACGATGAACAGAATGCGATGGACTTCCTGATCCAGGGGACGCTCGGTCTGACGCAGGCGGACGTCGAGGCGCTGGAAAAAGAACCTTATATCGAGCAGGCGGCCGGCAAGTACTCACAGGATATGCTGATGCGCGGCAAAGACGAGGAAAGCTATGTCACGCGCGTGATCGGCGAAGATTTTGATGATGAGCATGCAATCTGCCGCATGCAGCTGCTGGAGGGGCGATTCCCTGAAAACAACGGCGAATGTGTCATCGAAGTGCCGAACATGTACGCCTACGAGATCCCCGTCGGCGAGACGTTCACGATCGACACGCAGAACAAGGGTTATGACGATCTTAAGGAATCGCTCAGCCGCGATACGTTCAAAGTGGTCGGGATCGTGCGCACCCCGCAGTTCATTCATATGACCGGGGATGTTTCGACCGTGGGCGACGGCACAATGGTCATGGCGATGTACGTGCCGGAAGATGCCTATACGCTGGATTACTATACGGCGATCTATGCGACAGCAGCCGGTGCGAAAGAACTGGATACCTACAGTACGGAATACACGGATCTCATCGATGAAGTGACGACATCCCTCAAACCTTTCGGCGAAGAACGCGCCGAGGTCCGGGCGGCGGAGCTGCGTGCGGATGCGCAGGAAGAGTATGACAAAGCCGCCGCGGACTTTGAGAAGGAAAAGTCCAAGGCGAACGACGAGCTCGATGAAGCCAAGGCGAAGATCGACAGCGGCAGAGCGGCGCTGGAGGATGGCAAGGCACAGCTGGCTGACGGCAGGGCGCAGATCGAGGCAGGAAGAAAAGAGATCGAGGACGGGCTGAAGGAGATCGAAGCCGCGGAAAAAGAACTGGCAGACGGACGGAAACAGCTGTCCGACGGCCGTGCACAGCTCGCTGCACAGGATACCACTTTAAAGGCGAAAGAAGCGGAGCTTGCGCAGGCGGCGCCGGGGATCGAGCAGCTGAAGGCCGCCAAGGCGATGGGCGCCCAGCTGACACCTGAACAGGAAACGATGATCGCTTCTTACGACCAGGGCGTGCAGGCCGCAGCTGCTGGCCGCAAACAGATCGACCAGGCTAAGAAAGACCTCGACGCCAAAGAAGCGGAACTCACAGCCGGAGAACAGAAGACTGCGGCGGGCAGAAAAGAACTGGAAGCTGCGGCGGCAAAGATCGACCAGGAGGAGGCTGCGCTGGCAGCCGGTGAGACAGAGCTCGCCGCGCAGGAACAGACCCTGCTGGATGCGGAGAAAGAGTACGAAGCAGGCAGAGCGGAGGCCGACAAACAGTTCGCCGACGCCGAGAAAGAACTGAAAGAAGCGCAGAAGAAGATCGACAAGATCGAAGCGGGCAAGTGGATCATCCGGGACCGCAGCGACAATATCGGCATGCGCGAATACGACAGCGACAGCGCCAAGATTGGCGCCATCGCCAAGGTCTTCCCGGTATTCTTCTTTGTGATCGCCGCACTCGTTGCCCTGACAACACTGACTCGCATGGTCGAGGAAGAGCGCGGCCGCATCGGTACGCTGAAGTCGCTCGGTTACACGAATGGCGCCATCCTGCGGTATTACCTGCTGTACGGGCTGTTTGCCTCGGCGGCAGGGTGCCTGATCGGGATCCCGTTCGGGTGCGTCTTCTTCCCAAAGGTCATCAGCAATGCCTACACGATGATGTACGTGCTGCCGGACATCAGGACGCCGGTTCTGCCGTATGTCGCGATACCGGTCGCAGGCGGGCTGACGGTCATGATCCTCCTCGCAACGTGGCTGTCGTGCCGGGATATGCTGAAAGAAAAACCGGCCGCACTATTACTGCCGAAGGCGCCCAAAGTCGGCAAGCGCATTCTTTTAGAGCGCATCGGTCCGCTCTGGAGGGCACTTCCGTTCAGCCGCAAGGTGACGCTGCGCAATATCTTTCGGTATAAAAAGCGATTCCTGATGACCATCATCGGTGTCGCCGGCTGTTTTGCACTGCTGCTCGCCGGGTTTGGGATCCGGGACAGCATCGGCAATCTGGTCTCCCTGCAGTACGGCGAAGTGACGCACTACGACTATGCCGCAGAGATCGACCACCCGGACGATGTTGAGGATGATGAGACTCTGGCCGCCGTGCTGGCGGATCCTGCGATGACGGACAAATGGTGCGCATTCAGTGAATCGCCCGTAACGATCCGTGCCAACGGAAAAAAGGAGGAGAGCACATTCCGCATTCCGCGCGATCCCTCTGTTCTGGAGGACTACGTCACACTTCGCGGGCGTATCGGTCATGCGCCTGTTGCCTATGAGAAAGGCAGCGTCGTGCTGACAGAAAAATCCGCCGAGAACCTGGGCGTCGAGCCGGGGGATACGCTGCAGCTGACAGCCGAAGACGGCACGGAGCAGGATGTCGTGCTGACCGGTGTCTGTGAGAACTACATCGGCTCGTATGTCTATATGTATACGGATGACTACGAGGCGCTGTTTGATGAGGATCCGTCTTATACGACGATCTATCTGATCGCCGGTGAGCAGGGGAAGGACGGGAAGGCTGCATCCTCGCTCCTCAGCAGCGAGAAAGTCCTGTATATCGTGGACACACAGGTCGTCAGCGAGAACTTCGCCGAGTCGGTGAAGAGCATCGACTATATCATCATGGTGCTGATCGTTGCATCCGGTGCACTGGCGATCATCGTGCTGTACAATCTGACGAACGTCAATATCTGTGAACGCCGGAAAGAGCTGGCGACGATCCGCGTGCTCGGCTTTTACAGGCCGGAAGTCTCGGCGTATATCTTCCGCGAAGTGGATATCCTGGCGGTCATCGGCATCCTCGTCGGCATCCCGGTCGGGATCTGGCTGCATCACTTTATCATCATTACGGTGGAAGTCGCCGAAGCGATGTTCGGCCGGACGATCCACTGGCAGAGTTATCTCATCGCTGCCGGATTTACGATCCTGTTCACGGTGCTGGTCAACCTGATCATGCGCCGGGAGATCCGTAAGATCGATATGGTCGAGTCGATGAAGGCGGTCGATTGATTCGGCAGGCGGAATATTGAAAGCAATAAAAAAGAGTATCTCCTGCGAGATACTCTTCAGACTGTAGACAAAGTCCTGGACTTGGCGATCCGCCAAGCCGGGGCTTTTCTCATTAACAACCGGATAAATCGTTGGAATTTCAACATTTAC
>CADATO010000028.1 GCA_902790905.1 uncultured Eubacteriales bacterium
GATTTCCAACTTGAATTCATAACTGTATTTTGCCATAAGAAAAACTGACCTCCCAAAGTTAAACTTTTCAGGTCCAACTTTTGGGGGTCAGTTCATCCGCCGGGTCTTTTCCTATGCATATTGCTGCGGCGCCGGGTTTTCCGGGCGCATTGTCAATCGCTGCGGTTTTAGTTCTCGGCGATCGCCTGGTCGCGGATCTTCTCAAACGCGTTACGGATCTGCGGCACGTTGAGCAGCACGACGGTGATGATGCCTTCGACCGCCAGGTAGGTCAGGTTGTACCACAGGGACCAGGTCCATGCGTTGAAGCCTTCCGGAGCATACGCACCGAAGAAGATCACGCCGGACAGAACCGCACAGACGTATCTGCCGAAGACACCGACGAGATAGGTGACGGTGAGGGACGCCTTGCCGCACTTGTCTCTGAGCGGAGCGCCGATGGCCAGCGCGCCGAATGCGATCGGGTAGTCGAGCAGCATCTGCACCGGGTGAATGACGTACGGTCCGAACAGCAGATTGAGCAGGCCGACTGCCGCACCGACCATCAGGCCGCGGCGTGTGCCGTAGAAGTAGCCCGCCAGCACGATCGGCACCATCGAGAACAGCGTGATGGAACCGCCCTGCGGCATGCGGAAGAGCGTGACATAACTGAGCGCCATGGACATCGCCGTCAGCAAGGCGCAGACTGCCATGGTCTTGGTGTCCATCTTTTTCTTTCTCCCCGAGATGAGGATGAGCAGAAACAGTACGACGATCACCGCAACGACGGTGATCTGTCCCGCGGTGGACTCAAAAAAGGCCTGTAATTTTTCTCCGGTCATTAAAAAACCTCCTTTTCTACAGGAGGGGAGTTCCGGGCGTTTCATGGAATCGCTCTGCACCGCCGCGCCGCCGCTCTCTAGCCGCGCTGCTTCATGCCGTCATTCCAATTTGCCCATGTTCGCTTTCCTACGCCGGCATTATCCGGGTCAGGTTTTGAGGGTATACCGCCTTCGGCAGGTGGTCTCTCAGCTTTTGCTCCCCTAGCATGGAATATAGATTTGTTGCAGCACCCACATAGCGACCGGCGGTTCTTTTTCCAGCCATCGCACCGGCAATGCGGATTGCCTGCCGGATTATTGTATCCAATCGAAAACCGCCCGTCAAGAATGGCAGGCGGTTTTTGCATACAATAGGTGTCTATTCACGGTCTGCGCGAATCGCAGCACCTATTTCAGTCGGCCGATGCCGAAGTGCTCCTTGACGCGGTCGAGGACAGGCTCTGCCAGCGCACGGGCGCGGGCGGCGCCGTCGTCCAGGATGTCGTCGAGCTCCGAGGAGTGACGGATCTGGTCAAAGCGGTCGCGGATCGGGGTGAGCGCTTCCTGGGTGACTGTGACCAGCGACTTCTTCAGATCGCCGTAGCCTGCACCGTCGAACTTCGCCTCGACTTCCGGAATGCTCATGCCGGACAGCGCGCTGTAGATCGTGAGCAGGTTGCTGACGCCGGGCTTGTTTTCCGGGTCGAACCGGATGGTCATATCGCTGTCGGTCGTGGCGCGCATGATCGACTTCTTGATCTTCGCGTCGGTGTCGAGCAGGGAGATGCGGGAGTGGATGTTCTCCGCGCTCTTGCTCATCTTGCTCGTCGGGTCATCCAGCGACATGATGCGCGCGCCGGACTTCATGAACCGGCCTTCCGGCACGACGAAGGTGTCCGGGAAGCGGTGGTTGACGCGGAGCGCGAGGTCGCGGCACAGTTCGATGTGCTGCTTCTGGTCGTTGCCGACCGGCACGACATTGGTGTCATACAGCAGGATGTCCGCCGCCATCAGGACCGGATAGGTGAACAGGCCGGTCGGGGCCGATTCTCTGCCCTTGTTCTTCGCCTTGAACTGGGTCATGCGGGACAGTTCGCCGGTGTAGCTGCTGCAGTTGAGGATCCAGCCGAGCTCCGCATGGCCGGAGACTTCCGACTGCACGAAGAGGATCGCTTTCTTCGGATCCAGGCCGACCGCCATGTACAGCGAGGCGACGTCCAGGACGTGTTCGCGCAGTTCCTTCGGATCCTGCGGCACGGTGATGGCGTGCATGTCGACCACGCAGTAGAGGCACTCCGCCTCATCCTGCAGCTCGACGAACTGCTTCAGCGCACCGAGGTAGTTGCCGAGATGGATGTTACCGGTGGGCTGCACGCCCGAAAATACTCTTTCTTTTGCCATTTGAGGTACCTGTTTTCTACTGATGAAACAGTCCGCCGGCGTTTCCGACGGACTGTCTGTCATACTATCATTTTTCCGGTTTGATGTCCATGGAGATCTGGTCGTCGTCCTTCTCTTCATCTTCCTTGACCACCTTGGCCATGGAGATGATGGAGTTGCCTTCGTCGACCTTCATGATCTTGACGCCCTGCGTCGCGCGGCCGAGGACGCTGACGTCGCTGGCCTTGATGCGGATGATGACGCCGTTGGAGTTGATCATCAGCAGCTCGTCGTCGTCATCGACAACCATCGCGCCGATCAGCTTGCCGGTCTTCTTGAACTTCGCCTTGTCGTAGGTGAGCAGACCCTTGCCGCCTCTCGCCTGGACCTTGTAGTCCTCGATCGGGGTGCGCTTGCCGAAGCCCTTTTCGGTGACCGCCAGCAGCTTGACGCCGGGCTGGCCGAGGCACATGCTGACGACCTCGTCGTCATCCTCGAGCTTGATGGCGCGGACGCCGGTCGCGGTGCGGCCCATCGGGCGGACATCCTTCTCGTGGAAGGAGATGCACTTGCCGTTGCGGGTGACGATGGTGACGATGTCGTCGCCGGTGGTCTGCTGGATGCTGACCAGTTCGTCGCCGTCGCGCAGGGTGATCGCGATGAGGCCGGTCTTTCTCTGGGTGTTGAACTCGGAGAGGGCCGTCTTCTTGATGGTGCCGTTGCGGGTGACCGCCAGCAGGTACTTGTCATCCCCATTCACGTCGATCGGCATGACCGCGTTGATACGCTCACGCTGCATGAGGTTGAGGAAGTTGACCGCCGGGGTGCCCTTCGCGGTACGCGTCGCCTCGGGGATCTCGTACGCCTTGATCTTGTACGCCTTGCCGTAGTTGGTGAAGAACGCCAGATCCTGGTGCGTGCTGGTCATGATCAGGTCGGTCACGAAATCGTTCTCCCTCGTGGTCAGACCTGTAATGCCCTTGCCGCCTCTCTTCTGCGTCTTGTACGTATCCGCCGGGATGCGCTTGATGTAGCCGAGGTGTGTCAGGGTGACCGCCACCTGCTCCTCTTCGATCAGGTCCGCTTCGTCGAACTCGTCGACAGCCGCCACGATCTCGGTGCGGCGCTCGTCGCCCCACTTCTCCTTGATCTCGAGCATCTCGTCCTTGACGACGCCCATGAGCAGACGCTCGTTGCCGAGCAGTTCCTTGTAGTACGCGATCTTCTGGATCAGGTCGAGGTACTCGTCTTCCAGTTTGTCGCGCTCGAGGCCCTGCAGTCTGGCCAGTCTCATGTCGAGGATGGCCTGTGCCTGCAGCTCGGACAGTCCGAAGCGTTCCATCAGGCGCTCTTTGGCGTTGTCGTAACTCTCGCGGATGGTCTTGATGACCTCGTCGATGTTGTCGAGAGCGATTCTCAAGCCTTCAACGATGTGGGCCCTTGCCTCCGCCTTCTTCAGATCGTACTGCGTGCGGCGGGTCAGGACTTCCTTCTGGTGCTTGAGGTATTCATGCAGGATCTCGTACAGGTTGAGCGTACGCGGCTCTCCGTCGACCAGTGCGATCATGATCATGGAGAAGTTGTCCTGCATCTGGGTGTGCTTGTAGAGTCTGTTGAGCGTGATCTGCGGGTTCGCGTCGCGCTTGAGCTCGATGACGATGCGCATGCCCTCACGGGAAGACTCGTCGCGGATGTCGGAGATGCCTTCGAGCTTGTTCTCCTTCATGAGCTCGGCGATCTTGCTGATGAGGCGCGCTTTGTTGACCATGTAGGGGATCTCTGTGACGACGATCTGGAATCGCCCCTTCTTCGTCTCTTCGATCTCCGACTTGGCACGGACCGTCACCTTGCCGATACCCGTTCTGTACGCCTCGCGGAATCCGGCTTTGCCCGTGATGGTGGCGCCGGTCGGGAAGTCCGGTCCCTTGATGCACTTCATCAGGTCGTCGATGGTGCAGTTTTCTTCTTCATCGATCATCATGACGCAGGCGTCGATAACTTCCCCGAGGTTGTGCGGGGGGATGGACGTCGCCATACCGACCGCGATACCGTTGCTGCCGTTGACCAGCAGGTTCGGGATGCGGGAAGGCAGAACGACCGGCTCGACTTCTTCCTCGTCGAAGTTGGGCATGAAGTCGACGGTTTCTTTGTTGATGTCGCGCAGCATCTCCATCGAGAACGGGGACATCCTCGCCTCGGTGTAACGCATTGCAGCTGCGCCGTCGCCGTCCACGGAGCCGAAGTTGCCGTGGCCGTCAATGAACATGTAGCGCATAGAGAAGTCCTGCGCCATGCGGACCATCGCATCGTAGATGGAGCTGTCGCCGTGGGGATGGTATTTACCCATGACTTCACCGACGATACGGGCCGACTTTTTATAGGGTTTGTCCGGGGTGATGCCAAGGGCGCTCATCCCGTAGAGGATACGTCTGTGTACCGGCTTGAGACCGTCGCGTACGTCCGGAAGCGCTCGTCCGACGATGACGCTCATCGCGTAATCGATGTACGAGTTCTTCATCTCGTTGTGGATCTCGTGCTGGATCAGACGCTTGTTTTCTTCATGGGTTTCCATGGTCATGTTGTCCATGTTGTCCTTGTCTGCCATGTTTTACTCCTTTCCAGCTTAGATATCCAGGTTTTTCACGTACTTGGCGTTCTCTTCAATGAACTTTCTGCGCGGCGGGACCTTGTCGCCCATCAGGGTGGTGAAGATGCTGTCCGCTGCAGCGCTGTCTTCCAGGGTGATCTGGATCAGCGTGCGCGCGTCGTAGTCCATGGTGGTCTCCCAGAGCTGCTGGAAGCTCATCTCGCCCAGACCTTTGTACCGCTGGATCTCCGCCTTGCCGGGGACATCCGCCAGGCTCGCCATCAGTTTCTCCTGCTGGCGGTCCGAATAGGTATAGTAGGTCTCCTTGCCCTTCTTGACGCGGAAGAGCGGCGGCTGCGCCGCGTATACATAGCCGCCTTCGATGAGGGGCTTCATGTGTCTGTAGAAGAATGTCAGAAGCAGTGTTCTGATGTGCGCACCGTCGACGTCAGCATCGGTCATGATGATGATCTTGTGGTAGCGCAGCTTGCTGATGTCGAACTCGTCGCCGATGCCGCAGCCGAACGCCGTGATCATGTTCTTGATCTCTTCGGAATTCAGGATACGATCGGTCGTCGCTTTCTCAACGTTGAGGATCTTACCTCTGAGCGGCAGGACGGCCTGGCGCTTTCTGTCACGGCCCTGCTTGGCGGACCCGCCAGCGGAGTCACCCTCTACGAGGAAGATCTCGGACTCGACCGGATCTTTCGAGGAGCAGTCGCTCAGTTTGCCCGGCAGCGACCCGTCGATGGTGTTCGTCTTGCGGACGACGGCTCTTGCCTTTCTTGCCGCCTCTCTGGCTCTTGCCGCGGCGACGCACTTCTGGATGATGGCCTTGGCCTGCTGCGGATGCTCCTGCAGGAACGCGAGCAGCTCTTCGTTGGCGGTCTTCTCGACAAAGCCGCGCATCGCGATGTTGCCGAGTTTGCCCTTGGTCTGGCCTTCAAACTCAGGGTTGCTGATCTTGACACTTACGATCGCGGTCAGACCTTCGCGGACATCGTCGCCGGTGAGCGGATCATCCTTGTCCTTGAGGAAGTTGTTGGTGCGGGCGTAGTCGTTGATGGTCTTTGTCAGCGCCGATCTTAAGCCGGACAGATGGTAACCGCCGTCCACGGTGTGGATGTTGTTGGCATACGAAAGCATCAGTTCGTTGTAGCCCTTGGTGTACTGCATCGCGACTTCGACTTCCATATCGCCGCCCTTGCCGGACTGGTCGTATCCCTTCTTTTCGAAGTAGATGATGTCCTCGTGGATGGCTTCTTTGTTCTCGTTCTGGTATTTGACGAATTCCTTGATGCCGCCTTCGTAGTGGAACTCATCCTTTCTCTTCTTCTCGCGCTCATCGCGCAGGATGATCTTGAGTCCCTTGTTCAGGAAGGCCATTTCGCGCAGACGTGTCTGCAGCGTCATGTAGTCAAATTCGGTCTCGTCAAAGATCTCGGGGTCGGGCCAGAAGACGGTGATACTGCCGCTTCTTTTCGCTTCGCCAACTTCCTTGAGCGGCTCGACGGTCTTGCCGCGCTCAAATGCGATCTCATATGCCTTGCCGCCTCTGTGCACCTCGACTTCCATGCGGGTGGAGAGAGCGTTTACGACAGAAGCGCCGACGCCGTGCAGACCGCCGGAGACTTTATAGCCGCCGTCACCGAATTTACCGCCTGCGTGCAGAACGGTGTGGATGACTTCGACTGCCGGCTTCTTTTCCTTCGGATGCATGTCGACCGGCATACCGCGGCCGTCGTCCTCGACTCTGATGGAATTGTCTTTCTGGATGGTGACCTTGATCACCGTACAAAATCCGGCCAGCGCTTCGTCGACCGAGTTGTCAACGATCTCGTAGACCAGATGGTGCAGGCCTTTTTCACCGGTGGAGCCAATGTACATGCCCGGACGCATCCGGACGGCTTCGAGTCCCTCTAAGACTCGGATCTGGCTGGCACCATAGTCCTGCTGGGATTTGGTATCTGCTGCCATATAGTTTTACCTTTCTTGTGTATAGTGAGTATTAATGTCTCGTTCTCAAACGTATAGGAATCGCTTATCCGGCTTTTTTCTGGCGGCCGATGCGCATGCTCCCACACGCTAGAAATTTTATCACAGACACTAGAAAAACTCAATAAAACAGGCCTCTTTTTGAGCGAAAAATCGCCGATTTAAGGCCTGTTATTTTTATGATTTGATATTTTGAAACGATTTTTGCTATTTTGAGCTAGTAAAGGCGGGATTTTCGGCGTTAAAAACAGATTTAAAAGTGAAAATGCAACCCATAATTATTTACAGTAAATACCAATTTATGTACTGTAATGTTTTTCTGCTGCTTCAGCACAAGATATTGTGTTTCTTTCCTACTATTATAAAAGGGACTTGTAGAAGCCCCTTTTGCAGTTCCTGTTACGATTGCAGAGTAAGAATTAAATGGCGATGATTTTTCCGTCCGGCAGTTTTTCCTGCACCTGCTCCGGCAGTTCGGTAGCCGTGATGAAGAGCTGCACGTTCTCAAGGGCATTAATCAAGAAGTTCTGCCGGTTGATATCGAGTTCAGAAAGAACATCATCCAGAAGCAGAATGGGATATTCGCCTTTTTCCTCGTGAATAAGCTCGATTTCTGAGAGTTTCATGGAAAGAGCGGCGGTGCGCTGCTGTCCCTGGGAACCGAAGTGCCGGGCGTCGATCCACTGAGCATTATTACCGGCGCGCAGCATGACTTTAATGTCATCTTTCTGCGGGCCGCGGGACGTGTGGCGGTTTCGGAAGTCTGTCTCCATGGAGAGGCTTGCCACTTCCCGCAGTTCTTCTCTTAGATGTTCGATGATGATTTTCTCTTCTTCCTTCGTGAGATTATCTACTGTAGATGTCTCTTTTTTTGCATCGTTTAATTGCGATGCATCTCTACTGTTATCATTATTCTTAGATAAACCTTTTTCTTCTAACCCCTCGATTTCACCATTTTCGAAAGCCGCAAAGGTTTCTCTGCCGCAGTCCGCTGCGTATTCGAGAAGGAGCGATTCCTTGCCGCCGGTTAAGTCGTGATGAATCGCCGCGCAGATCTGACTCAGTTTCTGGATGAATTTATAGCGCTGCCAGATGAGCGACGCCCCGTAGTGAATGCGGTTTTCATCCCAGACGGCAAGCAGATCCATGTCGCGCACATCTTCTTTTAAGTACGCATTGCGCTGCGACAGGATACGGCCGTACATCAGCAGGTTTCTGTAATAGGAAAGACTGAGCGTGCTTATTTCCCGGTCGAGAAAATCGCGGCGTTTTTCGGGACTTTCCTTGATGATCTTGAGATCTTCCGGCGAAAAGACAACCGCCAGCACGTGATCAAAAATATCGGAGTACTTCTGGAACTCAATGCCGTCGACATTGCCTTTGCGGGTGCCGTCCCGGCCGATATAGATTTCAACTGTTTGAATGTCGTCGTCTAATTCATTAACTGATGCTGATTGATCAATTCCTTCGCGGTTTTCTGCGATTCCATGATCAGAAGAATTATGGTCTCCTCTGATGAATGTCCCTTTCACCCGGCAGTAGTCTTCGCCAAATCTGATCAGCTCGCGGTCTTTGAAAGTACGAAAAGACTTCCCATATGAAGTGAGGTAAATGCTTTCCAGGAGATTGGTCTTGCCGCGGCCATTCTCACCCAAAAAGAAATTCACTTTGTCATGGAAGGTGAATTCTCTCTTTTCATAATTTCTGTAGTTTTCGAGTGAAACGGACTTATAAATCATGTATTCATTCTATTCGAATCATTCATCTGCCGCAAGATAACATGCATGCAATCTGATTCTTTCTTCATCAATAGGTGTCTTTCTATCAAAAAATCAATAAAGACACCATTTTTTCAACGTTCTAAACGCCTGTTTTTTACTTTATAAGAAGTCTTAAAAAACTACGACCAATAAACGTTGAAATTATGGTGTCTTTGTCTTATTTCTACAACAGGGGAATGAGCAATTCCGCCTTTTTATACAATTCCTTTTTTCTCTATTATCTTGCCGGAATTCTGACAGGCAGGATCAGATATTCATATCTGTCGCCTTCGACCGGTTTGACCAGGCACGGTGTGATGCCGGTGTTGAATTCCATTCTGATTTCTTCATCATCGATGACTTTCAGCGCATCCAGGATGTACTTAGAGTTAAAGCCGATATCCAGGCTTCCGCCGCTGGACTCGATGATCAGGTCTTCTTTGACGTTGCCTTCTTCCGAAGCGGAAGTGATCTGCATCAGATTGTTGTTGATCGAGCAGATGATCAGATTGTTGCGGCCGGCCTTGGAGAGCAGCGATGCTCTTTCGACGGCATCCATCATATCCTTGCGGTTTGCACGAATGAACAGTTTGTTTTCCTTCGGCAGGATGTCTCTGTATTTGATGAATGCACCTTCCAGAAGACGCATGACGATCTTGGTGCGCTCGAGCAGCATGACCGCCTTTTTCTCACCGAGGATCAGCTTGACATCTTCTTCGGTGCCACTTTCCAGGATGATCTTGTACAGTTCATTGAGAATGCGCGCACTGATGACAAGCTTCTTGCTCTCCGCATTTTTCATCTGCTCTCTGGCGATGGCCATTCTGAAACCATCAAGCGCAACCATGTTGAAGACATTTTCTTCGAGTTCCATCAGGATACCGACGATGATGCCTTTTGTTTCATCCACGCTGGCGCAGAAGCCTGTCTTTCTGATCATCTCTGTAAAGATATCCTTATCAAAGGAAAGGGTATCCTGCGGTCCTTCGAGTTCACCGATGTTCGGGAAATCGCTGGCCGGTGTGCCGAGAATGTTGAATTCGGAGTTCAGTGTCTTGATCACGACATTGCCGTTCTCATTCACAGAAACATCGACATTGCCTGCCGGCAGTTTTCTGACGATGTCCATGAAGAGCTTTGCATTGACAGCGATGCTGCCCGGCTCGTCTACTCTGACATCGATGACTTTCTCGATCGACAGATCCAGATCAGATGCAGACATCTTCAGTTCTCCATCTTCCCCTGCCTCTAAAAGGATGGATTTCAGAACCGGGATCGTTGTTCTGACAGAAACAGCCTTCGATACGATACCGAGTGCTTTGGAAAGTGTGCTTTGCTCGCATGAGAATTTCATTTCATTCCTCCTTATGGCTTTATAGATGGAGAATCGCTCTCTCTTATTATCTATTCTTATTATATAAAGGTATTATTATTTGTATTATACCCTGTTGAAACTGTGGATAAGTGCGATTCCTATTGAAATTCAAACAAAATTTCAATTTAATTCTTTTGTGGATAACTTGTGCTGCTTATACACAGACATTGAATAACTTTGTGAATAACCTCAATGTATATTCTGTTGATATATTTTACTGAAGGATACTCTTCAGTTCTTCAATGTCATCTTTGAGCGCTTCGCTCATCTTTATGTCTTCCCGGATCTTGTTGCAGGCATACAGAACGGTCGTATGATCTCTGCCGCCGAAAGACTCTCCGATCTTGGGAAGCGAATAATCCGTCATTTCCTTGGCCAGGTACATGGCGATCTGTCTGGGATAGGCGATGGCGCGCATTCTCTTCTTGGAATCCATATCCTGCATCTTTACATTATAGTATTTGCAGACAGCACGCTTGATGCCTTCTACCGTAATAACGGATTCTTTGTTGCGCAGGATATTCTTCAATGTCTTCTTGGCAAAGGAAACATTGATTTCTTCACCTACCAGAGGCGCCAGTGTGACGACCTGGGAGAAGGAACTCTCCAGTTCGCGGACATTCTTTTTGATGCGTTCAGCGATGAGCTCAATGACAGCGCGTACATCCGGCGTCACTTCAATGTTCTCCGCTTCGGCTTTGCTTAACAGAATCGCTACACGCGTTTCATAATCCGGTGCCTGGATATCCGCTGTGATCCCCCACATAAAGCGGGACTTGATGCGGTCATCAAGTTTCAACTGTTCCGGAGAACGGTCGCTGGTGATGATGATCTGTTTATTTCTTGCAATGAGCGCTTCAAAGGTATTGAAGAATTCATTGATCGTCGCTTCTTTGCCTTCGAGGAACTGGATATCGTCGATCAGAAGAATATCCGTCTTTCTATATTTATCTCGGAACTTCTTTCTCCAGTCGCTGCCTCTTGATCCTTTTCTCTGGTCACTGTCGATGACACTGATGAATTCATTGGTGAACATCTCGGATGTGACATACAGGACCTTTTTCTTGGAATTCTTAAGGATATAATGGCCGATGGCATGCATCAGATGGGTTTTACCAACACCGGATTCGCCGTAAAGAAAAAAAGGATTGAGGTTTTTCTTACCGGGATCTTTTGCGATGATGAGCGCTGCGGCATGGGCCATCTTGCTGTTTTCACCGACTACGAATGTGCCGAAATTATATCTTGGGTTAAGGTAGTTTTCCTGGGAGAGTTCGTCGTCCGGGTAATCGCTGTAGTCGTGAGAAGGTCCCAGTTTTTCAATGTCTTCCGGCAGCGCTTCCACGGCGGGCGGGATGACTGCCACGCTGGCTTCTATGTGGATCGGCTGACCGAATGCCAGGGTCGCAGCAGTGTTCGCAATCTGCAGATACCGCTCGTTAAAACGCTGGATCTTATACTCATTTTCTCCTTCCACGTAAAGAGTACCCGCTGCTTCGTCCAGCTTTTTCGGGACGAGCGGCGCGATCCATGTGTCCAGCATCGTATCGTTGAGTTCTTCTCTCAGTATTTCCAGGGTTTTTTCCCAGTTATTAACAAAATCAGGCATGATTCTGTTGTGTTCCTCCTTTATTTTTACCTGTGCATAACTATCTTAATAAAAAAGTTATCCACAGGCAATATCTAAAATAGGGTCTTAAATTTAAAACTATACACAGCTTTTTCCACAACCTGTGGAAAAATATTTCCCCTTTTTGCACAACCCACTAAATGTTGTGGTTGGGGTGGAAATGTAAAAAATATGTGAAGAATGACAGAGCGATTCCGCGATAAAAAGGAATCGCCAAAAATGCAAAGAATCATTGACTTTTCAATGCGGGCTCAGTATACTAATTTGGCGTATGTATGTGCGGTTTGGAATTTAGATCCGCACGGCAATCATTAAAATCATAGGAGGAATATATTATGAAAATGACTTTCCAGCCCAAGACACGGCAGAGAAAAAAGGAACATGGCTTCCGTAAGAGAATGAAGACCAGAAGCGGCCGCAACATTCTGAAGAACAGAAGAGCAAGAGGCAGAAAGAGACTGTCCGCGTAAGCTGACGTCCGTATCTTTGTGGTACATGTATGCGCAGGAAGGAAGTGCTCACAGGCAGCCGTGAATTCGGCGCGGTGTATAACAAAGGAAGATCGGTAGGGGACCGGTATGTGGTCTTTTTCTACAAGAAGAACGGTCTTGACTATACCCGCACCGGATTTCTCGCAAGCAAGAAAGTGGGAAATGCTGTCCAGCGCAACCGGGCCAGAAGGCTTATGAAGGAAAGCTACCGGCTGATGCGTCCGCTGCCGGCAGGATACGATCTGATCTTCATCGCGAGGAACACGATCGAAGGAAAGTCCTGTCAGGAAGTGAAGCGGTCCATGGAGTCTGCAGTCAGACGGGCCGGTCTGCAGCACAAAAAGAACAGTTCCGGGCAAAAGCCGGAAGGAAAGAACAGAAGGTGATGAGATGAAATACATTCTCATCTGGCTGATCAGAGGATATCAGAAATTCATATCTCCTCTGTTCCCGCCTACATGCAGGTTCTATCCGACGTGTTCCGCATATTTCATACAGGCACTGCAGAAGTACGGATTTTTCAAAGGCAGTTATCTGGGGATAAAGAGGATCCTCAGGTGCCATCCGGGCAATCCGGGCGGTTACGACCCGGTACCATGATCCGTGCCGTTTTGATACTCTTTAAACCAACTCCATATAAGGAAGGAGAATATACAATTGGGTTTTTTAGCTAAACCAATTGGATGGCTTCTGACTTGGATGTACGACATGATCGGGAATTACGGTATCACACTCGTAATCCTGACACTCATCATCAAGCTCGCTTTGTACCCGTTGTACGCCAAGCAGATCAAGTCCACGGCGAACATGTCCTCGGTCCAGCCCAAGATGCAGGAAATCCAGAGGAAGTACGCCAACGACAGAGAAATGATGAACGCCAAAATGGCGGAACTCTATAAAGAAGAAAACGTCAACCCTGCAAGTGGATGTCTGCCGATGATCGTGCAGATGATCGTTATCTTCGGGTTGTTTGCGCTGCTGCGCAATCCGATTCAGTACCTCGGGTCCAGTTCCGACATGCTGTTCGCGGTCCACTCCAGTTTCCTCTGGATAGCCGACCTCGCACAGCCTGACAAATGGATCCTCCCGATCGGTGCAGGCATTGCCACTTACTTCTCTTTCTCCATGTCCCAGAGCAACGGTGCCATGGGTGCATCCGGTGCTCCCGGTATGGGCGGCGCTGAAGGCATGATGAAGTCCATGAAGTACATCTTCCCGGTCATGATCGTCCTGATGGCACGTTCCTATCCGGCCGGACTTGCGATCTACTGGTTCTTCAGCCAGGTCATCCAGATTTTCTTCAATCTGAGATTCAGAAAGATCCGTGAAGAGATCAAGGGAGAGAAGAAGAGCAGGAAGAAAGGAAAGAAATAACCATGGACTATTCGGAAAAGTGGGGGAACAGCGTAGATGAAGCTGTTGAGCTTGCGCTGAAAGACCTCAAACTTACCATCGATGAAGTCGATGTGGAAGTGCTCGAGGAGCCGACCAAGGGCATCCTCGGCCTTGGCAGAAAGCCCGGTCTGGTCCGCGTCACCAAGAAAGGCGCGACCGCTGAGAAGACCGACGGCGATGCCGCTTTTGAAGAAGTGCGCGCACAGGTCAGCGGCACAAAGAAAGAAGAAGTGAAAGAAGAACCTGTTGCAGCGGAAGCAAAGGCAGAGGAAGCACCTGCTCAGGAAGAAGCTGCTGAGGCTGCTCCGAAGGAAGAGGAACCCTCTCCGTTCGGCGCCGGCTATAAGCGTCCGGAATACGGTGTCATCGACCTGCGTTCCAAGGGCGACAAGAAGCCGCAGGCACAGAGCAGCGGCAGATCCGGCGGACGCCGCGAAAGAGACGGCGGCAGAGGCAGAGACCGTGACAGAAGAAGACGTGACCGTGGCAGCAAGTCCGATGCACAGCTCACTAATGTTAATACAGAGGCGATCTCCATCCGTCCGGATGATCTGATCCCGGTGGAGTCTCACGAAGCGCTGGATTTCCTCAAGGAAACGACCGTCAACATGGGTCTTGACCTTGCCATCACCGCGCAGGCGAATGACGAATATATGTACATCAACCTGGAAGGCAAAGACGCCGGTGCCATCATCGGCAAGCGCGGCCAGACACTGGATGCGATCCAGTACCTGACCAGCCTCGTGGTCAACAAGGATCACAACAAGTATGTGCGTGTCGTTGTCGATGCGGAGAACTACAGGGCCAAGAGAGAAAAGACCCTGCAGCAGCTGGCGATCCGGCTCGGGACCAAGGTCCTGCGCACGGGACGTCCGGTCCGCCTGGAGCCTATGAATCCGTACGAGAGAATGGTCATCCACGCGACCCTGCATCAGAGCGAAGAGGTGACGACAAAGAGCGAAGGGGAAGAGCCTTACAGAAGGGTCATCATCGAGCGCAAATAGATCGAACAGCCGGCCCGTGGAAACACGGGCCTTTTTGTCAGAATGCATAGATGATGAGCCTGTCGCAGAAGTTCTCTCGCGGAACTGAAAACGTTCCGCTCGAGAACAGTTCTGCGCGGCTCATCATAATATGCTCCGAATAATGGCCCGTGTAATTCCCACGGACCTTCCGATCTATTTGAACGGGGTGGATGTTCCACGGGACGGTCGATCTATTTGAAACGGGTGATATGCGAGTCCGCATCAGAGGAGTTTGCCTCAGAAGTCTCTTGCGGCACGCGCGCGGCTCATCACGATAGCTTTCGAAAAATGTCCAGGCAACGATTGCGGAGCGTGTTTTGCGTCTTTTATATTCAGAAATGCAAAAGGACGCAAAGTTTTCAACGTTTTCGGCGATTCCTTTTGAGAAATGATGGTTTTAGCAGTACCGGCTGCGCATAACTGATGAAATTCTTACGTCTTTTAGGTGAAAATTGATAAAAAGACGCAAGAACTCCGTTGAATTAACTAATACTGGTAAATACTATGTCGAACGGAATTCTTTACAGCAACGAAGATACGATCGCAGCGGTTTCGACTGCATACGGCGAAGGCGGGATCGGGATCGTCCGCATCAGCGGGCCCGACAGTCTTTCGGTGCTGAGAAAGCTGTTCCGGACGGGCAGGTTTTCCGTGCCTGACAGCGGCGAAGAGAATATAAATGCAACATCGCCTAATACCGATGCGACAGGTATTGCAACCGATTCGTCGGTCAATATGAGTGATGCTTGCGATATTGATGCATGTGCAGAGTTTGAAAGTCGGCATATGTACTACGGCCATATCATCGACCCGGATACCGGCGAAATGGTGGACGAAGTACTGGCTGTCTATATGAAGGGACCGCACACATACACCTGTGAGGATGTTGTAGAAATCAACGGACACGGGAGTGTGGCGGCGCTCCGGAAGATCCTCGCGCTTGCCCTTTCCCATGGCGCCCGCATGGCGGAGCCCGGAGAGTTCACAAGGCGTGCGTTCCTCGGCGGCCGCTTGGATCTGTCTCAAGCGGAGGCGGTCATGGATCTGATCGAAGCAGAGACGGACGGTTCGCTGTCGGCGGCCGCGTCCCAGCTTTCCGGCAGACTGTCCGCCCGCATTCATGAACTGAGAAAAGACCTGATGGATATCCTCGTCGACATGGCGGTCAACATGGATTATCCGGATGAAGATATCGAGGAGATCGTGTACGGGAAGCTGAGCGATTCCTTGAAAGGACTGATCGAGCGCATTCGCGTCCTGCTCGCGACAGCGGACACCGGCAGACTTCTGAAGGATGGCCTCAAAGTCGCCATCGTCGGCAGACCGAACGTTGGCAAGTCCTCCCTGCTTAATGCCCTGACGGGGATGGAACGTGCAATCGTCACGCATGTGCCCGGCACGACCAGGGACACCATCACGGAGACGATCGACCTTGGCGGCATTCCGGTGCGCATCATGGATACGGCCGGCATCCGCGAGACAAGCGATGAGATCGAGCGGATCGGCATCGAACGCAGCCGCGCGTCTGTGCAGGAGGCGGATCTGGTCTTTTTCGTGGTCGACGGCAGTGATGTGCTGACCGAGGAAGATCGTGAGATCGCAACCATGTTGAAGGAAGCGGGCAAAAAGACATTGCTGCTTCTGAACAAGCAGGATCTCGGCGGCGTGCTGACAGAAGAAGATGCGGCGGCGCTGCTGCCCGGCGCAATGGTCAAGCTGACACAGCTTCGGACCGGGGCGGCGGATGAAGGCCGCGTTTCCGAAGTGCTGGAAGAACTCGTGCGTGGGATGGTATACAGCGGCTCGGTGAAACAGAATGATGCTGTGATGATCACTGGGGCAAGACACGAAGCCCTTCTGACTGCAGCGTTGCAGAGCCTTACGGATGCGGCGGCGAGAACGGCGGAAGGCGAACCCCTCGACCTGATCGAGATCGATGTGCACGAAGCGTACGACGCACTTGGCGAGATCATCGGTGAGGCGGTAGCCGGAGACGTTGTGGACCAGGTGTTTGCAAGGTTCTGTCTTGGGAAATAGGAAATATTATGGCGGAAGAATACGTACTCGGAACATATGATGTCATTGTCGTCGGCGCGGGGCATGCGGGCTGCGAAGCGGCGCTTGCCTGTGCGCGGATGGGAGAAAAGACACTGATGCTGGCGACCGATCTGACGTCGCTGGCGATGATGCCCTGCAATCCTGCGATCGGCGGGACCGGCAAGGGTCATCTTGTGCGTGAGATCGATGCGCTCGGCGGGCAGATGGGTCTCAACATCGACAAGACGATGATCCAGTCGCGCATGCTCAACATGTCCAAGGGCCCGGCGGTCCACTCTTTGCGTGCGCAGGCGGACAAGAATCAGTACCATATAGAGATGAAGAAAACCGTCGAGCAGCAGGAAAACCTGTATCTCAAGCAGGCGGAGGTGACCGAGCTCCTCGTGGAATCGCAAAGCAGCGCGGATCCGAACGCCATGCCCTTTGTCACGGGGGTGCGCACCGCCACGCATGCGATCTACAATGCGAAGGCGGTCATTCTCTGCACCGGGACATTCCTGGGCGGCAAGGTTTTCATTGGCGACAGTGTACACGAGTCCGGTCCGAACGGCATGGCGCCGGCCACGGCGCTGGCGGAAAACCTGCGTGCGCTGGGTCTTCCGATGCGGCGTTTCAAGACCGGCACGCCGGCAAGAGCACTGGCTTCGAGTCTTGATTTTTCAAAGATGACAGAGCAGAAAGGCGACGCGCACATCGTTCCCTTCTCCTTCATGAACGATAAAATCGAAAAGGAGCAGATCTCCTGCTACCTCACCTATACCAACGAACGGACGCACCAGATCATCCGGGACAACTTCCATCGGTCCGCACTCTTCGGCGGGCAGATTGAAGGCATTGGCCCCAGGTACTGTCCGTCCATTGAAGACAAGATCAAGCGATTCTCGGACAAGCCAAGACACCAGCTTTTCGTAGAGCCGGAAGGGCTCGATACAGAAGAGATGTATCTGCAGGGCATGTCCTCTTCCCTGCCGGAAGATGTGCAGCAGGCGTTCTATGAAACGATCGAGGGCCTCGAAAACATCGAAATTGTAAGGCCTGCGTATGCGATCGAGTACGACTGCATCGATCCGACGGCGCTGGATCACACGCTGCATTACAAGGATATCGACGGTCTGTTCTGCGCCGGGCAGTTCAACGGCAGCTCTGGGTATGAAGAAGCCGGCGCGCAGGGACTGATGGCCGGCATCAACTGCGCCCTGTCTTTGCAGGGGAAGGAGCCGCTGGTGCTGGCGCGCAATGAAGCGTACATCGGCGTACTGATCGACGACCTGGTGCTCAAAGGCACGAACGAGCCCTACCGCATCATGACCTCCCGCGCAGAGTACCGCATTCTGCTCCGGCAGGACAATGCGGACGTGCGCCTGACGGAAAAGGGCTATCAGGCAGGTCTCGTCACGGAAGAACGGTACCGGCGGTACCTGGCGAAACGCGAACGCGTGCAGGCGGAGGTGGAGCGGCTGCGGACGACGGAACTTCTGCCGGGTCAGCTCGACGACTTCTTTGCTGCGCATGGCATGCCGCCCGCAAAGAACAAGTATACGCTGGCTGAGCTGATCAAACGCCCCGGCCTTGACTACAGAGAGATCGCGGTGCTCGATCCGGACCGGCCCGCGCTTTCCGATCATGAGATCACGCAGGCGGAAGTCGAGATCAAATATGAAGGCTACATTGATAAGCAGCTCCGGCAGATCGAGCGGTTCAGAAAGCTGGAAGAAAAGGAACTGCCGGCGGAAGCGGACTACGAATCGATCCGCGGGCTTCGCATCGAAGCAGCCCAGAAGCTGACGGCGATGCGGCCGAAGACGCTCGGCATGGCATCCCGGATCTCCGGGGTTTCTCCTGCGGATATCCAGGTCCTTCTGATCTGGCTGGAGCAGCGGAAGCGCCAGGCATAAGGAATCGCTGACGGACGGGAATTCACTCATTAGAAAAGGTAAAATATGGAAAGACTTGAGAAGCTCCTGACAGAACGCTTTGGCGAGAAACGTGCAGCCAAACTGGCCGACCGTTTCAGTAAATATATGGAAATGACGCTGAACTGGAATGAAAAGGTCAACCTGACCTCCATCACCGAACCGGCCGAATTCGTTGAAAAACACTTCCTGGACTCCCTTTCCATTATGGACAGCTACGAGATCGAGGATGCGGAGAAGATCATCGATATCGGCACGGGCGGCGGGTTCCCCGGCATTCCCCTTGCGATCGTATTTCCGGAGAAGAAGTTCACGCTGGTTGATTCGCTCGATAAGCGCATGAAGATCGTGCAGCAGATGGCGGACGAGATCGGACTGAAGAATGTCACGACCGTACACGGACGTGCAGAAGATCTTGGCCAGAGCAAGCAGTACAGAGAGAAGTTCGATCTCTGCGTCTCCCGAGCGGTCGCCAATCTTTCCACGCTCTCCGAATACTGCCTGCCGTTCGTAAAGGTGGAGGGTTCGTTCATTGCGTTCAAAGGACCGGACGCGGAAGAAGAGGCCATGGCTGCAGAAAATGCGATTATGGAGCTGGGCGGTGCGCTGGCGGATATTGAAGAAGCCGGTCTGTTCATGGATGACGGCACAGACCTGCTGGCTGATGTCGGGCATATGCTCGTGCATATCGATAAGGAGTCCAAGACACCGAAAAAGTATCCGCGCAAAGCAGGAATACCTTCCAAGAACCCGTTGAAATAGCGGTTTCGGCGGATTATTCCAGGAGATGTTTCACGTGAAACATCTCCTTTTTTATACTCTGTCAGGAGCGCACCACACCGGTCAGAGCTCGTAATGTTTCACGTGAAACATTTACCCGGGCGAAAGCAGGCTTAAACTTTGTTAAGAATAGCGTTTCACGTGAAACATTGTTTGATTAGAGGAAGCGATTACTATATAATCAATATGGATCGAAACGGGTCTGTGAATGAGAAAGATACTATTAAAATAGAAGGAGGCATCCATGGGTAAATCAATAGCGATCTTCAATCAAAAGGGCGGCGTTGGGAAAACAACGACGAACATCAATCTGGCAGCGAGCCTTGCCATGAAAGGCAAGAATGTCCTTTTGCTTGACATCGACCCGCAGGGAAATACGACCAGTGGAGTTGGTATTTCCAAGAAGAGCCTGAAATACTCCACCTATGATCTTCTGATCGATGACGAACTGGACATTCATGACGTTATCCAGAAAACCAAAACAGAAAGACTGGACCTTGTCCCGGCAGACGTATCGCTGGCAGGGGCAGAAGTTGAACTCGTGCAGCTTGAGCACAGAGAGAGCCGCCTGAAGAACCAGCTTGCAAAGGTAAAGGATGAATATGATTACATCTTCATCGACTGTCCGCCGTCGCTCGGCCTTCTGACCATCAATTCGCTGACAGCGGTTGATTCCGTTCTGATCCCGATCCAGTGTGAGTACTACGCACTGGAAGGCGTGAGCCAGCTGATGAGCACCATCGAGCTTGTCAAGAAGAGCCTCAATCCGCATCTGGAGATCCAGGGCGTCGTCCTCAGCATGTTCGATGGGCGGACCAACCTGTCGATCGCCGTCGTGGAGGAGGTCAAGAAGTACTTCCGCGAAAAGGTCTATACGACTGTCATCCCGCGCAATGTCCGTCTGGCGGAGGCGCCGAGTTTCGGTATGCCGATCTTCCAGTACGATCCGCATTCCCGCGGTGCGGAAGCGTATGATGAATTTGCTGACGAATTCCTGAGCCTGGAGGAGGAATAGAGGATGGCTACAAAGAAAAGGAACACCGGACTTGGGAAAGGCCTGGATGCCCTCTTTGCAGATATTGAACCCGCCTCCGCCGAAACACCGGCAAAAGAAACAGCCGGCGGTGTTGAAACAATCAGCATAGATGCGATCAAACCAAATGCAGCGCAGCCCAGAAAGACCTTCGACAAAGAGAAGCTCGAAGACATGGCTGCTTCGATCAAAGAGCATGGGATCATCCAGCCGATCATCGTGCGCCCTTCCGGCAAAGGCTATGAGATCGTTGCGGGAGAACGCCGTTACCGCGCAGCGCGTGCGGCCGGGCTCAAAGAAGTCCCCTGCATTGTGCGGGAACTGACCGACCGGGAGAATATGCTCTTTGCGATCATCGAGAATATGCAGCGTGAAGACCTCAACCCGATTGAAGAAGCGGAAGGTCTCCACTCGATGGCCGAAACCTACAATTTGACACAGGAAGAAATTTCCAAATCAGTCGGCAAAAGCCGTCCCTATATCACGAATTCTCTCCGCCTGCTCAATCTGGAGCCGGAGGTGCTCGAAATGGTACGAAAGGGAGATCTTTCCGCCGGGCATGGCCGCACGTTGCTTGGCTGTGCAGATGCGGCGAAACAGATCCAGCTCGCAAAGCGCTCAGTGAAAGAAGGCCTGTCGGTCCGCACACTCGAAGCACTCGTTGCGGGAAAACCGCTGCGCAAGCAGCCCCGTCCGCGTGCAAAGGATCCGAACATCGCTGCGATCGAGGAAGATCTCAAGCGCAGCCTCGGCACCAAGGTCAAGCTCGTGAGCAACGGGAAAAAGGGAAAGATCGAGATCGATTACTATTCGCCGGAGGAACTGGAGCGCCTGCTTGAGATCCTGAAAGGCGAGTAATGCACGCGCGATATGAAAAGTACGAACAGAGAAACAACCATCCATAAGAGCAGAACGCGGGGAGCATCGCTCCTCGCTCTTTGCCTGTGCATCCTGCTCGGTCTGTTCATGACGGCCTGTGCACCATCCGGCGATGGCGGCAGTGCGGATGCATCGGCTGACGCAGGCTCCGGCGCAGCACATACGGATACGATCAAAGGCACGGCGATTGACAAATGGCAGGACAGCTATCTGATCAGCGAACGCGATAACGAGCCGCACCCCGTTAAGGTCAGGTTTACCTCCATCGATACAGATCCGGCGGCAGTCCAGGAACAGATCGACGCCTACAATGTCTCCGCATCCGGGCAGATGATCCCGGCACTGGATGACCCGCAGTATGTTTATCACATTGCCCATTACGAGGTCTCGTTCCCGTCGGACTATCCGGATGGTGATTACGGCATCACCCAGGTGGCGCCGCAGTTCTCGATCTGCGACGGCGACGGCGACGATGTGATCACGGTCGGCAACACCAACTACAGCGGACTGACCCAGACCTTCGAGATCGGTTATCAGCCGCGCGGCTATGACTTTCATGCCGGCGACACGTACGAGGGGGCGATCGTGTATGTCATGGTCAACGGGTACGATGGGTACCGGATCGTAGAAACCGCACCTGCAGCGGACGGTTCTGAAGAAACGCATTATTATCTGACCCATTGAGGTTTCACAAGCCTTAAAACGTATATCGCAAATAGGCGATGCGATAGCAGGGGCAATGCCCGTGTCCTCTGCGCAAGAAAATATAGCCGGAGCACGAATAAGGAAGAAAGCGAGAAAAAGATGAGCGTTTTGATCAGGCGGTATGAGCCAAAAGACATAATTCCTGTTATGTCGATCTGGAACCAGATCGTCGCAGACGGGGAGGCATTCCCCCAGACGGAGCCTCTTTCGCAGGAAGAGGCTGAGCGATTCTTCGGGGAACAGAACGACACGACCGTCGCGGAAAAAGACGGTGAGGTCGTCGGCTTTTATATTCTCCACCCCAACAACGTCGGACGGTGCGGACACATCGGCAATGCGAGCTACGGCGTACGCGACGGGCTGCACGGGGAAGGCATCGGCCGGCTGCTTGTCGAGGACTCCCTGGCGCGTGCCAAGGAACTCGGCTACGGCGTCATGCAGTTCAACGCGGTGGTCGACTGCAACTTCGGCGCGCGGCATCTGTATGAGGATCTTGGCTTTGTAGAGCTCGGGACGATCCCGGCCGGGTTCAACTACAAAGACGATCACTACGAAGACATCCATCTTATGTATCACGTTCTGTAGATATCGTATATCGCTAATAGGCGATGCAATAGTAATCGCAATGCATCCAAGAGAATTAAAAAAGACCCGCCAGTTGAACTGACCCCCAAAAGTTGGACCTGAAAAGTTTAACTTTGGGAGGTCAGTTTTTCTTATGGCAAAATACAGTTATGAATTCAAGTTGGAAATCGTG
>CADATO010000029.1 GCA_902790905.1 uncultured Eubacteriales bacterium
CCAGCAGCTGCATTGCAATACAAAAGCCCCGTCCAGTTCAAACTGGAACAGGGCTTCTGATGCTTTTTATTGGTGTCTACCTTTTGTTGACAGGTTCAGCTCCGGATGGAGTCTCTCTTTTTTGTTCTTTCCTTTCTTTCTGCTGGATTCCCGTTGTCGGGGTTTTTTAGTTAGCGTTCGCTAACCATCTCTCAAAAGAATCGCCGCAGTAACTCCACAGAAGGCGGATCGTTTGCGACATTCCATAGTTAGCGTCCGCTAACTACTACACAGTAGCATACTTGAAACAGCGCGTCAACTCCAAACCGGCACAGCCCGCACGTATTCTCTCCCGGTAACAAAAGACGGATCTCCGCCGCCATACAGCGGGGAAGATCCGTCCTGTTTTCTGTGATTTTGCTGTCCGTCTTCCGATGCGATTACTCGTACAGCGGATACTTGTCGGTCAGACTCTTGACCAGCGCACGCGCCGCATCCATGTTGGCCTGCGGATCGGTCAGCACCAGGTCCATCGCCACCGCGATGATCTGCATGTCGGACTCTCTCATGCCGCGCGTTGTGATCGCCGGCGTGCCCACGCGCAGACCGCTGGTGATGGTCTTCTTCTCCGGGTCGTTGGGGATCGCATTCTTGTTGGTCGTGATGTGCGCTTCCCAGAGGATGTTCTCCGCCTCTTTGCCGGTGATGTGCTTCGGGCGCAGGTCAACCAGCATCAGATGGTTGTCCGTGCCGCCGCTGACGATGTCAAAACCGCGGTACAGGAGCGCTTCCGAGAGCGCCTTGGCATTGCGCATGATCTGTTCCTGATAGGTCTTGAACGAGGGCTCAAGCGCTTCCTTGAGGCACACCGCCTTCGCCGCGATGACATGCATCAGCGGACCGCCCTGGATGCCGGGGAAGACGGCCTTGTTGAAGTTAAACTGCTCGTTGACCTCGTTGCTGGACATGATCATGCCGCCGCGGGGCCCGCGCAGTGTCTTGTGCGTCGTGGTGGTCGTGACGTGTGCGTACGGGATGGGACTCATGTGCAGGCCTGTTGCGACAAGACCCGCAATATGCGCGATGTCCGCCATCAGGACGGCGCCGACGCTGTCCGCGATCTCACGGAATCGCTTAAAATCAATCTTTCTCGCATACGCCGAACCGCCGCATATGATAAGCTTCGGTTTGCACTCCTCCGCGATGCGCTGCACTTCGTCATAGTCGATGAAACCATTCTCATCCACGCCGTACGGCACCACATTGAAGTACATACCGGACATATTGACCGGGGATCCATGGGACAGATGGCCGCCTGCATCGAGGCTCATGCCCATGACCGTGTCGCCGGGCTTGACGATCGCAAAGAAGGCCGCCATGTTCGCCTGCGCGCCGGAATGCGGCTGCACGTTGACGAACTCACAGCCGAAGAGCTGCTTCGCGCGTTCTCTTGCGAGGTCTTCCACGATATCCACATATTCGCAGCCGCCGTAGTAACGCTTGCCGGGATACCCTTCCGCGTACTTGTTGGTCAGCGGGCTGCCCATCGCCGCCATGACCGCCTTGCTGACGACGTTCTCACTGGCGATGAGTTCGATGTGCTGCTGCTGTCTGCCAAGCTCCAGCTTGATGGCCTCTGCGACCTGTGGATCATCCATCAGGATCTCTTCAAAATCATACATGTCTTTTTCCTCTCCATACTCACATCCGCAGAGTTACCGGCACCATGCCCGGACTCTGCCGCTATGGATTGGATTGTATCATGCACGGCACGGAATCGCAATACTGCACCACGATAAAGTGCCTGTTAGAATAGCGCATACCCGTGTACGGATTCTGCAATAACGCTGCAATACATAATCGCTGCAATACAAAAGGCGCGGCTGTCGCGCGCAGGATGAAAACCGCTGCAACGCCTTCATAAAGCCGCCGCATCCCGATCCAGCGCTTTCGCAGCACATAAAAAGCGGCATGGGAGAGTCCCGCATGCCGCGTCTGCAAACACCGCAGCGCAGGTTCGCATCTACAGATTCTTCTTTTTATAAATGAAGACGAACGACAGCAGCGAGAACACCACCAGGTACGCCAGCAAGATCAGCAGCCCCGCCCAGCCGTACGGATACTCGCCGGTCACAAAGAGGCCGTCAAGCGACCCGTTCGCGGAGATCGCACGGATCATGCCGGACGCCTGCGACAGCGGCAGCGCGTTGATGAACTGGCGGAATCCGCCCGGCATCTGGTCGATCGAGAAGAATGTGTTGCACAGGAACGACATCGGCACGATGAGATACGCATTGTACCGCGGTGCGTCCGTGTAGCTCTTCGCCAGGAACGACAGCACCAGCGCAAAGGTCGAGAAAACCATGCCGTTGAGGAACATGATCAGGAAGGTCCATCCGTTAAAGATGAGCCCCGTCCGGATCGGCGACGTCAGCAGCAGGATCATGCACCCCGCGTACAGCCCGCGCAGGCTGCCGCCGATGATCTGCCCCACGATGAACTGCCACAGCGGCGTCGGGGAGATCATGACCTGATCGAGCGCCTTCTCATACAGACGCTGGACGCTCATGTTCTGCGCCACCGCACTGAAACTGCCGGTCATCGTCGCCATGGAGACAATGCCGGGAATCAGGAAATTCAGGTACGGCTCGCCGTGCGAAGTCGTCTGGATGCCAAACCCGAACACGATCAGATACAGCAGCGGACTGACAAGCGCCGCCACCGTGATCTTATAAAAGTCTCTTTTGAATTCCGTCCACTTTTCCCAGAGGACAGCCAGAATACCCATGCGCCGCCCTCCTATCTAACGGTCAGCCGCCGGCCGATGCGTTCGACGAACACATCCTCCAGCGTCGTGTTGCGCAAAGAAGCGTGGGCCTTGGATGCAGCATCCGCACTGCCTGCAGCCGCCTCGGACGGGATTGTCTCGAGATAGGCAATGGCCTCTTCGCGCGTCTTGAAATAAACGGATTTGGTGTCGTCCTCGGTCACGAGGTCGACCGCGTATTTGCCGAGCGCATCAATGAGCGCGGCCGGGCTGTCCACCTCGCCGAGCTTGCCCTTGTTGATCAGGGCGACCCGGTCGCAGAGCGCTTCCGCCTCTTCCATGTAATGCGTCGTCAGGATGATCGTCATCTTGCGGTTGTTGATCCGCCGCAGCAGCGCCCACATCTGACGCCGTGCGATCGCATCCATGCCCGCCGTCGGCTCGTCGAGCAGCAGCACATCCGGATCAGTCATAAGCCCGCGGCAGACCATGAGCTTGCGCTTCATACCGCCGGACAGATACCGCACCGTCTTCTTCCGGTGGTCGATCAGATCCGTGAACGTCAGAAGCTGCTCCGTCTTCTCGCGGATCTCGGCTTTTTTCATATAGTAAAGACGCCCCTGGTACTCCATGACCTCCTGGACGGTCATATCCTGGCGCATCGAAAACTCCTGCGTGATGACGCTGATCTTGCGTTTCTCCGCGGAGGCGCGCCGGGTGAGGGGCTTGCCGTCGAGCAGGATTTCCCCGGCCGTCGGCAGCAGAACGGTGGACAGCATGCTGATCGTCGTGGTCTTGCCCGCGCCGTTGGGGCCGAGCAGCCCGAAGAACTCCCCTGTCTCAATGGTCAGGTTGACGTGGTCGACCGCCGTCTGTTCTCCAAATTTTTTTGTCAAATCTTTCAGTTCGATCATATCAGGTGCGCCCGCGTTTCACAAAATAGTTGAGGACCCCGCCAATCGCAATGATAACCGCCGCCACGACAATGATCCGCTTGGTGGCTTCCTGCGGAATCGCGCTCTTGGGTCCGATCGAGTCGGAAAAAAAGGTCAGGGTGTAGTTGATTGCCACGGGGTCGCCCATGGCGGTCGTGTCCGCAATGACGGACATCGGTTCGTCCATCCGCGTAATGGGGATGGTGAAAGTCGAATTGCCGCCATCGAGCGTTTCGTTTTCATAGCGATACCCGTTGACAAGCATGTAGTCGTAGTGCGGGCTGCTCCAAAGCAGCTTCGCATAGGCCTTGCCGTCCTTGACGGTGAGCCAGGTAGGCGTGGTAACACTGGCACGGCCGCTGCCGCCCTCGAGGACGACTTCAATGGCGTATTCGCCGTCCTTCTGATCAATGCTGGTCGCTTCGGGCGGGTTGCCCTGACTGCCTGCTGCACTGCCGCCTGCTGCGGCATCAGCGCTGCTGTCTTGAGAGATCGTATCGCCTTCATCGGCTGCTTCGTCGGCATCCGCGGTTGTATCTGCATTGGCAGGAACACCGCCGTTCTGTTCGAGGGCCTGCTCGATGAGATCATAGTCCGGCAGCTCGATCTTGAGCGCTTCTGCAGGCAGACTCCCCGCGACGAAGACCAGGTTGCGGTCATACCATTTCTTGCGGCGCTTACTGTATGCGGCGCAGGGAACTTCCGTATCGAGCGCAGGGACGTCCATCTCGTAGGTGAGAGTGTAGTTCTCATTGTCGATGTCCATTTTGATCTTGCCGGCGTCATCTTTTTTGGCTTCGACTTTTGTGCCCGGATATGCATACGAATAGCTGGTGCTGTTCATCGTGATCTTGGCCGTCATCGCGTCGCCTTTGACCGTTAGCTCACAGGATGCGATTTTGTAGTACTTGGAGTTCGTCCGCACTTCGATCGGCCAGGTACCGTCTTCGATATCCCGGCCGTAAATCGGCGTCATGCCGTACTGCAGCGCTGACGAGGACGCAAAGACCGGCTCCGCTGCTGTAAGAACAACAAGAAGCAATGCCAGCAATATACTCGATACCATGCGCCGAATCGACATGAGGAACTCTCCTATTTTGCAATAATCAGCGAGAAGTACCCGGCGTCATCCGGGATCTCGTCGATGCTGTGGTAGACCTTCTGATCGGGCATGCCGCAGTTCTCTACCATGGATACATTGTCACGGCTCTCACGCAGGATCTCCTTGACCTGCGCCATTTTGCTGCCGCTCTTCATGAGAACATAGTTGCCATTCGCCGGCAGTTTCTCGTCCAGTTTGTGGACAGCCGGGATGACATGCAACGGTTCGGTCCACTCGCAGAGCGGAACGCCCACTTCGGCCGCCGCCGCGCAGAACGACGGGATGCCGCTGATGTAGACCGTGTTGTAGCCGCCCTCCTTGACGATCTTCTCGATGTAGGAGAAGGTCGAGTAGATGGTCGTATCGCCGAGCGTCAGGAAGCCGACATCCTTGCCTTCCTCCAGCAGCTTGATGACCGCCGCTGCGCCGTCTCTGTGTGCATCTTCCATCTTCGCACGGTCCATGACCATCGGCATGAAGATCGGCGCCTTTTCTTTCTCCTCAATGAACGGCGCCGCCTGCACCGCGATCTTGTAGGCTGTGGTCTCCTCGACCACCTTGCCCGGTGCCGCGATGATGTCGACTTTCTCCATGCACTTGATGGCCTTGAGTGTCAGGTAATCCGGGTCTCCCGGGCCTACGCCGATGCCGTAAAGTGTGCCAGCCATATTTGTTTCCTCCTATCCAAATGAAAACTGTCTTTCTGCCGCACTTTCCATGCGGTCTCTTTGATTACTTCTGTGCGTCCAGGTCATCTGCGATTGCCTGCACGATGCCTTCCGCTGTGAAGGTTTTCGCTGTGACCATCCTGCACACAGGGTATTTCTTAAGTTCGTTGGCCGTGTAATCGCCGATGCACACCGCCGTTGTCCCTTCCGGGATCGCCGCGCTCTCGCAGAACGCCCGCACGCCGGATGCGCTGCCGAATACGATATAGTCCGCGTCCGGAAGTGCCTCTTCCAACCGGGAGAGCGTCCGATAGATCTTGCAGTCTTCATAGGCGAGACCTGCTTCGTCCAGCGCTTCCGTCAGAAGCGGCGAGCCTTTCTCTGCCCGGAGAATGAGGATCTTTTCTTCCGGCTTGGCCGCCTGCGCCAGCGCTTTGCCGAGATCCTCTGCCGTGTATTTCTCCGGCACGAGGTCCGCATAGATGCCGTGCGCCGCCAGTTTGTCCTCGGTGCCGCGGCCGATGCAGGCGAACTTGATGCCTGCGAACGCGCGCAGATCGAGGTGCTGTTCCTGCAGGTGATCGAAGAACTGCTCGATGCCGTTCGCGCTGGTGAAAGCGATCCAGTCATAGCCGCTGAAGTCCGCCGGGATGCTGTCCGCGATGGGCACGAGCTCCAGGGTCGGACAGGGCAGCGCCGCCGCGCCGGCTTCTGTCAGCGCATGCGTGGTCTTTTCCACGAATGCCGGTGTACCGGTCGCCATGACGCGGGCCCCCGCGAGCGGCCGCTCGTCGCGGCCCACCATATGATAGCCGGCTGTCTGTCCCACGACGAAGATCGCCGGTGTCTTTGCCATATCTTTTTTCGAAGCGATGTCCGCCAGCGTCCCGTCGATGCGCAGCGCATCATCCTGAAAGCCGCGCGAGAGGATCGCCGCCGGTGTTGCCGGGTCCTTGCCGCCCGCGATGAGCTTGTCGCTGATCTCGCCGACCGCCGAGAGGCCCATCAGGAACACCAGTGTCCCTTTGAGCTGTGCCAGCGCGTTGTAGTCTTCCTCTGTGTCCGCCGCCGTGTGGCCGGTGATGACCGTGAACGACTGCGCCACGCCGCGGTGTGTGACCGGGATGCCGAGACTCTCCGGTACGGCGACCGAAGAAGTCACGCCGGGCACCATGCGGCAGGCGATGCCGCGCTGCTCGAGCGCCAGATACTCTTCGCCGCCGCGGCCGAAGACGAAGCTGTCCCCACCCTTCAGACGGACGACGTAGTTGCCTTCTTCCGCTTCTTTGATCAGCAGGGCGTTGATCTCGTCCTGTTTCATGCTGTGTCTGCCGGAGCGCTTGCCGACGTAGATGCAGCGGCAGTATTCCGGTACTTCTTTGACCAGCGCATCGTCCAGCAGATCGTCGTAGACGAGCACCTCCGCCCGCCGGATCTCCGCCAGCCCGCGCAGGGTGATCAGTCCGCTGCCGCAGCCCGCGCCGACAAGTACGACTTGTCCTTTCATTCGAATGTCTCCTTTAATGTCCTATTCAGTAATTCCGAGGTCCTTGAGCGCCGCATCGATGAGCGCCGGCGCCTCGGAAAGTGTGCCCTTCTGAAGCGATTCCTTGTTATCGAGAAGCGCATACAAGGTCAGAGATGCATTCCCGTCGGCCGTTTCACTGGTGGAGTCTGCACCGCCGATCTGCGCATGTACCGCCGCCGCCACGGAGCAGTCCGCCTGCATGCTGCGGAACAGTGTGCGCTCGATATCAAACCGCTGCCTTGTCTTCTCATCGCTGATCTTCTCAAGGAGTGCACAGATCTCTTCATCCGCTTCGCGGCACTCCACCGCCAGGATGCCCTGGCAGCAGGACGGCACCATTTCGGCCGCTGTGAAATGCCGGACTTCAAACTCCGAAAGATCGTAGTGGATGCGGTCGATGCCGGCTCTTGCGAGGATGATCGCATCGTAGTCGCCGCGGCGCAGTTTTTCGATGCGCGTCGTGATATTGCCGCGGATCTCCTCAAAGATGACATCCGCATCGAGCTTTTCGCAGTAGTAGCGCCGTCTCGCGCTGCCGGTGCCGATGACCGGTTTTCTTCCGGCAGCCCGCACCGCCTCCAGCGGTCTGTCTTTGGGGATGAGCAGCAGGTCTTCCGCCGCCGCTGCTTTGGGAACGCCCGCGATCACGAGTCCGTCCGCGAGTTCATACGGCAGGTCCTTGCTGCTGTGGACCGCGATGTCGGCCTCTCCCGCAAGGAGCACCTGTTCGATGCCGCGTACGAAGAGCCCGTCGCCGCCGATCGCCCGGAGGGAGGATTTCCTGTCCGCGTCCCCTTTT
The DNA here is from genome assembly GCA_902790905.1 of uncultured Eubacteriales bacterium. GTDB lineage: Bacteria > Bacillota > Clostridia > Peptostreptococcales > Anaerovoracaceae > RUG13615. The sequence continues at coordinate 7,779 of CADATO010000029.1, forward strand.
GTGGTCACCTTGATGATCTCTGCCTGCACGCCCTGCTCCGCGAGCAGATCCTTGACGTGATTTGCCTGGACCAGGGCCAGTTTGCCGGCGCGTGTTGCCAGTTTCAGTGTCTTCATTCGTCTGCCTCTGTTTCGTAATGCCCGATGATCTGCCGGATCACCTCGTTGTCTGTCTCGTTATGATCTGCGAGCAGCCAGCCGAGGATCTCCTCGTAGGCCGCCTGCCGTTTTTCCTGTGTCGGAATGCGCTGCATCAGTTCCCCGCGCAGCGACCCGAGCCGCTCCAGGATCTCCCCGATGCCGTGCGGGATCTGCGCTTCGATCTGCTCCCGCAGCCTGCGCGCATAGGCCGGGCTGGTTCCGGACGTTGAGACCGCCACGATGAGAGGACCGTCCTTGATGGTCGCCGGCAGATAAAAGTCGCCCTGCGCCGCATCGCCCGCCGTGTTGACAGGAACGCCGTGCACCCTGCAGACCTCTGCGACAGCCGCATCCGTCTCCGTACTGCCGGTTGCCGCGATGACATAGTCCGCCCCGGCGAGATCCCCCGCATCGAACACCTTGCGGATGACCGTCAGGCCGTCCTCTTCCGCGATGTCCGTCTCCGCCGCCACAACCGTGACCAGCGCACCGAACTTGCGCAGTGTACCGAGCTTCCTCTTTGCCGTCCTGCCGCCGCCGACGATCAGGAATCGCTTATTCTCTATATCAATGATGAAGGGAAATCCTTTCATATCAGTCCGCCTCCTTTGCCGCTGCATATGCCAGTATGTCCGACTGATCCGCCAGCGCAAGCCGTTCGAGCATATCACCAAACCGCTCCCGCTGTCTGCCTTCTTTCTGATAGAGGTCAAGTGCCCGCCCAACCAGGTCCAGCACGTCCTCTTCCGTATGCAGTATATCACGGCTGGCTGTCCCGGCCCGCCGCTTTTTTCCCCACATGCCGCCGAGGTACACTTTGTATCCGTGCTGCCAGCCCATGATGCCGATGTCGCACAGATCGACCTTGGCGCAGTTGTTCGCGCAGCCGCAGACGGCGATGCGGAACTTGTGCGGCAGTGCCGCGTCTTTGTATGCCGTAAGGAATCGCTCTTCGATCTTCGCCGCGAGACCCTGCGTATCGATCTGCCCGTGCCGGCAATGCAGGCCGCGGCAGAAGCCGACCGGTCTTAAGGACTGCTCCGGCATGGCGGTCAGAAGATCCGCAGCGGCAAGTTCTTCCGCAAGCGCGGCTCTTTGCTCTTCCGGTACGCCGGGCAGTGCAACAGCCCGGGCAGACATCAGCCGGGCTGTTCCGTTGCCGTACCGCTCCGACGCTTCCGCAATCTGCCGCAGCTGTGCTGCGCTGAAAGCACCGTTCGCAGTATAAATCTGTATACTCATGCCACCTTTATACCCCACGGATCTGCCCCCGTTAGAATAAAGTGAACAGGAAGATCCCGTAGTAATTGCCGATGACGTAGCCGAGTGTGCCGACCAGGATCGCCGGCAGTACGAGCTCCGGCCAGCGCTTGGCGATCGCAAAGGCCGCCGCCGTGGTCGGGCCGCCGATGTTGGCGTTGGACGCAACCGTGATCTCCTCGATCGAGTATTTAAACAGCTTGCCGAATCCAAGCGAGAAAACCATATTCATGCAGACAATGATCGCTGCAAAGACAAGCAGCAGCGGTGCCTGCGTCACAATCAGATAAATGGATGCCGGCGCACCAATGACAGCGAAGAAAATATGAATCAGGAATGTGCCTGTTTCCTGTGCGCCGCCGATCGTGCTGAACGACTTCGGGAACAGTGTCGCAAGCGCTGCCGTGATCGTTGTGATCAGCAGATACTGGTTGCCCAGCAGTCCGTTGAGAAGCGCCAGGAAGAAGTTCCCGTCCGGGATGACTTCGCTGAAGAAACCCGCCAGCATCTTCGATACCGCAACGATCGTGATGGCTGCCGCAAACCCTCTGGATACGTCCAGCAGGGAAACCGGCTGCGCCTTCCAGTGCTCCGCCGCGGCATTGCCGTGGGACATCGCCTCCTCTGCATCGAGTGCGTCGATGATCGGATGTCTGTACACTCTTTTGACCAGCCGCAGTGTGGGCATGGCCACGAGCAGGAAGAAGTACAGAACCATCAGCAGATTGTCTGCCACGATCGATGCACTCACCAGATCGGCCTGTGCCCCGGTCGCATCCGACATGGCCACCAGGTTGACCGAGCCGCCGACGTATGTTCCTGTGAACATCGCCGCCGCACTTTTTGCGGTCTCATACCCCAGCGCGCCTTTCAGAAGCTGGAATGCCAGCACGCCGCCGCACAGGGTGCCGAGACTGCTGATGAGAAAGATGCCGAACATGCGACCGCTTTCCCGCCAGATCTTGCGGATGTCCGCCTTGAACAGCAGGAACGGGATCGCCAGCGGAACGATATAGCCCCAAACAAAGTCATAGGCCGGTGCATCCGTCGGGATGATCCGCAGATTGGCAAGCACCATCGCCGCAATCAGGCAGATGACACAGCCGGACATCTTTGCCGCCCATTTATACTTTTGTTCCAGCCACAATGCACCCGCTGCGATCACAGTCAGAATGGCGAACAGAAGCCACGAATTATCTGCAGGAATCAGTGTCGTCATTATTCTCTCCCGGTAGTTGAAGTCTTGGTCTTTCAGCGATGACGTATCCTCTAGCCAATCTTCCCTTCGCGGATGCAGACCGCAAGTTCCTTCGCATAATAAGTCAGCAGGATGGACGCGCCGGCGCGGTAGACGCCCGCCGCCATCTCGCACATGATGCGCTCTTCATCGATCCAGCCGTTCGCCGCGGCCGCCTTGACCATGGCGTACTCGCCGCTCACGCTGTATGCCGCGACCGGCACTTCAATACGCTCGCGCACATCGCGGATCATATCGAGGTAGGACATCGCCGGCTTGACCATGATGATGTCCGCCCCTTCCCGGACATCCAGGAGCGCTTCCTTGATGCCTTCATGACGGTTGTGGAAATCCATCTGGTAGGTCTTGCGGTCACCGAATGCAGGCGCCGAGCCCGCCGCATCGCGGAACGGTCCGTAGAAGGCCGAAGCATACTTGACCGCATAGGACATAATCGGTGTGGTCACATATCCGCTGACATCGAGCACCTCGCGGATCGCGCGTACACGGCCGTCCATCATATCGGACGGCGCGACCATGTCCGCCCCCGCCTCCACATGGGAGAGCGCTGTCTGCGCCAGGAGCGCCAGAGAGGCGTCGTTATCCACATACTGGTCGCAGAGCACGCCGCAATGGCCGTGCGATGTGTATTCGCACATGCAGACATCTGTGATCAGGTACATATCGGGATGCGAGACCCTGGCATGGCGGAGCGCCCGCTGCACGATGCCTTCCGGGCTGTACGCCTGGGAGCCGACCTCGTCTTTGACCGCCGGGATGCCAAAGAACATCACAGCATGCACGCCTGCGTTCTCCAGACGGTCCAGTTCCTCATCCATACGATCCACCGTGTACCGGTACTGTCCCGGCAGCGACGGGATCTCGTCTACTTTGTTTTCCCCATCCATGACAAACATCGGATAGATCAGCGATGCCGCATCCATCCGTGTCTCGCGTACCATACGGCGCAGCGTTTCACTGCCCCGCAGTCTTCTCGGTCTGATTGTCAGATCCATCTATTGTCCCCCTTTCTGACAACATAAATCCGGACTGTCAAATGAAAAAGAATGCCTTCTGCACGCAGCAAAGGCATTCTGGTCGATTCACATTCCGCCAATTACTCGTGGCCGGGTTTTCACCCGTTATACACAGGCAGGTCTCCTGACTCTGAAGGATCGTACGGCCGCCTTCCCAGTCTCCCAGTGGCGTGCTGGTCGTCCGTGCCGCCCGCTTTCCGGGCAGCCCCTTCATCACAGTGACGAGTTCGTGCAGGATTTGCACCTGCTTCCCTTTTCGCCGGCGTATCTGCGGGCAGCAATCATATGCTCCTGCGCCGGCACCTGCGATTCATTTTCTTCGTTTCATATCCCCCTTGGGGGGTTGCGTTCACTATATCACTAAGCACTACCGGTAGCAACCCTTAAAAGAGTGCCCGAACGGGCTATTTTAGCACGTTTTCAGCACATGCACAATACTGCAGCGAAAGACATCTGATGGATCCTGTCAGCACCGCGGGCCGGCAGCTCCCTCTTGACGCTTGAAACGCAAAGTGCTATAGTGAATTCAAATTTGCAGTTCTGCCCGGCACACCCGGCGGCAAAAGGAAAACCGATGAACATGAACAACCTGTTTACAGCAGCATACTATTACTACTACTTTACCGGCTGTCAGCGGTAGAGCGGTTTTGCTGTAAGAGGTGCATCGGATAAAATGGTTAGATGAACTCTGTAAGGCGAACCCGCTTTGCAGAGTTTTTTTATAAGGCGGCGCCCGGCGCAGGAGGTCGCGGCATCGCCGATATGTGAAATGTGAATAAGAAAGAACGTTATTGTCAGTAAAGGAGAATCGCTTACCATGATCATCGTACTCAAAGAAAACCCGGATCAGAAACAGCTCAACAACCTGACCGACTGGCTCAAGGGCATGGGCCTCGACATCCACTGGAGCAAAGGCGAAAGCACCACCATCATGGGGCTCGTCGGCGACACCACAAAAGTGGATATGGCCCTCATCGAAGCGCTCGACATCGTCGAACGCGTCGCCCGCATCCAGGAGCCGTTCAAGAATGCGAACCGCAAGTTCCATCCGCTCGACACCGTTATCGACATCGGCGGCGCCAAGATCGGCGGCGGCCATTTCCAGGTCATCGCCGGCCCCTGCTCCGTCGAGTCCACCGAACAGATCTGCGGCGTTGCTGTAGACGTGAAAGCGGCAGGTGCCGGCCTGCTCCGCGGCGGCGCATTCAAGCCGCGCACTTCGCCATATGCGTTCCAGGGTCTTCGCGCCAAGGGCATCGAAATGCTGGAAGCTGCCAAAGAAGCGTCCGGGCTTCCGATCGTCACCGAGGTCATGGATATCAATCACCTGCCGCTGTTCGAGAACGTCGACGTCATCCAGGTCGGCGCCCGCAACATGCAGAACTTCGAACTGCTGAAGGAACTCGGCACCATGGACAAGCCGATCCTTCTGAAGCGCGGCCTGGCCAACACGCTCGAGGAGTTCCTCATGAGCGCCGAGTACATCATGGCCGGCGGCAACGAGAAGGTCATCCTCTGCGAACGCGGCATCCGCACCTTCGAGCGCGCGACCCGCAACACGCTGGACCTGTCCGCTGTTCCGTATCTTAAAAAGCAGACCCACCTGCCCGTCATCGTCGACCCGAGCCATGCGACCGGTATCGCGGCGCTCGTCAGACCGATGGCGCTTGCAGCGACGGCAGCCGGCGCGGACGGCCTCATGATCGAGGTCCACAACGACCCGGCGCACGCCCTGTCCGACGGCGCCCAGTCGCTCAAGCCGGAAGAATTCTCCGACCTGATGGGCGCGGTCAAGGCGATCCGGCCTTACTCCCACCAGTACCACAAAGGGCAGTAAACAGAGCGATTCCATAAGATAGAAAGGAAGAATCAATATGATCGGCGTGATCGGCCTCGGCCTCATCGGAGGCTCCATGGCCAAAGCACTCAACCAGTCCATAGATAACGCGGTGTATGGCTTTGACACCAACCCGGAAGTCGTCCAGCGCGCCAAACTCGTCAACGCGATCGAGGAGGAACTCACTCCCGAGATGATCCCCCTCTGCGACCTCGTCATCATCGCCCTCTACCCGGAGGCGACCCGCGAGGTGCTGACAAAGTATGCAGGCGTGTTCAAGAAAGACGCGATCGTCATGGACACCTGCGGCGTCAAAGGGACCATCTGCCCCGTCGGCGAGCAGCTGGCGAAGGAAAACGGATTTTATTTCATCGGCGGCCATCCCATGGCGGGCCTGGAGCACTCCGGATTTGAGTACGCCCGGAAAGCGCTCTTCAGCAATGCCAGCATGATCCTCGTGCCGCCCACCGGCACCCCGATCGCCGTGGTGGACCGGCTGAAAAAGCTCATGGTCTCCATCGGCTTTACCAACGTGCAGATCACAACGCCCGAAGAACACGACCGGATGATCGCCTTCACTTCGCAGCTCGCGCATGTCGTCTCGAGCGCGTACATCAAGAGCCCTACCGCGGCGAACCACGATGGCTTCTCGGCGGGCAGCTACAAGGACCTGACCCGCGTCGCCAAACTCAACGAAGGCATGTGGACAGAGCTCTTCCTCGAGAACCCGGACAACCTCGCCGATGAGATCGACGCGATCATTAAGAACCTGCAGGACTACAGCGATGCGATCCGCGGCGGCCATGCAGAGACCCTCTTCAAGCTCCTGCGCGAAGGACGTCTGCGCAAAGAAGAGATCGATAACGAGAGATTCTGATGCCCGCGCGGCAGCAAGGAGGATACGATGGATCCTGTCAGAACCATACAAGTCAATACCGCGCCCGCCTATGAAGTGCGCATCTTCGAGCCTGCCGCCATCAGCAGCAGTGTGGCTGGGTCACAGGTGAACCCGTTCCTGCCGGCCAAACAGGCGGCGGAAGAAGTGGCGGCGTTCCTCGGCGCAAAACCGAATGCGGCACCCGATGCCCATGGCGCAGCACCGGATCAGCAGGCAGCGCTCCCCCGCGTCTTCGTTCTCACCGACGAGACCGTCGACGCGCTGTACGGCGACACCTTCATGGACTCGCTCGGCCCGCTCAGAGAAAGCGCTGTGCGCATGGTCGTGCCGGCCGGCGAAACGACCAAGTCCCTGACGTCCCTCGGCGAAGGGCTGGAGGCAATGGCAAAGGAGGGCTTCACCCGCAGCGATGTGCTCATCGCGCTGGGCGGCGGTGTCATCGGCGACCTCGGCGGCTTCATCGCGGCGACGTATCTGCGCGGCATCCGGTACATCCAGGTGCCCACGACCATGCTCGCCTGCGTGGACTCTTCGGTCGGCGGCAAGACCGCGATCGACCTCGCGGCAGGTAAAAATCTGGCCGGCGCATTCCATCAGCCCGCGCTGGTGGTAATCCAGGAAGGCTTTCTCTACACCCTGTCCGACGAAATCCTGCTCGACGGGCTCGCAGAAGCGATCAAGTGCGGCGTCATCGGCGATGCGTCGCTCCTTGAGGGTCTGGAATCGCTCTTCCTGCCCTCCGCAACAACGGAAACGGCTGCGCAATCCGTCCGCGCACGGCTCCTGACCCCCGCGGCACTGACCCGCGTCATCACCGCGGCCATTGAGCTGAAAAGGCGATTCGTCGAAGAAGACGAGCGCGACAACGGGCTCAGACAGCTCCTGAACTTCGGACACACCCTCGGTCATGCAATCGAAGGGGCGTCTTCGTATGCCGTCACCCACGGCCACGCCGTCGCCTCGGGCATGTACCTGTGCGGGCGCGCCTCCAAGCAGCTCGGCTGGTCGGAAGAAGACCTCGGCAGACGGCTCGAAGACCTGCTCGGTGCCCTCGGTTACCGGCTGGTCTACCCCTATGACGCCGAAACGTTATATACTTATACTATGAAAGATAAAAAGCGCATGGCGGACACGATCAGCCTGGTCGTGCCGGTCCGCGCCGGCCGGTGTGAACTGAAGAAGATCCCGGTCAGCGAACTCATGGACTTCATCACCGCCGCGCTCGCGTAATCGCCGGACAGACCGGCATAGCAAATTGCGGAAAACAACATGGATGCGATCATCAAACCCGGAAAACTGAATGGCACACTGGCGGCCCCGCCGTCCAAGTCCCACAGCCACAGGCTCCTCATCGGCGCCTATCTGGCCGGGGAGCCTTCGTGTGCTGAAGTGCCTGCCATGTCGGAGGACATCGCCGCGACGAAAGAGTGTCTGGAGACATTGTTTGCCGGCGGGGACGAGACAAAAGACATCCCGACCCTCGACTGCCGGGAGTCCGGCTCCACGCTCCGGTTCCTGCTGCCCATCGCGGCCGCCCTGCCGGACAGTGTGATCCCCGGGCTGGCCAACAGCGGCAAGCTGCAGAAACTGCTGCACGGCAAACGGCGCATCCGGTTCCTGCGCAGCGGCAGACTCCCCGAACGGCCGCTCTCCCCGCTGCAGGAAGAGATGGAGCGCCACGGCGTCACCTTTAAAGAAGGTGCGGACGGCGCCCTTACGATATCCGGCCGTATGAGCGGCGGCGAATTCACCATCAGCGGCGGCGTGAGCTCACAGTTCATCACGGGGCTGCTCTTTGCCCTGCCGCTCACGGAAGAAGGCGGCAGCATCCGCGTCACCGGCACGCTGGCATCCCGCCCCTATGTGGACCTGACGCTCAAAGTCCTGCGGGACTTCGGCATCAAAGTGATGGAATCGCCGTTCACAGAAGACGATCCCGAAGCCGGTGCGGACGGCGGATTTTTCACTGCCCTTAAAGAAAAGACCGGCACGTGCTTTACCGTCCCCGGCGGGCAGCAGTACCTCGCCCCTGTCATCCCTCTGCGGCCGGAAGGCGACTGGTCGAACAGCGCGTTCTTCCTCGTCGCCAATGCGCTCGGCAGCCGCGTCGAAGTGACCGGGCTCAGCCAGAACTCGCCGCAGGGCGACAAGATCATCACCGACATCATCACCGGCTGTGAACGGTACAACGAAGCGCAGGCAGGCATCAAGGACGCCGGGCTCACATCGAGCCTCGGCTGGATGCCTTCCGAGCTGCTCATCGACGCAGAAGACATCCCGGACCTCGTGCCCATTCTGGCGGTCCTCGCCTGGGGCACCGGCACCAGGATGCAGATCATCGGTGCCAGCCGGCTCCGCATCAAGGAGAGCGACCGGCTCGCGTCGGTCAAAGCCCTCATGGACGCGCTTGACTGCCCCTGCGAGGTCACCGAAGACGGCCTGCTCATCACGCCGCATGCACCGCAGTCCGCACCCGGCAACGCCGCACCAGGAAGCGCAGCCGGCAAAGCTGCGGAAGCTGCGAATGCTGCCGCATCGCTTAACGGCGATTGCCGTTTCGTCGATGGCATGAATGACCACCGCATCGTCATGGCGGCCGCCATCGCCGCGACTGCGTGCGACCGTCCGGTCCGCATCAAAGGCTGCGATGCCGTCAACAAATCCTGGCCGCTGTTCTTCGATACGTTCGCGGCGCTCGGCAACAGAGTCAGTTTTTCATGACAGGCGCTGCCTTGTCCCGTATTCAATGTGAAAGAAGGAATCCCATGTCTGCATACAGAACGATCTCATCCACGGTCGGCAAACACCTGAAAATGACCGTCTTCGGCGGCTCGCACGAGCCATCCGTCGGCGTGCGCCTCGAAGGCCTGCCGGACGGGTTTATAGCAGCAGACATCGATATGGCGCAGCTGCAGGCATTCCTTGCGCGCAGAGCACCGGGCAGCACGCCCTACGGCACCGCACGCAAAGAAGCGGACGTCCCGGTCCTGACATCCGAAGAGCCGCTCACTTTTGAGATCTATAACAAGGACCAACATTCCGGCGATTATAAGGGACTGACGAACACCCCGCGTCCCGGTCACGCGGACTACACCGCAGGCCTGCGCTACCACGGCGAAGTCAATATGGCAGGCGGCGGGCCGTTCTCCGGCCGCATGACCGCGCCGCTTTGCATTGCGGGCGGCATCGCCCTGCAGATCCTCGCAAAGAAAGGCATTGCCATCCACGCGCAGCTCGTCGAAGCGGGCGGCGTGCAAAGCGCAAATGTGCCTCCGGAAGACGACCCGATGTACCAGCGCATCCTCGCAGCCAAAGCGGACGGCGACAGCGTCGGCGGCCGTGTCCGCTGCGTCGTATCCGGCATGCCCGGCGGCATCGGCGGCGCGATGTACGACGGCCTCGAGAGCCTGCTCAGCCCGATCGTATTCGGCATCCCCGGCGTCAAGGGCGTGAGCTTTGGCGACGGCTTCGCGGTCTGCGGGATGACCGGCTCCGAGAACAACGACCCGTTCTGCATCGCCCCGGAAAAGGCGGCCGGCGCTGCGTGCGGCGAGAATACTGTGGGCGGCGATTCCGCGGCTGTCAAAACCGCGACCAACCACGCGGGCGGTATCCTCGGCGGAATCTCCACCGGCATGGACATCATCATGGACGTCGCGTTCAAGCCCACCCCGAGCATCGCGAAAGAGCAGCAGACGGTGGATCTGGCCGCGGGCAAAGAGACCACCATCACCGTCGGCGGGCGGCACGACCCCTGCATTGCGGTGCGCGCGGTCCCAGTCGTCGAAGCCGCGATGGCGCTCGGTCTGCTCGACGCCATGCTCGACCCGTCTCTCTGATCGTAAGGAACGCTGCGGACGCAGCGCGGAGATATCTGTATGAAATGTGCTCTTGTTGGAAAAAGTATCGGCTATAGCTACTCGAAGGAAATCCACGAAAAGATGGGGCTCTACGGGTACGATCTGTGCTCCGTGGCGCCGGAGGATCTTAGCGCGTTCGTGGCATCGCACCTGCGCGGCACGATGTCCGCATCAGGCGACACCCAGGAGCAATACGCCGGCATCAATGTGACCATTCCCTACAAGAAAACCATCATGCCGCTCCTCGACGAGGTGGACGAACTCGCATCGGCCATCGGCGCGGTCAACACCGTTTATCACAGGGACGGCAAACTGGTCGGCACCAACACCGACCTGTACGGATTTCTGTATATGCTGCGCGAAGCCGGTATTCCGCTGAAAGGCAAGAAGGTCCTGATCCTGGGCACCGGCGGCGCCTGCGCCATGGTCCGCTATGCGTGCCTTAAGGAAGGCGCGGCGTCTATCACGATCGCTTCGCGCGATCCGGAAAATGCGGCGGTATGTCAGGCGCACTGCTGCGGCTACGATGCGCTGCCTGCGGATACACAGATCCTGATCAATACGACGCCGGCCGGCACCTACCCTGATGTGGACGCCTGCCCCGTCGATCTTTCCGATGCGGCGGTACTGCCCGCGCTCGAGGGCGTTGCGGACCTCATCTACAACCCGGCAAAGACCACCCTGCTGCTGGCAGCAGAGGCGCGCGGCATCGCGTGTGCCGGCGGCCTTTCGATGCTCGTCGCGCAGGCGGTGGCGGCGAAAGAGCGATTCCTCGAAGGCATGGATGCGGCGCAGAAATCCCCGGATGCACCAAACAGCGCAGACACCACGGACACCGACGCACTGATCCGTTCGCTGATCAGCGAGACCGCCAGAGAAAAGCGCAACATCGTCCTCATCGGCATGCCCGGCAGCGGCAAATCGTCACTTGGCAGGGACATCGCCAAAAAACTGCACATGACATTCAAGGACAGCGACCGCATCATCACCGACGTGACCGGCAGAAAGCCCGGCGAGATCATCGAACAGGATGGCGAAGCGGCCTTCCGGAAGATCGAGAGCCAGGTGCTCGCGAACCTTGCGAAGGAGCACGGCCAGGTCATCGCCACGGGCGGCGGCGTGGTGGAGCGCGATGAGAACATGCGGGCACTGGCACACAACGGATACTTCATCCTGCTCACCAAAAAACTGCACCGCCTCGCCACGAAGGGGCGGCCGCTCAGCAAAGATCCGGCGGCGCTGGCGGCACTCTATGCGCGGCGCAAGCCTCTGTATGAGAAATGGGCGGACCTGACCGTTGACAACGACAGGTACTACAAAGACACGCTGGCGTATATCCTGCGCATGCTTGAAAAGTAATGCGGTCTGTTAAGAGGCTGCCTCATCCTGTCGGTTGAGTGCGATCTCTATGCGATTCAGCGTACCGAAAAACCTGTATGTGGCGACTGCCGGCCCGAACAGCAGCAGCCCGAAGACATTCCAGCCAAACATATGCCACCACGACGTATACGGGCCATCGATACCGAGTTCGATGGCTTTTTCTTTGAGTTCTTCCGCGATCCGCGCCATCCAGACCAGTGTGTACAGGAACAGCGTCGGGATCCCGAGCAGATACGCCACCCAGTACCGCTGTGTCCGTCTGCCGAGGACCTCATCCAGCTCGTCCTGCAGACCGCTGAGCGGCATATACAGCAGCAGGAAAATACCCGCCGTAAAGAAATCTATGAACCCGATCCAGAAGCCGGGTCTGTTTGTATGACGAAATCTTGGTGCCATCGCAAACTGCCTGTCATACGGTCACTTCTTCGTGAAGTAATACTGCCCGGCGGTGCGCATGTTCGCGATCTCCATCTCGGTCGCATCGTCGTTCAGGAAGCCATAATACGGCACGACCGGGTCGTCGAAGTCGTACGACTCCCCGTCCATGATGACCTTCTGATGGTCAAGCGTGTAGACGACCAGATCGTCAAGTTCGCGGTCCGGATCGCCGCTGCTGAGAATGCGGTCGAGCTCTTCTTCCGTCACGCCGTAGTCCGCGAGGTCATTGACCACAAAGTCGTACGCTGCCTGCCCGCGGTGCACCACATACGGCCCTTCGAACACATCGCCGTCGTGGACGCCCTCTTCACGGTACCAGGAGAGGATGCCGTCTTCGCCGAACACGAGCTCGGAGCCATCGGAGGCGATCCATGTCGTGCCCGCAAACGTCTCTTCGCCATACTTGGCAGGATCCGGCTCATCGCTGTCTCCCCCGCCGCCGGCGTTGAACGAGATCGAACATCCGGACAGCAGCAGACCGGCTGCCAGGACCATGCACAGTACCATCAGGGCGCTTCTATGATGCTTCATTCTCTCTTTCATGTCATTTCTCCGCAAACAGTGCGATACGTTCAAGAAAAGTATATCGCGGAATCGCTCTGCCGACAATGTTTGCAGACCTTCCTAAAAAAACCCTTGAAAAAACCTGCCTAAAGTTATATATTAGTTGAGTACCGCGAAGTGCGGAACACCAACACCCATTTGGGGCATTAGCTCAGCTGGGAGAGCGCCAGGTTCGCAATCTGGAGGTCAGGGGTTCGATCCCCCTATGCTCCACCAAGTAAGGAAAAGACACCTCAAGGTGTCTTTTTTCATTTTTCGCCCTATCGTTCTAATGAAACGCTCGTCTTATATAATAATGTGTATAATACGCTTAAGGAGGGAAGCACCATGAAAAGATTCCTCATATTGATGACAACTGCAGTCCTTGTTTTTATTCTGACTGCCTGCGGAGGTGGAAACGCCCTGGATCCGGAGGCGGATGACCCGAATCTTTCAGATGATGAATGGGCGCGCGAAGTGTGGGACGAAGCAATCGATAACATGGTCTCTGACGGTGATATCGTATTGAGCGAGACCGAAGAGCAGATTTTCGAAACCGACCTTGAAGATCAGATCGCATTCACTTCCGAAGCCGCGAAAGAAAAATATACAAACGGTGAATTCCAGATTGACGACAAGGTGATCTGGGCGGAATTCCACGCTGACGATCCGCAGCTTGACGATTATTTCGCTGTCGATACAAAGCCGGAAAGTGCCGACAAAAACGTCCCTGCATATGCCTCTGTGCGTGCCGTCGGAGATGTCCCGGATGATATCTTTGCCGACAAAAGAGGTCAGTGCAGATATCTCATCGTCACCGCCGGGCTGATCTCGTCATATTATCCTGAGTATTATAATGGTGGGAAGCCGCGCGTAGGGATATCCACAGAGGTCTTCGTCATCGACGCGCCGGAAAGGAAGGTCGTACACATAGAGCATGTGGGATACGACATTCCGGGTGTGGTCACCAGCAACAACATCGGGGATATCGACTTTGAGGCAGCGTGGGAGTACATGAGCAGGATATGTAAATAAGAGGCACGGCGTCGGCGAGGCTCCTTGTTTGGCAACCCGGGATTTGCGGAGGTGTAATGAGCAACATCATAAGGCTGAACGAAACAGCACCGCGTGATCAATGGATCGTCATGTCCAATCAGGGAACAGCAGGTTTTGATCTGAATGAGATGCCATGGCAGGTTGAGACTTGGAAGGAGGATGCCGACTTTCTTCTCTGCGTGACAGAAGAAGCGCAAAGCAAAGATGCCTGTGAGAAACTTCCGTATGAGGTGAACAGGGATATTGTAATTCCGTGGTTGAAGCAGTTTGCCAAATTGATTAGGCAGATGACTTCGATTCCCCCTATTCACACCAACCTGAGCGATTGACTTTTATCAACTGATTACTATACTTTTAAGTATGTGGAAGTCATCTTCCGGAATACCTTTTGTTGGTAAAACAACACATGTTGGCGCGCGCAGTGATGCTGTGCGTTCCGTTTATGTGGAGCAAAGAAGGTGTTATGCAAATGGAAGAGAAACGCAGTAGTCAAATCAGCTTCGGCATGTTCCTCGTCACGATCGGGATCGTCTACGGTGACATCGGCACGTCCCCCATGTATGTCATGAAATCGATCGTCGCCGGAAACG
>CADATO010000030.1 GCA_902790905.1 uncultured Eubacteriales bacterium
CATATTTTCTTGGCATAGCAATACCCACTATGTAGTTCTTTTATTTTCCTACATAGGGGGTGTTTTGTCTATTGTCCGTTTTTACTGGTTCGGTTCAATGTCGTCGTGTTGGTTTCCTTTGCCGATTGGCGGCAGCGGCGTCACATCTGCGCGATGAGCGCTTCCAGCTCTGCCTTTCTGCCGGTTTGTGTGATGATCTGCATACCGCCCATTTGCGCGGTGCAGTTGGCCTCGACCATGCACCAGCCGTGGGTGCTGTAGGCGAGATCCCAGCCGCAGTAGTGGTTGCCGGGGATCATGCGCGCGGCCGTTTTGACCATGTCCACGGCCTTATCCCACTCCGGGAGCGGATAGCCGCGAAAGCGCACGCCGGTGTCCGGATGCGTGATGTAGCGATGCCCCTTTTTGTCCGCACCGTTGGAGCAGATGCAGCCGGTCTCGGGATCAATGAGCGCGCTGATGCCTCCGGCGCTGAAATTGTCGATGATGCCGTCGCCGCGGCCGACGCGCAGCGTCGGGTGAAACAGCCGCACCTCACCATCGGCCAGGACGACCGTCGGGATGCGCAGTGTATTGACCGACTGCGGGTGGATGCGCGCCAGCTCCGGCCCCTGCGCAATGATCTCCTCGAGGATCGCCCCGTGCGCGCTGTATGCGGCGTGCGCAGCCTCAAGATAGGGGTAGTCACGGAGAGATTCTGTATGTACGCCCTTGCCAAAGGCGGCGTAGATGGGCTTGACGATGTAGTTTGGGTGCGCCTGTGTGAAAGCGCGCAGTGCCTCGAGTGCGGTGGGAGTGGGGGCGGCGCCTTTCTTGATGCGCAGCACGTCGCGGCCGTAAAAATCGCGGAACTTCTGGTACGTCAGGTACTTGTTCTCGAGCATATTGGTGTTCTTCGGGTCGTTCATGCGCGGGTAGTAGCTCATACGGACGCCTTCGGTGATGAAACCGTCGCGGTAGGCGGCATCCTTTCCCTCGTAGCCAAAGAGAAAATACTCATTATAATACGAACCGTACCGAAACAGGCTCCGGATCATGTCGCGCCGCAGATGGTACAGGCGCTTTTTGTCGCTCAGCACGTCTACGCCGCGGTACTGGGCAATGATTTTGTTCAGGTCGTGCCGCTTGCGGTGGTAATAGTTCGCCTTGCGGTACCAAGTCTGAAAGCGAACCTTGCGGTAGACTTTCCGCCGCAGTTTTTTCAGCACAGGGATCACGCTCCGTTTGCAGGAAATTTCGGGTATTCTGGTTCAAGCCGCCATACATCGGATGTACGACGGCTTGAATCAAGCGAGTTCTTTACTTTTTCTTGACGACTTTCTTTTTCTTCGGGCGGAACATATTGATGCGGATACGGTGCGTGTTGTCTCGCTGGAACGATTCCTCGTATACGCGCAGGTAGCCGGTATCCTCGATCAGCCACTGGCCGTCGATCTTGACATACTTGTCGGTGTAGATGGCCGAGCCCTGGATCTGCGTGCCGCAGTAGGGGTTGCCCTCGGCAAAGATCAGGTTGTCCTGCAGATACCACTTGCCGTAAGCAACGGTGTCGCTCTCAAACCAGATGACCGGGTTGTGGCCCTGATGCAGGGTGATCTCGGTATCGGGCATGGACTCTTTGAAGTAGTTTGTGATCTCCTTCGGGCCGTGGAAGACGAGCTTGCCGTTGGAGTAGGCGGTGGAGATATTCGGGGTCATGGTCGTCTCCAGCTCGTCCCAGTTCTTGGTGTCGAGCGCGCGGAAATACTTGCTCTTGAGCTCCTTGATGGCCTGCACATCCTTGAGCTGCTGCACTTCTTTTTCGAGGGCTTCCAGACGTTCTTCAACTGTCATGATGATAACCTCCTAATCTGTTATCCGTATTCAGACGTTCATGGCGGCGGCGTAAGCGTCGGCAGTGGCTTCGATGCCCATGTCGGCCTTCTTGGCGCTGCCGATCACATCGCAGGGGATGCCGAGCTCGCTGCACGCATCGGTCAGCTCCTGCGTCGGGCGGGAGTGCATACCGGTCGCAATGACGAGCGAATCGTAGTGGCGGGTCTTTTCCACGGTCTTCTTAGCCTTGTTCGTGAACGAATAGGTGATCTCGTGGTCGCCGATGCCGGTGACCTTGGAGTTGCGGCTCTTCTTGATCGTGTCGCCGGGATACTCGATGTCGAGGAACATGGTGCGCAGCATACCCATCTTGTTGCCGACACGCTTGGAATCCATGACGCGCACATCGGTCACACCGTGCTCGACGAGATACTCTGCAGTTTCGACGCCGACACCGCCGCCGCCAAGGATAATGACCTCGCCCTGCGGCAGAGCCTTGCCGGCCAGCACGTCCTCAGCCACGTAGACGTCCTTCGCGGTGTCCAGACCCGGGATGTTCGGGGCGACGTAGTGTGCGCCGGTGGCAACGATCACGTGGTCGGGCTTGACTTCCTTGATGAGCTCGGGCGTGACGGTCACGCCGGTCTTGATCTCGATGCCCATGCGCTTGCATTCTTCGGCATCCCACATCACAGCGTCGGTGAAGGCCTGCTTCTTCGGGGCCTTGCCGGCCAGGACGAAGTGACCGCCGGGGGCCTGCGTGGCTTCGTACACGGTCGGGTTGTGGCCGCGGGCCTTGAGGTACTCGGCTGCCATCAGGCCGCCGATGCCGGCGCCGATGACCATGACGTTTTTGGCCTTCTCCGGCTTCGGGAGGCCCTTGTACTCAAGGCAGAGCGCGGGGTTGCGGGTGCAGGTGATGTGCTTGGCGTTCGGGTCGATGACCTTGTCGTAGCAGCCCTCGGTGCAGCCGATGCAGCGGCGGATCTCCGCGTCACGGCCGGCCTGTGCCTTGTTGCACCACTCGGGATCCACGAGCTGTGCACGGCCGACGGCGACCATGTCGATCTTGCCTTCGCGGATGAGCTGGTCCGCCAGCGCGGGCTCGACAATGCGGCCGACGCCAATGACCGGAATGTTCACGCGCGCCTTGACGGCGGCAATGTTGTCCATATTGAAGCCCGGCTCCAGGTTGTAGGGCGGCACTTCGTACACGGTCGCGAGGCTGCGGGCGTTGCCGCGGGACAGGTCGATCGCGTCGACGCCGGCCTCGGCGGCCAAGTTGACAAACTGTACGGTTTCGTCGAGCGTGGTCACGGCCGGGAGCATCTCGTCGATGGCGTCCAGACGCATGAGCAGCGGCATATCTTCCGGCATATTCTTGCGCATCTCGCGGATGACTTCGAGGTTGAAGCGGCAGCGGTTCTCCAGACTCTGGTTGCCGTACTCATCGGTGCGCTTATTGAGCGAGGGGTTCATGAATTCGTGCGGCAGATAGGTGTGCGCGCCGTGGAACTCCAGCGCGTCAAAGCCGGCCTCGACGGCGAGCTTTGCGGAGTAGCCGAACTGCTTGACGATCTCGTGGATGCGCTCGACGGTCAGCGTGTCGGGCGTCTCGAGCTTGTTGGTCTTGTCGAAGAATTCTTCGGGCACGAAGCCGCCGTGCCAGATCTGCACGGCCGCCTTGCCGCCGGCGGCATGGATCGCGTCGGTGACCTTGCGCAGCTGGTCTCTGTGGTGCTCATTATAAAGGCCGAGGTACAGGTATGCATGGCACTCGGGGCAGATGGAGACAAGCTCGACAATGTTCAGGCCGCAGCCGCCGGCTGCGCGCGCCGCGTGGTAGGCGGGCAGATCTTCGCCGACATCGTTCTTGTCCTTGACCATCTTGGTGTTCATACCCGGCAGGACCACACGGTTTTTCAGCTCAAGCCCTCTGAGCTTGATGGGAGAAAACAATGCATCGTAACTCATGAAATACACCTTTCCTAATTGAAATGAATCCGAATCTGATTTCCTACACGTCTGCCTGAGAGCGGAGTTCCTTAATCATGTCCGACGGACCCGGGAATGATCCGGCGGAGACCGGCCGCTGGTGGCCGGATTCCGCTCCTCATCAGCTATTGTAGAAATTTTAACACTAGGCTGCGAAGCGTGTCGGAAAGAATGTGGCGTAATCATACGCAAGAAATGTACAAAAACTTCAGTTTTATTGTCACTTTGCCGCGGGAATGTGGCGTAATGTACAAAACCGACTGCTGTCTCTTGTGCAAATTCGCCTCTTTCCACAGAGAACACCGGGGGAACACAGCATTTTTCCGTCATTATTTCTCTGGACAAATGCGCAAAAAAGTCCGCAAAATGTAGTGAAAATGAAAAAACTGTCTGCTTGCGCGCCAACATTTTCTGAAATTCTTTTTGAAAATGTGGATTATTTAACAAGAAAATGTGCGACATATCCGCGCCGCATCCTTTATACTGAAAGCACGAACCATCCGGAGCACCCATGCGCTGCCCTCCGGCCGGAATATACGGCGGAAAGCCGATGTGTGGGATACATATTTAATATCGTTCAGGAGGCAATCACATGATAACCGATATGAAAGATGCGAAAATCTTCTCGCCCCTGCAGTTGGGCAGAACGACGCTTAAAAACCGTATTGCCATGGCGCCGATGAGTATGCACTATGAGGCGACCAACGGCACGGTTCCCAAGCAGCTCGCGGATATCTTTGTGCGCCGCGCAGAGGGCGGTGCAGGCTACGTCGTGATCGACGCAGTTACGGTCGATCATAAGTATTGGTACATCGGCAAGACGACCGCGCTGGACAAGGACTCCCTCGTCCCGCAGTTCGCCGCCTTTGCAAAGCGCGTGAGCGATGCCGGCAGCACGCTCTTCCCGCAGCTGATCCATCCGGGCCCGGAGTCCATCTGTGCGCTCAAGGGCATCACGCCGCTCGGCCCGTCCGTGAACACGAACGCCAACGGCGCCGTCAGCCGCCCGATCACGATTGACGAGATCCACAAGGTCGTCAAGCAGTACGGTCAGGCTGCGCGCCGCGCCGAAGAGGCCGGCTGCGGCGGTATCGCCCTGCACGTCGCGCATGCCTATATGCTGCCGGGCGCATTCCTCAGCCCGCTGCGCAACAAGCGCATGGACGAGTACGGCGGCTGCATCGACAACCGCGCGCGCCTGATTCTTGAGATTATTGAAGAGTGCCGCCGCAACATCAGCCCCGATTTTCCGATCGTGCTGCGCGTCTCCGGTTCCGAGCGTGAGCCGGGCGGCAACTCTCTGGACGAAATGCTTTACCTCGCCCCGAAGTTCGAGGCCGCGGGTGTCGATATGCTCGAGGTCTCCGGCGGCGTCCAATATGAGGGCCTTCAGAACATCCTTCCTTCTCACAGCCAGAAGATCGGCATGAACGTCTATGAGGCGTCGGAGATTAAGAAGGTCGTGAACATCCCGGTTTTCGTTGTCGGCAAGATCAACGACGTGCGCTACGCCGCCGATCTGGTCGAGCGTGGTCTGGTGGACGGCGTGTCTATGGGTCGTCCTTTGCTCGCAGACCCCGATCTGCCGAAGAAGGCTTATGAAAATCGCTTTGATGACATCACGCCCTGCGGCTCCTGCGGCGGCCGGTGCATCACGCCGGAAGATCCGCATCACCCGGTCTGCAAGTGCCACATCAACCCGCTCGTCGGCCATGAGTATGACTATCCGTTCAACCCGACCGACAAGCCGAAGAAGGTCCTCGTCATTGGCGCCGGCCCCGGCGGTATGTACACCGCGGTCACGGCGGCTGAGCGCGGCCATGACGTCACCGTCTGGGAAAAGAGCAAGCAGATCGGCGGTCAGCTGAATCTGGCGGTCGTTTCTCCCGGCAAGCAGGAGATGTGCAAGTGGCTCACGCACCTGAACTACCGCGCCAAGAAGGCCGGCGTGAAGTTCGAGTTCAAGAAAGAAGCCACGGTCGAGAGCGTGAAGGAATTCGCGCCCGATGCCGTCGTCGTCGCCACCGGCGCGACGCCGCTCATCCCGACCTTCATCAAGGGCGTCGGCGACTATCCGGTCATCACCACCCATGATATCCTCAGCCGCAAGGTCACCATCCCGAAGGGTACGGTCTGCATCCTTGGCGGCGGCGAAGTCGCCTGTGAGACGGCCGAAATGCTCATGGCCGATGCACGCCCGAACTCCTTTGCCACCACCGGCAGCATCGGCGATGTGGAGGTCACGCTCGTCGAGATGCAGCCGCAGCTCATGACCGGCGTCTGCCTGCCGAACCGCAACATTGCGCTCGCCAGCCTGCGCCGTGAGGGCGTCAAGAGCTACATCAACTCCAAGGTGCTCGAAGTGACCGAGCACGAGGTCAAGATCCAGCACAAGGACGGCACGGAAGAGTGGCTCAAGGGCTTTGATTACATTGTTCTTGGCCTCGGCTCCCGCAAGTATGATCCGCTGTCCGAAGAGCTCAAGGCGTTCGTGCCGGAAGTCCATGTCATCGGCGACGCCATCAAGCCGGGTCAGTCCAGCGATGCCATGCATCAGGGCTTCCACGTCGGCTACGAGCTGTAAGTCACTGCGTATTCTCTTTGCTATTATTCCTTTTCATCCTCTTACTCCTTTCAATCTTATCACAGCGCGAAGGCCCGCCGGAGCACACCGGCGGGCCTTTTGCCATTCCGCGCTAATTGTAACAAAAATGAACGGAAATGTTGAAAAGTTTGAAATTCACGCACTTGTTTTTTGCACGAAAAGCTGTTAATCTATAAACAGAAGCATTGCCGGTTGTCCGTTAGTAAGCCGTACCGTTACCACGAATGGGGGCTAGAAACGTTGAAGAGAAGAAACAGACCGCTCTGCGAAACGCCGCGCAGCGGGCATTTTTGCGGGCCGGACAAGTATCTCCGGCTTCAGGAGCATACCATTAGTGAGGAGCTGTTCCCCGTTATGGAGGTGGACAGCTATTTCGTGCTTGTCCGCAGCGGCAGCGGCAGTTTTATTATCAACGGCGAGGAGTTTCCTGTACAGCCGGGCTGCGTCGCATGGATCCAGTGTTCGCAGGTGCTGACGATTTGCCCTGAATTCGGAGATGCGCTGAAGATATGGGTTGCTGCGTTCGATTACCAGCTTTTGAGCTATTATATGTTCAACCAGATCACGAATCTGCGCGAGATCGAGATCGTCACCGGTCTGCCTGTGATCGGCCCGGACGGGGACAATGTCAAGGAAATCGCGCGGCTGTTTGAACAGTTCCGGCATCTGAGTGCAAAAAACAGTTGCGGCTCGGCGGTGATCCGCAGTTCGTTCCTGCGCAAGATCGAGCTTTTGTATAACCGCGCGGCCGCGCGGCGCAGGGAGCAGTACTCGATGCTGGATATGCCGCTCGGCCGGCGCGCCAGCCTCTATATCGCCACGCACAGCACGGCAGAGCTTACGGCGGCTTCGGTCGCGGAGGCGGTCTCCTCCGATGCGGATGAGGCGGCGCTTAACCACGCGCTGCTGATCGCGACGGGGCTGAACTTCAGCCAGTATGTCAATCGCACGCGCCTGATCCTGGCCATGTCGTATTTCCTGTATGACAGCCTGCCGTTTGACTATGTGTCGTCCATTTCCGGCTTCCATATGAGCATCACGTTTTTCCGCCGCTTTAAGGCGCTGACCGGTATGACCCCGCAGGGGTATCTCAATGAAATGCTCAGCGATGGGAAAGACGGCCGGGTCTACCGCGGCATGATCATGAGCGAGACGCTCATTTCTGCCATCAGCTATCTGTATGAGAATATGTCCGAGCCGATTGATGCCGAAAAGATCGCACGCGACCTGTATACGTCGGAAAATATCCTGCGTATGCAGCTCAAAACGCGCCTGAACTCCAGTTATAAGCAGATCCTGTCCATGTTCCGTGTGCGTTACGCGGAGGCGCTGCTCACGACAACGGACCTGCCGACGGTCGACATCGCGATGGAAACGGGCTTCGGCTCCGACCGGACGATGGGCCGTGTATTTTACGCGCTCAACAAGATGTCGCCGGGCGAGTTCCGCAAGCAGAGAGGACAGGGGAGGAAATAGTATGAACGATGATCGTTTGTCCGGCCCGGTGTTTGACAGTACGCAGGACGATAAGGCCGTTTTGACGGGCGCGCATGATTATTTTGTCAACGACGTCCTGCCCAGCGATATCAAAGCCTGCATTCGGCAAATCAAAGCGCCGACGCTCTATGTCAATAATCACGACGAGACCTTCCTGCTTGTCCGCAGCGGCCACGGTACGCTGACGGTCAACGGTCTGGATTACCGGCTCAAGCCGAACACGCTCGTTAACCTCGGCCCGTTCCACCGCTACCGTTATCTGCCGGATAGCGGGGAAACGCTTGAGATCGCCGAGAGCCGCATGAACAGCGGCACCTACGTCTATCTGATTGCGAACCCCTATATGAAGTTCGAGCAGTTTTATGTCCCGTCCGAGCCGCCGGTCGTGGCGCTCAGCGGGTTGTACGCCGAGATCGCGAATGATGCCATGAACGGTATCCTCGCCGAGACGGAAAAGCAGTCGCCGGATCAACTCTCACTCTGCTTCTGCTATATGATGGATCTGCTGGGCATCCTGACCGAGAAAATGCCGCGCGCGTATTTTCACCAGAATCCGGATCATTCAAAGAATTGAACGGTCAAAACAGAATGTGTTGACAAAGCCTCAAAAGCGGCTATGGCCGTCTTTTGAGGCTTTGTCATTTTTGCCACGAAATTTGATGTGAAATCTGATTTTTTGTCGTTTTTTACGATAGGAAAACAGGAGGCATCGGCCGGAAGGAAAGCTGCGGTAATGTTAAAATATTATCGTTCCTTAACAAAAGCATAACTGCTGGTGTGTGTCCGGGGTGACGGGAAAGCCCCGGAAAAGTCAAAGATTTGCGTTAAGAAAGGACAAAAATCATGTTTGAAAACGAATTCAAAGACAAAGTCGTTCTGGTGACCGGCGGCAGCCGCGGCATCGGCTTCGCAACCGTGAAAGGCTTCCTCGCTGCGGGCGCGAAGGTGTACTTCCTGAGCCACTACGAAGAGACCGGTGCGAAGGCTCTGGCAGCGCTCAAGGAGATCAATCCTGACTACGAAGTCATGACCAAGGCCATTGACCTGTGCGACTTCAAGGCCGTTCAGGCGCTGTACAAGGAGATTGAGGCCAAGTGGGGCCGCCTGGACGTGCTCGTCAACAATGCCGGCACCGACTCCAGCACCTGGCTGACCAAGCTGAAGCAGTCCGAGTGGGACTCCGTCTGCGATCTGAACATGAAGGGCCCCTACACCATGATCAAGTATGCGATCCCATACCTGGTCAAGACCAAGGGCTGCGTGGTCAACATTGCCTCCGTTGCCGGCGTCTATGGCTCTCCCACCGGCCTGCCGTACCCCGCTTCCAAGGCTGGCCTGATTGCCATGACCAAGTCCATTGCTTATTCCTTCGCCAATAAGGGCGTGCGTGTCAATGCGGTCGCTCCCGGCGTTGTGGCGACGGATCTCGTTGCCAACCTGCCCCAGTTCGCCAAGGACTCCATCGGCGATACGATCCCGTTCAAGCGCTTCGCGCAGCCGGAGGAGATTGCCAACGGCATCATGTTCCTGTCCTCCAGCGCCGCTTCCTACATCACGGGCGTCTGCCTGCAGATTGATGGCGGCTATCGTCCGAACAACCAGCCGGCCTGATTTTTCAACATTTACTGCGGTCAGTTAGGAGTCTGCACTATGGAGCGCACATCGCATCTTAACATTTTCAATCAGGGCACCGAGAGCTTTTTCACACCCGGTACACAGCTGGCGAGCATTGCCCGCGTGAAGCCGGATGCGCCGGCGGTCATTTATGTTTCCCCGGAAAACAAGGAGTCCGTCATGACTTGGCGGGAGCTCCACGAGTTCTCGAACCGCATTGCGTGGTATCTGCTTGAGCAGGGGATCGGCCCCGGCAAGAGCGTGCTTGCTGCACTGCCGAACATCCCGACGCACATCGCGCTTGCGTTCGGCATCTGGAAGACCGGCGCCTGCTATGTGCCGGTGTCCAATCGCGCGCCGCAGCGCAATCTGATGGAGATTTGTGCGTGTGTGTCTCCGGCGCTTGTCATCACGAACCGCAAAAAACCAGACGGCTACCCCGGACTGAGCACGGCGGAACTCAGAGCGCTGTGCGCGGACTGCCCTGTGGATATGCCGCCCGATGTGCTTGCCATCCCCAATCTTGCCAACTGCTCCGGAGGTACGACGGGGAAGACGAAGGTCATCGAGCAGGATATGCCGGCAGGGGAGAGCGACGAAGGGCTTCGGACCTGGTTCGCTGTGTCCGGTATGCGCTTCGAGATGCGGCAGCTGCTTGCAGGTCCGTTGTTTCACGGCGCGCCGCATTCGGCGGCCTTTAACGGCCTCTACTGCGGCAACACGCTCGTTATGCCGGCCAAGCTGGACGCCGAAACGATCGTGCGGCTCATCAAAAAGTACCGCATCGAGTACGTCCAGATGGTGCCGACGCTCATGCAGCGCATCAGCCGCATGCCCGGCTTCCGGAAGGAAGACCTTGCGAGCATCGAGGTGCTGTGCCATACCGGCGGTGTCTGCTCGCAGGATCTCAAGCGTGAGTGGCTTCAGATCATTCCGCCCGATCGGCTCTATGAGATGTACGCCATGACCGAGTGCATCGGCATGACGTCCATCCGCGGCGACGAGTGGCTGCGCCATCCCGGCAGCGTCGGCAAGATGCACTGCGGCCGGGTGGCCATCCGCGGCGAGGACGGCCACGAGCTGCCCGCTGGCGAGATCGGCGAGATCTTCATGTCCTGGGGCGACAACAGCCCGCGTGTGACCTATAAGAATATTCCGCCGCTCCCGGTGGACAGTGAGGGCTTCCGCAGCGTCGGCGACATGGGCTATGTGGACGCAGACGGCTATCTGTACTTTGCCGACCGCCGCAGCGACATGATCGTCACCGGCGGAGAAAATGTCTTTGCCGCCGAGGTCGAGATGGTGCTCAAAAAGCATCCGAAGGTGGTCGATGCCGTGGTCATTGGCCTGCCGGATCCCGATTGGGGCCACCGTATCCACGCCATTGTGGAGACGAACGGCCCGGTCGGCAGCAAGGACCTCATCCGGTTCGCACTCAATTATCTGCCCCCGTACAAGATCCCCAAATCCATTGAATTTGTGGATCACATCCCGTGCAACGAAAACGGAAAAGTCGTGCGCAGCAAGCTGGTCGAGGAAAGCCTCGCCAAAGGCTATTGAGCACGCAGAAGAAACCAACTGTCACACGGCTTCGTGCCGGAATCACTAGATAGGAGAATGTACTCATGGAAAACAACAAAAACTACATGAAAGGCTTTGTGCCGTATGCTGTTGCAGCGGCTATCCTGAGCCTTTGCGGCGGCTTCACCGCTTCGGTGCCGACCGCGATCTCCACGGCCTGGAACGCGGATGCGTCTCTGACCTTCATCACGCTGGCTTATTCCCTGGCCGCCGCCGCTATGGCGCCGATCATGGGCAAGCTCGGCGGCGCGATCGGCCGCAGAAAGATGCTGCTCGGCGCGATGGCGCTCTACACCGTCGGCCAGGCGCTCATCGCCATCTGCCCGCAGAACGTCCCGCTGCTGCTCGTGTTCCGCTTCATGGTCGGTATCGGCGCTGCCGGCATCGCTCCGGTCGTCATGTCCTACATCATGATGGAGTTCCCGCCCGAGAAGATGGGCCAGGGCTTCACGATCTACATGGCAGTTGCCTGCGGCATGGTCATCTTTGGACCCACCCTCGGCGGTATCGTCATGAAAGTCATCGGCACGGCCAGCGCATGGCGTATCGTCATGTGGATCTGCGTCGCACTGTGCGTGATTTCGTTCCTCATCTGCTTTGCAAAAGTCAAGGATAACCCGAACATCCCCAAGGGCTCTATGAAGGGCTTTGACTGGGCGGGCGCCGTGTTCGTCTTGCTCATGTTCGGCGCGCTCGTCTGCGTGCCCACCTTCGGCCAGCAGAACGGCTGGGCCAGCGTTGCGACGCTCGCATCCATCGGCGTGGCCGTCGTCGGTCTGATCGTCCTCTTCCTCGTTGAGA
Source organism: uncultured Eubacteriales bacterium (assembly GCA_902790905.1). Classification (GTDB taxonomy): domain Bacteria; phylum Bacillota; class Clostridia; order Peptostreptococcales; family Anaerovoracaceae; genus RUG13615. The sequence continues at coordinate 11,909 of CADATO010000030.1, forward strand.
AGAAGGCTGCCAGCCCGATCCTCAACGGCAAGTTCATCGCCCGCAAGAACTTCGTGCTCCCCGTGCTGATCATGTTCCTCACGCAGGGTCTCATGACCGCCTGCCTGACCGAGGTCATCCGCTTCGGTTACGCCATTGACAAGGCCACCGTCGCTGCGGTTGCCATGAGCATTGAGTACCTCGGCATGGCCATCGGCACCATCGTCCTCGGACCCATGGCCGATAAGAAAGAGCCCAAGATCGTTGCTGCGATCGCGCTCGTGTTCGTTGCCATCGGCTCTCTGATCATGCTCTTCATCGGCGAGAATGCCGGCATCCTCATGATGGGCGGCGCGCTGTTCTTCGTCGGCCTCGGCCTCGGCGGCAACACCACCATCTTCATGAAGGTTGCGCTGTCCGGCGTTGCTCCGGCTGAGTCCTCCTCCGCTTCTGGCACGTTCAACGTCTTCAAGGATATGTGCGCTCCGTTCGGCGTCGCCATCTTCGTGCCCATGTTCGTCACCGGCATGACCAAGAAGGCCGCCACCGGCATGGCAGTGCCCGCCGCTGCCGCCAGCGCGCTGCACTCCGTGGCGCTCGTGCAGCTCATCTGTGTCGTCGTCGGCATCGTGGTCTGCTTCCTGATCCCGAGCGTGCACAAGAAGGCAGAAGCCGTCAAAGAGTAATTTCTTCCGACCAATCAACCTCATTCAGTGCGATACGCACAGAAAGGATTGTCATCTAACATGAAAGAAATCGACAACAAACTGACTCAGAAGTTTGACGAGTATCCGTCCTTCGGCGTCCTCAAGGGCGTCAAGGTCTTTGTCACCGGCACGAACATCGCCGGCCCCTTCGCCGGCTGCCTCATGGCCGAGATGGGCGCGAAGGTCCTGCAGGCCGAGGCTCCGACCATCGCCTGCCAGACCCGCGGCACCCTCGCCTGGAGCCAGAACCACCGCAACGAGTACTCCATCACCATCAACTCCGCCAGCCCCGCCGGCAAGAAGATCTTCCTCAAGTGCATCGAATGGGCCGACATCTGGATCGAGGCCGGCCGTCCGGGCTCCTACGCCAAGCGCGGCCTGACCGATGAGGTCTGCTGGAAGCACAACAAGAAGCTCGCCATCGTGCACGTGTCCGGCTACGGCCAGTTCGGCCCGTCCAAGAATAAGCCCTCCTACGACGTTTCCGGTCAGGCCATGGGCGGCTATATGTACATGAACGGCGTCTCCCCGACGTCCGGCCCGCTGAAGGTCAATCCGTACCTGTCTGACTACATCACCGCTTACAACGCCTGCATGGTGGCTCTTGCCGGCTACATCAACGCGAAGAACAGCGGCGAAGGCGACTCCTGCGATGTCGCCCAGTACGACACCATGTTCCGTCTGCTCGACAACTACCCGGCCAACTGGTTCAACAAGGGTTACCCGAAGCAGGGCGAACCCGTGCCCTTCCGCACCGGCAACAAGAGCGATCAGGCCGCCTGCTTCTCGTTCTACGACACGAAGGAAGGCAACGCCATGTTCGTCGCCATCGTCGGTCAGGGCCCGGTCAGCCGCGGCTATCCGATCATCGGCATGGGCAAGCCCGGCGTTACCGAGGGCATCCCGAAAAACTGCACCGGCTTCCCGCTGTTTGACCCCCGCGGCAAGAAGGCTGACGAGCTGTGCGCGAAGTTCTGCGCCGAGCACACCTGCGATGAGCTCGAAGAGATCTTCAACAAGGCGGGCATCCCGTGCCAGCGCGCCTACGGCCCGGCCGATATCGAGAAGGATCCGCAGTATGAAGCCCGCGAGAACATCGTTGAGTGGGATGACCAGTGCTTCGGCAGAATGAAGGGCATCGGCGTCACGAACATTTTCAAGAAGAACCCGTCCCAGATCGTGGCTTCCGCGCCGTGCTTCGGCGAGCACAACCGCGAGGTCCTGAAGGACTTTGGTTACACCGACGAGGAGATCGACGCGCTCTACAAGAAGGGTGAGCTCGCGACCTGGACGCCGGCGGATACTGCCCGCAACAAGAACTTTGTTGAGTGGCATTTCTTCTGGGATCCGGAGCGTCAGGCCAAGCGCATCGGCCTTGAGTATCCCCCGAAAAAGTAAATGTTAGCGCAATAGAAGGTAAGCTGCCATCATGGGCCAATGTCCGTGATCGGCAGCTTATCTTGAATCCGGCGAAAAATGTACAAAAACAGCAGATAAAGGAGGCAAAGCATACATGAGTTTCAAAAAAATTGACTGCAACCTCACGCAGAAATTCGACGAATATCCCGATTTCGGCGTCCTCAACGGCGTCAAGGTCTTTGTGTCCGGTACGGCCATTGCGGGCCCCTTTGCCGGCTGCCTGATGGCGGAGATGGGCGCAAAGGTCCTGCAGTCCGAAGCGCCCAAGATCTCCTGCGGCACGCGCGGCACCACCAGCTGGTCGCAGAACCACCGCAACGAGTTTTCCATCACCTGCAATCCGCGTACCCCCGCCGGCAAGAAGATCTTCAAGAAGTGCCTCGAGTGGGCCGATATCTGGATCGAGTCCAGCAAGGCCGGAACCTACGCCAAAATGGGCCTCACCGATGAGGTGTGCTGGGGCGTCAACAGCAAGCTGTGCATCGTGCACGTCTCCGGCTACGGCCAGACGGGGCCGTACAAGTCCAAGGCCTCCTATGATGTTTCCGGTCAGGCCATGGGCGGTTACATGTATATGAACGGCGTCTCTCCGACGTCGACGCCGCTGAAGGTCAACCCGTATCTGTCGGATTATGTCACGGCCTACAACGCCTGCATGACCGCGCTGTCGGCTTACATTCATGCGCTCAAGACCGGCAAGGGCGAGTCCTGTGACGTTGCGCAGTACGACACCATGTTCCGCCTGCTGGATAACTACCCGGTGCTCTGGTACAACAAGGGTTATCCGAAAGACGGCGAGCCCGTGCCTTACCGCACCGGCAACCACTCCGACCTTGCCGCCTGCTTCTCGTTTTACACTACGAAGGACAATAAGCAGCTGTTTGTTGCCATCAACGGCCCCGGACCGGTCGAGAAGGGCTATCCCATCATCGGCGTCGGCACGCCGGGCGTCACCCCGGGCCTGCCGAAGGGCATCCCCGGCTTCCCGCTCAACACCCCCATGGGACAGAAAGCGGATCAGGCGCTCACGGACTTCTGCGCGCAGCACACCTGTGCCGAACTCGAAGAGATCTTCAACAAGGCCGGCATCCCCAACCAGCGCGCCTATGAGCCCGGCGATATTGAAAACGATCCGCAGTATGCCGAGCGCGAGAACCTCGTCGAGTGGGAAGATCAGATCTTCGGCGAGATGAAGGGCATCGGCATCACGAACCGCTTCAAGAACAATCCGTCGCAGATCGTGGCCTCCGCGCCGTGCTTCGGCGAGCACAACCGTGAGGTTCTCAAGGACTTCGGCTACACCGATGAGGAGATCGACGCGCTCTACAAGAAGGGCGAGCTCGTGACCTGGACGCCGGCGGACACCGCCCGCATCCGTCATCTGCCCGACTGGGGCTTCTTCTGGGATACCGAGCGCCAGTGTGAGCGCATCGGCATGGAGTGGCCGCCGAAGGGCGAGTAATATCCGGGGCAGCTGTGCACAACGAAAATTCCCTTGTGCACAGCCCGTCCACAGCATCCTATTTTATCAGAAAAGGAGAAACAAATGGGTAGACTTGATGGGAAAGTCTGTTTCGTAACCGGTGCCGGTTCCGGCATCGGTGCCAAGACTGCCGAGCTCTTCGCGCAGGAAGGCGCGAGCGTCATCATGGCGGATATGCAGGAGGAAAACCTCAACAAGGTCGCCGAGAGCATCCGCGCCGCAGGCGGCGAGGTCATGACGGCCGTTGTCAACATCACCGATAACGATGCCGTGAAGGCGGCCGTCGCCGCCGGTGTCGAAAAGTACGGCAAGCTCGATGCGCTGGCCAATGTCGCCGGTGTGCTCGATGTGGCGATGCGCCCGATCGACGATTTTCTTACCGCCGATCTGGACACGACGCTCAGCGTCAACGTCAAGGGCACGATGTACGTCACCCGCGCGGCCGTCAAGCAGTTCGTAGCGCAGGGCTACGGCACGATTGCCACCGTCGCCTCCGTCGGCGGTGTGACAGGCAACGGCAGCGCCGCCTACACCGTTTCGAAGGGGGCGGAGGTCGCACTGACCAAGCATATCGCGCTTCGCTTCGCCAACGGAGAGCAGAAGATCCGCGCCAACTGTGTGTGCCCCGGTACGGTCATGACCCCGATGACCACGCGCGCGATGAAGGCCAGAGGCAAGTACACGAAGGCTGCCAAGGCCATGCAGGCATCCACAGCCAAGCACTCTACGCTTGATGTCGGCACCTGCTCGGATCTCGACATTGCCAAGATCCTACTGTTTTTGTGCAGCGACGATTCTGCACCGCTCAACGGTCAGGTGCTCGTTGCCGACTACGGCGCAAACCTCTAATACACTGTTTTGGCGCAGCCGCGCCAATCACTGGAGACAACACTACGACATTCAGAAAGGAAGTATACGGTTATGAGTAACAGACTGGAAGGAAAAGTCGCTTTGGTCACGGCGTGCACCCGCGGCATTGGCCGCGCAATCGCTGACCTGTTCGTTGATGAGGGCGCAAAGGTCTACTACGCCTGCCGCAACATGGAGACCGGTAAAGCGGCCGTTGAGGCGGCAAGAGCCCGCGGCGGACAGGCCGAGCTCGTGTACTTTGAGGCGCACGACCCCGCCACGCACAGAAGCATGATCGACGAGTGCATTGCCAAGGAAGGCCGCCTCGACGTGCTGGTCAACAACTTCGGTGAGTCCAATCCCCGCAAGGATCTCGACATCACCAAGTGCACTTACAAAGAGTTCGAGAAGACGGTCTGCGTCGACCTCTCGACGGTGTTCAACGCCTGCCAGGAAGCGCTCAACAAGGCGATGCTCAAGCAGCACTCCGGCAGCATCATCAACATCGGTTCCGTCGCCGCTGTGTGCCCTGACCGCACGCAGGTTGGCTACGGTGTTGCCAAGTCCGGCATCAACCACCTCAGCCGCCAGATGGCGCGTCAGGTCGCGCACGCAGGTGTGCGCGTCAACGTGCTCAACCCCGGCATCATCGCCACGGAGGCCGTTGCCAAGCACCTCACCCCTGAGACGCAGTCGCGCTACACGACCAACTGCATGATCAAGCATCTCGGCGAGCCCATCGACATCGCTTACATGGCGCTCTATCTTGCCTCCGACGAGTCCAAGTACGTCACCGCGCACGTGATGAACGTCTCCGGCGGCTGGATGTAATGTTCGCTTTGCCTTCTTTTAGATAATCCCCTCTAGATAATCCCCTCATCCCAGCGGAAAGAGCCCGGCTGCTGCCGGGCTCTTTTCCTTGCAGTCAGGGAATCCGTATCCGTACTGCGCACGCAGAGAAAGGCCGCACACGGCTTGCCGTGTGCGGCCTTTGCGATTGGAAGAAGGGGCGCATTTGGTTTACATAATGCAATAATTTGGTTTACATAATTGGAATCTTGATTTTCAGATCGCTCAGCGGATAGGCAGAGCAGGCGTGAAACCAGCCCAGTTCCTTATCCATGGCGCGGCGGCCGTCACCGATGGGGGATACGAAAATGTCGCCGCTGAGCAGCTGGCTGCGGCAGAAACCGCATTTGCCATTGCGGCAGTGGGTGTCGACGGGAATGGCGCTGCGCTCGAGCGCAACGGCGACGGATTCGCTCGCCTTTGCGTTTATGACATCCTCGTGAATGCCGCGCACGACGGTGATGTGAAATGCCTTTTCCTCCGTGCCCTTCGGGTAACCGGGCAGGGTGGAGATGTCGGCCGGGTTGTTCACGACGTCATGGCGGAAGCGGCGCTTCGGCACGCCCATTTCCTCAAGCGCCTTGCTCACGAACCGGAACATGGCCAGCGGGCCGCAAAACAGAAACGTGCTGTTGGGCGTGGAATATTTCTCGATGATCTCGCGCGTGATGAAGCCATGCTCGCCCTGCCAGCCGGGGTCGTCAGAGAGCACGTGCACGACTTTGACGTCCGGGCATTCGGCGCTGATTTCATCCAGCTCGTTCTTGAGCACGATGTCGTCCGACTTGACGGAGCCGTAGAGGATCGTCAGCTTGCAGCCGCGCATCTTGCCATGGGCGATCTCTTTGGCCATGGCGTAAAATGGTGTGATGCCGCTGCCGCCGGCCAGCGCGACGAGCTCGTTCGTGTCGCGCAGCGGCTCCCAATAGAATGTGCCGAACGGCAGCGCACCGGTGAGCACATCGCCGACATGGACGTTTTCAAAGAAGTAGTCCGGCACGAGATACGGCACATTGCGGCGCACGGTGATTTCGAAAAACGGGTGCTCGCCGCGCGCCTCATACGGGGCGGAGGAGATCGTGTATGGCCGCGTGAGCAGGCTTTCGCCGATCTTCAGGCGGAAGTTCACGAACTGACCGCACTGGAACACCGGGATGTGCCCATCCACGGACTCGAAGCGGAAGGCTTTTGCCGTCGGGGACGCGTCACGGATATCCACGACGCGAAACTGCATCTCGGACGGGTGCAATTTGTCGGCCAGCTCCCGAATGGGATCTTTCGGATCCGGCACGGCAGACGCGTTTTTCAGTTTCTCGCGGCGCGCCTCGGTGACGCGGTCGGCGCCGCCGACATCTTTCAGAAAGCTCTTGACTCGGATACTCATTTCACTGCCTCCTTTGCTGCCATCGCGTCGAGCACGGCCTTGGCCGCAGCTCTGCCGTTGGTGATCTGCGGGCCCTGCCCATCGCCGGCCACGGCGTGCGCACCGGCAAACTCCAGCCCCTCGATGAAGTGATCTTCCGCCATCATGGTTTTCTTGGCGACCACGTGATTGTCCATGGAGTGCGAATAGCCGTAAATGCTGCCCTTCCACGCGCCGACGTAATGGGAGATCGTCATGGGCGTGGAGACCTCGATCTCGGCAATGCGGCCGCGGAAATCCACGCCGCTGATTTTGATGAACTGCTCCATCATCTCATTGGCCAGTCGGCGCTTGAGGTCATAGTATTCCTCTTCCTTCACGCTGAGAAACGGATCGACCGGCACCAGATTTGTGATCGACAGATGCGTATAGCCGGACGGCACACAGTCAGGGTTGGCATAATTCAGGCATACGGTCGTCAGGAAGTTGTACGGCTCGGTAAGATTGCTGTTGTTGCGCCAGATTTCATTGGTATCCATCGTGTCGCCGGAGAAGGTGTTGTAGTTCGTGATGCCATTTTCCTCGGGTGTTCCTTCGAGAATGAGCATGACCGACACGGGGCAGACGTTCAGGCGGTTGCCGTTGACAAACCGGATCGCACCTTCCGGCACCTCGCTCAGCGGCTCGATCATCTGCGTGTAGACGCGGTTCGGGTATGCGCCGCAGATGACGTAATCACAGGCGATCTCATCGCCGCGCTTTGTGCGCACGCCGCAGACTTTGCCGTCCCGGACGAGGATCTTTTCGACTTCCTGCCGCAGCTCGAACTGCGCGCCGTTTTCCTCGACCTTCTGCTGCATACGCATACTCATCTCGTGCGAGCGGTGGCGCGGCACATAGCTGCCGGAAAAATAGTCCGCCATGCAGTAGGCATAGATCGTGAACGGCAGATTGTCCATCGGCTCGCCGACATAGATCCAGTACGGCGTGAGTATATCGACCGCTTTTTGCGGCAGGCCGAAGGTTTGGATAACTTCCGTGGCGCTGTAGCCTGCCACACGCACAAAGTCCGGGTGCTCGCGCAGCATGCGCAGTTTGCTCATCGGCGTCACGGAGATGACGTCCATGCTGTCGTACACCCGGCGGCAGAGCCGCAGAAATTCCAGCACTTTTTCATATGTTCCCGGGCAGGCGGCGTCAACATCCCGCGCTGCGCGTTCGTATCCGTCGTGCAGCACGGCGTCAATGCCCTCACTCGGCACGACGACGCGGTACGGCTCCGGCACCGGCAGCCAGTCGATGCGGATGCCCATGTCGTCAAAGAACTGGCCGACTTTCAGGCGCTTGTCTTTTGGGCCGATGGACATCATCTCGTGCAGCGATGCCTCCATCTCAAAGCCGTCGCGCATGTAGTCCGTAGCGACACCGCCGGGCATATTGTGCTTTTCGAGGATCAGAATGTCCCGCACGCCCTTGGCCTGCAGCTGCAGGGCGGCCGCCATGCCGGCCAGCGCACCGCCGATGATGACGACATCATAGTGGTCTTTGTAAAAACGCAAGTCAATTCCTCCTTCTGTAATCTGTGTTTGAATCACTGCAAAAAGTATATGTCAAGAAAACAGCAAGTCAAGATATCTATTGATTTTTCGTCATTATTTTGGTATCGTTTTCTTGTGGTTCTGATTCAATCACAAATACAAGGAGGGCTGCGTATGCGTTTTCAGACCATCGTTGCGCCAACGATCACGGAGTTGTTTGAGCGGCAGATCCAGGGCATGATCCTCTCCGGCCAGGTGGAACCGGGGGAGAAGCTGCCCACGGAGGCGGAGCTGGCCGAGAATATGCACATCAGCAAGAGCGCCGTGCACGCCGGCATCAAGAACCTGGAGCGGATAGGCTTCCTGCGTGTGTCGCCGCGGCACGGGGTGTATATTGCCGACTGGGCCGAGTGCGGCAATGTGGACACGCTCATTTCCATATTAAAATACCGCGACGGCAAGCTCGACAAGGCGACCACAGCGTCGCTGCTGCAGACACGCAATGCCATTGAGGGGCTCGCGGTGCGGCTGTTCGTGCCCAAGCGCACGGACGATGATATTGCGGCCCTGCGCACGATCATTCGCGATTTTCGTCAGGCCGCGCAGCAGCCGCGCGCGGACGTGGACACGCTCGCGGAGCTGGCCTGTTCGTTTCACCGGTATATCTGCTTTAAGAGCGGAAACAACGTCGTGCCGCTCATCGTCAACGGTTTCCATGATGTGAACATCGTCCTCTGGGCACAGTGGGTGCGCTCGGTCGGGCCGCGCGCGGCGGGCGATGTGCTGGAGGATTTTCTCTATTTCGTCACGCAGGGGGATGCCGAGGGCGCCATCGCGCTCTTCGGCACGAACACGGACGAATTTGTCTCTCGGCTTGTCGATGCGTGAGGCGGGCGGGAGATTGTTTTCGCTCTTTTCACAAATACCCCCTTTTCATCCGGGCGGTTTTATATTACAATAAAACGACGAATATGAAAAAGTGAGGGGAAGTTTTATGGGAACAGAACCCAAATATAAACGCATTCTGCTCAAGATCAGCGGCGAAGCGCTGGCCGGCGAGCAGAAGACGGGACTGGACTTCGGCGTCATCGGTCAGGTGTGCGACGTCATCAAGACCTGCACCGAACTGGGCGTGCAGGTGGGCGTCGTCATCGGCGGCGGCAACTTCTGG
>CADATO010000031.1 GCA_902790905.1 uncultured Eubacteriales bacterium
TGCAACAAATATTCACAGCAGTTTCCGGATATGGGTTCTGCAGTATATGAAAAGCCCCGATCCCGCTTCGCGGGACCAGGGCTTTGTCTACAGTCTGAGCGCAGTCCTGACGGACTGCGCTTTTTATCGCTTTGTAAGGCGATGCAAGGATCAACTGTCCTTTTCCCTTCTCTGCCGGATCAACTGTCCACACGCCCTTTACGAACTGCCGGAGCAGTTTGAAAGCTGTTTGGTGGATTAGCTGAAGTTCTTCAGGGTGTCGCCGAAGACGATCATCTTCTGGACTTCGTTGGTGCCGCCGGAGCTGATGGAAGCAAGTGCTTCTCTCATGAATCTGCCGACCGGGTACTCGTTGATGACACCGTAGCCGCCCATGAGCTCGATGCAGTGCTGTGCACAGCGGACAGCCGCGTTGGTCGCGAACAGCTTCGCCATGCCGTTGTACGGTGTGGTCGCAACACCCTCATCTCTCAGGCAGGCAGCCTGGTAGGTGAGCAGTCTGGCAGCTTCGTAGTCCGTACGCATCTCAGCAATGTGGAACTGGATCGCCTGGAGCTTGTTGAGGGGCTTGCCGTAGATGATGCGCTCGCTGGAGAACTTAACGCCTTCTTCGAGCAGACCGCGCATGATGCCGACGCAGATCGCGCTCATGGAAGCACGGCCGATCTCACCGATCTGCTTCAGAGCGATCGGGGAACCCTTACCTTCGGGACCAACCAGATTCTCAGCAGGAACCTTGACATCTGTCATGACCAGGTCGCCGGTGAAGGAGCCGCGCAGGCCCAGCTTGTTCTCTTCGCGGGACGCCTGGAAGCCAGGTGTGCCTTTTTCGATAAAGATAGCAGACAGCTGTGTACGACCCTTCTCATCAGTACCGGTCTTCGCGGTGATGATAGTCCAGTCTGCACAGTGGTTGTTGGTGATGAAGCACTTACGGCCATTGATGACCCACTGACCGTCAACCAGTTCAGCAGTTGTCTTGGTGCCGTTGATGTCGGTGCCGCCGCCGGGCTCTGTGACTGCCAGACCACCGATCTTGGTGCCTGCGCACAGTTCGGGGAGCCACTTCATCTTCTGCTCTTCGGAACCGAAGTCAACGATCGCGCCCATGCAGAGGTGATGGGTGAAGATCATCATAGCCAGACCAGCGGAGTAACGCGCGATCTCATCGATCGCCATAACTCTCTCAACATGGCCGAGGCCAAGACCGCCGTACTGTTCCGGAATGAAGCAGCCCAGAACGCCCAGTTCACCAAGCTGCGGCATCAGTTCTACCGGAACGATGTCCTCTTCGTCCCACTTGGCAGCATAGGGAGCTACGTTCTCAACTGCCCAGTCTCTGAAAGCCTTCTGCAGCATCTGCTGTTCTTCTGTGAAATGTACATTCATGTCGGATTTCCTCCTGTGTAACCACACACTTTGTTTGACTGTAAAATATAACCTATATAAGGAAGGTTTTATTTTCACCGCAAGTATAGTCCCTGCGCTGAATGATTGTCAATGACTTCGGGTCATGTATACAAGAATCGCTCCATGTATACAATGCCCGGTTTCCTCTGCAGCCTAGTCGATCTTATCCTCGACCTTCTCTGCCACTTCTTCGACCTTGTCTTCAACAGCTTCTGCGGCGTCCTCTACCTTTTCTTTCAGGTCCTCCGCAGCCGCCTTGATCTTCTCGCCGAAAGGCTCTTTGGACTCGTCTTTGGGCTCCTTGCCGGCCGCCGCCTGCACTTTTTCCTTCACATCGCCGGCGGCATCTTTCACCTTGGCACCGGCGGCGCCAACAGCGTCTTTGACTTTTTCATCGATATCGGTCTTGTCCAGCGCTTCATCGATCTTCTCTTTCGCCTCGCCGGCCTTGGCTTTCACCTTCTCGTCCAGATCGGTCTTGTCGAGGATCTCGTCGGCCTTTGCCTTGATCTTGTCGTCGATGTCGGTCTTTTCAAGAGCCTCGTCAGCCTTTTTCTTTGCGCCTTTGAACAGATCTTTCAGTCCCATATCGTTCTCCTTTCCAATTCCGCCGGTGCGGTTGCGCCGCCGGTCATTTATGTGTCTGACGCGGTGGAATGCCCAACCTCCGTCACATTATATTATACTCCGTTTTCTGAAAATATCCATAAATTACGGGAGGATTCCAGCCTTTCTGACGGTAACATCCGGCAGAGCGATTCCGCGCCTGAAAATCGTGCATTTTTCGCAAAACAACGACTGTCTCCATTGACTTTTATTACCTGCGGGTGTCTAATGATTCTCGTGTGTAAGAAAGAATAGAAAGGACTCGTTATGGCAATCAAGATCATACTTTTACTTGTATTTTTTGCCGTGATGATCTCGGTGGGCCTGTACTGCAGAAAGCACAGCACCGACGTCAACGGCTTTGTTTTGGGTGGGCGTTCTGTCGGTCCGTGGCTGACCGCATTCGCGTACGGCACCTCGTATTTCTCGGCGGTCATCTTCGTCGGGTATGCGGGGCAGTTCGGCTGGGCGTTCGGCGTCAGTTCGACCTGGATCGGTCTGGGCAACGCCTTCATCGGCTCACTGCTCGCCTGGGTCATCCTCGGCCGCCGCACCCGCATCATGACACAGCACCTCGAGGCGCGCACCATGCCGGAGTATCTGGGCAAACGGTACGATTCCTCAAAGCTCAAGGTGCTGGCTTCCCTCATCACCTTCGTCTTTCTGATCCCCTACACGGCTTCGCTGTTCAACGGTCTTTCGAGGCTGTTTGAGATGGCCTTCAACATCGACTACGCGTACTGCGTCATCGTCATGGCCGTCCTGACCGGGATCTACGTCATCGTCGGCGGCTACATGGCCACCGCCATCAACGACTTCATCCAGGGCATCATCATGCTGTTCGGCATCGTGGCCGTCATCCTGGCGGTCCTCAGCAAGAACGGCGGTCTGATGGGTTCCATGGCAGCGATGGGCAGTCTCGAGGAAGCACCCTTTACCGGCGCCTTTGTTTCGTTCCTCGGCCCCAATCCGCTGTTCCTCGTGGTCGTCGTCCTGCTGACCTCGCTCGGCACGTGGGGCCTGCCGCAGATGGTCGCCAAATTCTACGCCATCACCAACGAAGGCGCGATCAAAAAAGGCACCGTCATCTCGACGCTGTTCGCGATCATCGTCGCAGGCGGATGTTACTTCCTCGGCGGATTTGGACGCCTCTTCGTCACCCAGGACCAGGTCGATGCGAACGGCTTTGACAGCGTTGTGCCGACCATGCTGTCCGGTCTTCCCGACATCCTGATCGCCATCGTGCTGATCCTCGTGCTGTCCGCGTCCATGTCCACCCTGTCCTCGCTCGTGCTGACGTCGAGCTCCACTTTGACGCTGGACTTCATCAGCCCGCTCAGCAGGAAGGACCTCGAGGAATCGCAAAAGCTCACCATCATGCGCGTGTTCGTCGCCTTCTTTATCGTTGTCTCGGCCGTCATCGCCATCGTGCAGGCACAGTCCCGCATCACCTTCATCGCCCAGCTCATGGGCGTCAGCTGGGGCGCGCTGGCCGGTTCGTTCCTGGCGCCGTTCATGTACGGCCTCTACTGGAAGAAGACCACCAAGGCTGCCTGCGCCGTCACGTATCTGACCGGCACCTGCCTGATGATCGTCCAGCTGTGCGTCTCGCTCGGCCTGATCGCCTTTGACGGCGGCGTGCTCGGCTTTATCTTCCAGAACTCGCTCTACTCCGGTGTCTTCGCGATGCTGTCCTCGCTGGTGCTGGTACCGGTCGTCAGCATCCTGACGCAGGGTTCGAAACCGGCGGACGTCGAGTCGATGTTCACCTGCTACGACCGCACGATCACCGTCCATGCGAAGACGGCGCTCGGCGACGAGGAGCGGTAGCACAAAGGCTGCGACAGGTGCAGAGCGGCAGCGCAAAGGCTGCATTTGAAACAAACAACAGACAATACGAAAGCGGCAGAGCATGCCTGTGCTCCGCCGCTTTTCTTTTCCGCCGGATTTCAAATTCGCCGGTTAGCGGTGGATGGATCGCGCACACATGCTATAATAAACGCATGGAAAGACAACGCGGGCACAACGGCATATCGAAGACCGTCCGGTACAGGGCTGTTCGCCATACCCTCTCGGCGCTCTTTCACGAGGGCTGGGATGAGCCGGCTGTCACCGAGGTTCTGAAGGTGATCGAAGCACGCGCCGACGGCGTGACGCTGGACGAATACGACACCATCTACAACGAGGTGACAACTGCGGCGCGGCGCATAGGTTCGGGCCTCTATACGGCGATGTTCGAGGCGTGCGCGCTGCCGGCGGCGGAGAAGGCGCTGCTCCCCATCTATCAGATGGACGGGTACATCGATGAGAACGGGATGCTCCAGCTGCCCGGCGCCCTGGCAGACGAATCCAGCCGCGGCGAATCCGGTGACGATGCGGCATCTGGTGCCGCGAACCTGTACAGATTTGACCCGGGGATGGCGCCGGATGGGCGATTCCTCGGCATCTATGCACAGACGGTCGTCAAAGGTTTTCCCCACGGACTGTCACTCGAGCTCGCGAAAGACCCGGCGAAGAACACGGACTCCGCGAAGCTCAGTGATCCGGAGGAACTCGCCGATGCGATGCGGATGGTACACCAGTTCCGCATGTATATCGACCGGCAAAACCTCGCGTGGGTGCGGGCGCATTACAAGGCATCGCCGACCGATCTGGCAAGGCTGCTCGCCTATGACAAGGACCTGCAGACCGCCGGCAATCAGGGACTTTACTTCGGAGAGCCGTCCCGGTACCACAACAAACTGCATCTGGCGGAAGTCTTTTTCAGGCAGATCAACGACAAGATCGAGACGGGCGACCGGCACAGCGAGTTCATTGTCGATACGGACACCGGCATGTTCGTCAGCCAGTGGGATGTCCTGGAGATCAGTGCAGACCGCCTTCGCGTGCAGCTTCCTGCTGATATAGAGCGGGATGCGGCGGCGCAGAGGCAGCTGCTCAACAGCGAATCGTTCAACTATGCAGCGGGGCCGAAGCACATCCTCTTCGATGTCCTTCCCGCCTCCGCACAAGCCTCGAAGTCCCTTGACTTCGATCTCAAACAGCAACTCAAAAGCGGCGCCGACTGGCGCGAAGTGGAAAGGAGCGAATACACAGAAATGTTCAAGAAGAAAGAACAGGTAGAAGGCGTCGTTTACACCGATATCGAAAGCATCTCCGGCACTTCCCGGCGCGCGAAGCATAAGCGCAAGAAAGAAGCGAAGAAGGCCAAAGAGCAGATGAAGATCAATCGCAAGAAGGCCCGCCAGGCGAAGGTCACCAACGTAGAGAACGGCGTCATCATCGCCACGATCGTTGCGCTCGTCGCAGCCGCCGGCCTCGTTGTCTGGCAGACCGTCATGGATGCGAAACAGAATGCCGCACCTGCGGAAGATGCGGCTGACGCGGAAGAATAGTCATATGACCGTTTCATAAAACAGACAGGCGCCTGCCTGTCTGTTTTTTACAGCAAATATCTGTCGATCAGCTTTGCCAGCCCGTCCTCGTCGCAGGTCCAGGGCGCGATCTCATCTGCCTCATCCAGCACGGCCTGCGTGGCATTCTTCATGGCGATGCCAAGGCCTGCATACCGGATCATCGGCAGATCGTTGGTTTCATCACCAACCGCGATGATCTCTTCCCGCGAAACATCCATCAGTTCTCCAAGCCGCTGCAGGCACAGTCCTTTTGAGACATCCGCATGGTTGAATTCAATGTAGTCCGGCGCTGACGTGCTGACATTGACTCTGCCTGCCAGACTCTTCGACAAATCCGCCAGCCAGGATGCGATATTGGCAGGCGTATCGTGCCAGAGGATCTTGGCGATCGGCATCTCCAGGATCTGCTCGTCGCTCTCGATGATCTTCGGGCTCACACCGGACATGGCTGCGTAGCGCTGCAGTTTTTCATCGATCCGGTACCCGTACATATCCTGTCCGACCCACAGATATACGTTCTCCGTGCGCTCGTGTGCAAGCTGCAGGATCTCGGCTGCATCTTCCCGCGTCAATGGCTGTTCATAGTAGATCTTTCCGCTCATGTCGACGATCATCGCACCGTTGAAGATGCCGAACGGATGCTGCAGGGGGAGCGCCGGTGCGAACTGCCGCATGCCAAAGAGCGACCTTCCCGTCACCACAGTGAAGATCCGGCCGGTCTTGTTGGCGGCTTCCACCGCCGCCGTTGTTGCCGGCGCAACTTTGGAATACATGTTGAGAAGTGTGCCGTCCATATCGGACGCAAACAGCCTGTACATAGATGTCTCCGTGGTCCGGCAGCGCACCGCTGCCCGTGAAGAGCGCCGCCCGGATGGACGGCGCTTTGCGATTCCGTTAATTAAAGTGCCTTCATGCGCTCCAGCGCTTCGAGTGTGTTCTCGTACGTGCCGAACGCGCTCATGCGGAAGTACCCTTCCCCGCTCGGCCCGAACCCGGAGCCCGGTGTGCCGACGACGTTCGCCTTCTCCAGCAGGAAGTCGAAGAAGTCCCAGCTGCTCATGCCGTCCGGTGTCTTCATCCAGACATACGGCGCATTGATGCCGCCGCTGACGGTATAGCCGAGGTCGGTCAGCGCAGCGTGGATGGTGTGGGCGTTTCTCATATAGTAAGCGACCTGCTCACCGAGCTGTTTTTTGCCCTCCGCGGTGTAGACCGCTTCGCCGGCCTTCTGAATGATGTACGGCGCGCCGTTGTACTTGGTGCCGTGACGTCTTGCCCACAGTGCGTGCAGGCTGGTCTCGCCGCATTTCACATCCTTCGGGACGACGGTATAGCCGAGGCGCACGCCCGTGAAGCCGGCGTTCTTGGAGAAGCTGCGCAGCTCGAGCGCGCACTCTCTGGCGCCTTCGCACTCGTAGATCGAATGCGGGACATCTTCTTCGGAAATATATGCTTCGTACGCTGCATCGTACAGGATGATGCAGCCTTCCCTGCGCGCGTAGTCAACCCAGTTCTGCAGGCGTTCCTTGGTGATGGTGGCGCCGGTCGGATTGTTCGGGAAGCAGAGATAGATGATGTCGGGGCGCTCGGACGGAAGTTCCGGCGAGAAGCCGTTCTCCGCCGTGCAGGGCATGTAGATCACGTCGGACCAGGTGCCCGCCGCCGCATCATAGGTGCCGGTACGGCCCGCCATGACGTTGCTGTCGACGTAGACCGGATAGACCGGATCGGTGACCGCGATCTTGTTGTCCGCGGCGAAGATCTCCTGGATGTTGCCGCTGTCGCACTTTGCACCATCCGAGACAAAGATCTCGTCTGCAGAGATGTCGCAGCCTCTGGCCTTAAAATCGTTCTCTGCGATCGCGCTGCGCAGGAACTCATAGCCGAGGTCCGGCGCGTAGCCCTTGAATGTCTCCTGGTGCGCCATCTCATCGACCGCACTGTGCAGGGCGTCGATGATGACCGGTGCGAGCGGCTGCGTGACGTCGCCGATGCCCATGCGGATGACTTTCTTGTCCGGATTGGCCTCCGTGAACTTGCTGACCTTGCGGCCGATGGTCGAGAACAGGTAGCTGCCCGGCAGCTTCAGATAGTTGTCATTGATCTTATACATATGAAGTTTCCCTCCTTATTCACACATGTTCACCTTCTGCAGAGAAGTCTGATACCGGTGAACGGGTATTCTGTAAGCGGCGCGCAGACGGATCCTGAGGCGAACGTCTTCAGTTCGCCGAAGGCTTCTCTGCGACAGCCGCTTATTAATTCACATTGACGCCGGTCTTCTGCGCTTCTGCGGATACCTTCTGCAGCACGTACGCCAGGTCGACAACCACGGCCGGATCATCTCGGAGCGCCGGGATCGTCGCCCCAAACTTGACCGCACAGTCATCGTAGAGCGCTTTTTCGAACGGCACGACACCGAGGCTGCCTTCCTGGTTGACCAGCTCGAACGCATAGCTGCCGTCCGTGCCCATCAGGAACAGGATCTCATCGTACGCGAGTTCCTTGGCGTTCGCCAGGTTGGAGATGACGATGGCCTTGGTGAACTCGATGACGCGGTCGTCGAGACCGTTGTCGAAGATGGTCAGCTTTTCGCGCAGCTGATTCTGCGACGGCACGAGCCGGATCACATAGTCTTCCGTTCCCGCCGCGAGCAGATCCTTGAGCGCCTTGTCCGCCGGTTCCTTGTCTTCATGCTCGCCGGTCAGGATCGCATACGCTTCATCGTATCCTTCCTGCGTCGTGCAGTAGTGGATCATGAGCTTGTCTTCCGGCTGGTGGTACAGGATGTCGTAGTTGACATTCACGCCCGTCTTGCACTCCGGGCAGTCAAAGCGGAACGCTTCTCCGCTGCGCACCTTGTAGCGCATGTCCGGATCGTCCTGTGTATTGACGCTCCCCCAGATCGTAAAGGGGTGCTCTTTGCCGCACTTGGGGCATTTGATCAGTTCTGTTTTCTTGAGTGACACGTTGTCTCCTTGCTCTTTATAGAATCGCTCTGCGCTGTCTGCGCAGAGATAGTCACATTATACGGGATAGCTATACCGGATGCAAGAAACCTATTCCTCGAACTGGCTGTTATACAGCTTCGCGTAGGCGCCGCCTTTTTCCAGCAACTCCTCGTGTGTACCCTGCTCGACGATGTCGCCCTTGTCGAGGACGAGGATCGTGTCCGCATCCTTGATCGTGGACAGGCGGTGCGCGATGATGAAGCTCGTGCGGCCCTCCATCAGGTTGGCCATCGCCTGCTGGATCAGGCGTTCGGTGCGCGTATCGACCGAGCTCGTCGCCTCGTCCAGGATGAGAATCGGGTTATCCGCCAGCATCGCGCGGGCGATCGTCAGGAGCTGCTTCTGCCCCTGCGAGATGTTGTCCGCATCCTCGTTGATCTTTGTATCGTAGCCATCCGGCAGCGTTTTGATAAAGTGGTGGATATGCGCCGCCTTCGCCGCCTCGATCATCTGCTCGTCCGTTGCGTAAGGACGCCCGTATTTCAGGTTTTCCCGCATGGTGCCGGAGAACAGCCAGGTGTCCTGCAGGACCATCGCGAAGTGCTCGCGCAGATCGTTGCGGGAGTATTCGGTGATGTCCGTTCCGTCCACCAGGATGCGGCCGCTGTTCAGTTCATAATACCGGAGCAGCAGCTTGACGATAGTCGTCTTGCCGGCGCCGGTGGGCCCGACGATGGCGACGCGGCTGCCCGGCTCCGCCACGAACGAGAAGTCGTGGATGATTGTATGGTCCGGTTTGTAGCCGAAGTTGATATGTTCGAATTCGACGCGCCCCTTGGCAGCAGGTGCTTCGCCGCCATCCGCAGCGGCTGTGCGCTGCGTCCGTTCTGCGGCTTCGTGCGATTCCTGTGCCATGCCCTGCCCGAGCGTATGCCCGGCCTGCGGCTCAAAGGCATCCTCTTCCTCCTCT
The DNA here is from genome assembly GCA_902790905.1 of uncultured Eubacteriales bacterium. Lineage (GTDB taxonomy): Bacteria > Bacillota > Clostridia > Peptostreptococcales > Anaerovoracaceae > RUG13615. The sequence goes on from CADATO010000031.1 coordinate 9,354, forward strand.
TCATCGATGATCTCGAAGATGCGCTCCGCTGCCGCCGCCGTGGACTGCAGGAGATTCGCCGCGTTGGCGACCTGCTGGAGCGGCTGGTTGAAGCTGCGGACGTACTGGATGAACGCCTGGATGTTGCCGATGGAGATCCGGCCTGCGATCGCCAGGTATCCGCCGAGGATACAGACGAGGACGTAGCCCAGGTTACCGATGAGGTTGGTGGCGGGCATCATGATGCCCGAGAGGAACTGGGATTTCCAGGCGGACTCGTAGAGTTTGTCGTTCATCGCATCGAACTCTGCCTGGCTCTCTTCTTCCTTATTAAATACCTTGACCACGGTGTGGCCGGTGAACATCTCTTCGACGTGTGCATTGACCTCGCCGAGGTACTTCTGCTGGTTCTTGAAGTGCCCCTGCGACCTGCGGACGACAAGCTTGATCATCACCATCGACATCGGCAGCACGAGCAGCGCCACGACCGTCATAATCAGGCTGATGCGGATCATCATGATGAGCGTGCCGATGATGGTGACCGCCGCCGTGATGACCTGCGTGAGGCTCTGCGACAGGGACTGGTTGACCGTCTCGATATCGTTGATGACACGGCTCTGGTATTCGCCGTGCGTCATGCCGTCGAAGTATCTGACAGGCAGCTTGTCCATCTTCTCGGAGAGCAGCCTGCGGAATTCATACGTGATCTGCTGGGACATCCCGGCCATGATAAATCCCTGCGCCGCGGAGAATCCAAAGCTCACCGCATACAGTCCGATCAGGAACACGATGATCTGCAGCAGCGCTTCGTAGTCCACGCCCTGCCCGCTCATCAGGCCCTGCACGATGGTGTCCGTCGCCGTGCCGAGGATGGTCGGGGAGACAATCGCAAAGATCGTGCTCGCGATGGCGAAAAGCAGGACGAAGAACAGGCGGAACTTATACGGTGCCAGATAGGAAAGGAGCTTTCTCAGGGTGCCGCGCAGATCGCCCGCTTTCTCACCGGGCATCATGGCTGCCGCGCGGCTGCCGGGGCCGTGCTTGGGCTTGCCGGTCTGCTGCTGTCTTGCCGCCATTTACGCCACCCCCTTTCCCAGTTCTTCCTCACTGAGCTGCGACATGGCAATCTCTTTATAGAGTTCACATGTGCGCAGGAGTTCTTCATGCGTGCCGCGCCCGACGATGCGGCCATCCTCCATGACGAGGATCTGGTCGGCATCCATGATCGTGTTGATGCGCTGGGCGACAATGATGAGCGTCTTCTCGGAAGCGCTCTCTCTCAGCGCCTTGCGCAGCGCCGCGTCCGTCTTGAAGTCGAGCGCGCTGAAGCTGTCGTCAAAGATCAGCACTTGCGGATCCTTGACCAGCGCTCTTGCGATTGAGAGGCGCTGCTTCTGCCCGCCGGAGACAGATGTGCCGCCCTGAGCGACTTCGGTATCAAAGCCGTTCGGCATTTCATTAATAAAGGAAATCGACTGCGACGTTGCAGCGGCCTTTTCGAGTTCTTCCATCGTCGCGTCGGACTTGCCGTAGCGGAGGTTGTCCGCGATGGTGCCGGTGAAGAGCAGCCCCTTCTGCGGCACGTAGCCAATCGCATCCCGCAGAGATTTCTGCGGCATGGTGCGGATATCCTGCCCATCCAGACAGATAGAACCTTCCGTCACGTCGAACAGGCGCGGGATGAGGCTGATCAGGCTGGATTTGCCGCTGCCGGTGCCGCCGATGATGGCGGTCGTTGTGCCCGGCGATGCGGTGAAGCTGATGTCGTCGAGCGTCTTTTCCTCGGCATCCGGATATGCAAAGCTGACATCTTTGAACGTGATCTCCCCGCGCAACGCGGAAGGCGTGACCGCGTCCTCCGCATCGCGGATCGTCGGCCGGATATCGAGGACCTCCCCGATGCGGTTGCCGGAGACAGCTGCCCGGGGGATCATGATGAACATCATGGTGACAAACAGGAACGAAATGATGACGTGCATTGCATACTGCAGGAAAGCGAGCATGTCACCGATAAGCAGGTTCTGCGATTCCACCATGTGCGCGCCGACCCATACAATGAGGATATTAACGAGGTTCATCACGATGGTCATCGACGGGAACAGGAACGCCATGCAGCGGTTGACGAAGATGTTGATCTTCCTGAGCTCCGTGTTGGTCACGTCAAAGCGCTCCTCTTCCGCCTGCTCCGAGTTGAATGCACGGACGACAAGGAGGCCCGAAAGCCGCTCTGCGATGACCTGGTTGAGCCGGTCGAGCTTGCTCTGCAGGATGCGGAACTTGGGCATCACCGCGAAGAACATGAACACCATGATGCAGATGATGACCGCCAGCGCCAGCCCGATCGTCCACGTCAGAGAGGGACTGGTGGCCAGTGCGCGGACCAGCGCCCCGATGCCCATGATCGGCGCGAAGATCGCCATGCGCAGAGTCATGACCGCCGCCTGCTGGATCTGCTGAACGTCGTTGGTCGCCCGTGTGATGAGCGACGCGGTGCTGAAACTGTCGAGTTCCGCCGACGAAAAGTCCGTGACGTTCGAGAACAGCGCCCGCCGGATATCGCGGGATGCCCCCGCCGCCGTGCGGGACGCGAAAAAGCCGCCGCCCACCGCGAACAGCGAGCACGCGAATGCCAGCCCGACCATGATGAGGCCGGTCTTATAAATGTAAGGCATGTCCATCGGGACGATGCCGTTGTTGATGATATCCGACATGTAGGCCGGCAGCGACAGTTCGCACATCGCCTGGCAGAACAGCAGCAGCACGACCAGCAGCATGTATGGAATGTATGGTTTGAAATACCGCAGCGTTGTCTTCAAGGAATCGCTACTCTCCTTTCTCATTCACTATCCGCACAGCCCGGTCAGCCATGCGGGCGACGGGACTATTCTATCACGATTGCCCCGCTGTCTCTACAGATTTCAGAGAAAACTGCCCGCCCGCCGCATCTAAAAACCCGCCGTGCCGGAGCACAGCGGGCTTTTGCTTCATGTATGCATCACGGGTGCCGTAAAGGCGTCCGTTCGATTTACACCATGCGGCGCGGAACGCGCTTGGAGTTGATGTTGCACATGACTTCGTCGACGTTGGAAGCGCCTCTCTTCTCAGCGACTTCGGATACGCTCATAGCGCCGTCGCCGGTGCCGTCGCCGCCGTCATACGGGCCGGTCGTGGAGCCGTCACCGTAGATGACGATCTCTTCACCAACCTGCGGATCCGGCACGTTGGTCAGATCGATGAGGCAGTGATCCATGCACATCGTACCGATGAGCGGGCAGCGATGTCCGCGGATCGTGACGAAGAAGTTGCCGTTTTCGAACATCTTGGTGAAGCCGTCGGCATGGCCCAGCGGCAGCAGACCGATGGTCATGTCTCTGTCTGCGATGAAAGTGAAGTTGTAGCTGACGCCGTCTCCCGGATGGATGTCCAGAACGTTGCCGAGCTTCGCCTTCAGCTTGTAGCAGTTCATGAGATGTGCATCGCCCCAGTTGTACTCCGGATTGATGTCGCAGTTGCCGGTCAGGCTGACGCCCGGGCGGATCATGTCGTAGTAAACTTCCGGGAATTCGAATGTGGACGGGCTGTTTGCCGCATGGACGATTGGCAGGGTGACACCGCGTGCCTTGAGCATCTCGAGGAACTTCTCAAAGGTGTCCTTCTGCTTGCGCGCACGGGACTTGTCGGGCTCGTCCGCTGTTGCGATGTGTGTAAAGATGCCGCGGATGTCCAGGTTCGGGAGCTTCCAGAGTTCTGCGACCATATCTGCGGTTTCTTCGTTGACAGCGAAACCGATGCGGTTCATGCCGCTGTTGACTGCAATATGAACGAGCGCTTTCTTGCCCATCTTAGCTGCATGCTCGTCGAGCTTGCGCATCGCATCACCCATGTACATGGGCAGTGTGATATCGTTCTCGATCGCTGTGTCATAGCCGTCTTCCGAGCAGTACCCGAGGGTCAGGATATCCTTTTCCTTGATGAATGTTCTCAGTTCCAGCGCTTCCCCGACGGTTGCAACCGCGTACATATACGGCGGGCGCGGCTGTTCTTCAAGAACCTTTGCCACGTTGAGAGCGCCCATGCCTTCCGCGTTGCCCTTCAGGACGGTGCAGACTTTGATGTTTTCATCGACCTTATCGGCCAGGCGGCGAATTTCGCTGTAGTTGTTGATCAGTTTCGCCTTGTCGATCTCGACCCAGACATCACGATCATAAGCCATAGTTGTTACCTCCAGTAATTAGATAAAAAGTGCCGATGGATATAACTCCACCGGCACTTTCTTGTGTTTGCTTTAAGCTGCCGTTACACAAGTACCGGGCTTATAACAGGAATCGCTTATCCTATTTGAGGCCGTACTTTTCGTTGTACTCTTCTGCAGCTGCTGCGAATCTCTTGATACCTTCTTCCAGTCTCTCCGGAGTATCCGGTGTGAAGCAGAGACGGAAGCCGCCAGCTGGATGAGTGGGATCCGGGGAGAATGCGGAGGACGGAACCAGACCAACATTGTGCTGGAGTTCGAGTTCGAACATCTTCGCTTCGTCCATGCCTTCCGGTGTACGGACGAAGTAGAACAGGCCGCCTTCTGCCTTCGCGATCTTCCAGTTGGACGGCATGTACTTCTTCAGAGCATCGCCGGTAGCCTTCCACTTCGGAATGTAGCCAGCGCACAGCTTCTTCAGTTCTTCTTCGAAGTCGAGGTCTCTGAGGAAGTGCAGGCAGATCTTCTCGTTGAGCATCGGTGTGTTCGCATCGAGGATACCCTTCGCAGCAACACCCTTCTCGTAGATTGCCTTCGGCGCCATCATGAAGCCAACGCGCAGACCTGCAGCGATGGTCTTGGAGAAGGAACCGATGTAGACAACTCTGTCTTCAACGTCCAGGCTCTTGATCGGCGGAACCGGATCACCGGTGTAACGGATATCCGAATACGGATCGTCTTCGATGATCAGCTTGTCATATTTGCAAGCCAGTTCGTAGACAGCCTTTCTCTTTTCGAGCGGCAGGGTGACACCTGTCGGGTTGTTGAACGTCGGGATCAGGTAGATGTACTTGACGTTCGGAACAGTCTGCAGCTTCTTCTCGAGGTCTTCGATGTTGATACCGTCTTCGTCAACCTTGACGCCGACCGGGTTGCCTTCGAAGCCCTTCACGGAGTCGATCATACCAGCATAGGAGATCTCTTCCATCAGAACGTTGTCGCCCTTGTTGACGAACAGACGGGGGCTCAGGTACAGAACCTGCTGGCCGCCGGTCGTGATCAGGATGTCGTCGTCCGGAGCGTCGATGCCCTTGACTCTCTTCCATCTGTCACGGATCGCGTCTTTCAGTTCGAAGTTACCGGAGTTCTCACCGTAGAGAAGAACTTCCGCAGTGTCTTCTGTAATGACCTGCTTCGCGATCTCGATGATCTTGTCGGTCGCCATGCATTCAAAGCCCGGGTTTCCTTCTGCGAAGGAAATGAAGTTTTCGGGATCTTCGTGCATGTAACGGTCGATGACTCTGATGAGCGGCTGCTTGCTCTGCAGCACGCGCTGTGCAAAACCATAGTCCATAATTCTAATCTCCTTTTATAACCACCCTGAACCGGGCCCCCCTTTAGGCCCGGTTCAGAATATCAGCTTAATTATTCAGCCTTCTGTGCAGCTGCGTAGCCAGTTTCAACTGCCTTGACGTTGAGCGGGATCAGCTTCGCCTTTCTTGCGAATGCCTTCTCAACTTCCTCGATGACCAGGTTGTAGTCGATCTCGGGCAGATACTTCAGGACGTAGCCCAGCGCAACCATGTTCATGGTCTTCGCATTGCCCAGTTCCTGCGCCATGGTGTAGATCGGAACTCTGTCGACCTTCGCGCACTTGACGGTCGGCTCGATGTCGATGGTGTCGCTGTTGAGGATCATGACGCCGTCTTCCGCCATCATGTATTCGTAGTCCTGCAGGGATCTCTCATCCATGAACAGCATAACCTTTGCTTCGGAGATGATCGGGCTCTCCATCTCATCGGAGACGACGATGTTGCACATCGTGCGGCCGCCTCTCTTTTCCTGACCGTAGAACGGGGAGAAAGTTACTTTCTTGCCAGCTCTAATCGCTGCAGCGCAGAGCGTTTCGCCGAGAAGCATGACGCCCTGGCCGCCAATACCGGAAAACAGTAATTCTAATTTCATTTCGCTGCCTCCTCCTGCTGTTTCAGACCTTCAGTTTCATCTTTGACAACGCCGAGCGGGAAAATCTCAGTCATGTTGGTGTCAACCCACTCGCAAGCCTTGACCGGGCTCATGCTCCAGCCAGTCGGGCACATGGACAGAACTTCGACGAATGTCATGCCTTCGCCCTTCATCTGCAGCTCGAACGCCTTCTTGATCGCCTTCTTAGCCTTGATGATGTTAGCCGGTGTGTTGACGGTGACTCTCTCGCTGTAGACAGTGCCGGGCAGTTCTGCCAGGAGCTCTGCCATCTTGACCGGGTAACCGGAGTTGATGACCTGTCTGCCGCCGGGAGCGGTGGATGCATTCTGACCAAGCAGTGTGGTCGGAGCCATCTGCGCACCGGTCATGCCGTAAATAGCATTGTTGACGAAGATGACAGTGAACTTCTCGCCGCGGATCGCCGCATGCATGATCTCAGCCATACCTTCGGAAACCATATCGCCGTCGCCCTGGTAGACGATAACGAGGTTGTCCGGGTTCGCTCTCTTCATGCCTGTGCCGGAAGCCGGGCCTCTGCCGTGCAGGCAGCACAGCTGGTCGATGTCCATGGTGTTGACATTGACGCAGGAGCAGCCGATCGGCCAGAGCAGGACAGCTTTTTCTTTCAGTTCCATCTCATCGATAACTTCAGCGATGAGTCTGTTGATGATACCGTGACCGCAGCCGCCGCAATAGGTGGTCGGGACACCGGTATTGATTTTCGGTGCTTCGTATACTACTTTCATCCTATTTCACCTCGACTTTCTGGATCTCGGCGCAGATTTCCTTCGGAGTCGGAACGATACCGCCCAGCATGCCGAAGAAATGCACGTCATCCTTGTTCTTGACAGACAGCTTGACATCCTGAACCATCTGGCCGGCGTTCAGCTCGCAAACGAGGAACTGCTTGCCGTCCAGACCTTCGAACGCGTTGTCCGGGAACGGCCAGAGGGAAATCGGACGGATCATGCCGACCTTCAGACCAGCTTCTCTTGCCATCTTGACACCGCTCAGGCAGACACGGGAGTATGCGCCGAATGCGACGACGACGATGTCCGGATCTTCGTCCATGAAATAGCTTTCGTATCTCTTTTCGTTCGCAGCGATCTCAGCGTACTTCTTCTGCAGATCGTTGTTGAACTGGTTCCACTGAACAGCACCGAAACCGCAGGTTGTGATGAGGTGTCTCTTTCTGCCCTTTGCACCAGTCAGTGTGTTGTGCTTTTCTTCCGGAGCCGCTTCGTTGTCGGTGTAATCCGGCAGAACGACGGACTCTCTCAGCTTCGCCAGCATAGCGTCGGAAACGACGACTACCGGGTTGTTGTACTTCTCAGCGAGGACGAAGGATTCCTGCATGATCTCAACGAGTTCCTGGATGGACCAGGGAGCCAGAGCCAGTGTGTAGTAGTCACCATGGCCGCCGCCTCTTGTGATCTGGAAATAGTCGCCCTGTGCCGGCAAGATCTCACCGTCAGCCGGACCCGGTCTCATGATCTGGACAACAACGCCCGGCAGACCAGCCGCGCTCATGTAAGACATAGCTTCCTGGCCGAGGGAGAATCCCGGACCAGCTGTCGCGGTCATGGATCTGTGGCCGGCAGCTGCCGCGCCTGCGATCATGTTGAATGCGGAACACTCTGTCTCCGCCTGGATGTATGTGATATTTTCTTCGGGTCTTTCAACCATCACCCGTGCGTAGTATTCAGGAACTTCGCTGGACGGTGTGATCGGGTAGCCGAAGAACATTTTGCAGCCACCTCTGATAGCGGCTTCTGCCATGGCCTGGTTGCCCTGCATGAATACTGCTTCTTTGCTCATGTTCTGTCCACCTCCTACTCAACGTCCTTATACACAGAAATGCAGACATCCGGGCAAACTCTTGCGCATGTGCCGCAAGCGATGCATCCTTCAGGATCTGCTACTTCCGCTGCGAAATAACCCTTTTTGTTGATCTTGTCCCCTTTGACGAGGACCTTCTTCGGGCAATAATGGATGCAGTATCCGCATTCCTTGCACCGTTCGAAGTCGATCTTGACCTGATTCATTTAGGTACCTCCTTCGAGCATTGATGAATATATCTCTGGGCACCGTATCCGCTCAAACACCGGCATCCGTAAGAATGTCGATTGTTAATTGAACGTATACAGACCCCCTTTCACTGATATAAATACTTTATTCACCGGCAGACGTCACGAAGACACTGCCCGCCCGCAGCCCCAGATACTTGCCAGCAGGGCCGCCGAATAACGGGCCATTTATATCACTCTTTGCCCACAAAGATTTTACATTATGACAGCACCTATTTAAACCAACAGTTCGTTGGATTCTGCTATTATTTTATGCAACACTTTGTTGTATAAAAACCGCATTTATAGTATGATGCCTGTGTACGCAGCAATACGGCTGCCAAAACCTGTACAGGGAGCCTTTTTATGAAATACACACTGCAGGATTTTCTGGATGACCGGCTCGTTCCGGGTATCGTTGTACATACAGCACCGGCAGACCTTTCCTCGATCACGGTGGTCTCCTCCCGTATTCAGGAACCGCCCTTTGACGAGTTCTTCGAGAAAGGCGAGCTGATCATCTCCAAAGTATGGGGCTGGGAGAACAACACCAAGATGATGGATGATCTCGTTCTGATCGCCAGCGAAAAGGAAGTCGCCGCGCTGATCTGGGCGCTGCACGACAGCGAAGCAACTATCCCGCAGAGCGTCATCACACTGGCGGAGCGTCTCGCTGTACCGCTCTTTGAGGTCCCCTGGGAGACGTCTTTCGCCAAACTGCAGTCCGACGTCTTCGATGCGATCCGCGCCAAGGAAGTCGCGACCGTGCAGATGGTCCAGCAGATGCTCTTCGACCACTACCTCGAACAGGCCCCGCTTTCCGGCACCGCCGGCGTGATCAGCCGCGAGCTGCACTGCCCGGTCCGCATCACCGACATGCAGGGGATCCCGGTCAGCGAAAGCGGCATCATCCCGAAAGACCTCGACTCACCGCCGGTCACGGTCAGCATCGAGAGCGGCGATTCCAGATACGGGGCGATCACTTTCTACCCCACCGCCGACGAAGACGAACCGTTCTTCGACCACGAAGACCAGCTCAGCAAATTCATCGCTTTTCCGCTCTCCTTCTGGTTCAACCGCGAGAATATGGCCGCCATGACGCAGAGCCGCATCCGCAACGACTTCGTCTGGGACCTTGCCACAGGGATGGAGGCATCGCAGGAGGACGTTCTGGCGCAGGGCAGATACCTCGGGTTTGACCTGACCGCACCGTATATCTGCGTGATGCTGTATCTGCATACCGGACAGGGGGCGCAGGACAACGAGTCTTTCGCCCAGCACCTGCCTCTTCTGACGGCCGATGCGGAACGCGTGATCCTGCAGGAAGCGGAACGCCTGGGCATCGCTGTTATGACGGCCCGCGTCAACCAGAGTTTTATCATTTATATAAAGAATGATCCCGTGCTCAGCGAGACGGCGCTCAGCGCCCTGCTCGACGATCTTGAGATCGGCATTCTGCGTGAACTCGGCCAGAATTACACCTGCCTGTGGGGCATCAGCGAAACAGGTGATAAAGATCTTCCTTTCAGCACGTCCTACCAGCAGGCGCGTCAGGCACTCGTATACGGCATGCACGAAAAGGCCGCCGGCAACAGGATCCATTTCCGCAGCACCCGCCGTGCCCTCATCACCTCCGTGCTTTCCGGCAACAGCGAAATCCAGGACGCGGCGGAAGATGTGTTCAAGGAACTGCTGGCGTATGACAGAAAAACCAAGGTCGGTCTGATGCAGACACTGATGGTCTATCTGGCGACGAACTACAACGCTTCCCAGACAGCCAAGCAGCTCCATCTGAACCGGCACTCCCTGCTTTACCGGCTGCGCAAGATCGAACATCTGACCGGTCTGTCGCTCAGCGATCACGAGGATCTCTTTGTGCTGGAAGCGTTCGCGCTGGCGCAGGAGCAGAAGCAGTAATCAACGCGTGCCGGCAATTGACAAGATGAGCGATTCTTCCTATTATGGAAACATCCTTTTTTGAGGAATCGCACAGCCTGCACAGGGCTGCGGAAATAAGAGAATAAGAGGGAAAACATGCAGACAATCAAAGAAGCAAAGCCCCGCACCGAGGCGGAAAACCTGGAGCGTGCCGCACTGGTCACGGGCATCATCAATAAAGTCAGAGCGGAAGGGGACGCCGCGCTTGCCGGCTATAACGAACAGTTTGACGGGTGCGTCAGGCCATCTCTGCGCGTGACGCAGGAGGAAATCCGCGCCGCCTACGAACAGGTATCCGAAGAGATGATCGCGGACATGCAGAAAGCTGCGGCGAACATCCGCGCGTTTGCCGAAGCGCAGCGCGCCAGCATGCACGAGCTTTCCGGCTTCGCACCGGCGCCGGGCATGGATCTGGGGCACCGGATCATCCCGGTCTCTTCGTGTCTCTGCTATGTGCCGGGCGGCAACTATCCGCTGTACAGCACCGCACTGATGCTGGGGATCCCGGCCAAGGCGGCCGGCGTTGAGCGGGTCTGCGCCTGCTCCCCGGCGGTCAAAGGGACGGACCACATCGAGCCCAAGACGCTCGTCGCCATGGATATTGCAGGCGTGGATGAGATCTACGTCACAGGCGGCGCACAGGCGATCGCCGCATTCACCTACGGCACCGCCTCGATTGAACCGGTCGACATCATCGTCGGCCCCGGCAACGCATTTGTAACAGAAGCCAAAAAACAGTGCTACGGCAAAGTCGGCATCGACTTCCTCGCAGGACCGAGCGAAGTCATGGTCATCGCAGACGGAACAGGCGACCCCGCCATCACAGCGGCGGATCTGCTCGCGCAGTCCGAGCACGACTTCCTCGCCAAGGGCATCCTCGTGACGACGGACAGAACGTTCGGGCTCAAGGTCGTCGCCTGCGTCGAGGAGCAGCTGACCGAACTCGATACAGCCAATATCGCCGCGCAGTCCTGGGCGGACCACGGCGAAGTGCTGCTGGCGGATGATCTTGCCGATGCCATCCGGTACGCCAACAACTACGCACCGGAGCACCTGGAGATCAACGTCCGTCCGGAAGACGAGGCCTACGTCGTGGACGGCGTGCGCAACTATGGCTCGCTCTTCATCGGGCAGAACACCGCTGAGGTCTTCGGCGACTACGCCTCCGGCACCAACCACACCCTGCCCACGCTCGGAGCGGCCCGCTACACCGGCGGCGTTTATGTGGGCACATTCCTCAAGACCTGCACCTACCAGCGCTTCACCGATGATGCGATGCGCGGTCTGGCGCCGGTCGTCGAGCGGCTGGCGCACGGCGAAGGCCTGTCAGGGCATGCCCGCGCCGCAAAGATCCGCACAGAAAAATAAACGCAGCCGGTCCGCTGCGCCATACGACAAAAATGCCCGTGCCTTCCCGGCGCGGGTTTTTATTGCGGCTTTATGGGTTATAGGACAAAACGTGTGGATAAAAACCGCTGTATCCGTTGAAATTACAATGGGTACAGCGGTTATATCTTTTTTCTGAGAAGATATAGGCTGGA
>CADATO010000032.1 GCA_902790905.1 uncultured Eubacteriales bacterium
AACAAATATTCACAGCAGTTTCCGGATATGGGTTCTGCAGTATATGAAAAGCCCCGATCCCGCTTCGCGGGACCAGGGCTTTGTCTACAGTCTGAGACGGTATACTACCGTCTGTCGTCACTTACAGCCCGCGCAGGGGGCTTTCCGGATTGTGATTAGCTCTCTTCGTGTGGGTGTTAGCTGTCAGTTTCCTAAGAACGTCAATTGCGATCATGATCTAATAACTAGTAAAGCCTTCATGCAAGTAATAACACTCGAGTACAAATATTATATCGTTGTATTCGATTATAGACAATATATCCTCGGCTTACAAACCCTGTCAATTTTGTACTTTTTGTGTATTTATGCATGTTTCCCACAATTTGATAACAACTGAGCACTTGCACCAACCTGAAATACCATTTTGCCGCCTGGTATGCTATCATGGGCATATGGATATTAAGAACAAAAACGATAGGAATATGCCATCTCCCCGTACCGTCCTCGTCGCCATGTCCGGCGGTGTCGACAGCAGCGCGGCTGCCTGCCTGCTGCAGGAGGCCGGCTGGGAGTGCAAAGGTGTCACGATGCGCCTCTTCAGCAATGAGGTCATTGGCATGTCGGGCAAGACATGCTGCTCTTTGCGCGACGTGGCGGATGCTGAAGCCGTCGCCCACAAGCTGGACATCCCCTTCCAGGCGGTGGACTACCAGGCAGAGTTCCGCAAAGAGGTCATCGAGAAGTTCATCCGCGTCTACGAAGAAGGCGGCACGCCAAATCCCTGCATCGACTGCAACCGCACCATGAAATTCTCGAAACTCCTGGAGCTTGCCGATGCAGAAGGCTGCACACACTTGGCGACCGGGCACTACGCGCAGGTCTCTTTTGATGAACAGCGCGGCCGGTGGATCCTGCGCAAGGCCACCGACACTTCCAAAGACCAAAGCTACGTATTATATATGCTCACACAGGAGCAGCTTTCCAGACTCGTGCTCCCGCTCGGCGGTCTGACCAAGCCGGAGATCCGCGAGTACGCTGCTGCGCGCGGGTTCGTCAACGCGCACAAACAGGAGTCCCAGGACATCTGCTTTGTCCCGGACGGTGACTATGCGCACTTTATGGAGGAATACACGGGCTGCGAATACCCGGAAGGCGACTTCCTCGACATGAGCGGCAATGTGGTCGGAAAGCACAAGGGCGCAATCCGCTACACGACCGGGCAGCGCAAAGGGCTCGGTCTTGCGATGGGTACGCCCGTCTATGTGCAGGGCAAGGACATGCAGGCCAACACCGTCACGGTTGGTCCGGAAGCGACACTCTTTCACAGAGAACTCACCGCGGAAGACGCCAACTGGATCGCCATCCCGGACCTGACCGCGCCGCTGCGCGTGCTCGCCATGCCGCGGTACCGCAAAAAGGCCGCCCCTGCGACCCTGTACCCGCTGCCGGCTGATCCGGCTTGCGGCGTATCCCCAGCCGGCTCCCCCTGCACCCGCGTGCGCGTCGTCTTTGACGAGCCGCAGCGCGCCATGACGCCCGGCCAGGCGATCGTCTTCTATGATATGGACGAAGAAGATGTAGTGGTCGGCGGAGCGACGATCATATCAGTCGGAGAGTGATGTTTCCGCGCGGGCGTCTGCAATGGTCCAGATGGCGACCGCCCCAATGATCACGGCCGAGCCAAGCAGCGCAAATGTCCCCGGTGTTTCCCCGTAGAACAGCATGACCCAGACCGGATTGAGCAATGGCTCCAGCATGCTGATCAGGTTGCTCGCCAGCGCCGGGCAGTGTTTTGATGCGATGGCCAGCAGGATATACGGAATCGCTATCTGCGCTATCCCAAGCAGGAAAATATACCCGATCTCCGCGCCTGTCGGGTGGAACGGATAAATAAACAGTCCTATAATGCCCAGTATGCCACAGAGGGAATGCCCCAGCAGGATGCCTGTATAGCGCACCGCGTCAGAGTCCGCCGCCTGGCTGTTCGCGATGAAGACCATCGCCATCGAGATGCCGGATATGATCGCGATGATATTGCCCGCCATGCCGCCCGGCGTCAGCTGATCCAGGAAGAACAGCGAAATACCGGCCAGCGCCGCCACAACGACGAAGATGTCCCGGCGGTGAATCTTTTTGTGCAGAAATACCGCGCCGATCAGCAGGATCCACACCGGCGAAGAGTACTGCAGCACGATCGCATTGGCGGCGGTCGTGAGTTTATTCGCAAAGACGAACATCCCGCACACGCTGCCTACCGCCAGCCCGGACAGCAGCGACCATTTATTGAATTCCAGTTTCTGATGAATGAGCTTGATATAAATACCCGTGGCGATCGCGGCAATGATGCTGCGCAGGCCGGCGATGAGCATCGGGTCCCATGAGATCAGTTTGATGAAAAGACCGCCTATACTCCACAGCGCCGCACAGAGCGCCATCAGTCCCATCGATCGTCTTTTCAGTGTCAGTTCGTCTGTCACTTTTTTATTCCTTCCGTCTTATTCTCACTTTTCATATCGCCTGCCGCCAGTACCATGCCTATGAATATCACGACACCGCCCGCCAGGAAGTTCAGACTGAGCGATTCGCCGAGGATGAGCACCCCCAGGACCGATGTGGTCAGCGGCATGAACGCATAGAACAGGCTGACCGTGTTGGCATCGAGCAGATCCAGTGCGCGGTTCCAGAACAGATTTGCCATCGCCGTGCTGACGATGCCCGCCCACAGGAAGGCCGCGATGTGGCTCCAACCAACCGGGCCCAGGCCCAGCGCTTCCTGCCCAAGCAGAAGCTGCCGCACGAGCATGGGCAGACAGCAGACCGCAGCGATGATCTGGGTATAGATCGTCAGCCAGACAACATCCATATGCCCGCAGATTTTCCGGATCAGTACAGACGTCAGCGACCAGCTTAGGATCGCCCCCAGCGCCAGCGCCAACCCTGCCGGCGTACTGCCGCCTCCCGCCTTACCGATCACCAGCAGTGCACCGGCCACGGTTAATACAATGGCGAGCAGCTTCTTTGCGGTCGGCTTTTCACCGAGGACCGGCATCGCCAGCAGCAGCACACTTACCGGCGTTGCCGCGAACAGCAGCGATACCAGTGACGCATCCATGGCCGCCGTGGCAGCATGCTGACACCAGATCGCAAAGAAATACCCGAGCACACCGATCAGGATGATCATCGGCCAGTCTTTGCGCGCCACTTTCTGACGCGGCCGCCCACGATAGAACGCCAGCAGAACAAGCGTGGCGATGGCATACCGCGCGAGCAGAAACACCCCCGGTGTCACGGCTGTGATGGCGATCTTCGTCGCTATGAACGTTGTTCCCCAGCCCATGGCGCCCAGGGCTGCATACAGATAGCCTTGCTTACTCATTTTTCTTTCAATACTATTTCCACCAGAACAATGTATCATATGCGAAGCACTTTTGCACACTAAAAAAACACCCCTGCAGCACAGGGGTGTTTTCGAAGATATGAGCAGTGTGTATTTGTTGCAAGTGCGAAGCCTAGTCGTCCAGATGCATATGCGGTCTGAGTCTCGCGGAAAGCGTGAACGCCAGGATCTGCTTGAAGACTTCCGGGATGAGGAACGGGACGACACACCACATCACTGCATCGTGCATCGTGATCGCATCCCCGCCTGCGGTGTAGACCTTGAAGAACCAGATCGTGCCGAACACGTACAGGGTGACCATGCCGAGCAGGATCGCAATGAGGCGGATCGGGAGTTTGTCCCCGGCGAACTTGGTGATGACCCAGTATTCAATGCCCAGCACCAGCCAGCCGAAAATGTAGCCGCCCGTGGGTCCAAGCAGGACGCCAAGGCCGCCCGTAAATCCGGACAGGACCGGCACGCCGATCGCCGCAAGCAGGATGTAGACCGCCAGTGCGATGGTGCCGCGGCGTCCGCCGAGCATGAGGACGGTCATGGAGACCGCAAATGTCTGCAGGGTGAACGGAACGGTCGTCGGGATGCTGATCCACGAGCAGATGGCGATCAGAACGACGAAGATCGCGATGAAGGCCATCTCAAGGGTGCGTTTGCTGGTTGCAGTTGTTGTTTGTTGTTGTGCCATGATATGGTTGTTCCTTTACTTAAAATGCCTGTTCTGTAATGTCTGTCATGCCGTATCACGGCACTTTCCCAGTATAGCTGAGCGATTCCATGTTGTCAACCTGTTAACCGCACTAAGTTAACCGTTAACCCGTGCACAGTTGTTTGCTTCCGCACCGCCCGGTATAAGCAACCGTGATAGCCGACTCTCAATATCATTTGTTGTACGCGCTGATCGCCGTATATTATAATGTACGCGATAAACCAGTGAACATTTTGGAAAGGCACCCTATGACCCCCGAAATCCAGGCTCTTTACAACGAAAAACTGACCACTGTCGAAGGCGCGCTCTCCCGCATCCGGTCCGGCGACGTCATCTCCGGCGGACAGTACGCCAGCGAACCGATGCTCGCGTACCGCCACATGCATGAGATCGCAGACCGCGTGAAGGACGTGACGTTCTGGTGCGGCATCATGGCCGAAGACTATCCCTTTGTCATGGAATCGCAATATGCGGACAGTTTTCATTTCCTGAGTTACTTCTACGGCCCGCAGATGCGCAAAATCCACCCTGCCGGCAACGCGGACTACATCCCCTGCAACCTGCGCCACATGGGCCAGCTGATGGTCGATTCGCACAGGCCGAATATCTTCATGGGCATCGTAACCCCGCCGGATGAGGACGGCTACGTGACGATGTTCCCCAGCATGCAGTCCGAGTACGAAGTGGTCATGAACGCGGATAAACGCATCTTCGAGATCAACCCGGCCTGCCCACACGTGGAAGGCGCGCTGCGCTGGCATCTTTCGGAGATCGAGTGCTGCTACGAATCCGACCTGCCGCTCTACGCGCTGGCGGATCCAACCTTCGGAGAGGATGAGCGCAAAGTCGGCGAGAATGTCGCGGCGCTGATCAATGACGGCGATGTGCTGCAGTTCGGCATCGGGCGCATCCCGAACGCGCTGGTCGCCGCACTCAAAGACCATCGCCACCTCGGCATCCACACGGAGATGCTGGGCACGGCGCTGGTCAACCTGATGAAAGACGGGATCGTCGACAACAGCCGCAAAACGCTGGAGCCGGGCAAGGCGGTCTTTGCGTTCACGTACGGCAGCGGTGAGGCGTACGCGTATCTCGATAAGGATAAGCGATTCCTCAACTACCCGGCCAACAAGGCGAACGATCCGGCCATCATCGCAAAAAATGACAACATGGTCTCGGTCAATACGGCCATCGAGATCGATCTGTCCGGGCAGATCTGCTCGGAGTCTGTCGGCACGCGGCTGATCTCCGGGACCGGCGGCTCGATCGACTATGCGATGGGCGCCTTCTACTCCAAGGGCGGGCGCGGCATCGTCGCCTTCTCTTCCACGGCAAAAGGCGGGGAAGCTTCCCGCATCCGGCCGGTGCTCACACCCGGTGCCGCCGTGTCGATCCACCGCAACTACGCCGACTACATCGTCACGGAATACGGCGCTGCACAGCTGCGGGGCGCTACGTTAAAAGAGCGCGCAGAGCGGCTTATCGCCATCGCGCACCCGAAGTTCCGCGAAGAGCTCACCGCGGAGGCAAAGAAACTGGGGATTCTTTAGAACATCCCCAGCGACTTGAACAGGAACAGCCAGAAGAACAGCGTGATGCACGACAGCGGCGTCGAGAAGATGACGCAGTTGCCGGCGAGTTCCCCGTCGCTGTCCATACTGTCCGCCATCGTGTAGGACGAGACGGCCATCGGCGTGGCGAGCATGGCGATGAGTGCGACAAACTCCACACCGCGGAAGCCGAGCAGCGCCGCCAGCGAAAGACCCGCCGCGGGAACAACCAGAAGACGCATCAGGATGCAGAAGACGAGGTTTCGCTTCTGCCCTTTTACGGTGGTGATATCAAAGCTTGCCCCGAGCAGGATGAGCGCCATCGGTGTGGTGACATCCGCCATCCACTCGACCGTTGTGGCGATCGGCTTTGGCAGCGTGATGCCGAGCAGGATCGCCAGGATGCCCGCAACAGCGCCAAGAATGATCGGGTTGGTCGCGACTTTCTTCAGGATCTGTCCGATGTCCGGCTTGCTGCCACGGAAGGATTCCAGAATGATGACGGAGACCACGTTGTACATCGGGACGATCACCGCGATGAGCAGCGCCGTCTGGCTGACGTTGCCCTTGCCGAAAATGTTGATCGCAACGGGCAGGCCCATCAGGATGAAATTGCTGCGGTAGACCGCCTGGATCATCGCGCCCTGCGAGCGCGGATTCTTCTCGATCTTCTTGACGAGCGGGATCGACAGCAGAATGACGCACAGGATGAACGGCACCGCAAACAGGAGCAGCTTCCCGTCGGGCAGGAAGCCGTCGTTGTTGCCGTACAGGTTCTGGAACATCAGCGGCGGAAAGAAGACCAGGAACACCATGTGGTTAAACCGGTGCACTTCCTCGTCTTTTAACAGCCCCGTCCGCCGGACGAGATAGCCGATGACCAGCAGTATGAACAGCGGGATGACCGCGTTGATGCAGACCAGAAAATTACTCAACATAACGTGTCGAGGATATCACAGTTCGCGGGTGCGGGCAAGTTGAGAGCACGGAAAAGGGACCGCCGTGAGGCAGTCCCTTTGATGGTTTCGGAATCGCTTTGCGCCGACGCCTCGCACCTTCGGCGCGCCGCCGCAGTTACTTCTTATTTCAGCATATCGCGGGAGATGACCATATCGAGAACGTTGGTCGTGCCGTCGTAGAT
This sequence comes from uncultured Eubacteriales bacterium, assembly GCA_902790905.1. Lineage (GTDB taxonomy): Bacteria > Bacillota > Clostridia > Peptostreptococcales > Anaerovoracaceae > RUG13615. The sequence continues at coordinate 6,771 of CADATO010000032.1, forward strand.
ACGGGCCGCATGCGCGTCGCGGAAGATGCGCTCCGCCTCACAGCCTTTGAGGCAGCCGATGCCGCCGTGCAGCTGCAGGTTCTCATCCGCGCAGTAGACGGATGCGTCGGTCGCTTCGGCTTTGGCCATCGAGGTGTAGAGCGCTGCTTCGGGGTCTTTGCGGTCGATCATGTCGGCTGCTTTGTAGAGAAGCGCTTTGGCGGATTCCATGCGCCGTCTCATCTTGGCAATCGTGAACGCCACCGCCTGGTTCGCCGCGATGGGCTTGCCAAACTGCTCTCTTTCCTTGACGTACGCCACGGCATCTTCCACCGCGTGTGCCGCGATGCCGACCGCGCAGGCCGCCGCGTTGATGCGTCCGCCGGCGATGCCGCTCATCGCCATGCCAAAGCCCTTGCCGCGCTCGCCGATCATGTTGCCGGCCGGGATGCGGCAGTCTGTGAACTCGATCTCCGCGAGCTCCGCGCCGGCAAGAGACATGCCGGGCTGGACGGTCGCCTTCACGCCGGGTGTGCCCTTCGGGACGCAGAAGACAGACAGTCTGCGGGAGACTTTCTCTTCCGGATCGGTGATCGCAAAGACGTTCAGGACATCCGCGCTCGCGCCGTTGCAGATGAGGTGCTTCTTGCCGTTGAGAACGAATTCGTCACCGTCTTCGGCTGCAACCGTGGAGATGGCCGCCGCGTCGGAGCCTGCGTTCGGCTCGGTGAAGACGAAGGCCGGCAGGATCTTGCCCTGCACCCACGGCATGTAGTATTTATCGATCAGTTCCTGGCTGGCGCCGGGATAGTACAGGGACATGCCACCTACCAGATAGGACAGCGCTGTCGAGGGGCAGACTTTGCTGACTTCCTCGAGCAGGATGCAGCGCCCGACGGTGCCCATGCCCTCGCCACCGACTTCCTTCGGGAGCGGGACAGCGACCAGGCCGGCGTCCATCACTTTGCGGTAGTGGTCCATGTCAAATCCTTCGCGGTCGATGCGTTCCGCCTCGGGGGCGAGGACTTCCTGTGCGAACTTGGCGATTCTGTCTCTCAAAGCAAGCTGTTCATCTGTGAAACGAGTGTCCATCTTGTTCTCCTTACATGATTCCTCTGCGCGGCCGCAGGACGCAGCTGCACTTAACACAATCGGGCCGCAAGACTGCAGCCCGATCATTGATAACGTTGTTATTTGAGCACGATACGCTTGAAGGTCTTCTTGCCCTTCTGCACCATGAGTTCGCCGTCTTCAAACATGTCGGCGGTGATCATCATCTTGCGGTCGGTGACCTTTTCGCCCGCGACAGTCAGGCCGCCCTGGTCGACAGTGCGGAAGCCTTCGCTGGTGCTGGAGACGATGCCCGCCTCCTTGATCATCGTGATGACGCCCATGCCTTCGCCTTCAAAGGCAGCTTTGTCCATCTCGAAGGTCGGGATGTTTTCCTTGGAAGCGCCGCCGCCGAATGCCGCACGTGCGCCTTCCTGCGCCTTCTTCGCCTCTTCTTCGCCGTGGACCAGCTTGGTCACTTCGAATGCGAGGACTTCCTTGGCGTGGTTGATCTCGGAGCCTTCCAGTGCGGACAGACGCTCGACCTCTTCCATCGGGAGGAAGGTCAGCATGCGCAGGCACTTGTTGACATCCGCGTCGTCGACGTTGCGCCAGTACTGATAGAAATCGTACGGGGAGCATCTGTCGGCGCGCAGCCACAGCGCACCCTTCTGGGACTTGCCCATCTTGGTGCCGTCGCTCTTGGTGAGCAGGCTGAAGGTCATGCCGTAGTAGTCGTCCTTGCCCATGAGTCTTCTGGACAGGTCACGGCCGGCCAGGATGTTGGACCACTGGTCATTGCCGCCGAACTCGATCTTGCAGTCGATGTCGCGTGCGAGGCAATAGAAGTCGTACGCCTGGAGCAGCATGTAGTTGAACTCGAGGAAGGACAGGCCCTTCTCCATGCGCTGCTTGAACGCTTCGGCGCGCAGCATCTCGTTGACGGAGAAGTGCTTGCCGACATCGCGCATGAACTCGAGGTAGTTGACGTTGCGCAGCCAGTCCGCGTTGTTGACGCAGATCGCCTTGCCCGCTTCGGGGGTCTTGTTCTCGCCGCCCTTGCCGAGGACGCCCTCGCCCGGGATGTGCTTCCACTCTTCGTCGAACTCGAGGAAGCGGTCAAACAGCTTCTTGAACTGCTTGCCGTTCTCGTCGATCTCCTCGGTGGTCATCATCGGACGCGCGTCGGTACGGCCGGACGGATCGCCCAGCATCGTGGTGCCGCCGCCGATCAGAACGACCGGGGTGTGGCCGTACTTCTGCATGTACATCATGATGATGACCTGCATGAAGTGACCGACGTGGAGGCAGTCCGCCGTGGCGTCAAAGCCGATGTAGAACTTGACCTTCTCTTTGCCGAGCAGCTCGCGGATGCCTTCATCGTCCGTTGTCTGCTCGATGAATCCTCTTTCTTTCAGTACGTCGTATACGTTGTCGTACTTGCTTACATTATCGGGGATAAAATCGTATGCCATTGTAGTGGTAGTTTCCTTTCTGATAGTTGTATGAATACGAATCGGCGATATCGCTTCTGCCTGAACATCCGCAGTGCCGGTTCTTAGCGACCGGCAAGCTTTGCGCAGACGGAGCTTAGAACCGCTGCACGAGGACTAAGCGAGAGCGGTTCTGGCAGAAGTGATGCGGCGATTCCTTTTCATGCGATTACTTAGTACCGAAAATACGGTCACCTGCATCGCCGAGACCCGGCAGAATGTACGCCTGCTCGTTGAGTCTCTCATCCTTCGCAGCAATGTAGATGTCCACATCCGGATGCGCCTTCTGCAGGACCTCGATGCCTTCCGGCGCCGCAATCATGCACATGAAGCTGATATCCTTGCCGCCTCTCTGCTTGATGAAGTCGATCGCTGCCACCGCGGAGCCGCCTGTTGCGAGCATCGGGTCGGTGACGAAGATCTTTCTCTTGTCGAGGTTTTCGGGCATCTTGCAGTAGTATTCGACCGGCTTGTGTGTCTCGGGGTCTCTGTAGACGCCGACATGACCGACCTTCGCGTTCGGGATCAGGTCGAGGAAACCGTCCACCATACCCAGGCCTGCGCGCAGGATCGGCACGACAGCGATGTCTTCACCGGCCAGCATCTCCATGTCTGCCTCGCACATCGGGGTCTCGATATGGACCTTTTCGGTGGGCAGGTTGCGGGTCGCCTCGAAGAGCATCAGCATAGCCACTTCGCGGACGAGCTGGCGGAAATCTTTGGTCCCCGTCTCTTTCATTCTCATGAGGGTCGTCTTGTGCTTGATGAGCGGATGATCGAATACATAAACGTTTGCCATGATATTTCCCTTTCCGGATGTTCCTTATATGAGATATAGTTAAGCGCTTTCGGAATCGCCCGGCCCGCTGTGCGGGCAGTGCCCTGCCGGATGCACCGGCTTTTGACTTGCCGGGTGCGCCGGTCTGCAGGCTGGCTGCAAAAAGCGCCGGGTAATCGGCTCTATTCGTCGCAGCCGTATTCGTCGAGCATTGCGACGCGGCGTGCGTGACGGTCTCCTAAGAACTCGGTCTTGATCCAGGTGTCGACCATCATCAGCGCATCTTCCGGCTTGGTCGTCCGGCCGCCCAGCGCCAGCATATTGGCGTTGTTGTGCTCCCGGGAGAGTTTTGCCATCTCGACGCTCGTGCAGAGCGCGCAGCGGATGCCCTTGACCTTGTTGGCCGCGATGCTGATGCCGATGCCGGTGCCGCAGCAGACGATGCCGCGGTCCGCGTCGCCGTTTGCAACTGTCTCAGCGCAGGCGAAACCGAACTTCGGATAGTCTACGGACTCGGTACTATTGGTACCCAAGTCCAGCACCTCCACACCTTCGTAGTTCGAAAGGAATCCGATGATCATTTCTTTGAGTAAGTACCCGCCGTGGTCGGCGGCAATGGCGATCTTCATTTGGATCCTCCTTATCAGACTTTAACGATATTGTAACCGGCGCTCTTGAGCATCCGGTTCATGACTGCAAAACCGACGCTGTTGCGGTCGGAGAGCGCGCCGGCGAGGATGAGGTCCACGCCTTCGCGGTCGAGGTCACGAAGGCGCGCGAAGAAGTCGTGCGCGGCTTCGATGAAGGCCTGCTCCTCGAAGAGGAGGACGCCGACCTTGTTGCCAAGACCTTCATTGAGTGCCTTCAGGCGCTCAATTTCCGCTTTGACATCGCCCCGCTCGCCTTCGACGATGAGCATGTCCGCTTTGGGGGCGTAATGTTTGTATTTCATGCCGGGGGAACGCGCGACAAAGTCGCCGCTGGTGACGCGGGGACCGTTGCCGTCGTCCGAGTCGGGTTCGCCGTAGCGGGGCGCAGTCTGCGCGCTGCCGCCGGCTTCGCCGGCCGCGGCGGCCTCATGCGGGTCCTGGCCGCCGCCATCCGGCCGCTCGAGGAGCGACGGATGCAGCGCGACCCGTTTGCCGATCGCCGCTTCGATCTGCTCCGGGGTGATGATCCCCGGCCGCAGGACCGTCGGGACTTCGCCCGTCACGTCGAGGACGGTGGACTCGATGCCCACGCGGCAGTCCGGCCCGTCGACGATGGCGTCGACCTTGCCGTCGAGATCTGCCACGACGTCTTCGGTGCGGGTCGGGCTCGGACGCCCGGAAATATTGGCGGAAGGCGCCGCGATGGGCACATCCGCATAGTTGATGATCGCTCTTGCAATGGGGCTGTCGGGCATGCGGACCGCGACGGTCTCAAGCCCGCCGGTCGTCCGGTACGGGACGGCCTCCCTCTTCTTCACGACCAGGGTCAGCGGACCGGGCCAGAAGGTCTCGATCAGGTTGACGATGGTCGGGCTTAAAAATCTGGTCAGCTGACCGATGTCGCTCGCCCGCGAGATGTGGACGATCATCGGGTTGTCCGAGGGGCGCCCCTTCGCTTCGTACACGCGGGCGACCGCATCCTCGTCGAGCGCATTCGCGCCGAGCCCGAAGACGGTCTCCGTCGGGAAAGCGACCAGGCCGCCGTCCGCGATGATGCGGCCGGCTTCCCTCAGATCTTCATCGCTATTGCCATTCAGTCTTTTTGTTTCCATTTATTCCTCTTCACCAAAGCTCTTCATCTTCTCCGCCTGGTCCTGTGTGATCAGGCCGTCGATGATCTCATCCAGATTGCCGTTCATAAAGCTGTCCAGCTTGTACAGGGTCATGCCGGTGCGGTGTTCGCTGACACGGCCCTGCGGGAAGTTGTAGGTGCGAATACGGCCGGAACGGTCGCCGCTGCCGACCATGCTGCGGCGCTCGCTGGCGATCTTCTCGTTCTGTTCCTGCACCATCTTGTCGTAGAGGCGGGACTTCAGTACTTTGAAGGCCTTTTCCTTGTTCTTGATCTGCGACTTTTCGTCCTGGCAGGTGACCACGAGCCCGGTCGGGATGTGGGTCAGGCGCACCGCAGAGTCCGTGGTGTTGACGCACTGGCCGCCGTTGCCGGAGGCGCGGTATACGTCGACGCGGACATCGTTCGGATCGAGATCGACTTCGACGTCATCGACTTCCGGCAGGACTGCAACAGTCGCCGCCGAAGTGTGGATACGCCCGGACGCCTCGGTCTCGGGGACACGCTGGACGCGGTGGATGCCGCTCTCGTACTTGAGTCTCGAGTAAGCGCCCTTGCCCTTGATCAGGACTTCCGCTTCCTTGATGCCGCCGATGCCGGTGTCGTTCATATCCATGACCTCGACCTTCCAGCCTTTGCTCTCGGCGTACATGGTGTACATGCGCAGCAGGTCCGCCCCGAAGAGCGCCGCTTCATCACCGCCTGTACCCGCGCGGATCTCGAGGATGACGTTACGGTCATCGTTGGGGTCCTTCGGGAGCAGGAGGATCTTGAGCTCCTCTTCAAGCTGCTCGGTCTTCTCTTCGCCCTCGGAAAGCTCCATCTTGGCGAGCTCCTTCATCTCCTCGTCGAGGCCGGACTCACCCAGGATATCCTTGGCATCCTGCACGCTCTGCAGAACTTCCTTGTACTCCTTATATTTCTTGACGATGGGCTCCATCTCGCCCATCTCCTTGGCATACTTCTGCCAGTTCGCCTGGTCCGCGATGACCGCCGGGTCCGCGCACATCATGGCGAGTTCTTTATATTTGTCTTCAATGAAGTCCAGTTTTTCTAACATATGTTTCTCCTCTTGGTCCTAAAAACGCACAATAAGTATACACGAAAAAGGCATGCATTTAAAGGGAAAACCCTCATTTGCATGCCTCTCATCTGTCTTTTTGGAATCGCCGCAGCCCGACTTGCTGCCCTACTCGCCGGATTCTCCGTGTGCATTTTCGCCGTACACCGATGTCAGCACCTGATCGATCAGATCGACATAGTGCACATTGCCTTCCTGATTCATATGCGTCCCGTCGCCGTCAAACCAGTTCTCATGCGGATTGCTCGCACTGTACCAGTCGATCAGGTACGCGTTCGGATCGCTGTCGACGAAGGTCTTGATGATCTTGTTGTTGCGGTCCGGGAACTCATCGTACGGTGCTCTTGCGTTGATGATGAAGATCTGTTTGTCTGGACCGATCTTCTTGCGGATCATCTCCAGTTCGTCCGTGATCGGGCCGTTGGTGGACAGCGCAAAAATCACCGCTTTGCCGTTCCATCCGCTCTGAAGGTACGAATCCAGAATGCCCGCCGTTTCATAGCTCATGCGGCTGTTGACCGCATCGACGATCATGTTCGGGAATCTGGCATTGAGCTCCTTGGCCGCTGTCAGTGCAACGCTGTCTCCAATCAGCAGATAGTCATACTGCTGCTGTTCTTCTGCGGCAGCCGCCTGTTCCGCCGCCTCCTTCAGTGCCTGTTCATTACGGACCTTCTGCTCGTGCTCCCGGATCTGCATTTCGGAGCGGTGTCCCACAGGCGGTTCGGGATACCTTTCTTTTGCAAAAGCGTCGCCGAACAGCAGGCAGAAAACAGAAGCCAGGATGAGCACGGCCGCCACGATGATGGTCGCCGCATTTTTTGCACCGATGCCAGGGTCTTCCACATCATAGCCCTCATTGCGTGCCTTGCGCATGCTGATCCACGCCCGGATATCCGCCGCCATCCGGCCGAGCGCACCGCGCCGGCAGGGCGTTTCCACGAGGAAGTACCCCGCAGCCGCGAGCCCGAAGGAAATCGCGATCTCCAGCATGGTCGTCCCGAAGGACGCACGCCGCACACCGCTGATCAGGTCGATGACCGGGTAATGCCAGATGTAGACGCTGTAGGAAATCTTGCCGATCGCCACGAACGGCTTCCAGGACCAGAACCTGTTCCAGAGGCTGTCTTCCTGCAGCGCTGCATAGAGAAGGATCATTGTCAGGACAGTCACCAGCTGCTGCCCGCCTCTGTAGAGAAGCGGAGAAGAGCCGCGCACGAGCCAGATGATCAGAATGATCACAAGCAGGCTGATCCCGCCGGCAATGTCAAGACCGGAGAATCGCCCTCCGCGGGGCTCACCATTTTCGGAAATGCTTCTTCCTGCCATACGCTGCATGCCGCCGTCCGTCTCCCACATCGCGAGCAACGCGCCGGCCAGCAGTGAGAAGCACCGGCTGTCCGTGCCGTAATACGCCCGGCTGGAGTCCGCCGTGGGATCAAAATACACCACCAGCAGCACAGCAGAGACCACTGCCATCACCGCTGTCGCGACAGTCAGCGCTGTCCATCCACGGCCGTCGCCGCCGTGCACGCGGCTCGCCCGCCGCAGTTTCACGAACAGCAGGATGATGAACGGCCAGATCAGATAGAACTGCCCTTCGATCGCCAGCGACCAGTAGTGTGTCAATGGGGACGGCGCGCCCTGCGCCTCGAAGTACGAGACATTCTGCAGGAGCTGCCACCAGTTGTTAAATATCAATATAGAGGGGACGACGTCCGGCCGCATTTTATTCAGCAGAAATCCGTCCGTGAACGTGTAGACGATGCTCATGACGAGGATCATCAGGATCATGACCGGCATGATCCGCCGCCCGCGCCGCCTCAGGAACTCCTTCAGGTTGATCGTCCCTGTCGCATCCGCCTCGGACAGCAGCAGGCGCGTCACCAGATACCCGGAAAGCACAAAGAACACCGTCACGCCGAGCAGGCCGCTCTTTGCGAACGGCAGGCGCAGATGGTAGAACAGGACCGTCAGCACGCCGAGCGCACGCAAACCATCCACCGCGGGGATGTACCGGCGGCTCTGCCCGTTGGCAGCGTGTATGGTCCTTGTTTCGGGTGTGTCCTGATACTGCATGAATGACTGATGGGTGTGTTCGTTGATAATACGTATGTGTTTTGCTCTGCGCACCGGCTGTGATGCCGGCGGATGCGTTATTTGTGATAGGCCTCGCCGCGCAGGATCTTAAAACTGCGGTAGACCTGTTCCGCCAGGATGACCCGCATCATCTGGTGCGGGAAGGTCATCGGGGAGAAGGACAGTTTTTCATCCGCCCGTTTGCTCACCGCCGCCGACAGCCCGTTGCTGCCGCCGATGACGAACGTGATGTCGCTTTTGCCCATGAGCCCGAGGTCTCCGATCCGCTGTGCAAGTTCTTCGCTCGACTTCATCTTCGCGCGGATCTCCAGGGTGATGACATGCTCGCTCTTGCCGATGTGCCGGAGGATCTCCTCGCCTTCCTTCTCGATGTCATCACGCGGGTCTTCTTTGAGCTCCGTGACCGTGAAGGTGCAGTAGGCGGAGAGCCGCTTGGCGTATTCGGCCAGGGCGTCCTTCCAGTACTTTTCTTTCAGTTTTCCGATACAGACGATGCGTATATTCATAAAACTCTTCGCCGCCTTTACGGCTGAGCGATTCCTTATCCCAGCTGATAGACATTGCCCGGCTCACTGCGAGAGAGCACCTCGATCCGCAGATCATGCAGGGTGCCTGCCCCGGCGGACGGGAACGCCTCTTTGCGGCTGTCAAAGACATCCGACGCCGCCAGTGCATTGCGGACGGTCAGAAGCGCCATGTCGGGCGTGTTGTTTTCCTTGGATAAATGGGCCAGCAGGAACACGGGGAACTTTTCGTCCTCCCGGAGCAGCCGCTCGATGCAGTCCGCTGCCGCCTCATTGCAGAGGTGTCCGTGGTCGCTCAGGATCCGCTGCTTGACATGGAACGGATACCGGCAGTACCGCAGCACGCTTTCATCGTGGTTGGCCTCGAGCACGATCAGGTCGCTGCCCAGGACCGCCTCGAAGATCTCGTTGGAGACATAGCCCGTGTCGGTGACGATGGCCATCTTGCTATCGCCCTTCTCGAAGACAAATCCGACCGGCTCCGCCGCGTCGTGCGACACCGGGAACGGATAGACCGTGATGTCGCCGATCACAAACCGCTCACCCGTCGTGAACGTGCAGTGTCTGCCGTCTGCCACGTCGCCGCTGATCTTCCGGAACGTGCCGATGTTGGACCAGACCATGGCCTGCGGGCACTTGCGCTGCATGATGCCGAGGCTGCGCACATGGTCGCTGTGTTCATGGGTCACGAGGATCGCATTCACCATATCCAAAGAAGCGCCCCCTTTTTCCAGCCCTTCTTTGATCCGTTTGCCGCTGATGCCGGCGTCCACGAGCAGAACAGTCTCTTCTGTGCGGACCATATAACTGTTGCCGCTGCTGCCGCTCGCGATGGCGCAGAATGTCAGATCCATAAAAACCTCCAAATTGTAGTATACCATAATTTTGCACGCCTCAGAGTGTCTGAACAAAACTTAAGAAACCCACAGGTATCTATGGTACAATAATGAGCACAGGAGGAAATGTATGCCTATCTTGCGACTCTACACAGACGGCGCCTGCTCCGGCAACCAGAACGAGGACAACCTCGGCGGCTGGGGCGCGGTGCTCGAATACGCCGGTCACACGAAGGAAATCTTCGGTGCCGAAGCCAACACCACCAACAACCGCATGGAAATGACGGCACTGCTGGAGGCTTTCCGCGCGCTCAAAAAAGACGGGCAGACGATCGAAGTCTTCTCCGACAGCGCCTACCTGATGGACTGTTTCCGCAAGAAGTGGTACGTGAACTGGCTGAAGAACGGCTGGAAGAACGCAAAGAAACAGCCCGTAGAGAACCGCGATCTGTGGGAGCAGCTCCTCCCTTATCTGGAATCGCACACCATCTCGTTCTACCGCGTCAAAGGGCACATCAACACCGCGAGCCCGTCCACCAACATGGACGCCCACTACGAAAAGTTCCTGGAGTGGAACGGCGCCGGGTTCACCTACGATGACTTTCTGCACATCGTCGACATGAACAACCGCTGCGACGCCCTCGCCAACAAAGGCGTCGATAGTCTGAGATAACAAAACGCCTGCCCGGCGGCAGGCGTTTTTCTTATTGTCTCTTATAGGAAGAACTCGTTTTCCCGCTCTGCGTCACCGTACGTGTGTGTGAGCATCTCCACATGGCGCAGGAATGCCTCATCTTCAAATGTCCACGCCCCTTTCGGGCAGACCTTCACGCACGCCTGACACTTGATGCAGATCCCCTTGACGACCGGCGCCTGCACCTTCATCGCCGCCAGATCCGGCATGCCGAGTCCGCCGGCGGAGCCGCCGAAGGGCATTTTTGGCGCGCATTTTTCCATCTCGATGCTCTCCACCGGGCAGACCGCCTGACACCGGCCGCAGCCAATGCACTTCTTGTCGAGCAGGACCGGCAAGGCTTTCAGGAAGTTGGTCGGCTGGCCTGCCAGATCAACCGGCTGGTAGTACGCTTCCGGCGCATAATCGCCGGGCAGGACCGGTTCCTCCCAGGCGCCGTCTGCCGCTTCCAGGAATGCCCGGATCTTTTCCCCCAGTTCTCTGCCGAATGCGCGTGCTTCCGCCAGATCCTCTTCGGTCGGCCGCCCCGGCTGCATCAGGTCGCTGAAGACATGTTCGCACGGCATGGCAGCGCCGCCTGCAATGGCAAAGCCATTCCCTTTGAGCAGGCCGGCGGTCTCCGCCAGAGAATTGTCAAACGCGCGCCCGCCGTACGTTGCGACAGGCACCGCAAAAACCGGCGTTTCCGCCGCATTGGATTCCGCCTTTTCCCGCGCCCCGATGAGATCGCGGTCCACGAGCAGATTCTCCTTGACGTAAGGCATTACCTTGTTGGGGATGCGGCCGGCATAGGTCGGCACGCCGCACACAAGAAGATCGGACGGTGTGAATTCAAGCCGCCATTCCCGGTTTTTCTTCACAGTCCAGTCAAATTCGCGCAGCTTGGCGCTGAGCGATTCCGCGATCCCCTCAGCGATTGCCACGGTCACTTTTTTCGTCGAACCGGCGGGGCTGAAATACGCCGCCATGACTGTTCTGATGCTCATAGCTTTCCCCTATTTTATCGGTAGCTGATCGCCCATGATGTGGGCTTCCGGCTTGATGAAACTCTTGATAAGGTCTTTGTCCCTTGCAATGATCTCGCGCACTTCGCGGTTTTTCTGCAGGCTGAAGGTTTCCTGATCCGCTGCCGCACCGTAGACATCGATCCCGAGCGCCTTGCCGATGAACAGCGCCCGCGAAAGATGATACCCCTGTGTCACGACAAGGGCACGCTCTACGCAGAAGATCCCCTGCGCCCGGTACATGCTGTCGTAGGTCGAAAAGCCGGCGTAGTCGCATACGACCGCAGACTCCGGAACCCCCTGCCCCAGCACATAGTTGCGCATGGCGGTGACCTCATCGTAGTAGTTCGTTCCGTTGTCACCGCTGAGCAGGAGCTTCGAGGAATACCCCTGCCAGTAGAGATAAATCGCGAGCTCCAGACGGTCTTCCAGCATCGGGCTCGGCGTGCCGTCCGCGTTCAGCCCCGCGCCCAGCACGAGGATGCAGTCAAACGGACCGTTGGGCATCGAAAGACCCGACGCATCCGCCTGCGCCGCGAAATCATCCAGTGTGATCGTCTCTGTATAGGTATCGCCGACCATCTCGCCCGCAACAAGGTCTTTTGTCTCGTTGATCACCAGCCAGCTGCCGCCGTAAGCGACACCCGCAATGATCAGAAGGGCGAGGATCAGGGTAAGTAAAAATCGTTTCATGTTAGATATAGTATCATAAAACGCCCTGCGAGGACACCTCCTGCTTCCTTTATTGACACCTCATCTGCACGGGCATAAAATGGATATCGCAATGCGGCCGCACAACGGCTGGCAGTGCGATTCTTGCTCAAATAAGAAAGGAAGCAATCCATGAACTACAAAGAACTCAGCCTGCGCTCCCACGCGCTCGTCGTCTTTGACGGGCTGCTCAAAGACCCGGTTTTTGCGGGACTGCAGGGACTCATCGATGTCCTGGCGCAGATCCAGACGCTGAAGGCGACCGATATGGAGGCCGTCTCCGGCATGGAGGAAGCCGCCATCGCCGCGTACGGCACGTTCTGCGCCGCGCTCTTTGAGCAGTGTGCCGCAAATGTGGTCGTCGCCGACACACGCGATGAAAAGGACACCCACATCGACCTGGCTGCCTATATTCGCAATGCGGTGCTCGAGGACGAAAACTTCTACGTTCACCTCCGCGCCCGCAAGGCGAAGATCCCCACAGAGATGCGCGGGGCCGTGAAGGAAGAACTGGCGCTGTTCCAGTCCTTCGCCGAGATGAAAGCCAAAGACATCAAAGCGATGATCGACTATCTGCGCGTCAACGAAGACGAGAATGATGAGAATGCGATCGGTTTCCACACCGGGGAATCGCTCAGTCCGGGCCAGACAGACCCCGATGCACCGTCCGGCGCCCGTGCCGCCAGTGCGTTCCTTCCGGTATGGATCAACAGCAAGATCGACCTCGCAAAGGAATATGAAAAACGCATGGCCGAAGTCCACAGAGCCGGCTTTGGGATGTTCGCGAAGTACCGCGCATTCGTCATCCAGGAAGGCGGGCTGATGCCCGTACCGCATCCGGATCAGACCACGCTCTCACAGCTGTACGGCTACGAACGCGAGCGCAATATCATCATCCGCAACACGGAAGCGCTCCTCGCGGGCGAACCGGCCAGCAACCTGCTGCTGTACGGCGATGCGGGCACTGGCAAGAGTTCGACCATCAAGGCCATCGCCAACGATTACTCCGAGCAGGGCCTGCGCCTCGTCGAAGTCCGCAAGGACCAGCTTTTCGAGATCCCGAACCTGATTGAGGCGCTCGTCACGGTGCCGCTCAAGTTCATTCTCTACATCGACGACCTGTCATTCACCGCGAATGACGACAACTTCTCGGCGCTCAAGGCGATCCTCGAGGGCAGCATCTCCGACAAGGGCGACAACATCGTCGTCTACGCCACCAGCAACCGGCGGCACCTCGTCAAGGAGACCATGGCGGACCGCGAGGGCGACGAACTGCACGTCAACGACACGCTCCAGGAGATCTCGAGCCTGTCGGCGCGCTTCGGCCTGACCGTCACCTTCCAGCGGCCTGAGAAGGATGAATATCTGGCCATCGTCGATGAGCTCGCCAAGGACTACGGCATCCTGCTGCCGGAGGATATCCTCCACACCAGAGCCGAGGCCTTCGCCATCCGCGCCAACGGCCGCACGCCGCGCGCCGCCAAGCAGTTCATCGAACAGCAGCGCATCGGCATCTACCAGTAACAGATCCAGGGGTTATAGGACAAAACGTGTTGGTAAAAACGGCTGTAAGCGTTGAAATTTCAATGGCTGCAGCCGTTATATCTTGTTTCTGAGAAGATATAGGGTGG
>CADATO010000033.1 GCA_902790905.1 uncultured Eubacteriales bacterium
GCAAGCCCATAGGATAAGGATAATAGGTATCAGGAAAAATCAAATGATATCAAATCTCCCAAACAAAAGCGTTTAGAATTAAGTTTCATTTTGCGAGTACGAATAATTCGCAGCCATAAAACGGCTTGATTTCAATGCCTTTCGGATTGTGATACGAGGGCTGACAACCAAAGTATTGGAATAACTGAGTATATTAAGAAACGCTGCCCTTTTGGACAGCGTTTCTTCGCAGTGGTTATAAATTGTCTTTAATTTCTTTCTGCTTCCAGTTTTCGATTTCAGCCTGAATGCGTGGGTCAGTTTCGGCTGCGTAGAGGGGCTCTTCTATCAGGTCAACCAACCCTGCGGCTGGCAGTACTGTTATCGCAAGGGAGTCAAAAATGTCAAATGCGTCCTGATTGTCAAGAACATTGACCCTGTAGTAGAAGTACGCGATGAATTGCAGAGGATCTGGAATGGGTTTGTCGTAGCCATAGTCGAAGTAATTGTGAGCAAATCGCACCACATCCTCGTCTGTAGGGCACTTCGTGTACAGATAATGGCTCCACTCCTGATAAACGACAGGCCAGGTATACTGAGTGATTAATGTTTGTGCCAGATTATCAAGTTCATCCAGTTCTGCATTGCTGTAATCGTAATATGGATCCAAAGATAATAATTTCTTCGATACCTCCTTGAGGTTTATGCTTTTGCTCATTTTATTTCCTCCATTCTGAACTTGGATCAAACAGGTCAGGGTGTTTATTACAGAGTTCCTGCAAAGTCTTTTGAACTTTGGGGAGTGACTGTATATTTGGTCGATAATGTCCACTGCTGGTATCAACATCTAATATTCTACCCTTTTTAAAGGTGATCATGCCGGCGCATTGAACTTGAGGGTCTTTCCCTCCTATCAAGGTTGGATGCGGTGCACGCTTTCGATTATCATTAGGATTCATTCGCTTCCCAATGATAATATCCCCTTTTGAATCCATAACATATGTCACTTTGCCTTCTTGCCGCTTCCCGTCAATGTAGATGCGGTCATTCTGTATGGCTTTTTCAATCGTCGTAGCAGTTGGATTTTTGAAGTATCCTGTGCTTCCATTATAGATGTCCGGGTCTGCTTTGTCCTTAGTCAGTTCCTTGCTGACAACATGATACTTTTCTGAATATGGCTGAGAGCCGCCTGCTGTTCCGGAATACAAGCCGCTGGTTCCGCTACCCATTAGCCGTGCCTCCTTTTTTTACTGATCCAGTCTTCCATTTGTACAAATGTGGTGACATCCCTATATTCACCAAAGAGACTGTCTGGCATTGATCCGTAGACGATTACTACTTCTGGTTCGAGTTCTTCCAGCATGGCATCAAGTCCAGCTTTGAAATAATCTCTATTAGTGCGACTTCGAATGCAACCATAGGTGCCGACAGATACGATGCTGTGTTTTTCTACCCCAAGAAAGGCAAACTTTTCTGGAAGAACGGCGGTTGTGTAACTCCGCTCATCACCCCAACGTATATTTGGTATGACATAAAGACCTTGTTCTTGCAGGTAATGTCCAATAAGACGATTCATATATGTATTGGCAATCTGCAGGCATAGTGGCATGTCTCGATAGACTGAACAATCGGGGGAAATAACACCAGGGAACATTTTGAGGTCTTCTAAAAACTGTTCGGTTGATGTAAGCACCTCGGCGAAACGTAGATCATACTCATAAAAGACTACGAATTCAGAATGCCGTTCGCTGCGATGCATAAGCGAAAACGGAATCGTATCCTCTGGTATAATGAGTTGCATTGGTCTTTTGATGCGTATGATTTCCAGAGAGCCGTCAAAGATGCCATTCTTAGCCAGATCTGCGCGGAATCCGTCATCGATAAGATTTTTGCTGACTTTTGATTGTTTCAAGCTGTCACCTCCGTTTTGATTATTTTGAAATAATTTCTAAAACCAGTATGAGGGAGGCGGATTGTGTTGAACACTCCACGGAAGTGCATTATAATCTACATATGGGTGCTAATGCAGGAATGTGAATTGCATTAAGCACAAAATGTTGTGTGTTATCCGAGCGCGTAAAGGTTGCCCGGAAAGACTAATTGCGTTAACCGTAAAGACAGCATCGGAGGAACTAAATGTCTGAAGAGAGAAATGAACTATTGACTGGAAAAAGCATAAGAAGCGCTCGGAATGACAAAGGCTGGTCACAAACAAAACTGGCGGAAGTCAGTGGAATACAGAATACGCTTATCAGCGCTTACGAGACGGGGCGGAAAGAACCGGGTGTACATACATTGGCAACTCTGGCAAGAGCCTTAGAAGTCCCGATGGAACAACTATATTATGGAGATGAGAATGTTGCCTTTCTAACTCGAGAGTCAGATGAGGGGCATGTGATCGTTAATTGTATTAGCAAGCTTTTCGAGTTGGGTATTATAGATGACTGCATGGCACCAAGCCCGACAGCCAAGGGGTTGCATGTCAAAAGACAGCAAGATGCTATAGTACAGTTGGTTTATAGTTTGCAGGATTTTTATCGTCGGAGAAAAACGTTTTCTGATCCAGAAAGCTTTCTCGAACAAATGAAGGAATCATATGCTAATGAAATCAATCAAAGCGGTAAGAAGAAAGAAGAAATAGTGAAGCGTGCCGCAGCATTAGGACGTATTGGATAGAGAAGTTAGTTACATGAGAATAAACGAACAAAAGTTGAGTAAGTATATAAGTTTTATCTTAAGACATAAGCCTCAAGCGGCAGGAATTGTGCTGGATGAACATGGATGGGCCAATGTAGATGAATTGATTGCGGGTGTTTCCAGGACTCATCCGTTAGATATGCCTCTTCTTGAAAAGATTGTTGCGGAAGATGAAAAGCAACGGTACTCATTCAATGAGGATAAAACAAAAATCAGGGCCAATCAGGGTCATTCGGTGTCTGTTGATGTGGAACTGGAGGAAAAGCGACCGCCAGCGGTACTTTGGCATGGAACGGGAAAGAAATATGCCAACTCGATAGAGAAAGAAGGCTTGATACCCAAAAGCCGTTTGTATGTACATCTTTCCTCAGATTGCAACACAGCATATAAAGTTGGTCAACGTCACGGAACGCCTGTTATATATCTGGTGGACGCTGCTAAAATGTTTGAAGACGGTTTCCAGTTCTTTTTATCAGTCAATGGAGTATGGCTTACAAAAAAGGTTCCGGCTCTCTACCTGACGAGGAGCAAGTAATATGAACAATATTGAAAGGATACAAACTGCAATCAATGAGCGCATAACAGCAGAAGGTGCATTTTACTACCCTGATCCCTGGTGGGAGAAGGAACTTGATGCCATCTGCAAGGATATGCAGGCGGCAAGAGACTTCATTGAGAACGACTGCAGTGATGAGGAACTGTTTTGGCTAAGTGAGATATTTGAGAATATCATAGAAAGGACAGGCGATGTCGAGTTTCTCGGATGTCTTCAAACGCGTGCAGAACGCATGACGGATGAAGCGCGCAGGAAAGAAGTTCTTGACGAGATCCGGGATGCAGAACGCCGCTTCATCTCGCAGGATGAGTGACAACCGAATGACAACCAAACCACCGGAAAATATGTGGAATGAACAATAAACCGTTCAATAATGAAATGTCTCGTTGTGAAAA
This sequence comes from uncultured Eubacteriales bacterium, assembly GCA_902790905.1. Classification (GTDB taxonomy): domain Bacteria; phylum Bacillota; class Clostridia; order Peptostreptococcales; family Anaerovoracaceae; genus RUG13615. The sequence continues at coordinate 3,628 of CADATO010000033.1, forward strand.
TACAATGTTTGTAACGGCCAACAGACATGATATTATTGAGTACGAATAATCGGTATGCAGGCGAGTAATCGCCTTGCGAAGGATGTAAATATTTGACATACAATACCAAATATTGTAAACTGAGCACAGCTAACCAAGTTGTGCTCTTTTTATATGGAGGTATGGATATGAAATGGGATAAGAAAGACGGATACAGAGTGATTTCCCTGCGTACAGATGCGATCTACCGGCCGCGGGAAGCACTGGAGGAAGATGTGTTTGCGTACATCAGGGAGTGCCGGCAGAACGAAGTCGGCTTTTCGGTAACGGACAAGCAGGAGCAGTACCCGGACTTCTCGAACTGCGGGATCTTCTGGCTGTCGCCGCTGGATTTTGATGATTTCTTTGAAGAGTGCTGACAGGCGCGGCTTTCGTTGACGATAGGTTAACATATATGTTAACCTTATCTTGTGATACGAAAAGAGGAACGTGTTATGACTGATAAAGAGAAGACAACAAAAGAAAAGAAACACCTCCTGCGCGAACGCGTCGCCAAAGAATTCGCCGCCGAACGGATGATGCAGCAGATCAGCCAGGAGGAACTGGCTGAGCGGATTGGCACGAAAAAGTCCGGCATTTCGCGGCTCGAAAGCGGTGCGCAGAACATGTCCGTCGACTACATCGAACTGCTGGCCGAAGCGCTCCACAAGAACGTTTCGTTCGTGATGGAGGACATCGGCCCGGACTATGGTCGCTCCACTGTTTATGAACTGAAGCTGTATGACGAGCCGCTGGTGAGATTTCGCCTCAGCAGGGGGGATGCCTTGCCAAAATCGGGTGTTCTCTGGGTGACGGAGGATAAAAGAGAATTGCTTCCATTGGATCTGGTCCCAACAATAGACGGCATTCTTGATTGGGTCGACCGCCGGTCGGTGCCTAAGAACCGCCATCTGGTAGGAAGCCTGCTCTCTTCCCTTGGACTTACAAGGGGCGATTTAAAGGGATTGCTGGATATTGGCATGGCGCTGTCACTCAACGACAGTTATTGGGTGACCAGAGAGGGGTTTTCCGGAAGTTTTACACAGTACAACCTGTATGAAAACCGATTTGACGCGGCGCTCAGCTTGCTGACCTATACCGGGTACGGTGGATCCGGAAAGGGCGGGATCAAAACCACTCCTGAACTCACAACCGGCGGCATGCTGCGCAAGGGGTGGCATTTCTCCACCAGCCGGGGCATCTGGCTGTACAAAGGCGGGACGACAGGCGCTGCGAATGCGGGGAATGAGCCGTATTCGGAGTTTTATGCCAGCCAGGTCGCGCAGCGGATGGGTCTGCATGCAATCCCTTATGAACTGGAAAACTGGTACGGCATCCTCGCATCGAAATGCAAACTGTTCACCGACATCGATACTTCTTACATCCCTATCGGGCGGATCGTGACGGAAGGCGGCATCGACGCCTGCATCGAATACTACAAAGAAAAAGGAGAGGCATTCTACGAGGAACTGGCGGATATGCTTGTCTTCGATGCGGTCATTATCAATGAGGATCGGCACTTCGGCAACTTCGGCGTTCTCCGGGATAACCATACGGGAGAGATCATTTCTCCTGCACCGGTATTCGATAATGGTCTGTCACTCCTGTGCTACGGGATGAAAGAAGATTTTAAAAAGGAAAACATAGACGAATACATCTCCTCTCGTACAAATCCATACGGTTGGGACCGCCAGTTCTTCGATGTGGCGAAGATGGTCATGGGAAAACGCCAGAAAGAAAAGCTTCGCAGGCTGATTGGATTTACGTTCGAGGAGAGCGATGTAACCAACCTGCCGAGCTGGCGCCTGCATGCGCTGGAGGAGATGATCCAGGGCCGTGTACACACGCTGTTAGCGCTGTAAAATGCGGCTTTCCTTGTACCCGGATGCAACATGCTGCGCAGGTATTGACAGGTTGCATAGACACTGATAAAAAAGTAAATGGATGTTTGTCGCCTATGTTGAAAACGGAGCTAAATGCCAATGGCAACGAATGAAAACATCATCGAATTAAGACATATTTCAAAGGTCTTTGAAGACGGCTTCAAGGCGGTCGACGACTTCAATCTCGAGGTGAAGCGCGGCGAGTTCGTCACCTTCCTCGGCCCCTCAGGGTGCGGGAAGACGACGACGCTCAGAATGATCGCCGGCTTTGAGATGCCTACAGAAGGGGACATCCTGCTGAACGGCAAGGACATCTCGTCGCTGCCGCCCAACGAACGGCCGATCAACACGGTCTTCCAGCGGTATGCGCTGTTCCCGCACATGAACATCTTCGAGAACATTGCGTTCGGCCTCAAGCAGAAGAAGACGCCGCAGGAGCAGATCCGCCGCAAGGTCAAGAAAGTCCTGGAACTGGTGGACCTGGAGGGCTTTGAGAAACGCTCTGTCGCGACGCTTTCGGGCGGCCAGCAGCAGCGTGTCGCCATCGCCCGCGCGCTTGTCAACGAGCCGGAGATCCTGCTCCTCGATGAGCCGCTCGGTGCGCTCGACCTCAAGATGCGCCAGGAGATGCAGCTCGAACTCAAGGCGATGCACGACGAACTCGGCATTACCTTTATCTACGTCACGCACGACCAGGAAGAAGCGCTGACCATGTCGGACAAGATCGTGGTCATGAAGGAAGGCAAGATCCAGCAGATCGGCGAGCCGGAGGATATCTACAACGAGCCGCAGAACGCGTTCGTTGCGGACTTCATCGGCGACAGCAACCTGTTCAACGGTATCATGACCGGGCCGCTGAAGGCGCGCTTTGCGGGCGGGTTGTTTGACTGCGTCGACGACGTGCCGAAGGGCACCCGCATCACGGCGGTCCTGCGTCCGGAGGACATCGTGCTGACAGATCCGGCCGACGGGCAGATCCGCGGCGAGGTCATCAGCGTCATCTTCAAGGGGATTCACTATGAGATCACCGTGCAGTCCGGCCGTTACGAGGTCGTGATCCAGAGCACGAAAGCCGCTGCGGTCGGGGATAAGGTCGGCATGCGCGTCGACCCGGACAACATCCACATCATGATCGCGGAAGACCATACGAACCGGTTCAAGGTGGATCTGACACGCAACAGCGGGCTCGAGTTCAACGGCAAGGAAATGCCGGCCGTGATCACCGACCTGATCGCGGGCAGCCGTCTGACGGAAAACGGGGAGCTGGTAGACGCGCACGGGGCGAAGATCGACCCGGCGAGGATCCGCATCACCGGAGCCATCGAACCGCAGGACATTGAGATGACCGACGATATCGAAGACGAACGGGTACTGGTCGATGGTACGATCAGCGACCTTGTCTATAAAGGCGACCACTACAGCTACGTGATCAACACGGAGCTCGGGCAGGACTTCATCGTGGACGATGAGTATCTGTGGAACATGGACGACCATGTCGGTCTGATCCTGCCGCCTGAAAAAATGAAGTTTACTGTCAGAAAGTAACGCTCGCAAAGAGCGATTCCTATACACAGAAAGGAACGAACAGCCAGGTGAGATTTGCCAGAAAGACGCTCGGGATCCCATATGCCGTGTTCCTGCTGCTCTTTGTAGCAGCGCCTCTTCTGGTGCTCTTTTACTACGCCTTCACGAACGGGGAGGGGCAGTTCACCTTTGCCAATCTGACCGGGTTCTTCACCGATCCGAACACGCTCGGCACGCTGTTTTACAGCCTGCTGATGGCGGCGGTCACGACGGTGGTGTGCCTGCTCATCGCCTATCCGGTCGCCTACGTCCTCGCGACGAGCCAGCTCCGGAACAAAGCGGTCATCGTCATGCTTTTCGTGCTGCCGATGTGGATCAACTTCTCGCTGCGCATCACGGCGCTCAAGGAGATCCTGACGCTGCTCGAGGGCAACCTCGCGTTCCATCCGTTCCTGAACTCTGTCATCGGCATGACCTACGACTTCCTGCCGTTCATGATCCTGCCGCTGTACAATACGATCGTCAAGCTGGACGGCTCGCTCATCGAGGCGGCAAGAGACCTCGGCGCGGACAGCCGCTCGGCGTTCCTGCATGTGACATTGCCGCTGTCGGTGCCCGGCATCGTGAGCGGCGTGTCCATGGTCTTCCTGCCCGCGATGACGAACTACGTCGTCCTCGACATGCTGTACAACAGCACGTACATCATGGGCAGCCTGATCGGCAGCTACTTCTCGGCCTACAACTGGCACGGCGGATCGATGATCGCGCTGGTGCTGCTGGGCATCATGTGCATCTTTGCGCTCGTCACTGACGGTGCGGAGGAAGAAGATGCGAGGATGGGAGGTGCGCTGCTGTGACCATGAGAAAGAGCATTGTACGTCCTCTGATCCTGCTGGCGGCGCTGGTGTTCATGTATGCGCCGATCCTGATCCTGGCACTCTACAGCTTTACGGACGCGACCCAGATCGGGGCAATCCGCGGCTTTACCATGAAGAACTACGTGACGCTGTTCACGACCGAAGAACTGCGCAATATGATCATCGGCACGGTGCTGCTGGCACTGGCGGCGGCGTTCATCGCGACGATCCTCGGGACGCTCGGCGCCATCGGGGCGTTTTATTCGAAGAAACGCTCTGCCTCCGCGATCGCAACAATGAACCGCATCCCGGTCATCAATGCGGACGTCGTCACGGGCTTTTCGCTCTGCATCCTGCTGGTCGTCGTCTTCGGCGTGAGCAAGGATACGTATATCCCGCTGCTCATCGGGCACGTGGTGCTGTGCGCGCCGTTTGTCTATCTGTCCGTCATGCCAAAGCTCAAGCAGATGGATCCTTCGCTCTATGAGGCGGCGCTGGACCTCGGTGCGACGCCTGCAGCGGCGCTCTTCAAGATTATCCTGCCGCAGATCTTCTCCGGTGTGGTCTCCGGCTTTGCGCTGGCCATCACGCTCTCGCTGGATGACTATTTCATCGCGACCTATACCAAGCCGGCGATGTTCGATACCATCAGCACCTACGTCGTGAATGCGACGAAGGGTGCGCAGACCGATATCAAGACGGCGCTGTGGGCACTTTCCACGGTGATCTTTGTGATCGTCATCCTGATCGTCGTCGGGATGAATGTGCGCGCTGCGCGTGCAGCTGCAAACGACCGGAAAGGAGGACGCTAAGATGTATAGAAACCGCATTCTCGTCGCTGTCCTGGCTGTTCTGGTCGCGGTGTGTTCGCTTCTGACGGCCCTGCCGCAGCAGGCCTATGCCGCGGAAGACACCATCGTCCTGCGCGTGAGCAACTGGGAGGAATACATCGACCTTGGCGACTGGGATGAAGAGGAGACGATCGACCTGCCAAGCGGGGACATCATCGGCGAGGCATCGATGATCCACGACTTTGAAGACTGGTACTACGAGACCTACGGCAAGCGCGTCAGGGTCGAGTACTCCACCTTCGGCACGAACGAAGATCTCTATAATATGCTGACACTGGGCGATGAGTTTGACCTCGTCTGTCCGTCCGAGTATATGATCATGAAGCTGATGGCGGAGGACATGGTCCAGCCGCTGTCGGACGAATTCTTTGATACGGACAACGAGCTGAACTACTACAGCCGGGGCGTTTCCCCGTACATCCGCAACATCTTCGAGACGCACACGATCAACGGCATGCCCTGGTCGGACTATGCGGCGGGGTACATGTGGGGCGTGACGGGCTTTGTCTACAACCCGGAGGTGGTCTCCCGCGAGGATGCCTCCACGTTCCATCTGCTCGAAAACCGTGACTACGCGCGGCAGATCACCGTTAAGGACAACGTGCGCGACACCTACTTTGCGGCGGTCGGCGCGCTGAAGTCCGACCTTCTGACCTCGGAGGAGTTCCGCAATGATCCGGACTATCTGCAGCGCCTCGAGGAGGAGATGAACGACATCTCGCCGGAGATGATCAGCGCGGTGCAGGACTATCTGCAGAACAACATCGACAACTTCTACTCGTTTGAGACGGACCTCGGCAAGTCGGATCTGATCACCGGCAAGGTCGTGGCCAACTACCAGTGGTCCGGCGACGGCGTGTACACGCTGGACCAGGCGGAGATCGACGGGCTCTATCTGGAGTATGCGGTGCCTGAAGAGGTGACCAACATCTACTTTGACGGCTGGGTCATGCTGAAGAACGGCATCGACGGCGATCCGGAGAAGCAGCAGGCGGCTGAGGCGTTCATCAACTTCCTGTCCCGCCCGGACAACGTCGTCCGCAACATGTATTATATCGGCTACACGTCCGTCATCGCAGGCGGCGACGACAGCCGCATCTACGAGTATGCGGACTGGTGCTACGGCGCGGAAGACGATGAAGAGGAGACGGCAGAGTATCCGGTCGGCTACTTCTTCAGCGGCGACAGCGAAGACGAGGACTACATGCTGACGGTGCCGGCGGATCAGGTCAACCGGCAGATGAGCGCGGCGTATCCGCCCGCGGATGTCATCGGCAGGGCCTCGATCATGACGTATTTTGACGCGGAGCAGAACGAACTCATCAACCAGATGTGGGTTCGCATCCGCTGTTATAACATCAACAATGTGCCGGCGTGGGGCTGGATCCTGCTGGCGGTCTGTGCGGCCGGGTTTGCAGCATTCCTCGTGATCCGCAAACGGCGCAGGGAAAGGGCCTGGCAATAATGAAACACAAAGTGATCCATGCGGCGGATGTGATCCGCAAAAGGTGGTCCGGCGGGATTTCCTCGCAGTACTTCATTTTCCCGGAAGGCGCGGACAGAAGCACCGGGGAGTACGCGTTCATCGTCACCTCCGCGACAGTTGAACTGGAAGAATCGACGTTCAGCGATTACACGGGCTTTGACCGCGTCATCATGTCCCTCACCGGGGCATACGATCTGATCCACAATGATCAGGAATCGCACCATCTGCAGCCCTTCGAACCGCATGCGTTCACCGGCGAAGAGAAGACGGTGTCGAAAGGCGTTTACACGGACTGCAACCTGATCATGAAGCGCGGCCGGTGCACAGGGGAGATGTCCTCCGTACTGCTGGCGCCCGGGAGCAGTTTCTGCGGGCCGCAGGGACATACTGCCGGCAGGCGGGTCATCTGGACACTGCTCTGCTGTGCGGGCACGTTCGCGTTCTCAGAAGGCGGCAACGGACAAAGCAGCACGGAGAACGGCGTGCAGGAAACCATCCGGGCCGGCGAGATGCTGGTCCTCGAAGATGCGGCAGGCGGTACATCCTGGCGGTGCGAAAACCGCAGCGGGGAAGACTGCCGGATCGTTCTCTGCCGCGTGCAGTTGTAGAAACCTGTTTGTCCTATACCCAAAAAACACCTTCAGATGGTATAATAATCGCAGATGAGGTGAGAAGGTATGAAGATCACGGAGATGTTCGGCGCAAAGGCACTGCTTTCCTTTGAAGTATTTCCGCCGCGTACTGAGCGGGGCATGACGCGCCTGTGCGGGCCCGGCGGTGTGCTGGATCAGCTGTACGCACTCGATCCTGCCTATATCTCCTGTACTTACGGGGCGGGCGGCACGAATGTCGGCCGCAATCTTGACGTGCTCAAGGCCATCAAAGCCCCCGGCAGGACCATCCCGGTCACTCACTTCACGTGCATCGACGGCGGCAGGGAAGGCATCCGCGCTACGCTGCAGCACTATCTCAACTGCGGCATCGATCACATGCTCGCCCTGCGCGGCGACATCCCGCTCGGGCAGGACGGAACGGGCGGTGATTTTGACTATGCCTACGAGCTCGTCAGTTTTGTCAGGGAGACCTTTGGCGATCAGTTCACCATCGCGGTCAGCGGCATGCCGGAAGGGCATCTGGACTGTCGGGATCTGGACCTTGACATCGAATTTCTCAAACAGAAACAGGATGCAGGTGCGGACTTCATCATGACGCAGCTGTGCTGGGATATGGAGCAGTTCCGCCACTGGCTCTACGCGATCCGCGAAGCGGGCATCACCATCCCGGTCGATGTCGGTGTCATGCCGATCCTCGATCCGGCGGCGACGGTCAACATGGCCCTGTCCCGCAACGGGTGCTCGATCCCCCGCGACCTGGCGGAGATCATCTCCCGCAACTGGATCTTCCCGAATGTCTTCGCACCGAACGAACCGGAAGATGTCATCGAAGAGAAGAAGATGGCATTCCGCGAGGAAGGCATCGCCTATACCATCCGGCAGATCGAACAGTACAAGGCGATGGGTGTAGACGGGATTCATCTGTACGCGCTCAACCGCTACGATGCTGTCGCGCAGATCGCCACGGAGTCCGGACTGGCCGGCTGAACGGCTGCGGTATGACAGATCCTGATACTCCGCTTTATAAATCGTGCAGACCGTGGACGTCAATCTGACGCTGCTGGAGCATTACAGAAGCAGGAGCGGCAAATAAAAAAGCGCCGGGCAGGCGCTTTACCGGAATGTATGCTCTTTGGTCATGTAAATGGTCTCATCGGCGATCTCGCTGATGAGATCTTTATTATGCGTCGCTACGATGAGCAGGCGGTCCGGCGTCTTGAGACCGCGGATGAAATCCGTGACCCACTGCTGACCGTCTTCGTCGAGGCCGTTGAGCGGCTCGTCCATGATGAGCGCAGGGGGATCCATCGCGAGGATCGCAGCCAGGGCGGTCCTCTTTTTTTCGCCGCCACTCAGGGTGAACGGGGAGCGCTTTCTGAGCGATTCCAGACCGAGCAGCGAAATGTACTTCTCGACGCGCGCCACAACCTCCTCGTCAGAAAGCCCCATCTGGTACAGCCCGAAGGCGATCTCCTCCTCAACGCTGCGGGTGAAGAGCTGGACTTCGGTGTTCTGCATGATGTAGCCGATCCGGCGGTGCAGGGAGGCAGCAAATGCTTTGTCGCGCATCTTTTTTTCGGTCACGTCGACGCCGTCCAGCAGATAGCTGCCGGCGGACGCAAAGGAGAGCCCGTTGAGGATGCGGAAAAGGGTCGACTTGCCGCAGCCGTTCGGGCCGCTGAGGCAGTAGCATTTGCCGGCCTCGAAATGGTATGTGATATCCGAGAGGGCGGGATTGCCGTCCGGGTATTGATAGCTGAGATGTTCAAGTTGGATCATAACGGTTCCTTTGTTTTAGCCGAAGGAGTTTTGCGACAGGCGCTGCAACTTATAGTGCCGCCTGGCAGTAAATGAACGCGGCGATTGCGAGCGGGATCAGCAGCGCATACACAGCATCCTGCCACCCGAAGCGGTGCTTTTCGTAGCTGCGGTAGACGCCGTCGTAGCCCCGGCATTCCATGGCTTCGTAGGTCTGCGTGGCCATGCGCTGGGACACGAGGAACGTCGTGCCGAGCACACCGCCTGCGGTCATGTATCTGGCGCGGTCGCGCTTTCTGCCTTTCAGTATATCAAATGTGCGCAGGGAGATGGCTTCGAGCATTGCATCTGCCAACCGCCCCAGCAGCACGAGGAATCGCATCGTCATATCAAGGGTCATCGTGAAGATGCCCGGGATGTGCAGCGAACGGAACGCGCCGGTCACGTCCTTCCAGTCCATCTCTTCGTTGGCGAGCAGCAGAAGCAGCACGGAGCAGGTGACCTTCATCGTGACGGTCAGCATCGTGCGCGGGTGCCCGAGGAAGACGGACGGGAGCATGATCAGAAGGGTGAAGAGGACCGGCAGCGCAAGCCGGCCGAGCACACCGGCGATCCGCTGCGGCGGCAGGAAAGCCAGCCGGATCAGCTCTGCCGCCAGAATGCCGACGACAAAGACCGCATTGCGGGACAGCGCACACAAAAGAATGCAGAGCAAAACCACGGACAGCCGGAGCGCCGGCAGGATCCGTGGCAGTTTTGAGTCAGTTCTTTTTGTATCGCTTTCCAGTATGCGGCCTAAAAGCCGCATCAGCGTGCGGTCCACGCGTTCTCCTTTCAGGCAGCGGAGCCGCCTTTCTTAAGCAGGCTCACCAGTTTGAACAGAATGACCATGCAGGCGGCGCCGATGACGGCGGACAGGATGTAGCCGATCCACTCCGGCATGCCCGCGACCGAGTAGTCCGGGATGATCGCCTCAAACTGGAATCCGTCCAGCATCCCCTGCGGGGTATAGCCGATGCCGGTATCCGCGATCTCATCCGTGCCCCATTCGCCCCAGGCGGTGCCGGTGGCCAGAAGGCCGAGCGGAGTCGCCAGGATCAGGGCGCCGAGGAAGACCTTGAGCGGCATTGAGGTATGCGATTCCTTATGTGACAGCTGCATTTCGGGTGCCGCGGAGCGGACAAAGGCCAGGATCGCGCAGGTGAAGATGACTTCCACCAGACCGAAGAGGGTGAGGTGCCCGATCATCATCGCCGGGATCGCCACGCCCAGACCGTACGGGCAGTACAGCGCATTGCCGGCCGCATCCGTGAAGAGCATCGGCTGGATGCCGAACTCGATGGCTGCGCACAGGGCCGCTGCGTTCAGCCCGCAGTACGAACCGACGCCTGCCGCGATGAGGTCCCGTTTTTTCGTGGATTCTTCCGTGCCGAACTTCGGTGCGATCAGATGGGTGACCGCGTACCCGACGAAGGGGAGCACGAACGCCATGTTGAAGCAGTTCGCCCCGAACGCGAGTATCCCGCCGTCGCCGAATATCAGGGCCTGCAGGAGCAAGGCCATACTGACCGCTATACAGGCCGCCCACGGGCCTAAGAGCAGCGCGATGAGTGTACCTCCTACCGCATGCCCTGTTGTCCCGCCCGGCAGCGGCACGTTGAACATCATGCCGAGGAACGAGAACGATCCGCCGACACCCATCTTCGGGATCTTGTCCTTGGGCAGCGCATCTTTGACTTTCTTGATGGAGACAGCCCATACCGGCACCATCGCCGCCGTCATGGCGATACAGGTCTCCGGGCTCAGATAATTGTCAGGGATATGCATGGCGATTCCTTTCCTGCAGACGTCGCAGATTTGCAACGCTGGTTTTTTATGATAAAGTATTAATGTATTTTCAGTATAGTGGAATCAGTTGCAGCGGCGGAAGCCCCGTAGGGGGTTGTTTCTCAAGGAATCGCCCTGTAAAATGCCTGTAGTAAACGCAAATGCAGGCGTCATTTGCAGCAGGAACAGAAAATGGATAAAGAAAAGAAGGAAGCCGCGGCGCACGGCCACACACACGATCACCCGCACACGCATGAGCATGTTCATGCGGACGGCACGGTCCATACCCACGAACACAGCGGTGCGCATGCGCACGGCGCACATTCACATACCCATGATCCTGAGGAGATCCGCGCCATCGTCAACAGGCTGTCCCGCTCGATCGGGCATCTGGAGAAGGTCAAGCGCATGGTGGAGAACGGCGATGACTGTTCCGACGTGCTGATCCAGCTCTCGGCGGTCAGGGCCGCGCTCACCAGCACCGGCAGGCTGCTTCTCAAGGAACACCTGCAGCACTGCATCGTAGAGGCGCTCGATGAGAACGATACCGAAGCGATGGAGAAAGTGAACAAGGCGATCGACCAGTTCATGAAGTGATCGGCTTCACTGCGGTATGTAGTTGTGTCATGAAGTTGTCATACCGGCATCGCTGCAGATTTATGCGATATCAAAACGGTTGCTGCACACATCCAGTCAGGATGTGTGTTTTTTATCTGTAAAAAAGACGTTTGAGAACAAAAATATCGTGCATTTACCAGCGCCGCATAATATACTATTTTGGGATAAGTTGGAGATAAAAGAAAAACTGTCCGGCGGAGGAGTGCCGGGGCTGATAACCAAGGAGAAAGGAAAAATGGAAGTATTCTATCATGCGGTATCGCTTTTAGGTGGTCTGGCGCTGTTCCTGTACGGCATGCGCGTCATGGGCGACGGTCTGAAGAGCAGTTCCGGCGGCGCGATGAGAACGGCGCTGGAGAAGGCGACTTCTAAACCGGCTCTTGGCTTTTTGCTTGGCATGTTCGTCACCTGCATGATCCAGAGCTCGACAGCAACGATCGTTCTGACCGTTGGTCTTGTCGGTGCAGGGTTTTTGAAATTCCGCCAGTCGATCGGTATCGTACTGGGTGCTAACGTAGGGACTGCGATCACGGCGCAGATCATCCGTCTGATGGATGTCAGTGCCGGGGCCGACAGTCCTTTATATTTCTTCAAGTCGGACAACCTGGCGCCGATGGCGCTGCTGATCGGCATCATTCTGATCATGTTCTTCAAGACGAGAGGCGCCAACACAGCCGGCACGATCTGCATGGGCTTCGGTATGCTGTTCGTCGGCCTGATGAACATGAGCGCTGCTGTGTCGGAGGTGAGCGATTCCTTAAGTACGCTGCTGGTGTCCTTTGAAGACAACTATTTCCTCGGATTCCTCTCCGGTGTGTTCGTCACCGGGGTCATCCAGAGTTCCTCCGCGGTCGTCGGTATCCTGCAGTCGATCGCGAGCACCATGGGCGTGCACTTCTGCGGCGTCTTCGCCATCATCATCGGCGTCAACATCGGCGACTGCCTGACCACCTATCTGGTCTGCCGTCTTGGTGCCAAGCCGGAGCAGATCCGCACCTGCATGGTCCACATCATCTACAACGTCTTCGCGGCGGTCCTGATCATCGCGGCGCTCGTGATCCTGCACGGAACGGGCATCATCAGCGATGAACTCTGGAACATGCCGCTCAAGGCAGGCGGTGTCGCGAATGTTCACGGTCTGTTCAGACTGGTGCCTGCCGTGCTGCTCCTGCCGTTCTCGGGCCTGTTCGCGAATATCGCGGAACGCATCGTCAAGGATGCGCCGGTCGAAGAGGAAGATCTGAAAGTCGAAGAAAACCTCCGCAAGCTCGACCCGCGTCTTGTGACCAACCCGGCCATCGCGCTCGACCAGTCCGAGGCCCTCATCGCCAACATGGCGGAGGTCGCCCTGCACAACTACGACGCCTGCAAGCAGCAGCTCTTTGAGTTTGATCCCAAGCGCGAAGACCGCATCAAGGAGCGCGAAGACATGCTCGACAACATGGCGGATGCCGCGAACAGATACATCATCGCGATCTCGCCGCACGTCACGCTGGAAAAAGACAACCGCACGCAGAGTTACCAGCTGAAGGCGCTGGTCTGCTTCGAGCGTATCGGCGACCTGGCGGTCAACATCACCGGCAACATCCGCAACCAGCGCGAGGCGAAGCGTGAGTTCTCCCCGATGGCGCAGAAAGAGATGCGGATCATGCTGGATGCGATCCGCGACATCCTCGAGATGACAGCCAAGGCGCACATCAACAACGACCAGTCCATGGCCAGACAGATCGAGCCGATGGAAGAGGTCATCGATGCGATGGTCGCCGACTTAAGAGGCCGCCACATCTACCGCATGACGCACGACCAGTGCGACGTCATCAACGGCATCGAGTTCCAGAACATGCTGGTCAACCTGGAGCGCATCTCCGACCAGTGCTCCGACCTGGCGGTCTACCTGCTCGGCCGGACCGACGACAGCATCAACGGCAAAGAACACGAATACATTCACAACCTGCATCACTCCAACAACAAGGAGTACCTCGAGCTGTTCCACGACGATTACAAAAAGTACTTCGATCTGCTCAACGCGGTCCATCCGGGCGAAGTGTTCGAAGCGTACGGCGAGCAGCAGGAGATCCCGGAAGATATCGATAAGTCCGACGGCGCGGATCCGTACCCGGCGCTGTAACAGAGCCTGCTGCGCGGCTGCCCCGGGCAACGCGAATGCAGCGCAGATAATACAAACGTGAAAAAGACACCCCTTGCCGGCGGCAGGGGGTGTTTTTATATCTCCTGTCCGGCAAACTGCGTTTGGTACAGGTCGAAGTAGGTACCTTTCTTCGCGAGCAGTTCCTCGTGCGTGCCGGACTCGACGATGTGCCCCTGGTCCATGACGACGATCGTATCCGCATCCTGGATCGTGGAGAGGCGGTGCGCGATGATCAGGCTCGTGCGGCCTTCCATCAGGCGGTACATGGCCTCCTGGATGTGCTTTTCAGTGCGCGTATCGATGTTCGAGGTCGCCTCGTCGAGGATGAGGATGTACGGGTGCGAGAGGAATGCACGGCCGATGGCGATGAGCTGCCGCTGCCCCTGCGAGATGTTGTCGCCGGCGTCGGTGAGCAGTGTCTCGTATCCTTCGGGCAGGGCGGCCGCGATCTGGTCGACGTTGCTGAAGGCGGCGGCACGTTCGAGGTCTTCCTGCGTGGCGTCCGGTTTGGCGTAGCACATGTTGCCGCGGATCGTGTCCGTGAAGAGGACCGTATCCTGCAGAACGATGCCCACAAGGTCGCGCAGGTCGCTGAGGGCGATGTCGCGGATGTCCACGCCGTCGAGGGTGATCCTGCCGCTGTCGATGTCATAGAATCGCATCAGCAGGTTGATGATGGTCGTCTTGCCGCTCCCCGTGGAGCCGACGAGGGCGATCTTTTTACCTGCCTCGACTTTGAGGTTGAAGTCGTGGATGATCTGCTTGCCGGGCACGTAGGAGAAGCTCACGTGCTCGAATTCGATGACGCCCTTGGTGGTGTCCATGTGCACCTCGCCGCTCTTGTTCTCGGCGGGGGCGTCCATGATCTCGAAGATGCGCTCGGCACCCGCCATCGCCGTCTGGATCTGCCCGTACAACTGCGCCAGTTCGTTGACCGGGCGGGAGAACTGCTTGGAGTAGATGACGAAAGCAGAGAGACCGCGACCACGACGAACGATACGTTGTTGAGCATATTCATGACCGGCCCCATCGAGCTCGAGAGGATCTCGGAGAGGATACCGGTGCGGGTGAGTTCATTGGACGTGCCGTTGAAGTCATCGACTACGCTGTCCTGCTGGTTGTAGGCGGTGACGGTCTTGTAGTTGGTGACCTTCTCGTTGACGATGCCGTTGAGGGCGCCGAGCAGGCACTGGCGTTTCACGTACAGCTTGCGGATGTACCTGGAAAGGAATCGCGTAAACAATACGGAGAAGATAATCACCGAGCACGACAGCAGCGTCAGCTGCCAGCTGTACGAAAGCATGATCGCAACCGTTCCGACCAGCGTCAGCAGTCCCGAGAACAGGGAGGTCAGGGATGAGCTGACGACGTTGGAGATGTTCTCCGCGTCGTTGGTCATGCGGCTGATCAGGTCGCCGTGGGAATGCGTGTCGAGGTAGCCGACCGGCAGATCGATCGTCTTGCGGAACAGGTCCGCGCGCATCCCCTTGACGATCTTCTGGCTGAGCTTTGCGCCGAGGTATTCTTCGAGCAGGTTGCAGGCGCTGCTCGTCACGTACAGGGTAATCATGATGAGCAGGATCTGCGGCAGTTTGTCGAAGGTGCGCATGGTGATCGCATCGATGGCGCGCGACAGGTACGCCGGGGCGGCGATGCGCAGAAGCACGGTCGCCGTGACGACGAAGAACAGCAGGATCACCGCGGTGCGGTGGCTCGCAAAGTAGGAGAGCAGGCGGCGGAGCGTCTTGCCGCCATCTTTTGGTTTTTCGGTGGGAGCGCCCATGTTGCGGCGTCTTCCGAAGCCCTGCGGGGCGGCGGTGTTCGCGGCACTGCCGGATGCGCCGCCGGCTGCGGCAAAGCGTTTCTTCACGTAGCTCATGCGGCACCTCCTTTCTGCGGACTCTTGCGTTCCTGGGAAGCGCAGATGTCGCGGTAGACGGCGCTCGTCTCCATGAGCTCCTGGTGGGTGCCGACGGCATCGATGCGGCCGCTGTCCACAACGGCGATGCGGTCCGCCTTGCGGGCGGTGGCGATGCGCTGGGCGATGACGATCTTGGTCATGCCGGGGTAGTTCTTCTTGAGCGCCTGGTAGAGCGCCGCCTCGGTCTTAAGGTCGAGCGCGCTGGTGCTGTCGTCGAAGATGAGGATCTCCGCGTTTTTCAGAAGGGCGCGGGCGATGGAGATGCGCTGGCGCTGGCCGCCGGAAAGGCTCATGCCGCCTTCTGCGACGGCGGTGTCATACCCGTCCGGCTGCTGGAGGATGAAGTCCTCGGCCTGGGCGGTCTGCGCCGCTTTATGGATCTCGTCTTCGGTCGCCCCAGGGCGGCCGATGGCGATGTTATCGATGATCGTCGTACTGAAGAGTTCGTTTTTCTGCGTGACGAAGGCGACCTTGCTGCGCAGGGTCTGCAGTTTGAAGTCGCGCACGTCGACGCCGTCCACTTCCACGGTGCCTTCGGTGGCGTCGTAAAAGCGCGGGATCAGATTCACGAGGCTGGTCTTGCCGCAGCCTGTCGGACCGATGACCGCGAGCGTTTCGCCGGGCCGGACTTCAAGATCAACGCCGCTCAGCACCTCGATGGGGGCGCCGGGGTTGGCGCCGGAGGCCGGGTAGGTGAAGCTTACTTTTTTGAAGGTTACCGACCCGGTTGGCTGATAGTCTGCAGCAATAGCTGCAGTGCCAGTTGCCAATCCATCGGCGCTGTCCGCCGAGCCGTCAGACTCACTGTCCGCGTAAAGCGCACGGAGCGATTCCTCGTCGAGCGTCCCGTCCTTGATCACCGGGTCCGCATCGAGGACCTGCCGGATGCGTTTGGCGGAAGCTCTGCCGCGGGCGAGGGTCTGGAAGATCATCGCGAGCATCATCATGCCGTTCAGGATCTGCGAGATGTACGTGACCGCCGCCATGACTTCGCCGGGCTGCATGCCGCCCGCCTGCACCTGGATGGCGCCGACCCAGATGAGGGCGACGGTGGCCAGGTTGAGAACGATGTTCATGATCGGCCGCAGGAACGACATGAGGATGAGTACGCGCAGCTGGGTGTCCACGAGGGAGGTGTTCGCCGCATCAAAACGCGCCGCCTCGCGGTCCTCCTGGATGAAGGCCTTGACGACGCGGGTGCCGTTGATGTTCTCCTGGATGACGCTGTTGAGCCCGTCGATCCTGCCCTGCAGGAGGGTGAAGAGCGGGTTGGTCTTCCAGAGGATGAAGCCGATGTCGAGCAGCACGAGCGGGAACGCGCAGGCGATGATCACCAGGAAGTGCACGTTGAGGCTCATCAGGGTGATCGTGCCGACGACCATGAACATCAGGCAGCGGATGAAGCCGCGCACGAGCTGCTGCACGAGTCGCTCCACCTGCGAGACATCGTTGGTGACGCGGGTGATGAGCGAGCCGGTCGTGAAGGCGTCGGTCTGCTCGAACGAGAGGTGCATGATCCGGTCGAAGCACTTCTTGCGGATGGTGTTGCCGAAGTTCTGGCTGCACAGGTTGGCCATGGTGCCGCTGAGCATGCCAAAGAGCCCTCCCGCGAGGACGATCAGGATCATCTTGATGCCGACGGAACGGATCAGCGCCAAATCGGGCGTACCGTCTCCGTTCAGTCCGAGGATGCCGTTGTCGACGATGTCAGCCATCAGCCTCGGCTGGATCATGTCCACGGTGACCTCGGCAATCATAAAGGCTGCTGCGAGGACCGCGAAGATCCAGTACTTGCGCATGTACTTGAGCATGAGCGATTCCTTTCTTATTACAAACCTATGATACAGGAGTTTTTTGTTTTTTGGAATCGCCAAAAGAAACCCCAGCGGTGGTTTTCAGGGGATATGTTGACTTTTCGGAGCGTTTTAGTATTATATAGTTAGCATATGCTAACCGCATAAAACGGCGGAAATGCAATATGAAAATGACATATAAAAACAGGGAGAATACTTATGAATATACAAGTCTGGATGGGGATCCTCATCCCATTTATCGGAACAGCGCTTGGCGCGGCCTGCGTCTGCGTCATGCGCGGGCAGCTGAAAGGAAGCACGCAGCGGATTTTGGCGGGGTTTGCGGCAGGCGTCATAGTGGCGCTCGACGTGGCGCTGGGTTGAGAAATGAAGTGCCGGAGCCAGCACCAGGTGCGGCGCGGCATAATGACTATGGGAAAGGGCGATTCCTTATGGCATCGTCCTTTCTTTTCCGTTACACTAAAGAGGTGAAGAAGAGAGAACAGAAGCGGAGGCGAACATGACGATCCAGCTGGCGATCGGAATCCTGTTCCTGGGATCATCGGTTGTGTACGGAGCATATATGATGCGCAGCATATGGACAGACCGCGGGTGGCTTGCGGAGGCACCGGGGCGTTTTGGCACGGTCTTCGGCCTGACCACGGTCATCTACTTTCTGTGCACCATCGGCGTCTCGGACTTCCTGCTGAATACGATCCTCTGCCGCCGCATGCACCTGGCGGAGCCCGCAGCCCAGCCGGACTGCAACATCTGCGCCACGATCGTCCCGAGCGGCATCATCGCCTTCCTGTATCTGCGCAATGCGGATGCGGTGGACGGCATGCTGCTGGCGGTCTTCATCGTGTGCATGGTCGTCGG
This sequence comes from uncultured Eubacteriales bacterium, assembly GCA_902790905.1. Classification (GTDB taxonomy): domain Bacteria; phylum Bacillota; class Clostridia; order Peptostreptococcales; family Anaerovoracaceae; genus RUG13615. The sequence continues at coordinate 21,806 of CADATO010000033.1, forward strand.
GAGCCTCGTCGGTTCGCGGGCGGTCGGCCGCATGGAAGGGGAATGGATCCGCAAGGCGATGGTGATCTTTCTCTGTGTGACGCTGGCTGCGCTGATCATCAAGATGATTCTCTCCGCGGGGGCGGCGCCTACGGCAACGTCGCTTTCGGGATGGAAACTGGCGGCGATCGGGGCGGAGGCATTCTGCGCCGGCTTTATCAACATGCTCGGTATCCCGGCCAAGCCGCTGACCGCGACGGTCGCGCTGATCCTGGGACTCTCACCGGTCACGACGCTCGCCATCACGCTGGGAGCGATCCCGATGTCCTGCGTGGCGGGCGGCATCAACGTTGCCCCACGCAAAAAATACAATCCCAAGCTGATCCTCTCCGCCATGACGGGCGGTGCCGCGGCGGCCATCATCGGCAGCTTGCTGGCGATCAGCATCAACGCAGCACTGCTCAACGGCATCCTGCTGGTCGTCATCGCAACGGCGATCATCAGTCTGATCAAGTAGCAATCATAGAAAGGACAATCATAATGGAACTGAAGAAAATCCCTTACAACCTGACCGTATGCAAAGTAGCGGACGCCTCTGCGCTCGACCTGACAAAGGATTTTTACTTTATCGGGAAGACGGACGAGGAGCTCTCGCTGGTCATCCCGACCGAAGAGACGCCGGCGGAGACGACCGAACGCGATGACGGCTGGCGCGCCTTCCGCATCCAGGGGGTGCTGGACTTTTCGCTGATCGGCATCCTGTCGAAGATCTCCGGGCTGCTGGCTGACGCGAAGATCGGCATCTTTGCCGTCTCGACCTACAACACGGACTATGTGCTCGTCAAAAGAGAAAACTACGAGAAGGCCCTGGCTGTGCTGGCGGACGCCGGGTACCAGATCGTTGACTGACAGGAGAAATCATGAGCCAATTACTGTACTTTATTGTTGAAAAGATCGCGCTGCTCCACAACTGGCTGATGTCGCTCAACGACAGTTACGGACTGTTTCTGTCGGACAAGGGACTGCACTTTCTGGTCATGGGTGCGGTCGGCATGGTTCTGCTGCTGATCATCCATCCGCTGTTTGCCGCGCTTGCGGAGAACGGGCACACCCTTGTCATCACCTGGATCTACGTCTTCACCGTCATGATCGTCCTGACCTTTGCGATCGAGATCGGGCAGGGCGTCAGCGGAACGGGCGCGATGGAGATGGAAGATATCGTTGCCGGGATGGCGGGCTTTCTGGCCGTCTTCCTGGTCTTTGCTCTGCTGCGTGCCATCTGGCGCGCCATATGGGGGAAAAACTGATGGAACATACCGTGCGCATCGAGGAATCGCTCTGCATCGGCTGCGGCGCCTGCGTCGCAGACTGCCCGGCTTCGAACATCGAACTGGCCGGAGAACCCCGGGCGGCGAAAGTATTTGATCCGGAGAACTGCCTGTTCTGCGGGCACTGCGAAGCCATCTGCCCGGCCGGCGCCGTCACGCTGACCGGATTTGAAGAGGTGCCTGCAGAGATCCCGGAAGAAGTGAACGGGGCTGTACGTCTCGATCCGGACACGCTGCTGGATGCCATCCGGACAAGGCGGTCGATCCGGCACTTCAAGGACGAGCCGGTGCCGCAGGAGATCATCGATAAGATCATCGAAGCGGGCCGCCTGACGCAGACGGCCAAGAACAGCCAGCGCCAGTCCTATGCCGTACTGCGGGAGCACCTTGCAGAAGCGGAGAAGATCGGCGTCGAAGGGCTGCGGGCGGCCGTGGCTGCGGAAGCTGCCAAAGCGGCTGCGGCGGGCAAAGATCCGGCTGCTGTGTCGCCGCTGGGACGCACGCAGATCACGGATGACTTCCTGTTCTTTGGGGCGCCGCTGGCGATCGTGGTGCTGTCTCCGTCGAAGACGGACGGCTGCCTCGCGGCGGAGAATATGGCGCTCATGGCGGAGGCGTGCGGCCTCGGGGTGCTGTTCAGCGGATTCTTCACCGATGTCGCCAATGCAGCGCCGGCGCTGCGGGAGATGCTGGGCATCGACGAAACCCGCCAGGCGGTCGCGACGCTGGTCCTCGGCCGGCCGGACATCCGGTACCGCCGGACCGTGCGCAGGGAGCCCGCCAGGGTCACATGGCTGTAGAAAGGACAACGATGTTTTCAACTACACTTTGCTATATTGAACACAAGGACCATTACCTGATGCTGCACCGTGTGAAAAAAGAGCACGATGTGAACGAGGGCAAATGGATCGGCGTAGGCGGCAAGTTCCTCGACGGGGAAACGCCGGAACAGTGCCTGCTGCGCGAAGTCCGCGAGGAGACCGGGCTGGAACTGCTGGAACAGCGATTCCGCGGGCTCATCAAATTCGAACAGATCGGTTACGAGACCGAGTACATGTTCCTGTATACGGCGGACGCATTCCGTACGCCGGACGGGCAGGAGTACCGGGCGGAAGAGACCGGCACCGGTACGGCAGATCTGCCAACGCCGCCCGTATGTGAGGAAGGGGTCCTCGAGTGGATCCCGAAGAGCGAGATCGGCAAGCTCTCCCTGTGGGAGGGGGACCGTATCTTTTTGCGGCTCCTGGCACAGGACGCACCGCTGTTCTCGCTGCATCTGCGGTATGAAGGAGACGCCCTGGTGGAAGCCAGTCTGGACGGCAGAGACCTGCTGGCGGAAGACAGAAAACGGAGGACACATTGACCGGAGCGCGCGAAGGAAAACAGAATACACGCCTGACCGTCGGCCTGCTCGCGCATGTCGACGCCGGCAAGACGACGCTCTCCGAGGCGATGCTCTACACTGCGGGGGCGCTCCGCAAGCTGGGCCGTGTCGACCACGGCGACAGTTTCCTCGACGGGGAGTCGCTCGAGCGCGAACGCGGCATCACGATCTTTTCCAAGCAGGCCAGACTCAGCTGGCAGGAAGGCGAAGACGCCTGTGCGGCGGACATCACGCTGCTCGATACCCCGGGGCACGTGGACTTTTCGGCGGAGACGGAGCGGACGCTGCCGGTGCTCGATCTTGCGGTGCTCGTGATCAGCGCGGCGGACGGCATCCAGAGCCATACGGAGACCTTGTGGAAACTCCTGCGGCGCTACGGCGTGCCGACGTTCCTGTTCATCAACAAGATGGACCTTGCGATCCGCAGCCGGGACGAGATCCTGGAGAGGCTGACCTCACGGCTCGGGCAGGGCTTTGTGGCCATGCCGGGCAGCAGCCTCAACGGCTGGCGCGGCACTGTAGGGGGACGCGAAGAGCCTGCCGACGAGGAATCGCTCTACGACGCGCTCACCCTCGCCAGCGAATCGCTGACCGAAAAGCTCCTGGAAAACGGCACCCTCACGGAGAAGGATATCGCGGCCGCCATTGCAGAACGCGAGGTGTTCCCGTGCTATTTTGGTGCGGCGCTGAAGAATGAAGGCATCGAAGCGCTGCTGAACGGCATCGCCCGGTACGGGCTGCCGGCGCAGGGCGGGAAAGAAACCGCGGCAAGTGCGGTGTCTGCTACAGAAACGCCGTTTGGCGCGCGCGTCTTCAAGATCGCCCGCGATCCGAACGGGGAGCGCCTGACATTTGTAAAGATCACGGGCGGCCGCATCAAAGTCAAAGAAGAAATCGAAGGCGCCGGCAAGGTGGATCAGATCCGCCTGTACAGCGGTGCGAAATATACAATGGTGCAGGAAGCGGACGCAGGCATGATCTGCGCGCTGACCGGGCTTGCGGACACGCGCCCCGGCATGGGTCTTGGCGCGGAAGAAGACGGCGCCGAGGAAGTGCTGGAGCCGTTCCTGTCGTACCGGGCGGTCCTGCCCGCCGGGAAGGAGCCGCGGCTTGTGTACGAAGATCTGTCGCAGCTCGCGGAGGAGGATCCGAAGCTGAGCGTCGCTCTGGACAGGGGCACCGGCGAGATCACCGTGCGCCTTATGGGGCAGGTGCAGATGGAGGTGCTGGAACGCCTTGCGCAGGACCGGTTCGGCTATCCGGTCACCTTTGACAGCGGCCGCATCGTCTACCGCGAGACTATCGCGGACACGGTGGAAGGCGTCGGGCACTTCGAGCCGCTGCGCCACTACGCGGAGGTGCACCTCCTGCTCGAGCCGGGCGAGCGCGGCAGCGGACTTGTGTTTGATACGTGTGTGAGCGAGGATGTGCTCGACCGCAACTGGCAGCGCCTCATCCTCTCGCACCTCACAGAAAGAGAACTGCGCGGCGTGCTGACCAATGCGCCGCTCACCGATATGAAGATCACGCTGGCCGCCGGCAAGGCGCATAAGAAGCACACCGAAGGCGGTGATTTCCGGCAGGCGACTTTCCGCGCGCTCCGGCAGGGCCTGATGAAAGCGGAAAGTGTCCTTTTGGAGCCTTTCTTTGCCTACACCCTGGAAGTGCCGGCGGACAAGGTCGGCCGCGCCATGACGGATATCCAGCGCATGGACGGGACGATCGACGGACCGCAGCAGGAAGGCGAGACGGCGGTCCTCACAGGGCGCGCCCCGGCTGCGCAAATGAAAGACTACGTCCTCGAAGTGGTGAACTACACCGGCGGGCGCGGCAGGCTCAGCTGCCAGCTCGACGGATACGGTCCCTGCAAGGAGCAGGCGGCGGTCGTTGAAGAGATCGGCTATGATGCAGAGCGCGATGTGAACGACCCGGCGGATTCCGTGTTCGTCAGCCACGACGGCTCCGATATCGTGCCCTGGTATGACGTCGAGCAGAAGATGCATCTGCCGTCTGTCCTGAAAGACCGCGGCGGCGCGGATGACGGCGCAGAAGGCGCGGATGACGCGGGCAGCCTGCGCGACCGGGCAGCCACCTATGTGGACAGCGCGGCGAGCGATGCAGAGCTCATGGCGATCTTCGAGCGCACCTACGGGCCGATCAGGACGAGCCCGCTGGCGGGCGGCCGCGCTGGCAAGGACAAGCAGCGCATGATGGAACAGCGCCGCAAGCTGGCCGGGGCGAATGGGCCGAAAGCTGCGTCCGGAAGCGGACAGAGCGATTCCATGAAAAAGCCGCACACCAGGGTCAAGGGCAACCCCGAGCACCTCATCATCGACGGCTACAACCTGCTCCACGCCAATGAAGAGTGGGCGAAACAGATGGACGGCGATTTGGCGGTCGTAAGAGAACGGCTGCAGGACATCCTGGCGAATTATGCCGGTTTTACAGGCTCGGCGGTGACGCTGGTCTTCGACGCTTACAAGCGCGTGCCGGGTCCCGGTTCGCGGGAGGACATCAACGGGGTCGACGTGGTGTACACGAAGGAAGGCGAGACGGCGGATGTGTTCATCGAGCGGATGGTGTACGAACGCGGCAAGAAAGAGCAGATGCGCGTTGTCACCTCGGACGGGCTCATCCAGACCCTGACGCTGGGGCATGGCGCGCTCCGCACCTCATCCAGAGAATTCCTGAAGGAGCTCGAGGCGATCGAAGAGGCGATCCGCGAGGCGCTGCAGGGGTGACGCGTTTGACAACTGCCTGCGATATCGGTATATTTGGTATCGTGCACTTAATATAAGAAGAGAAATACAGAGGGGAAACCATGATCAGAAAAGCAACCAGAGAAGACCTGCCGCGCATCATCGAGATCTACGAGGACGTCCACACGATGGAGGAACTCGGCGATATCGTGATTGGCTGGCAGAGAGACGTGTACCCGACGCGCTGGACCGCGGAGGATGCGCTGACAAGAGACGACCTTTATGTCCTGGAATCGCCTGACGGTGAGATCGTCGCGACGGCGATCATCAACAAGAAGCAGGTCCCGGGCATCTACGATCAGATCGAATGGAAATACGAAGCGGATGATGAGGAAGTCCTGGTCATCCATACGCTGGCGGTTTCCCCGAACCATATGCGCAAGGGGTATGCGGCCGAATTCCTGCGGTATTATGAGGCAATGGCGACCATCGGCAACTGCAAGGCGCTGCGCCTCGACACCGGCTCGCGCAACCATCTGGCCCGCCGCATCTACGAGAGTTACGGCTACCGCGAGGCGGACATCGTGCAGAGCGAGTTCAACGGCCTTGAAGGCGTCAACATCGTCCTGCTCGAGAAGAAGCTGTAAAGCAATCCATCTGCAGCTTAACGACGGGAGGCTGAAGAGGCTGCGCTGCGCAGCCGCACCGAAGTGAATCGACAAAAGTCAGAAAACAGAAAGAGAGAACGAGAGAGCTCATTCTCTCTTTTCTTTACCGGGCAAAATGATATAATCATCCTGCTGAAATAAAACGAAAGGATATCAGATATGAGACTGAGGCGCAGACATTGGAATATGAGAGCAATGCAACAGCACTTCGCCGTGGTGATGTGCCTTCTTTTGGCAATCACACTGTGCCTTGTACAGATACCTGTGTCATATGCTGCAGACGAATCGGAGTACGCGCAGGAAATGGCAGATGACCCTGAAAGTCCGCAGAATCGCATGTATACGGACAAAACGACATCCGGGACGGCGGGATCTGTCGAAGAACCGGCAGCCGTTGTGATGCAGGATAATCCGTATTATCTGGGAATAGATGTATCTTACTGGAATGGAGAGTCTATTGACTGGGATAAGGTGCGTGCTGCAGGTGTGCAGTTTGTCTTTGTACGTGTTGGGTATGCTGGTTGGTCAAGTGGCTCTATCACTGCAGATTATATGTATAAAAAGAATATTATTAACGCCTACAATGCAGGGCTGCGAGTGGGGGTTTATATTTATTCACAGGCAACAACCCCTGCAGAAGCACGCGCTGAAGCTGATTTCGTCGTCGATAAGATAGAACCATATCGGCAGTATATATCTATGCCTGTCGTAATGGATATGGAGAGTCCGATGACTTATGGGGCTAGTAATACTAAGACCTACTGGGCAAAAGGGGCGGTTTCTAAGGCGCAAGTGGTTGATAATTATAAAGCGTTTGCTTATATCATTCGCATTGCAGGCTATACGCCAATGTTCTATACATATACTTCTTGGATAACGGAGCATATTGGCGATAGCATGTCCATGATTTCTAAAACAGGAGATCCCTTTTGGATCGCAGAGTATCCTGCATCAGTTGGAGCACAACCGCCATTATTTTCAAAACTATACGGTTCGTTGTACAAATATGAATTCTGGCAGTACAGTTCAAGCGGGAGTATTGCGGGGATTAGTTCAAATGTTGATTGCAACCGGTGGTACACTGATGACATTGAGAAGTATAGCCCGCCAGATGGCAGTTGGTCCAAAGATAACCAGGGATGGTGCTATGTAGATGAAAATGGTAATAAGTATCGGAGCATCTGGATCAAAGACAGCAAAGGATGGACATGGCTGGATGGCGATGGTTATTGGGTAGAGGGGACTGGTTGGCTTAAGGCAAACGGATTATGGTATTATCTGGTTGATGGGTATAGGCAGACAAACAAGTGGATAAGTATCGATGGTTCCTGGTACTATTTGAGTAAATATGGCGTTATGGTGACAGGCTGGCAAAGCATTAACGGCGCGTGGTATCATATGAGCGATTCCGGTGCCATGCAGACCGGCTGGCAGAAAATCGGGGATTCCTGGTACTATATGAACAGTGACGGTGTCATGCAGACCGGCTGGCAGAAGATCCAGGGGTCCTGGTACTATATGAACAGAGACGGTGTCATGCAGACCGGTTGGGAGAAGATTGGCAGCAGATGGTATTATTTGAATTCTTCTGGCATTATGCAGACCGGCTGGAAAAGGATTGGCAATAACTGGTACTGCTTTAATGAGAGTGGTACTATGGGATATTCAGAATGGAGAAATGGATACTGGCTTGATGCAAACGGAGTCTGGTCGTATCAGCCAAAGGGTTCCTGGAGAAAAAGCAAGGGCCGTTGGTGGTTTGGCGATACATCGGGCTGGTACGCAAGGAATACGAAGATCTGGATCAACGGATCGCAGTACAGTTTTGATGCAGACGGTTGGCTGAAGTAGGAAGAAAGACGGGCAGAAAGATGAAAGATAAACACGCCATAGATATGATCAATGGATCTTTAGGCAATAAGATCTTTCTCTTTGCGTTGCCTCTGGCGCTTACCGGCATTCTGCAGCAGCTTTTTAATGCGGCGGACGTAGCGGTCATCGGCCAGTTCGTCGGCAAGGAAGCCATGGCGGCGGTCGGCAGCAATGCGCCGGTCGTCGGTCTTCTGGTGAATCTGTTCGTGGGCGTTTCCTTAGGCACGAACGTCGTCATCGCCAAGTATACCGGGCGCCGGGACCGCAAGAGGATCCGGTCAGCCGTCTATACATCGCTGGTGTTCGCAGTCGTGAGCGGGCTGGTCATGACGGGTGTCGGGCAGCTGGTCATCGGGCCGCTGCTGCACATGATGGACGTGCCGCCGGAAGTCTATCCGATGTCGCTGCTGTACATGCGCATCTATCTGTGCGGTCTGCCGATCATCCTGCTGTACAACTTCCTGTCCGCGATCTTCCGCAGCCAGGGGGATACACGCACCCCGCTGTTGTGCCTTACGACATCCGGCATCATCAATGTGTGTCTCAACCTGTTCTTTGTCCTCATTGTGGGCATGGGCGTGGAAGGTGTTGCGATCGCGACCGTCATTGCGAACATCGTGAGTTCCTCGATGCTGCTGTTCTTCCTCTCCCGCGTGAAGGGACCGACCTCGATCCACAAGCGCGACTTCCATGTGCGGGGCAGCGTGCTGAAGGAGATCCTCGCGATCGGCATCCCGGCCGGTGTGCAGAGCACGGTATTCTCCATCGCCAACATCGTCATCCAGTCCGCGATCAACGGCCTGGGGGCGGACTATATGGCGGCGTCTTCCGCCGCATTCAACGTAGAGATCTTCGCGTTCTTCATCCTGAACGCGTTCGGCCAGGCCTGCACAACCTTCATCGGGCAGAACTTCGGCGCGGGCAAGTACGACCGCTGCCGCAGGGTATTCTGGATCGCGTTGGCGCAGGGCCAGGCGATGACCATCATCCTGGCGGCTATCCTGCTGCTCTTCGGCAAGCAGTTCCTGTCGGTCTTCAACGGCGACCCGACAGTCTTGACACTTGGCTATGTGCGGCTGCTGTTCATTCTCATTCCGGAGCCGATCAACGTCTGCATCGAAGTCCTCTCCGGCGCGATGCGCGGCTACGGCAGGTCGCTCATTCCGGCGCTGATCTCGATTGGGGGCATCGTCGGGGTCCGTGTGATCTGGGTCTACACGGTCTTCCGTCAGATGGGCACGTATGAGTCGCTGATGGCAGTCTATCCGGCGAGCTGGATCGCGACAGCATTCATGATGACCATTGCGTACTGCATCTTCCGCAAGACGACGCTTGTCAAGTGGCGCGAAGCACAGACCCGGCGCGAAAACGGCGGTGCGGCGTACGATCCGGTGCGGGCGGCTGAAGAAGCAGCGGAGCGCGCACTGGCAGACAGACTGCCAGGCCGTGAGAATGAGACCGTGCAGGAAAATGCGGCACCTGTGAAATCTGCAGTGGATCATACAGAAGCCGTTGTTGATTATGATCCTGTGCGTGCAGCCGAGGCTGCGGCGGAGGCGGCGCTTGAAAGAAAGTACCCGGGACTCCTGTCCCCGCGGTCGGACACCATCCCGCCGCCGGAGGAGGGCGTATAGACAGATTTGCCGGGAAGACAGCGAGCAGGAGCGATTCCTTATTGTCAGAGGAATCGCTCTGTTATATTATTAAGAATAATAGTTTTGCAATGCTAACATGGGACAGAAGTTGCTGCAGGACTGTTACACAGCCGTTACAGGAAAGTGAATAAGAAAGAGAAAAGGTACCATTATGGGAAACTACCACCACCCGGAGATCGAGACGATGCCGCGTGCGGACATCGAAGCGCTGCAGAGTGCACGGCTTGTCGAAGCGGTGGAGCGCGTGTACAACACCGTTCCGGCATACCGCAAAAAGATGGAAGCGCTCGGCGTTGAGCCACGCCACATCAAGGGCATCGAGGATTTGCACCTCCTGCCGTTCATCACGAAGGATGACTTAAGAGAGGAATATCCATACGGGTTCCTGGGCGCACCGCTCGATGATGTCGTCCGCATCCAGTCCACCTCCGGCACCACCGGCCGCAGAGTCGTTGCGTTCTACACGCAGGCAGACATCGACCTCTGGGAAGATTGCTGCGCAAGAGCCATCGTCGCGGCGGGCGGCACAAAGAAGGACGTTGTGCAGGTCAGCTACGGCTACGGCCTGTTCACCGGTGCAGCCGGGATCGCCGGCGGTGCGCATAAGATGGGTGCCATGACGCTGCCGATGAGCTCGGGCAATACCGACCGGCAGCTGCAGTTCATGGCCGACCTCGAAGCAACGATCATCGCCTGCACCCCGTCGTACGCGGCGTATCTGGCTGAAAGCATCCACGAGAAAGGCATGCGCGACCAGATCAAGCTGAAGGCCGGCATCTTTGGCGCGGAGGCGTGGACCGAAGAGATGCGCCATGACATCGAGCAGAGTCTCGGCATCAAAGCGTACGACATCTACGGCCTGACCGAACTGTCCGGCCCCGGCGTCAGCTTCGAATGCGAAGAGCAGGCCGGCATGCACATCAACGAAGACCACTTCATCCCCGAGATCATCGACCCGAAGACCGGTGAAGTGCTTCCGAAAGGGTCCAAGGGCGAACTCGTCTTCACAGCGGTCACCAAGCACGCGTTCCCGCTCCTCCGGTACCGCACCAAGGACATCACCCAGCTCAACTACGAGCCCTGCGCCTGCGGCCGCACACACGTGCGCATGCACAAGCCGATGGGCCGCAGCGACGACATGATGATCGTCAAGGGCGTCAATGTCTTCCCGAGCCAGATCGAGACCGTCCTCATGAACCAGGGCTACCCGGCGAACTACCAGATCATCGTCACGCGCGTCAAGACCAGCGACAACATCGAGGTCCAGGTCGAGATGACACCGGAGATGTTCTCCGACAGCCTGACCGAAGTCTCCAAGAAAGAGAAGGAACTCGTCGGCGCACTCAAGTCCATGCTCGGCATCTACTGCGACGTCAGACTGGTGGCTCCGAAGAGCATCACCCGCAGCGAGGGCAAGGCCCAGCGCGTCATCGACAAGAGAAACCTGTACTAGGAATCGCTCAGCGCAAGGAGGAAATATCATGAACATCCAGCAAATTTCCGTATTCCTGGAGAATCGCCCCGGCGCCATGGCCGCCTTTACGAAGCTGCTCCAGAAGAACAACATCGACCTGCGCGCCCTGTCTCTGGCGGAGACAGAGAACTTCGGCATCGTCCGTGTCATCACGGATGATCCGATGACCACCGTGCAGGTGCTCAAAGACGGGGGCTATATCTGCTCCCTGACCCCGGTCATCGCCGTGGCCATCGAGGATAAACCCGGCGCGCTCGTCGACCTGCTCGACACCATGGGCGATGCGGGCATCAACCTCGAATACACGTATGCGTTCCTGGCGAAGAAAGCCAACAGCGCATGCATCGCGTTCCGCGTGACGGACAACGAGGCGGCCAGCAAGCTGCTCGCCGAGAGAGGCATCAAGACGCTTGGCCAGGAAGATCTGCCGGCGCTGTTTGAATAAGAAAGGAAAGACAACATGGCAAAGAAACCGTTCGTAACACTGGACAAAGTCAAGGAAATCGCGGCCGTCTACCCGACTCCGTTTCATCTCTATGATGAGAAGGGCATCCGTGAGAACGCGAAGCGCGTCAACGAAGCGTTCGCATGGAACAAGGGCTTCCGTGAGTACTTCGCCGTCAAAGCGACGCCCAATCCGTACATCCTCAGCATTCTGAAGGAATACGGCATGGGCTGCGACTGCTCGTCCCTGCCCGAGCTGATGCTGGCCAAAGAGCTCGATATGCCAATCATGTTCAGCTCCAACGTCACCCCGTACGAAGAGTACCAGTTCTGCGCGGAGGCAGGCGGCATCATCAACCTCGACGACTTCACCGATGTCGAGCACATCGAGAAGGCGCTCGGCACACTGCCGGAGATCATGTGCTGCCGCTACAATCCGGGCGGCGTCTACAAGCTGACCAACGGCATCATGGACAACCCCGGCGATGCGAAGTACGGCATGAGCGAGGCGCAGATGACCGAAGCGTTCCGCATCCTGAAGGAAAAGGGCGTCAAGAAGTTCGGTATCCACGCGTTCCTCGCGAGCAACACCGTCACCAACGATTACTACCCGCAGCTCGCGAAGGATCTGTTCGAGCTGGCGGTCCGCCTGAAGAAGGCGGTCGGCGTTGAGATCGCGTTCATCAACCTGTCCGGCGGCGTCGGCGTCGCGTACAAGCCCGACCAGACCCCGAACGACATCACCGTCATCGGTGCGCGCGTCCACGAAGTCTACGACGAGGTCTTCGGACCGGAGGGCATGGACGATGTGGCAATCTACACCGAGATGGGCCGCTACATGCTCGGTCCCTACGGCGGTCTCGTCACCAAAGCGATTCATGAAAAACACATCTACAAGGAATACATCGGTGTCGATGCGTGCGCGGCCAACCTGATGCGTCCGGCCATCTACGACGCATACCACCACATCACCGTACTCGGCAAGGAAGATGCACCGTGCGATCACGTCTACGACATCACCGGTTCGCTCTGCGAGAACAGCGACAAGTTCGCGAAGGACCGCGCGCTGCCGAAGATCGACATGGGCGATTACCTATTCATCCATGACGCCGGCGCACACGGCTACTCCATGGGCTACCAGTACAACGCCAAGCTGCGCTCCGCGGAGATCCTGCTCCACGAGGACGGCACCTTCGATATGATCCGCCGCGCCGAAACGCCGAAGGACTACTTCGCGACATTCGACTTCAGCGACATCATCAAGAACCTGCTGTAAAGAATATGTATTGAAAGTGCCGCCTGCATACCGGGCGGTACTTTTATGCTATAATCAAACCATGCAAAGCACCCCTAACGAAGAAAAGCTGAATACGAAAGACCAGGCCGCTTTTGATGCGCCGGTGAATGCGCAGGAAAGTCTGGTCTCTGAGCACCGCCGGCCGCGCGGCTACGACGAGCAGACGTATGAGAACAAAGCCTCTGTCAAGAACGGCATCATGCGCCTGATTTTTGTCGCGCTTGCGATCGTCATCGAGATCGTCTGGGTCCTGGTGCTGTTTGATATGCTGAACGACAACTACCCCTGGATCTCTGCGGGTACACGTGTGCTGGCTGCCGTGCTGGCGCTGGCGATCTTCAGCCGGTATCAGACAGCGAGCATGAAGATGCCGTGGCTGATGATCGTCATGGCATTCCCGGTCCTCGGCTCGACACTGTATCTGCTGCTCGGTCTTACCGGGTCGACCACGCGGATGCGGCGGCGGTATGAAGACATCGACGCGAAGCTGTACCCGGAACTCATGCAGGATCAGGCGACGTTCGAGGAGATCGAGCGCAGGGACGCAGCGGTCGCCAACATGGCGCGGTACATCTACGACTACGCGAAGTACCCGATCTACAAGAACACCGATGTTACATTCTATCCGGATGCGACGGCGGGCATCGAGGCGCAGAAGGAAGCGCTCCGCGGCGCGAAGAACTTTATCTTCATGGAATACCACGCCATCGAGGATGCGGAGTCCTTCGCCGAGATCCGTGCGATCCTGCGCGCCAAGGCGCAGGAGGGTGTTGAGGTGCGCGTGTTCTACGATGACATCGGGAGCATCGGCTTTATCAGCACGGACTTTGTCAAACGGCTCGAGGGAGACGGCATCCACTGCCGCGTGTTCAACCCGATGCTGCCGTTCGTGAATATGTTCCTCAACAACCGCGACCACCGCAAGATCACGGTCGTAGACGGGATCATCGGCTTCACCGGCGGGTACAACATCGCCAACGAGTACTTCAACATCACCCATCCGTACGGATACTGGAAGGACACCGGTATCCGGCTGGAGGGCGAAGCGGTCCGCAGCATGACGGTCATGTTCCTCGAGATGTGGAACGCCGTCAAGGACAGCGATATCGACGACACGAGCTTTGACCGGTTCCTGTACCCGATCGACTACACCGCAAAGGAACACTGCTACGTGCAGCCCTATGCGGACAACCCGATCGACGATGAACAGGTCGGCGAGAACGTCTACATGAACATCATCGGCAACGCGCAGGAGTACATCTACTTCATGACGCCGTATCTGGTCATCACGGACGAGATGAACCAGGCGCTGGCGCTTGCGGCCAAGCGGGGCGTCGACGTGCGCATCATCACACCGGGCATCCCGGACAAGAAGATCGTCTACGGCTGCACGCGTTCGTACTACGCCAATCTGGTCCGTCACGGCGTGCGGATCTTCGAGTATGCGCCGGGGTTCTGCCACGCGAAGCAGTGCGTTTCCGACGGCAAGGTCGCCACATGCGGCACCATCAACCTCGACTACCGCAGCCTCTACCATCACTTCGAGAACGGCTGTCTGCTCTACGACTGCGATGCTGTCTGGGACATCAAACGAGACTTCGACCGCTGTTTCCGGCAGTGCCGCGAGATGACCGAGCAGTACCGGACCGGCAGACCCGTCAGGACCCGTATCTGGAACGTCGTCCTGCGGTTCATCTCACCGCTTCTGTAAAGCCGGGCGGAACACTTTCACAGCAAAGCAAAGGAATTATTATGAATATCACAGTCTACGGCGGGGCGCATCCCGGATCCGACCCCGCATTTGTTGCAGCAGCCGAAGCGCTCGGCCGCACGATCGCAAAGCACGGCCACACCGTCGTCTACGGCGGCGGCGCCATCGGCATGATGGGCGGGCTCTCCCGCGGCGCGCTGGAGGAGGGCGGCAAGGTCACCGGCGTCATCCCGCGCTTCATGGTGGAGCGCGAATGGGCCAACCCGGCCGTGAAAGATATGCGCATGACCGAGACAATGGCGGAGCGCAAGACCATGATGAACGAGCTGGGCGATCTGTTCGTTGCGATGCCGGGCGGCACGGGCACATTGGAGGAGATCGCCGAGTCTCTGGCACACTGCAACCTGGGCCTGATCGCCGGCAAGTGCGTATTCTTAAATATCAACGGCTATTATGAACCGATGCGGACCATGCTGGATGCGATGGTGCAGGCGGGCTACATGGCGGCACACGAACGCGCCAATGCCGTCTTTGCGGACAGCGTGGAAGAACTGGAGGAGTATCTGAAATGAGAAAGATCCTGATCGTCGTAGACATGCAGAATGACTTTATCGACGGGGCGCTCGGCACGCCCGAAGCAGTCGGCATAGTTGAGAACGTCAAAGCGAAGATCGCGTCGTATCCTGAAGAGGATGTCTTCTTCACCCGCGACACGCATCCAGCAGATTATCTGGAATCGCAGGAGGGCAGATACCTGCCTGTTGAACACTGCATCGAGGGATCGGACGGCTGGCAGATCCGGCCGGATGTGATGGCACAGGCACCCGGCGCAAAGATCTTCGACAAGCCCACCTTCGGATCGACCGCGCTGGCAGAGGCGGTCAAAGACATGGCGCAGGCGGAGGAAGCCGCCGGCGGGGCACTGGAAGCCGAACTCATCGGGCTTTGCACAGACATCTGTGTTGTGTCTAACGCGCTGCTCCTCAAGGCGGTGCTGCCGGAGATGAAGATCTCCGTGGACCCGGCCTGCTGCGCAGGGGTCACCCCCGAAAAGCACGCGGCGGCGCTTGAGACGATGCGTTCCTGCCAGATTCAAATGCTGTAGGGCGGTGCCAATGCGGCGGCCGAATGAGAGGCAATAAAAAAGGACCGCAAGGTCCTTCAGACTGTAGACAAAGCCCTGGTCCCGCGAAGCGGGATCGGGGCTTTTCATATACTGCAGAACCCATATCCGGAAACTGCTGTGAATATTTGT
>CADATO010000034.1 GCA_902790905.1 uncultured Eubacteriales bacterium
CCCATGTGGGGTGATGCTATTGTCTGGAATGAGCTCCACACTTCCACGGAATATCCTTCTTATTGGGATTAAGGACCAACACGTTTTGTCCTATAACCCCTGACATAAAAAGTGACCGGCTACAGCCGGCCATTTTTTAGTATCTGTTCATAGATTTCCTTTTCTTTGAGGAATCGCGTCAGGGGGAAACCGATGACGTTGTCGATGTCGCCGGTCACCTCGGTCACATACTTGCTGAAAGTGCCCTGGATACCGTAGCCGCCGGCTTTGTCGTAGGCTTCATCGGTGTCCAGATAGGCATCCATTTCGGCTTCTGAATAGGAGCAGAACGTCACATCTGTAGATTCGTAAAAGCATTTTGTGAGGCGTCTTGCGGCATCTGCCAGGCAAACCCCTGTGATGACCTGATGAGTTTTGCCGGACAGTGCCATGAGCATCTGCATGCCGTCTTCTTTATCTTTTGGCTTTTCCATGATGGAGCCGCGATAGACGACTATGGTATCGGCGCCGACAATCATGGGTATTTCATAGAAATCGTAATCACAGTCTGCCGGCAAAATGGCGCTATCGAGCCTGGTGCGCACTTCCAGAGCCTTGCCCATCGCGAAGAACATCGCACGTTCTGCAGGGAGCATCCGGCAAGGTATTTTTTCCTCATACGAAGAGGGGATCACCTGCGGCACCAGACCGCAGGTGCTTAACATCTCGATACGTCTGGGAGATCCGGAAGCCAGGATCAGCGGGCGGGAAGGGGATGATGCCGTCATGGATTTGTCCCTTCTCCGTTCTCCGGGTCAGGCACAACAGCGGGGTCAGTCTGCTCCGGCTGCTCCTCCTGTTGCTGCTGTTCTTCCTGCTGCCTGCGCTGCTCTTCTTCCTGCCGCTTCTTCTCTTCTTCCTCCTGCTTCTTCTTTTCTTCTTCTGCCTTGATTTCTTCGTCAGTCTTGAAGTCCGTATTCAGCGTTTCACCCGGTGCAATCGGATACTTGCTCACATCTTTGTTGTGGAGCGGGCAGTAGTACTTGGAATGAGCGTCAGTGGGCTTCAGCTTTTCTGTTCCGTGATTCTTGCAGTATGGGGTGGCCAGATAGCCACTGTCTTTACATACATCGACTTCCACTTCATTTGCCAGATCCGAAACGCCATATTGTGTGCCTGATACGAAGTATTCTCCGTTCTGATAGATCACGCTGTCAGGCATTGCGACAAAGTCGCCGGAGAGTCCTTCTGTCGCTTCCGCCATGATCACGCCCCAGAGTCTGGCTGCTGCATCGGATCCCTGGTTCAGCTCAAGGTTGATATCGTTGCCGATCCAGAGGGCAGCGGAGTACTGCGGGGTGAAGCCGCAGAACCAGGCGTCGTATTTATCGGAGGTGGTACCGGTCTTGCCGGCAGTAGCCAGATTGCCTGCCGATGCTTCCGGATGTTCATTTGTTACGACCGTACGCATGATATCCGCCATGACCCAGGCAACACCTTCGTCAATGACGCGAGTCTGTTCCGGCTCCGCCTGCAGGATGACTTCGCCATTGCTGTTCTTGACTTCGGTATAGCAGGTATAGTCTGTATGAATGCCTAGCGCGGGGAAGGTGGTGTAGGCCGATGCCATCTCGAGCGGGGAGATGCCGCGGGACAGACCGCCAAGTGCCAGCGCTGCGGGGTTCATATCGTTGACGTCGCCTTCTTCTACGATTGTAGTGATACCGAATTTCTTCAGCATATCCGCGGAGTAATCTGCACCGACCTGCTGGAAAACGCGCACGGCAGCGATGTTGCAGGAAATCTCCACCGCTCTGCGCAGGGTAATGATGCCCTGGAACTCGCTGTAGACATTCTTCGGCCAGACTTTGCCGTCTACGATCATCTCCTGGTCGTTGATCTTGCTGGCTGCGGTCCAGTAATACCCGTATCCTTCGGATTTCTGGTTCTCATCAAATTCCTGATACTTCAGCGGCTTCTCGTCTTTTGCAGCGTCAGCGCCGATCTGCAGGGCAGGCGAGTAAACAGCGAGCGGCTTGATGGACGATCCGGTCTGCCGCGGACTGACAGCACGGTTGTACATGAGCTCACCCTTGATTGCTCTGCCGCCGACCATCGCCTTGACTGCGCCGGTCTTGTTGTCACAGATAACCATAGCTGCCTGCGGCTGGCGGACAGCCTGACTCAGGTTGTAGCCGCCCTTGTTGATCGCCAGCGTCCCGTCTCCCTTAGAGAAGAAGTCCGGATAATCTGTAAAGTACTGTGCGCTGACAACCACGTTGCCGTTCTCGTCATAGGTCTTATAGTCCACCGGAATGTTGATGGAACAACTCTGGAGACTGTAGAATGCGCCATCGATGATCTGGTACATCGGCTTGAACTCGATCGTGATGTCGGCAACGCCGTTGCTGGTGGTGTCGTAGAAGTTCAGCCGCTTGCCTTTGATCAGTGTGACGGAGCCGTCATCATTCAGTGTGAATTCGCCATCCTTGAAGTAGAAGACATCGTCTTCAAACATCTTGTCTTTCGCGTACAGGATGATCTTATCGCCGTCTTTATTGTAGATGTTCCCGTTGTCGTCCTGCTGGTTGTTGTAATACTCGACAGAGGGGAAGTTGTCGGGATTGTTGAATTCCGTTTCGATCGCATCCTGTGCCTGCTGGTTGAGCGTTGTGTAGATCTGCAGACCGCCTGTATAGATCAGTTTGCGGGCGTTTTCCTCTGTATACCCGCTCTCGACAAGATCGTCGATGACTTCATTAATGACAAAGTCATTGAAATAGGAGTTGCTCAGATGTTGCTCCTTAGGAACATTGATCTCAGAAAGCAGATCCGTTTCCATGGCGGCCGCTTTCTGGTCTGCGGTGATGTAGCCCTGTTCCTCCATGTAGTTCAGGGTTGTCTCACGGCGCCATGCGGAAGATTCTCCGTTATAGACGGTCACATAGCCGTCGGATTCCTTGATGATGTAAGAAGGATCAATGGTCTCGGAGATTGTTGCAAAGTCAGCGGAAGCGTAGGTGCGCAGCGGCGCATAACTCTGCGGGTTCTGCGGGACTGCTGCCAACGCGACGCACTGAACAAGATCCAGATCTTTCGCGCTCTTATTGAAATAGGCATTGGCCGCCGCTTCGACACCATAGCAGTTGTAGCCGAGGTAAATCGTATTGAGGTATGCCTCTATGATCTGTTCCTTGGTCAGGTTGCGCTCCAGAATCACGGCGTACCAGGCCTCGGTAATCTTACGGTTGAGAGACCGCTCACTCTTGATATCGGCAAGGTAGATGTTTCTGGCCAGCTGCTGGGTGATGGTACTGGTACCGCTGATCTGCCCGCCGCCGACGATCTTCTCCTTGATCGCACCGAAGATACGTATGATATTAAATCCGTGGTGCTCCCAGAAAGACTTGTCCTCCATGGCGACGACGGCATTGATGAGATCCGTGGGCATCTCATCGTAGGTGAGGTTCACTCGGTTGCCGCCTTCAGTGAAGACGCTGTCGATCACGTTGCCCTGATCATCATACAGCGTCGAACTCTCGGACATGAACGCGTAGATGTTCGATGTATCGATCTCAGGTGCCTGTGCAATGACGCTCCCTGCATAGATGACAAGAAAAGCAGCCATCAGAAGTCCCATGAGGAAAACAGACTTGATGACGGTTACTACCTTGGATGGTTTCTTCTTGCGGGAAGGTGTCTTATCTTTGCTCCTTGCCATAATATTGATTCCTTTCCATAGATACTCAAATTATACCACAATCCAACAAATAAAAGTACGGCAAGTCGTGAATGAAAGGGAAACTTCATCTTATTATTTGTTAAAGAATCGCTTTTGCTGCAAAGATATTGTAAAAAAATGACATTTGCGATAGAATGATACCGGAGCAGCAAGAGAAAGGGGAATGATGATACGCAGACCTCTCTGCTTTATCGTGTCGGCTTTTGCCGGCGGGATCCTGCTCCGTCACCTTTGCAGCCGTGCGCCGGTTGCAGGCGTTGCAGCCGGCCTCTGCCTGGCGGTGCTGTGTGTGATGCTGACGGCTCGTGCCGTGACGCCCGGAACAAAGACAACGGAAAACCAACTGCAGGCAGGTATGAAAAAACAGGAACATGCTGTCCGGGCCGCCACTGCCGCTGCCGTGCTGGTGGGGGTTCTTGTGATGCAGTGCGCCGCGGCCGGAGCTGCGGATGATCCTTACGTGCAGCAAAACGGCAAAACGGTGCAGATCCATGGCATGGTCACGAGCTGCGAACAGAAACTGACCGAGGAGGCAGAGCCCGCCGGGTGGCGCATGGTCATTCTGACGGAGGACGGATCGCGGCTCTTGGCTGACTACGCCGGAGAACTTCCGCCCGGCGCGCCGGAAGGGTGCGCGGTCAGTGGCACAGGCACAGTTTCTCTGCCGTCCGGCGCCCGCAACCCCGGCTGCTTTGACTACGCCCTGCATCTGAAAGGCCGCCGCATTTATGCGCGGATCCGGCTGGAAAAGGCGGAAGTCGGACTGGTGAAGAGCGGATGGAGGCATTTCTTTGCCTGCCGACGGGCGGCACTGCTGGAAGCACTGGAGCCTTACCTTAATGAGGAACAGGCAGCCGTACTTGCCGCCATGCTGTTCGGGGATAAGAGCATGCTGCCGGAAGATACCTATACGGCTTTTCAGCGCAACGGGACTGCGCACGTTCTTGCGGTCAGCGGTCTTCATGTGGGGATGTTGTACGGTCTTTACGCCTGGCTGGCGGGCAGAAAGAGGACGCCGGTGAGCTGTCTGATCCTCGCCGGGCTGCTGTTTTCGTATGCTGCACTGGCCGGCTTTTCTCCGTCCGTGGTGCGGGCCGGCGTCATGATCGGGATCCACACATTCGGCAGGCTGCTGCACGCCAGATACGATATGCTGACCGGGGCGGCGCTGAGTGCCGGCCTGATCCTTGCGGTTTCACCATATCAGTTGTTTGCGGGCGGTTTTCAGCTGTCCTTTCTTGCAGTTCTGCTGCTGGCCTGTCTGCAGCCGCTGTGTGAAAAGCGGTGGCTGCCCGCTTTGCTTGCGGCAGGGCGGCGCAGAGGACTGCCGCAGGAGGCTGTATCGGCGGCAGCCGCTGCAGGGCGCTGGCTCATACCGGTCTTTCTGCTGCAGGCGGGGATGATGCCGCTGACCGCCTACCTTTTTAATTACGTCAGCGCAGGGTCCTTTTTCGCCAATCTGCCGCTCGTACTCATCGCGGGACTGATCGTGCCGGCCGGCATCCTTTTATTATTCCTTCTGCTCCTGCCGTGCGGCGCGTTCTTTTTCCCGCTGGGCGGGCATCTGGTCGCTTTTCTGACGGGCAAACTGCTGCTGTGGAATCGCCTGTCCTACCTGGATGACGCGCTGTCCTTTGATGCGGTGAGCCCGCCGCGCTGGTGCCTGTTCGTGTTTTATGGTGTGGTTTTTCTGCTCATGAGTGAGTGGGGCCAGATCCGGTTCTCCCGCAGAGAGTGGCGGCTGGCCGGCATGGCTGTGCTGCTCGTGTGCTGCAGCGGGCTCCTGTGTGCCTGCGCTTTGTCTGACGGGTTTGAGAAGGCGGATGTTGTGTTTGTGGATGTCGGGCAGGGAGACTGCGTGCATATAAGGTGCGGAGAAGGAGCTGATCTGCTGTTTGATGGCGGCGGCAGGGAAGACTACGACGTCGGCAGGAAAACGGTCAAGCCGTATCTTCTCAAAAACAGAGTCCGCATGGTCGATGCGGCTTTTGTGACGCACCTCGATACGGATCATTACGGCGGCATCGTATCCCTTTGTCAGGAGGGGATGGTGCGCCGGCTTGTTGTGTATGAGGGACATGCCGCGGATGTGCCGCAGATCGTGCGTGAGACGGGGCTTCCGGCAGACCGGATCATACTGGCCGGACCGGAAGACACATTCCGGTTCGGAAATGTGACGGTCTTCTGTGCGGGACCGCTGTCGGCAGACGGCACGGAGAACGAGCAGAGCCTCGTACTGCTGGCTGAAAAGGATGGCAAACGTCTTCTGATCACGGGGGATATCGGGACAGAAACAGAGGAGAAAATGGCGGCCTTCTACCACGGCGGAGAACTCCGTGCGGAGATCCTGCAGATCCCGCATCACGGCAGCAGATACAGTTCTTCGCAGGCACTCATCAGCGCGGCTGCGCCGGCCGCTGCCGTTGCGCAGACCGGATACAACCACTATGGCCATCCGGCAGAGGAAGTCCTGAAAAGATATGAGAATAACGGCGTTCGGGTGTTCCGCAACGATCTGGACGGTGCCGTTGGCATCGATCTGAAAAACATGCGCGTGGTGACGATGATCGAACGTTGACAGCGGCGTTCTGCTGTTGAATGGGAGTCCGAAAAATGATACATTATTTGCATGGCAGACATGAAGACACACGCCTTTGTCAGGATCGAGGCTGATATCAAAAAGGATAAGATCGCACACGTGGTGCTCCTGCACGGGCAGGAGCAGTTTCTGGTGCAATGGGCCAGAGACCGGCTGGCAGATGTGTATACGAATGAGGCAGTCCGCACGCTGGATCTGACCGTGTTCGAGGAGGACCAGTGGACGGCGCCGCAGGTCATCGAGGCCTGCGAGACGATGCCGCTGTTCTCTGCGCGCAAGGTCGTTGTCATCAACGGACTCGCAAATGTCTGGAAGGCGGCGGGAAAAGGCTGTGTTTCCAAAGAAGATGCGGACAAACTGGCTTCTTATCTGGCCGATCTTCCCGAGACGCTGCTGCTGATCATCACGACGCAGGAGTCGGAAGACGACAGAAAAGACCGGTCCCGGACGGCGCTTTATAAAGCGATCGCGGCGAACGGTACGGTATACGACTTCACACCGCTGGGGCGCAGCGACCTCTCCAAGTTCGTGCGCAAGCGGTTCCATACGGCGGGCAAGGACATCCATCCGCACCTTGTTGACCGGCTGATCGAGCAATCAGGTTACAATAATAAAGATATTGCATATTCTCTATTCGACCTTGAGAATGACATCCGCAAGATCGTCTTTCACGCCGGGCTGCAGGAGGTGTCGCAGGAGGACATCGATCTTTGCCTGTCGGATACGTTGGAACAGGGCGTCTTCAAACTGCTGGATGCGGTCAGTGCCAACCGGAAGGGGGATGCTCTTTCGCTGCTGCATCAGCTGATCGCCGGCGGCGTCAAGCCGATGCGGATCCAGTCGATGCTGACCGGACAGCTGGAGATCATGCTCTGCGGGCAGGAAATGCGGGCAGAGGGCGCCGGCATGGATGCGATCCAGAAGCGCCTGCGTGTCAATGAGTACCGGCTGAAAAAGGCGATGCGCGCCGCAGGCCGCTACGAGATCGACGAACTGCGCCGCATTCTGTGCAGCGCTTATGCAATAGAAAGCGATATTAAGAGCGGCAGACTGTCCATGGAGATGGCGCTGGAGATGTTCATTGCGGAGATGTGATGCAGAAGAGCAGTAAACAGACACAGGCGGATATGATGCTGCTCCTGGTGACACTCTGCTGGGGCGTCTCCTATTTTATGATGGACATTTGTCTGCAGGATCTGGGCACTTTTACGCTCAATATGTTCAGATTTGTCGGCGCCTTTGTCCTTGTCATGCTGCTTTTCCCGAAAAAGATGCGCGGCATTTCGCGTCATACCGCGAAATATGCCGTATGGGTGGGGATTTCCCTGTATTTCACCTACATCGGCGCCACGGTCGGCGTGCAGTTTACCAGCCTTTCGAATGCCGGTTTTCTGTGTGCCATGTCCGTGGTCATCACGCCCGTTCTTGATTGGATTTTCAAGCACCGCATTCCGCCGCGCAAGCTGACGCTGGTCGTGCTTGCCTGTGCCGTCGGCATCGGGCTGATGACCTTGAATGAAAAGATGCAGTTTAATATCGGCGATCTGTTCTGCCTGGGCTGTGCGGTCGCCAATGCCGCGATGGCGGTCATCGATGAAACAGCGGTTGCGCAGGAAGATGTGGATGCATTCCAGCTCGGCTGGCTGTCGCTTGGCGTGTGCGGTCTCTTATGCACGGTGACCGCGTTCCTTGCGGAATCGCCGCATCTGCCGGCATCTGCAGCGACGGCAGGCTGCACCGTATTTCTTATGATCTTCTGTACCGGTCTGCCTTTCATCGTGCAGCCGATCGCACAGCAGTATACGTCCGCCGTCCACGTGGGGGTCATCTTCACGATGGAACCAGTTTTTGCGAGCATTGTGGCGTTTGCGCTTGCCGGCGAGCGGCTGCTGCCGCGCGGGTATGTCGGTGCGGTGATCCTGCTGTTCGCGATGCTGTGGATGGAGATCGATCTGCGAAGCCTGCTGAGCGGCAGAAAAAAGGATGAACTGGACGTGCACCGGTGACACCGGTGCATTGTTTTTTTGCGATTCTTGGTATATCATAATTAATTAGCAACTATTACTATGAGAAGCGGTGTCGCTTCATGTGAAATGAACGCGTGACCGGGCTGCCGGTACGGGGAGAAAGATATCCACGGTTCGTCCGGCACGACCGGCAAACCCAAGCTGACCGGCTACACGGCTAAGGATATCGACAACTGGTCCGAAGTGATCGCCCGCATCATTACCATGGCAGGCGGCGGTCATGTCGGCCTGATTTTCAAAGTCAGCAATCCTGAAGCGGCCACCAAAGTGCTGACCCAGAACGGGATCAAACTGTACGAACAGGATGAATTGAGGGTGATTGAATAGTGAACGTTCTGCCGGATATCTTTTATGATCTGAATATCTTCTCGATCGTCCTGCGGCTGGTGCTCGCTTTGCTGTTTGGCGGTCTGATCGGACTGGAACGCGGCGCGGAGCGCCATCCGGCGGGTTTTCGTACGCACATTCTGGTCTGCGTCGGGGCTGCGCTGGCGATGATCACGAACCAGTACATGGTCGATATATGGCCGTCGCAGGTCGATCCGTCCCGTATCGGCGCGCAGGTCATCACCGGTGTCGGTTTTCTCGGCGCCGGCACGATCATCCTGACCGGCCGGAACAAGATCCGCGGTCTGACGACAGCGGCAGGCCTGTGGGCGTCTGCCTGCATCGGTCTGGCGGTCGGCATCGGGTTTTATGCCGGTGCGCTCATCGGAACGATCCTGATCTATATCAGTCTGGATCTGCTGCCGCACATCGAAGATGCCATCTACAGAAAGGCAGGCAATCTGGCCCTCTATATCGAAGTCACCGACCGCACGGTCTTCCGCACAGTGACCGACGCGCTCAAGGAGGAAGGGGTCAAGCTCGAAGATATGGACTTCTCGCGCGGCAGCGTCCTGGTGCAGGAGGGGATCGGGTTCAGTGTGCGGCTCAGACTGCCGCGTAAGACAGACCCTGCAGAGATCATCGACAGGATTTCATCCATCGACGGGGTCACCCTCGTGGATGAAGAGTAGAGTTGGTACCGCAGGAGGCAGGAAGAAGAGGCTATGGAGTTACTGGTCATCAGCGACACACACGGACGTATAGAGCCCATTTCGGCCGTCATCGACCGGATGGGCGATATTGATATGCTGATCCATCTCGGCGACTATGAACAGGATGCGGAGATCCTGGCGGAGCGGCACGGGCTGGATCTTGTTTCGGTGCCCGGCAACATGGACGGCTGTATGCGTCTTGCGGAGAGCGAAAAGATTCTGGAGACCGAATACGGAAGGATCCTACTCACCCACGGGCATCTGAGAGATGCCAGATGGAGTGAAGACCGGCTCGTCTATGCGGCGATGGAGAAGGACTGCAAAGCGGTCTTTTTCGGGCACACGCACTGCTCCCTTTATGAACAGTCGCCGGAGGGCATTACCTTGCTCAATCCCGGCAGCACGAGCCTGCCGCGGGACGGCAATCCGCCTTCTTATGCCATCGTGCACACCAGTGAAGAACGGCTGGAATGCGGCATCCGCTATATCCGGAACGAAGGCGGCAGCGAAGGGGGCACGGGCGGCAAAAAGAAATATCCGCACGGCAGACTCCGGGATATGCTGAACTACAGCGACCGGTTTTAACAGAAGAGAAGAAAGCACGGTGAGCACACCGTGTTTTTTCTTATTCTGTCGCAGACAATCATTTCCTGATGGTGTATATTATAAATGTATAAGTATGTAACGGAGGATCCATGAACCGCAACAGAAGGCAATCGAAGTATTTCAAATGGGGCATGACGGGAACACTGATGCTGGTCGCTGCCATCTCGTTCTTTTTCATCCTGTACCGTTTTGAGGAACTGACAGAGGTCATATCGACACTCGGCGATATTATGATGCCTTTTGTATACGGACTGGTCATGGCCTATCTGGTCTGCCCGCTGTACAACGTCTGTGTGCGCGGGTTCAGCAAGATCAAATGGCCGAAGATCCGCGGGAAAGATCACTCGGTCGGCATCGCCAAGGGGATCGCAACGCTGATCTCGATCGCGATGATTTTCCTCGTCATCGGTGCGCTGCTGTATCTGATCATCCCGCAGCTCATTGAAAGCGTGACGGTCATCGCAAAGGAAATGCCTGACTATGTACGCAATGTGGTGCGATTCCTGCAGGACAGCGCCAACCATCTGCCGGATGCGTTCAAGGTGCAGGCGGAAGCGCTCATCAGCGAGGCCGGCGGTTCCTTCACGGACTGGGTCCAGTCGACACTGCTGCCGCGCTATGACAGTATCCTGGCGACGGTCTCGGAGAGCATCCTCGGCATTCTCGGCGCGATCCTGGACTTCTTCATCGGAGTCATTGTCTGCGCGTTCTTTATCAACCGGAAAGAGATCTTCCTGGCGCAGGCCAAGAAGCTGATCCTGGCGCTGTTCAAAGAAGAGCATGCGGACGGCATCCTTCGCGGTGCTGCATTTACAAACAAGACATTCTGGGGCTTTATCAGCGGCAAGCTGATCGACAGCCTGGTGATCGGGATCATCTGTTTTATCGTCATGACGATCCTGCACTGGCCGTATGCCGTTCTGATCAGTGTGATCATCGGCGTTACGAACATCATTCCGTTCTTCGGACCCTTTATCGGGGCGATCCCGTCGGCGATCCTGATGTTCATGGTCAGCCCGAAACTGTGCCTGGCATTCATCGTCTTTGTCTTCATCCTGCAGCAGGTGGACGGCAATATCATCGGGCCTAAGATCCTGGGCGAGACGACGGGACTGTCGAGCATCTGGGTCATGTTCGCGATCATTGTGGGCAGCGGCCTGTTCGGTCTTCTCGGCATGGTGCTCGGGGTACCGGTCTTTGCCGTACTGTACGCCTACATCTGCTATGCCATCAACAAACGGCTGGAGAAAAAAGGCCTGCCGACCGATCTGAGAGACTACAAAACACTGTACCGGTATGCGGACATCCGCAACCCGGATGCAGAGTACGATGCCAGTCTGGCAGAGCAGCCGGAGGGACTGCTCCATCATGTGCATCATGACAGCAAGGCGTCTGCCGACGCTGACAACGAAGCTGACACAACAGAACCAATACAGGAGGAAGACGACCGTGCATGATCTGGCGACCCGCCTGCAGCAGTATGCAAAAGTAGAAACCAACGTCTCTATGGCGGACTATACTTCTTTCCGTGCCGGAGGCTGTGCACGGTATCTTGCCTTTTCGGAAGATGAGGCGGCCCTCATCGCTGTTATGCGGGAAGTACAAGAAGCCGGTGTGCCGTACTATGTGACGGGCAACGGCAGCAATATCCTCGTCAGAGACGGCGGATTTCCCGGTGTGATCATCAAGATCGCGGACGGGTTTTCAGAGATCCGGACTGATGGGGAGATGATCGTGGCCGGTGCTGGTGCGCTGCTCAGCACCATCGCCAAAGAGGCAGCACGCCAGTCGCTGACAGGACTGGAGTTTGCTTCGGGTATTCCGGGCAGCCTCGGCGGTGCGGTATACATGAATGCAGGTGCCTACGACGGGGAAATGAAGAATGTGCTCGAGACAGTACGGCTGCTTGATCCGAAAACCGGCGCGATTCGAGAAGCAAAGGTGGAAGAGCTGGAACTTGGCTATCGATACAGCAAACTGTACGAAACAGGGGAAATAATCCTCGGCGCGGTAATACGGCTGCAGACTGGCGACCCCGATGAGATTCGCAGCAGGATCCGTGACTTTACGGAACGCAGGACCACCAAGCAACCGCTCGTTTACCCGAGTGCAGGGAGCTTTTTCAAGCGGCCGCAGGGATACTATGCCGGCAAACTGGTACAGGATGCCAGGCTGAAGGGTCTGACAGTCGGCGGTGCGCAGGTGTCGACCTTGCACAGTGGATTTGTGATCAACATCGGTGGTGCGACGGCAGCGGATATCATTTCGCTGATGCATCTCGTGCAGGCGCGGGTCAAAGAACAGTTCGGGGTGGATCTCGAGCCCGAAGTCAGGATTATCGGTGTTGAGCAAGGAGAGAGCGATTCCTTGGCATGACGGATGCGGCAGCTGGCACTGGCGCAACGGCAGGCAGTACAGAAAGGAACGCAGTATATATGTGGAAACTGTTATACGACCACCATACCCATACGACATTCAGCCACGGGAAGGGGTCGATCGAGGACAATGTTAAGGAAGCCATCGCGAAAGGGCTGGAGTCCGTCGGGATCACCGATCATGGACCGGGGCACCTGACATATGGGCTGAAAAGAGAGAACTATCCGGTGATGCGGGCGGAAGTCGACCGTCTCAATAAGAAGTACCCGCAGATCAAGGTGCTGCTCGGCGTGGAGGCGAACATCTGGGAACCGGCGCCGCACATCGACGTGATCGAAGACGACCTGCAGTATCTGGACTACGTGATTGCCGGCTATCATTACGGTGTGCACGGCGGCTATACCATCCATAACTACACGTACGACCACGGTCTCCGCTTTGGCGGCAGGAGCCTGCTGGCGAAGAACACGGATATGATGGTACGCGCAATCTACGAAAATGACCTGTATATCCTGACGCACCCGGGGGACAAGGGACCGTTTGACATCGACGAGATTGCCAGAGCCTGCGAGGCGCGCGGGGTGCTCATGGAGATCAACGCCAAGCATCCGCATCTCGATGTGAAGGAAATCCGGACGGCGATGAAATACGATGTGCAGTTCATCGTCAGCAGTGATGCGCATATACCGGGCCGCGTAGGTTCTGTGGAATCGCCCATCGCAAGGGCAAAGGAAGCGAGCGTGCCGGTCGAACGAATTGTAAACATAGAAGAAACGGAGGAGGCGTAACGTGCAGATTGTGATCATCACGGGCTTGTCCGGTGCCGGCAAGTCGCAGGCCATGGAAGGCCTGGAGGATATGGGGTACTACTGCATAGATAATATGCCGCCGGCTCTGATCTCCGACTTTATCAATCTGGCGATGACGCCGGAGAGCGGTATCGAGAAAGCAGCTTTTGTCGTAGACATTCGCGGCGGGGAGATTTTCGGCGGTCTGCAGGAGGCCAAGGAGGTCATGGAAGCGTATGGCATCGATTCCAAGGTTCTCTTTCTGGAGGCATCCGATGATACGCTTCTGCGACGGTTTGATGCGACGAGGCGCGTGCATCCTGTCACGCACAGAGCAGCCACGCAGGATGCCATCGAGTCGGAGCGCGAAAAGCTCAAGCCACTGCGCGATGCGGCGGACTTCGTCATCGACACATCCGGCATGAAGACGGCACAGCTTAAGGAAGAAATCCGCGAGATCCTCGAGGACAAGACGAGGGAAGAGTCCTTTGTCATCAACATCATGTCGTTCGGATTCAAGTACGGGATCCCCGTTACCGCGGACATGGTCTTCGATATGCGGTTTATTCCAAATCCGTTCTATGTGCCCACGCTCAAGCGCCTGACGGGCAACAATAAGAAGATCAAAGAATACATTAACAAATATTATGTCACCCAGTCCTTTATCAAGAACCTGGACCGCCTGATCAACGGCACGATCCCGGGCTACATGCAGGAAGGTAAGTGGCATCTGAATGTGGCGTTCGGCTGCACCGGCGGGCATCATCGCTCGGTCGCCATGGCCAACGAGTTTTACGAGCGCTTCAAAAAGCAGGGCAAACAGGTCACGCTGGAGCATCGTGATGTAAAGAAGAAATAAGCCGGCGGATCGTGCCGGCAGTGTAAAGGAGAACAAAGACCGTGTCATTTTCCGCGGATACAAAGAACGAACTGGCGCACATCATGCCGGAGAAAAAGAATTGTATGATCGCGGAGATCGCGGCCTTTATTCGTGTGCGGGGAAATCTGCGCCTACGGGGCTTCGGCAAGTTCGAGATCCAGGTGCCACTGGACGATCCGGCGACAGCGCGGCATTTCACGAAGCTCCTCAAGGAGTATTTCAGCATCGAAACGCACCTGTCCGTGCGGGAAGGCGGCGGGATCCGCAAAGGGCGCTCGTATATCATCACGATCGGGCCGGAGGATCTCTCCGAGCAGATCCTGCGTGAGACCGGCATCCTGATGGTCCGCGAGGGCATGAACTACATCAGCGACGGCATCTACGAGGGGCTGGTCAAGACGAAGGATGCGCGCAAGGCATATCTGCGGGCGCTGTTTCTGGCCGCCGGCACGATGACCACGCCTGAGAAGGACTACCACTTTGAGATCAGCTGCGCGACAAAGATCCTGGCGACCGACGTGCGCAGACTGTTCAACTCCTTTGAAGACATCACCGCGAAATACTACCAGCGCAAGGATGAGCATGTCGTCTACCTGAAGAAGGCGGACCAGATCCAGGATACGCTGGCGATCATGGGCGCGCATTCGCAGTACTTCGCGTTCCAGAATGTGCGATTCCAGAAGGAACTCAAGGGCGAAGCCAACCGCCTCGCCAACTGCGACCAGGCCAACATCGACAAGGCCATCGCGGCGGCGGACAAGGTCATCGAGAAGATCAACAAGGTGGGGCTTGCCAATCTGCCGCCAAAGCTCGCGGAGATCGCGGTGGTGCGCATGGAACACCCCGAGGCATCGCTCAAAGAACTCGGCGAATTCCTCGACCCGCCGCTCAAGAAAGCGGGCGTCAACAGCAGACTCAAGCGCATCGAAGCGCTGGCGGATGCGATGGATGCCGGGACCGCAAGGCCGGTCAAGAAAACAGCAAAGAAATAAGAAAGAGGGAACAGTCACATGTACAACGAAACCGAATACAGAGTCATCTTCGCGGACACCGATGCGATGGGCATCGTCTACAACGGGACATACATTTCCATGTTCGAGCGCGGCAGGACAGAACTCATGCGCCAGATGGGATACCCGTACAAGCGCATGGAGGAGGAAGGCATGAAGCTGCCGGTCGGCTCCATCACCTGCACGTATCTGCATCCGGCGTTTGCGGACGATTTGCTGGTCATCAGGAGCTGGGTCGACGAACTCAAGGCGGCGTCGATCTACATCGGCTATGAGGTTTATAAGAAGGAGACCGGCGAAGTCTGCGTGACGGGCAGCTCGATGCACCCGGTGACCGACACGGAGCTCAAGCCTGTGAAATTCAAGAAGGTCCGGCCCGATCTCTACGAGATGATCAAGAAGAGCATGGACGATGACGACAAACCGAAGAAACGCCTCAAGCGCAGATAAGCGCACTGACGGCAATGCTGAAACAGAAAGACAGGACGGAATGGAAAAGACGAACACACTGCCCGAGAAGGGCGCCCTGCTGGAACTTGAGATCTTTGACATGACAGACGACGGACGCGGGATCGCACGCTATGGCGGTCTCGTTGTTTTTGTGTCGGGCTGTGTCGTGGGAGATGTCGTAAGCGCAAGGGTCACGAAAGTGAAGAAGCGCTTTGCGCTGGCGGTCTGCATGGAGATCCTCAAGGAATCGCCCTGGCGCATCCCCGCAGGCGAACCCGAGATGATCGAAGACATCGACGGCAATATCGCCGAAGAAGCGGACGAAGAAGTTCTCTGCCCGTACATCGATGTCTGCGGCGGCTGCGCATACGGGCGCATCACCTACGACAAGGAACTGGAGCTCAAAGAGCGCCACGTGCAGGAAAAACTGAGCCGCATCGGCGGCGCGCAGATCGCAGGGGACGGCGCGTCCGATGAAACGCAGGGCGTCGCCTTCGAACCGATCACGGCGATGACCATCCCGTACCGCTACCGCAACAAGGCGCAGATGCAGATTTCCACAGGCGGCAACATCAAGCGCAAGGGCGGCATCATCGAGAACCTCGGACCGGCAGCGGTCGGGTTTTACGAAGTCCGCAGCCACAACGTCATCGACTGCCTGGACTGCCAGATCCAGAGCGATGCAGCTGTTGCGGCGGCGGATGCACTCCGGCAGTTCATGGAGGAGGACCACATCACTGCATGGGACGACAAGTGGGAGCAGGGGCTCATGCGCCACATGGTCGTGCGAACAGCGTTCGGCACCGGCGAAGTGATGGTCGTGCTGGTCATCAACGGCAAAGCGATTCCGAACGCACCGAAGCTTATCGAAATGCTGGACGACGCCATCGATGCAGCCGGCTACAGCCTCGAGAGCATCTGGCTCAATGTCAATAAAGACAAGACCTCGCAGATCTTCGGCAAGGATTTCCTGCCGCTCGCGGGGAAGAACGTCATCACCGAGCAGTTCGGCCATCTCACCGTGGAGATCTCGCCGGCGAGTTTCTACCAGGTCAATCCGGTCATGGCGGAGGCGCTCTACAACAAGGCGCTGGAGTACGCCGGCCTGACAGGCGAGGAATACGTGCTCGACCTGTACTGCGGCGTCGGTTCGATCGGCCTGTGGATGGCGGACAAAGCGAAGTACATCATCGGGATCGAGTCGGTGAAGCCGGCGGTCCTCGATGCCAACCGCAACGCCGTGCTCAACGGTGTGATCAATGCGCGGTACATCTGCGGCAAGGCGGAAGAGGTGCTGCCCGTGCTGGCGGATGCGGACCCAGCACACCTTGAGACGGTCCTGAAAGACAGCGGCCTTCCCAAGGAATCGCTCACCGGCATCGACGAAGCGGTCACGGAGGCGGTACAGAAAGCGGACGTTGTGATCCTTGATCCGCCCAGAAAAGGCTGCCATACAGCGCTGCTCGACGCGGTCAGAAAACTGGGGCCTGAGAGGATCGTCTACGTATCCTGCGACCCGGCAACGCTGGCCAGGGATATCGCGTATCTCAGCGATTCGGCGGGGCAGGGCGATTCCTATACACTGAAGAAAGCCGCTCCCTTCGACATGTTCCCGCGCGCCGGGCATGTGGAAACGGTTGTTTCGCTATCACGGGCAAAAATGTGATATTGAGGCTATCGGATTGTTGTCATTTGGGCTTTTTGAGAGGTTGAGACTCTCGTTCTGTTGTCAAATGGGACTGTAGCTGTAGTTTTGATGTCCTATGAAAAATAGAAACCAATAAATCGGGATTTGTAAGGATAAAAAAGAAGTAGTACTTAGCGCAGAAGGAGTTGATGACAGATGCTGATGTCTATATTATTCATCGTCATAAATATTGCGTATTTTGTTGTTCTGAATATTAATATCTATACGGACCGGGCAATGATGCAGACAGGGGAGATTAGAGAATGGCATCGCAGCCCGATAGCAAGACTAAATATTGCTGATCAGTCATTCCTGATTTATCTGCAGATTGTTTTTGCAGCTGTCAGTATTATAACAAGTGTTCTGTTTCTGTTTGGAGTTCGAAATAACATAATAAGAATAATACAGTTGGTCAGCACGATCGGATCCACGATCGTGTTTATTATCATCATGATCGTAACCTCTAATTTACATGCTAAATATGTCTGAGGTGGACAATTACACAGAAAAGACGAAAGCATTCTATCGTTCGGTAGGCTTTACCGCTTCAGACGGTATAGGCTGTGTTGCATTTATAAGAATGTAGTTGGAGGATTTATAATAATTGAAAAAATATTTGATGCCGGTGCTGATGCTGGCAATATTTGAAACCGTGGCAGTGACGTTATGGCTGACAAAAGATAATCTGTTTTATCTTTTCAATTTCAGCTATATCGGACTATCCATATCCTTTGGCGTTTTCCTGTTTATCAGGAAATATAAGCATGCTCGCCGTATCGTCCAGTTGCTTGTCGGTTTGTATATGCTCATATATCTGGGACTTATCTGTAATGAAAATATGCAGATTGAAGGCTTTTGGTATTACTTGTTTACGGGAGTATTTGAAGCAGCGACAATTCACTATGCTGTAGCGAAAATATTCGGACCCTTGTTATTCGGCAGGGGATGGTGTGGGTATGCTTGCTGGACAGCAATGGTGCTGGATTTCCTGCCGTATAAAGTTCCGGGAAATCCCCGAAAGAGAATCGGATGGATCCGATATATAATTTTTGCTGGCTCGCTGATCTTTGTGGCTGCTTTATTTCTCGCAAAAGTCGGGAATATTGAGCGGATCATGTTTTGGGCATTTATAGTAGGAAATGTAGTCTACTATGCGGTGGGAATAATCCTGGCATATGTATTTAAGGACAACCGGGCTTTTTGCAAATACATCTGTCCGATTACTGTTTTTCTGAAACCTATGAGCTATTTTTCGCTGCTGCGTATCAAATGCGATAAGGATAAATGTATTTCCTGTGGAAAGTGTAAAAAAGTATGCCCGATGAATGTTGATGTAACTGATAACAGTAGGAAACGTCTAAACGGCACCGAATGCATCCTGTGTATGGAATGTGTCAGGAATTGCCCGAAGGACGCGTTATAAGCAAAATGAATGTTTCTGATATGTTTCTGACAACAGGAAGTTAGTAGAAATGTTTCCGCATACGGATGAAATTTTGGATATGTTCTCTCATACGGGTGACATCCATAATAGTGTCTCGGGGCATGTGGAAACAGTAGTATTGATGACAAAAACAGAATAAAGGTCAGATGCCTGGAGGAAAACATCACTCAGGCGCAGCTTGCAGAGATGGTGGGGACTTCAGTTCCGTAAATCAGCAGGCTCATAAACAAGAAGGACGGCATCGTGAACATGGTGTTCGTGGAGATGCTTGAAAAGCTGGGCTACGATATTCAGATTACGTATGTGAAGAAAGAAACAAACTGATAAATCGGGATTTATGGGGAGGTAAGATCATGGATATAACCCAAACCTTTTATGATAATATGGCTTCTCAGTATGACAAGCTGTTTTTGGACTGGAATGCTACTACTCAAGAACAGGCCGTTGCCCATATCCTTGATTGTGCCTGCGGGATCGGAACACAGGCAATCGGTCTGGCGGCTCTCGGTTATCCGGTAACTGCTTCGGATATCAGCGATGGAGAATTAGTCGAAGCCAAAGCACGGGCAGAGAGTCAAGGAGTTACAATCCGTTTCGAACATGCAGATTTCTGTGCCTTGACTGACACCTTCTCCGAGCAGTTTGACATTGTGATTGCAATGGACAATGCGCTGCCGCACATGCTGACAGGCGAAGCCTTGGAAACGGCTGTCAGAAGTATCACCGGTCAGATCAAACAGGGCGGTATCTTTGTGGCCAGTATCCGAGATTATGACAGCCTTCTGGATAGTAAGCCGCCTTATTCCCCGCCTTATATCCATAAGACGGAAAAAGGACAGCGCGTTTCTTTTCAAACGTGGGTTTGGAACGGGGATAATTATCAATTGACGCAGTATATTATCGATGACGAGGAGAATCTGCAGATTGCAGTCAGGTGATTTGGAAATTCCCGGAGGAATCAGGATTCTATCAACCGATTGTAATTGCCAGGAAGTAAAATTCCAGTTTCTCGACATGTTCCCGTGACCGTAAAATAAGGCTGACATGTTCCCCTGCGCGTGAGAAATAGTATCCATGTTCTTTTCCGCAAGGTGGATGCGTGTGTTCCGGGTATGATTATGCATAAGCACGACTCGTGCCATCCGGTACAAGGGAATATATCGCTTCAATATGTCGGCATTCAAAACGATGAATCCCTTTGAATTCTCCCCTTACAATCACACGTTGGGGGGTTCATCGTTTTATTGTATCAAATCTGCGAGAGAGATAGAGCGTATCGAAACGACTCCACGGTCTATCCAAATCAAAACGGGCTGCATTCTATATTGAGGATGGCTTCGAAGTTCAACTGTACAAGGAACACAAGCCGGGGGCTTATATTCGGCGGCAGATGTCAGCGGGCGTAATCCGCGTGCCAGATATCGCGGTTATAGTCTGCGATGGTGCGGTCGGAGGAGAAGTATCCAGCCTTGGCGATATTCACGAGGGCCTTCCTCGCCCAAGCGTCTTCA
>CADATO010000035.1 GCA_902790905.1 uncultured Eubacteriales bacterium
CCTTTTGGTCTTCCCATATCCTCACCTCCTTAATGAAACAGTATCATAAAAAAGTAGACATGCTCTTTTTGCATGTCTACTTTCATCTTACAGGTTCAACTCCATCCGGAGCCTCTCTTTTTTGTGCTTCAGTGATTGCCGCGTCTGCAGCGGGTGTGCATGTGCGGGTTATTTGATCGCGTTCACGATCAGATCGCCGCAGGTCTCGGTGCTGATCGGGTTGTGCAGGACGTGCTTTTTGGCCTGCTGCGCGATGAATGCGGTGTCTCTGGTCAGCGGGAGGATGCTCTCTCTGGCGGCCGGGGACTCCGAAGCGCTGCTGTCGTGCAGGTCTGCGGTGCGGTAGCCGGTCGCGAGGACTTCCTTGACGGCGTTCTCGATGGCTTTTGCTTCGTCGAGCAGTCCGAACGAGTAGCGGAGCATCATCGCGACGGACAGGATGGTCGCCATCGGGTTGGCGATGTTGTCGCCGGCGATGTCAGGTGCGCTGCCGTGGACGGGCTCGTACATGCCGAAGTTGCCTTCCGCGAGACTGGCGGAGGGGAGCATGCCGATGGAGCCGGTGATCTGGCTCGCCTCGTCGGAGAGGATGTCGCCGAAGATGTTGCTGGTCAGGATGACGTCAAACTGCTTCGGGTTGAGCACCAGCTGCATCGCGGTGTTGTCGACGTAGTAGTTGTTGAGTTCGACTTCCGGATAGTCCTGTGCGACTTCCGCGACGACCTTTCTCCAGAGTCTGGAGCTCTCGAGGACGTTTGCCTTGTCGACGCTCGTGACTTTCTTGTTGCGCTTCATGGCCATGTCGAAAGCGACCTTGGCGATGCGGCGGACTTCCATCTCGGAATACTGTTCGACGTCGTAGGCGGTCTCGCCGCCTTCCGTCTGCTTGCGGCCGCGTTCGCCGAAGTAGATGCCGCCGGTCAGTTCGCGTACGACGATGATGTCGAGGCCGCCGGCCACGATCTCGGGTTTGAGCGGGCAGGCGTTGGCGAGCTCTTCAAAGAGCATCGCGGGGCGCAGGTTGGCGAAAAGGCCAAGCTCCTTGCGCAGACCGAGCAGAGCTTTCTCCGGGCGCTGCTCACCGGGCAGGTCGTCCCACTTGGGGCCGCCGACCGCGCCGAGCAGGACCGCATCGGCTTTCTTGCACTTGTCGATGGTCTCCTGCGGGAGGCAGGTGCCGTCGTTGTCGATGGCGCAGCCGCCTGCCAGCACGTAGTCATAGGAGAAGTGGTGTCCGTAGACTTCGCCGACTTTGTTCAGTACTTTGATGGCTTCATTCACGACTTCCGGGCCGATGCCGTCGCCGTGGATGACTGCGATTCTGTAATCCATAATTCAGTCCTCACTGCCCTTGCAGGGCGATTCCTTGTGTACTTACTTCAGGCTATTGAGCAGGCCGCCCGCATCGATGATCTCCTGAATGAAGGCCGGGAAGGGGGCTGCCTGATAGGTCTCGTTCTTCGTGACGTTGGTGATGACGCCGGTCGCAAAATCGATCGCCACCTCGTCGCCGTCCTCGATGCGCTCGCTCGCTTCAGGGCACTCCATGATGGGCAGGCCGATGTTGATGGCGTTGCGGTAGAAGATGCGCGCGAAGGTCGTCGCGATGACGCAGCTGATGCCGCGCTGCTTGATGACGACGGGGGCGTGTTCTCTGGAGCTGCCGCAGCCGAAGTTGTCCTGCGCAACGATGATGTCGCCGGGGTTCGCTTTCTCGACGAACTTCGGATCGATGTCCTCCATGCAGTGGAGGGACAGTTCATCCATGTCGTGGATGTTCAGATAACGGGCGGGGATGATGACGTCGGTGTTGACGTCGTCGCCGTATTTATGGACGCGTCCTTGTACTTTCTTTTCCATAGAATCGCTCTCCTTCCTAGTCCAGTTTGGTGCCGCTGATGCAGCCGGTGAGTGCGCTTTCCGCCGCAACGATGGGGCTGGCGAGGTAGATCTCGCTGTCCACGTGGCCCATGCGGCCGACGAAGTTGCGGTTGGTGGTGCTGACGCAGCGCTCGCCGGGGCCGAGGATGCCCATGTGGCCGCCCATGCAGGGGCCGCAGCTCGGCGTATTGAAGGAGCAGCCGGCGTCGATGAAGATATCAACGAGGCCTTCCTTGATGCACTGTTTGACGATGGCCTGGGTCGCCGGCACGATGATGGCTCTGACGTCCGGTGCGACGTGCTTGCCCTTCAGGACTTCCGCCGCCTGGCGCATGTCCTGCATGCGGCCGTTGGTGCAGCTGCCGATGACGACCTGGTCGATCTTAATGGGTTCCATGGCCGCGATCTCGGAGACGGTGTGGGTGTTCTCCGGCAGATGCGGGAAGGCGACCGTCTGCTCGAGCGATTCCAGATCGATCTCATACGTCGCTTCATACTCTGCGTCGGGATCCGCCTCGTAGATCTTGTACGGACGGTCCACACGGCCTTCCATGTACGCCTTCGCTGCGTCGTCGACGGGGAAGATGCCGTTCTTGCCGCCGGCCTCGATGGCCATGTTGCAGATGGTGAATCTGTCTTCCATGGAGAGGGAGGCAACGCCTTCGCCGGTGAATTCCATGGACTTGTACAGCGCACCGTCGACACCGATCATCCCAATGATGTGCAGGATGATGTCCTTGCCGGAGATGTGCGCCGGCTTTTTGCCTTTGAGTACGAACCTGATGGCGGACGGGACCTTGAACCAGGTTTCACCGGAAGCGACGCTCGCGGTGAGGTCGGTGGTGCCGATGCCGGTCGAGAAAGCGCCCAGTGCACCGTAGGTGCAGGTGTGGGAGTCTGCGCCGAGGATCAGCTCGCCCGCGGCAACCAGTCCTTTCTCCGGCAGCAGCGCGTGCTCGACACCCATTTCGCCGACATCATACCAGTGGGTGATGCCAAAGCGTTTTGCGAAGGAGCGGCAGGCCATGCACTGCTCGGCGCTCTTGATGTCCTTGTTCGGGACGAAGTGGTCCATGACGAGCGCGATCTTCTCATTGTCGAAGACGTGGTCAAAGCCGTTCTCCTCGTAGTAGTCCACGAGGGAGCTGCCGGTGATGTCGTTGGCCAGGACCATGTCGACCTTGGCACGGATCAGCTCGCCGGCATGGACTTCATCGAGTCCGGCATGCGCTGCCATGATTTTCTGAGTCATTGTCATACCCATAACGGGGTTCCTCCTATTTCACGAAGTGACTGATCTTGTTAAAGCGGTTGAGCGCACTGACGAGCGCGTTGATGGACGCCGCGATGATATCGTCGTGCAGACCGACGCCCCAGTAGACCCAGCCCTTGTCGTCGGAGATGGCGACGTAGGCGGCTGCTCTGGAGTCGGACTCGGACTCGAGCGCCTGCTCCTGGTAGGTCACGAAGTTGTACTTCGCGATGTTGTAGGGGCTGTGGCGGAGCGCATTGCTGACCGCGTCGAGACGACCGTTGCCTTCGCCCTTGAGGTGGTAGCTCTCGCCGAGGATGTCGACATCGATCTCCGCGATCATGCGGCCGTTCTCCTTGAAGTTGGTCGTCTTGTGGAAGACCGCGTCGGTGACGTCAATGTCGTCAAATACGTTGATGTATTCGTTGTCGAAGAGGTCGAAGATCTCTTCGGGAGAGAGTTCTTTGTGCTTCTTGTCGCTGATGCCCTTGAGCATGTAGCCGACTTCTTCGCGCATCGCCATCGGCAGGAAGTAGCCGTAGTTGTGTTCGAGGATGTAGGCGACGCCGCCCTTGCCGGACTGGCTGTTGATGCGGATGACGTCTGCCTCGTAGACGCGGCCGATGTCGGTCGGATCAAGCGGCAGGTAAGGTACGTTCCAGCGCTCGATGTCTCTTTCGTCGCGGTAGTGCATACCCTTGGCGATGGCATCCTGGTGCGAGCCGGAGAAGGCTGCGAAGACGAGCTGCCCGCCGTACGGCTGCCTCGGGCCGACTTTGATGTCGGTGAACTTCTCGTACATCTTGACCATGGTGGGCATGTCTTCGAAGTCGAGCTCCGGGTCGATGCCATGGGTGTACAGGTTCATGCCGAGCGTGACGATGTCGACGTTGCCGGTGCGCTCGCCGTTGCCGAACAGGGTGCCTTCGACTCTGTCCGCGCCTGCCAGCTGTGCGAGCTCTGCGTCTGCCACGCCGGTGCCGCGGTCGTTGTGCGGATGGGTGGAGACGAGGACGTTCTCTCTATAGTGCAGGTGCTTGCTCATGTATTCGATCTGGGACGCGTAGACGTGCGGCATGCTCATCTGCACCGTGCTGGGCAGGTTGATGATCGCCTTGTTGTCTGCGGTGGGCTGCCAGATGTCGAGGACCGCGTTGCACACCTCGAGTGCGTACTCGGGCTCGGTGCCGGTGAAGCTCTCCGGGGAATACTCGAAGGTCCACTCAGACTCCGGATGCTTCTTCGCGTATTCGACCATCAGCTCCGCGCCGTCGGTCGCGATCTTCTTGATGGCGTCCTTGTCCTTGCGGAAGACCTGTTCTCTCTGCGCCACGGACGTGGAGTTGTACAGATGGACGATGGCGGACTTGCAGCCTTCCAGCGCCTCGAAGGTCTTCTTGATGATATGTTCTCTGGACTGGGTCAGTACTTGGATCTTGACGTCGTCGGGAATCAGGTTCTTCTCGATCAGTTCGCGGCACAGTTCGAACTCGGTGTCCGAAGCTGCCGGGAAGCCGACTTCGATCTGCTTGAACCCGATCTTGCACAGGTACTCGAAGAACTCCAGTTTTTCTTCCAGGGACATGGGCACGATCAGAGCCTGGTTACCATCACGCAGGTCGACGCTGCACCACAGCGGGGCCTTTTCGATGTGGTCTTTGTGGGACCAGTCGAGGCACTCTTCGGGAGGCATGAAGTAACCGATCTGATACTTGCTTACATTGTTCATTTCTTTCTAGTTCCTTTCTATTCTATATACCGTTTTGCGTGAGTCCGCAGATCTTCCTTTCACAGAGCCGTCCGGCTGACCGGGCGATTCCAAAAAAGAAAGCTCCGCCTCCTAAGAGACGAAGCTGCATTATAATCACGCTCCGCGGTACCACTCTTATTGGCTCCGGCCATCACCGGCGCCCGCTCTAAGGGGTTGCTCAGGGGTGAGACACCGCATTCCGTCTCTCACAGGCTTTCCACCAGCCGCCTGCTCTCTATCAGAAACCTCAAACACGATTTATTCCCGTCATCGCAATATGAAATTACAACTACTATAGTCTACGAAACCGTGCATTGTCAAGGCTTTTGCGATGATTTGGAATCGCTCAACAACAATCCATAATATTCAGAAAACCGCAGTGTTTCTGCGGGGGTGCGAAGGTACTCCGGAATGCGTAAAAGTCTCAGAAAAATGCTTTTCGCACGCCGAAAAAACGTAAAAGCGAAAATAATTTTTAAAAACTGTTTATTGAAACAAATAAAATTGCGATAAGCATGTTTGCTAAAACATAAACTAAAAATGCAATGGTTGACACGCCATATGCGGCGAGTATAATGAAGTTAATTCGCACATTTTTGAAAGGTGCGGAGCCCTTGGAATCGCACAGGGCACAGGGGCTCAACAGGCAATTATGAAATGGCTATATAAAGGAAAGGAGTAACTACATGAAACTGACAGGCTCTCAAGTTGTGGCAGAGATCCTGATCGAGCACGGCGTCGACACCGTCTTCGGGTATCCGGGCGGCACCGTCCTCAACGTGTTCGATGCGCTGTATGAATACCGCGATCAGATTCACGGCGTTCTTACGGCACATGAGCAGGGTGCTTCGCACGCAGCCGACGGCTATGCCAGAGCGACCGGCAAACCCGGCGTTGTCGTGGCGACCAGCGGCCCCGGCGCGACCAATCTGGTCACCGGCCTTGCGACAGCGATGATCGACAGCGTCCCCGTGATCGCGATCACGGCCAACGTGCCGGACTCGCTGATCGGCAGAGACGCGTTCCAGGAGATCAGTATCGTCGGTATCACGATGCCCATCACCAAGCACAACTTCTTCGTCAACCGCATCGAAGATCTGCCCAAGGCGATGCACGATGCGTTCCGTATCGCGACGACCGGCCGCAAAGGCCCCGTCCTGATCGACATCACCAAGGATGTCACGGCGGCGAAGATCGACTATAAGCCCGGCGTCTACCACGAAGAGACCAAGGGCATCCCGAAGGTGCAGTCGGACGATCTGCAGAAGATCGCAGACATCATCAACGGCGCAAAGCGCCCGGTCATCTACTACGGCGGCGGCATCCGTGCTGCGAAGGCGGCGGATGAGCTCAACGCACTGATGGCGAAGGCGGACATCCCGTCGACCTACACCATCATGGCGGCTGGCGCTGTCGATGCGGACGATCCGCGCAACATGGGCCTGATCGGCATGCACGGCACCGTGGCGGCGAACAAGGCCATGGATAAGGCGGACGTCATGATCGCCCTCGGCACGAGATTCTCCGACCGCGTTGCCCTCAACCCGAAGAAATTCGCGAAGAAGGCGACCAAGATCCAGGTCGACATCGACCAGAGTGAGATCAACAAGAACGTCCTGGTCGACTACAGCATCGTCGGCGACGTCAAGGACTTCCTCCAGCAGCTGCTCCCGCTCATCGAAGAAAACGAGCATAAAGAGTGGATCGAAGAAGTCACCGAGATGCGCCGCTCGATCAACACACCGGAAGACGGCAAACTGCATCCGCAGAACATCATCCGCACGATCGGCGACAACACCGACAAGGAAACGCTCTATGTCACCGATGTCGGCCAGCACCAGATGTGGGCGGCCCAGTACCTCAAGCATGAGCGCACCGGCAACTTCATCACCAGCGGCGGCCTCGGCACGATGGGCTTTGGCTACGGCGCAGCGATCGGCGCGCAGATCGGCATGCCGGACAGACGCGTCATCCACATCACCGGCGACGGCAGCTTCCACATGAACCTCAACGAAGCCTGCACGGCTGTGAGCGAAGGGCTCCCGATCATCACCGTCATTATGAACAATACCGTGCTCGGCATGGTCTACCAGTGGCAGACGATCTTCTACGGCAAGCGCTACGCAGGCACGACGCCGGAGAGAAAGACCGACTTTGTGAAACTGGCGGAAGGCTTTGGCGCCAAGGGGTACCGCGCTACCACGCCGGAAGAGTTCGAAGAGGTCTTCAAGGAAGCGCTCAAAGCGGACGGTCCGGTCTGGATCGACTGTGTCATCGACCAGGAAGAGCGCGTCCTGCCCATGATCCCGGCGGGCGGCAGTACAGAAGATATGATCATCGGTTAGGAGGTGCGGCATGAACAACGAAACAAAAAGAGAAGTCATCAGCATCTACGTTGACAACCAGGCGAACGTTCTGGCGCGTGTCGTCAGCCTGTACGGCCGGCGCGGATTCAACATCGACTCCCTGACCGTATCCGAGACGACCGACCCGACGATCTCCCGCATCACCGTCGTCTTCAAGGGGACGGAGCAGGGTCTGGCGCAGATCCTGAGCCAGACCGAAAAGCTGGAAGTCGTACGGCGCATCTTCGTCCTGGAGCCCGGCGCAAGCTTGTTCCGCGAGCTGCTCATGATGAAGGTCAAGGCAGAGCCGGAAGATCTGGCGCATATCAAGGATATCGTCGAAGTCTACCGCGGCAAGATCATCGACTTGTCTACGGACAGCATGATCGTCGAGCTGACCGGCGAACCAGGCAAGATCGACGGCTTCATCGCCATGATGAGCGGCTACCATATCAGTGAGGTCTGCCGGACCGGTATCACCGGTATGGGCAGAGGGCTCGATCCGGACAACGAGAATGTCCAGGCGCTCCCGCGGTAAAAAGCGATTCTGCGGTAAAATGCACGAAGAGTGCAGGAAAATTTGTAAAAATGCGGTATACTGGTAATGTTAGGCCATATAGCCGCATAACATAAAAATGTCTATAACAAAATGTGAATAGCCGCCGCGTGCGGCGAAAGGAGTAACCACTATGAGAAAGTACTATGATCAGGATTGCAACCTCGGTATGCTGGACGGCAAGACCATCGCGATCATCGGTTTCGGCAGCCAGGGCCATGCCCATGCACAGAACCTGAAGGAAAGCGGATGCAAGGTCGTCGTCGGTCTCAGACCGGACAGCAAGAGCGCCCAGTCTGCAAGAGATGCCGGCCTGGAAGTCTATGATGTCGAGACCGCTGCAGAGATGGGCGATTTCGTCATGATGCTCGTTCCGGACGAAGTTTCCGCTGACATCTACAACAGCCAGGTTGCGCCGCACATGAAGGAAGGCAACGTCCTGATGTATGCGCATGGTTTCAATATCCATTATCAGCTGGTCAAGCCCCAGGAAGACATCGACGTCATCATGGTCGCGCCGAAGGGCCCCGGCCACACCGTCCGCAGCCAGTATGTCGAAGGCAAGGGTGTTCCGTCC
The DNA here is from genome assembly GCA_902790905.1 of uncultured Eubacteriales bacterium. Classification (GTDB taxonomy): domain Bacteria; phylum Bacillota; class Clostridia; order Peptostreptococcales; family Anaerovoracaceae; genus RUG13615. The sequence continues at coordinate 8,362 of CADATO010000035.1, forward strand.
CTGATCGCTGTCTACCAGGACTACTCCGGTAAGGCAAAGGACTACGCACTGGCTTATGCTTGCGGCATCGGCGCAGGCAGAGCGGGCATCCTCGAGACTTCCTTCAGAGAAGAGACCGAGACCGACCTGTTCGGTGAGCAGGCTGTCCTCTGCGGCGGCGTCTGCGCACTGATGAAGGCTGGCTTTGAGACACTGGTTGACGCTGGTTACCAGCCCGAGATGGCATACTTCGAATGCATCCATGAGATGAAGCTGATCGTCGACCTGATCAACAGCGGCGGCTTCGAGATGATGAGAAAGTCCATCTCCAACACTGCTGAATACGGCGATTACTATGCAGGCAAGTACGTCATCACCGAAGAGTCCAAGAAGGGCATGAAGGAACTGCTCAGACGTATCCAGAACGGTGAATTCGCAAGCGAATTCGTGCAGGAGATGAGCGCCGGCCGTCAGGCTCGCTTCCTCACCACCCGCATGAAGGAGAACGAACACCTGCTCTGCAAGACCGGTCAGGAACTGCGTCAGATGATGAGCTGGCTGAAGAAGTAGGAGTATTTATCAATGAGAGAGAATACCAAACCCATGAGAAGTGACAGCGTCACCAAAGGCGCGGAACGCGCGCCCATGCGCAGCCTGTTCTACGCCATGGGGTACACCAAAGAGGAACTGGAGCGTCCGCTGATCGGCGTGGTCAACGCGCACAGCGAGATCGTCCCGGGCCATTCCCACCTCGACAAGATCACAGAAGCCGTCAAGGCCGGCATCCGCATGGCCGGCGGCACCCCGATCGAATTCCCGTCGATCGGTGTCTGTGACGGCATCGCGATGGGCCACGAAGGCATGAAGTACTCGCTGCCGAGCCGCGAACTCATTGCGGACAGCGTCGAGTCCATGGCGATGGGCCACATGCTCGACGGCCTCGTGCTCGTGCCCAACTGCGACAAGATCGTTCCCGGGCAGCTGATCGGCGCCATCCGCGTCAATCTGCCCACCGTCGTCTGCTCCGGCGGTCCGATGCTGGCCGGCCTGGTGGAAGGCGAGGAGACGAGCCTGTCCAAGATGTTCGAGGCGGTCGGCGCCCGCAAAGCCGGACTCATCGATGATGAGGGGCTGCGCGCGTTCGAAGAGAACGTCTGCCCCGGCTGCGGCAGCTGTGCCGGCATGTACACCGCCAACAGCATGAACTGCCTGTGCGAAGCCATCGGCATCGCGCTCCCGGGCAACGGGACCATCCCGGCTGTCATGAGCGGCCGTATCCGTCTCGCCAAAGAGGCCGGTATGAAGGTCATGGAAATGGTCGAGAAGGACATCCGCATCCTCGACATCATCAACGAAAAATCGATCCGCAACGCACTCGCCTGCGACATGGCGCTCGGCTGCTCGACGAACACCGTCCTGCACCTGCTGGCCATCGCGGAAGAGGCGGGCTGCCCGGTCGACCTGCATGTATTCAATGAATACAGCGCGAAGGTCCCGAACCTGTGCCACCTGGCACCGGCCGGCCCGGATCATATGCTCGACCTCAACAGAGACGGCGGTCTGCCGGCAGTTTTCAATGAACTGGCCAAGAAGGACCTCGTTGATCTCAGCCTGATGACCGTCACCGGCAAGACCGTCGGTGAGAACATCGAGGGGAAGACCTGCGTCGCGCACAAAGTCATCCGTCCGATCGAAGATCCATACAGTGAGACCGGCGGTCTGATGGTCCTCTGGGGCAACATCGCCAAAGACGGCTGCGTGGTCAAGCGTTCCGCCGTGGCACCCGAGATGATGCAGCACACTGGTCCCGCGCGCGTCTTCGACAGCGAGGACGATGCGATCAAGGCGATCTACGCGGGTGAGATCAAAGACGGCGACGTCGTTGTCATCCGCTACGAAGGCCCCAAGGGCGGCCCGGGCATGAGAGAGATGCTCAACCCGACCAGCGCTCTTGCCGGCATGAAGCAGGACAAGACCGTTGCCCTCATTACCGACGGACGCTTCTCCGGCGCGAGCCGCGGCGCATCCATCGGTCACGTCAGCCCGGAGGCTGCCAGCGGCGGCGAGATCGGCCTGATCGAAGAAGGCGACACCATCGAGATCGATATCCCGGCGGGAAAGGTCAACGTGCTGATCTCCGACGAGGAGATGGAAAAACGCCGCGCGGCATATGTGGAGCACGAGCCCAAGGTCAAGACCGGCTGGCTCTCCAGATACCTGCGCAACGTCACCAGCGCGAACCGCGGTGCGGTGCTGAAGTAATTGAAAAGGAGGTGCAAGGTGCACCTCCTTTTTTTTTGCTTTGAAAGAGCCGGCAGACTACAGGATCGACTTGCCGTATTCGAATTCGCCGTGCTCCTTGCTGGCGTCGTTGATGGAGTACTTGCCGCGTTCCATGGCGAGGGTGCCGGTGCGGGCGAGTTCGATGATCTCGAAGCTGCTCAGGAATTCCTCCAGCGCGGAGATCTTGCCTTCGTTGCCGATGACCGCCACGGTCAGCGTCTCGTTGGAAACGTCGATGATGGACCCGCGGTAGATATTGGCGATCTGGATGATTTCGTTGCGCTGGTCAGCGCTTGTGACACGCACTTTAAAGAGCGCGAGCTCGCGGCGGATGCAGTGGGCCGGATTGAGCTGCTTGGCGGAATGCACCGTGACCATCTTGGCCAGCTGGTTCACAAGCAGTGTTGTCTGGCGCGCGGTTGCCATGAACTCGATTGTCAGGCGCGTCATGCCTTCCGTGTGCGTGGCGCCGGCCGCGATCGACTCGATGTTGTAACCATTGCGGGTAAACAGGCGCGCCACCTGGGAAAGGACGCTGGGGCGATTCTCTACCAGCACGGAAAGCGTGCGCAGTGCCACTTCGCTGTCGTCGTACAGATCCATCTTTTCCTGTTCGATATTTGTATTCTCTTTCATCGTAATTCTCCTATATGATGGCAGGCTTCAGGCTTGGAATCGCTTAGTTGATCAGGAAGTCGGTGATCGGTTTGCCGTTCTGCACCATCGGGCGGACGAGCTCATCCGCTCTGACTGCGCAGTCGATCACGTAGCCAATGCCTTTCTTTTCGTACTCGAACGCTTCGCTGAGCGCTTCCTTGAGTTCCTCCACGCTGGCCACGCGCTTTGCGCCGAGCCCGTATGCCTCTGCGAGTTTGACGAAGTCCGGGCTCTGCTCGGTGATGGTCTCCGAATACCGCTGGCCGTAGATGAGCTGCTGCCACTGGTAGACCATGCCGAGGCGCTGGTTGTTGAAGATGAATGTGATGACCGGCGTCTTGTAGAGGGACTCGGTGGTAAGCTCGTTGCAGTTCATGCGGAACGAACCGTCGCTGGTGATGTGGATGACCGTGGTGTCCGGATTGCCGACCTTCGCGCCGATCGCCGCGCCGAGGCCGAAGCCCATGGCGCCGAATCCGCCGGAGGTGAGCAGCTGTCCGGGATAGCTGAAGTGCAGGTGCTGGATGGACCACATCTGGTGCTGGCCGACGTCCGTGGAAACGATCGTCTCTTCGGGGCACATGTCGGACATGGTCTCGAGGATCTGCTTCGGGGTGAGGTAGTCCTTGACGTCGTCGTAGACGGTCTCGCGCGGGAAGGAGAAGACGTAGTCTTTCCATTCTTTGTGTTCGTACTGCGGGATCCGCTCGTTGAGCATCTGCAGGACGTGCTTGGCATCGCCGATGATGTGGTGGTCGGTCATGACGTTCTTGTTGATCTCCGCACGGTCGATATCGATGTGGACGATCTTCGCGTTGCGGGCAAAGCTGTTCACGTCGAGGGTGACACGGTCGGAGAACCGGCACCCGACAGCGATCAGCAGGTCGCATTCGTCGACGGCCATGTTGCTGGCCTTGGAGCCGTGCATGCCGATCATGCCGGTGACCAGCGGGTCGAGGCCGTAGATGCCGCCGCCACCCATGACGGTGACGGCAACCGGTGCATCCATCTTGCGGGCGAATTTGAGGAACTCTTCGTGCCCGCGGCTTCTGACGACACCGCCGCCGCAGATGAGCATTGGCTTTTTGGACTCTGCGATCATGTCGACCAGTTTGTCGACGTCGCCTCTGTCCGGCTCAGGTGTCTTGAGGCTGCTCGTTGTGGAGCGCCGGATCAGCTCCGAGAGCGGACCGGTCTTGGCGTGCTGTTTGCGCGGGACGAATTCGTATTCAGCCGTCGCCTTGGTGGCGTCGGTGGTGATATCGATGAGGACGGGACCCGGACGGCCGCTGCGGGCCAGAGCGAATGCCTGCCGCACGGTGTCGGCGATGTCGGCGGGGTCCTTGACGAGGAACGCGCTCTTGGTGATCGGCAGCGCGATACCGGTGATGTCGACTTCCTGGAATGCATCCTTGCCCATCATGCGGCTTGCGACGTTGCAGGTGACAAACACGACGGGCGAGCTGTCCAGCATGGCGGTGGCCATGCCGGTGGTGAGGTTGGTTGCACCAGGGCCGGATGTTGCCAGGCAGACACCCACCTTGCCGGTGGAGCGCGCATAGCCGTCAGCCGCGTGGCTGGCGCCCTGTTCGTGCGCCGTGCGGATGTGGCGGATCTTGCCGCACTTGTACAGTTCGTCATAGACGTTCAGGATCGTGCCGCCGGGGAACCCGAACACGGTGTCGACTTCCTGCTCGAGCAGACACTGGACAAATATTTCAGCTCCTGTCAATAACATGGATTTTTCCTCCTGAAAACTGGGATGTTTGTTGGCGTCAGCGAAGTACCTGACGCTTACCCTTCATTTTACTGAATACTTGGCACATGGGCAAGTATTCAGCGGTAGAAACCGTTTGAGTTTTCGTGCTGTCAGCACACCAAATGCGGATGCGAGGCATGTATATTAGCATGTGGCTACATATGCGTAAGAGGGGGTTCAGCATGAAAACAGCGAAGTTGGTGATTGGGATTATCAGTTGTGTTCTCTTTCTCCTGATCATGTTTCAGAGTTGCGCAGCAACGGTTGTTGAAGCGATGGGAGATTCAGAAGGGCTGTCCGGCGGTGCCGGTGTTTTGACAGGTATCTTTATGCTAGTTGCCGGCATCGTCGGGATCGCCACTCATAAGGCGGGCCGCGGCGGCGGAACGGTCACTTGCATTGTGTTCTATGTCCTTGCCGGGCTGATTGGCGTATTCATGCATGGGATTTATGAGGATCTAGTGATCTGGGGGATCCTGTGTCTGGTATTTGCACTCGTGCATATCATTTTTCAGTTTAAAGGCGAGAGGACTGTGAAAGGCAATCTCTCGTAATAAAACAAATGCATGGTAATGACAGAAAGGAGAAACCAATGAAAAAGGTACTCGCATTGATTCTCAGTTTAATGGTGGTCTTCGCCTTTACTGCGTGCGGCGGCAGTGAAGAAACTGCAGGGGCTGCAGAAAGCAGCACAGGGTCTGCAGAACAGACCGCATCCGAATCTGAAGAGAAGGCGGCGTTTGAAGAAGTGGTTCTGTTCGATAACGACCAGTGCACCATGGTAGTGAAAGATTTTGATGAAGATGGTGACTGGGGCCCGGCCTTAAAGGTCTATCTGGAGAATAAGACCAGCGACGAAACGCTGATGTTCTCGGTTGAGAGCGCATCTGTCAATGGATATATGCTGGATCCGTTATTTGCAACCGAAGTAACTGCTGGTAATAAAGAGAATACAGAAATCAGCTGGTTCGAAGAAGACCTGGCAGACAACGATATTGAAAGTATTGAAAACGTTGAGCTGCAGATCAGGGTTTACGACACGGATGATTGGGAACAGGCACCGTATGTAGAGGATACGTTCACTGTCACAATTCCGCAGTAGATCATCTTTTAACACAAAGCATTAAAAAAGAGAGTCGCAAGGCTCTCTTTTATTATCAATGTCAGACCTGAAGCGGCAGAAGTCCGTGTTCGTCAAGCAGCAGATTCACCTGTGTGACATCGCAAATCCCCTGATTGATGCAGACTGCTATGCGTACATCCCGCTCATCTCTGGGATAAAGCGGTGCAAGCTTCAGCGATTCCAGAGCACGATTGGTCTCGGTGAAGTTCATCCCGCTGCCGATGCAGAGCGCGAGAACGTGATCCCGCCCGGGTCTGGTGCGTTCGCCGTTTAGGATATTATAAATATAGTTGCGGCTGACGTTGCTGTGCTCGAGCAGGTCCTTGATTTCCATGCCTTTGCGGCAGAGCTGTGCCTGGAGCATTTCATGAAATGCCTCGCGGTTAGTCGCTTGCGCTTCCACAAAGGTGTTGGCTTCTGCTGTGGTTTTTACATTCTGCAACCGCTTTGACAGCGACCTTGTCGTTTCTTCTTTCGCCATAGTTGCTCCCCCTCTGACTATGATACAATGTTATCAGATATAGGAACGCCAGAAAAGCAAGCAGAAAAAGTTCGTGCCCGCAGCACGCAGCAAACGGATATGACACCAGAACAGGAACTGAAACTATCTTTTTACCGCCAGACCGCTGTGCTGAATGAAGCGCATCGGGTTTTTCTGGTGCAGCATGTTGAGACAGGGCGATTCTTCGTAAAAAAGACCGTCAGGCAGTACGATCTCCGTATTTATGAGGCGCTGCAGCAGGGGCAGTTTGCAGGCATCCCTGCGATTCATGAACTTGTCGAGGCAGATGACGAGCTGATCATAATAGAAGAATACATCAGCGGCAATACTGTCCAGGCGATGCTGGAGAGAGGCCCTTTGGCGGAAGAAGATGCCTGCAGGATGCTATCCGCATTGTGTGATATCCTGGCGCCGCTGCACGCGCATGAGCCCCCGATCATCCACCGGGATATCAAGGGGTCAAATCTTGTAGTTGACGAACACGGGCAGCTCTTCCTGCTGGATTTTGATGCTTCAAAAATTGCGGATGCGGGCAAGACGCAAGATACAGTTCTGATGGGGACGGAGGAGTATGCTGCCCCTGAGCAGTATGGCTTTGCTGCATCGGATGCGCGGACAGACATCTATGCATTGGGGGTCCTTTTTAACGTCATGCTCACCGGTCATTTCCCGAAAGAGCAGGTGGCTGAAGGGTACCTCGGGGTTATCGTAAAAAAGTGCACCGCCTGGGAGCCGGATAACAGGTTCCATTCTGTGGAGGCACTGAAAAAGGCGCTGCAGAGGCGCAGAAATCCCATTCGCAAGGTGTGGGAAGCCATGCCGGGTGTCCGGTCGGGGAAAGCAGGGATTGCAGTGCTCTGGTGGATCGTCCTAGGTGTTTTGGCTTATTTCGCGCTGACAACCGTTTATGTTCTTCCCGATGGCAGCCTGTATGCCGGCGTACCGTTATGGATCACACGGTTTGAGGGCTTGATGTCATTCTGGCTCACGGCGTTTTATCTGACCAACTACATGGGCTGGCGGGAGCGGTTTCCTCTGAAAAAGCGGGATAATGCAGCTCTGGAGGTGCTGAGAATAACAGCAGGGGCGCTGCTTGCTTTCTTTGTGCCGCTTTTACTTCCGCCATGGTAAGGAATCACTGCATTCCCGTGCTGAATAGGCTTGTCTGACGGGTGTGGGGTGCTATACTCAAGGTATGGAAATGAGATAAGAAAAGGCGTGCAGCGGCAGGCTGTGCGATTCCTGGAAAGGAGACAGTGCATGTATAACTTTACTTTCTATACACCTACGAAGATTCATTTCGGCAAGGACCAGATCAGCCACCTCGCGGAGCTGAAAGAGAGCGGCAGCAAGGCGCTGCTGGTCTACGGCGGCGGCAGCATCAAGCGGTCCGGTCTGTATGACAAGGTTATGGAGATCCTCGGCGAAGCCGGTGTGGCGGTCGTCGAACTGCCCGGCGTGGAGCCGAACCCGCGCATCGAGACGGTCCGCAAGGGTGCTGAGATGTGCAAGAACGAAGGCATCGACATGATCCTCGCGGTCGGCGGCGGCAGCACGATCGACGCTTCCAAGGTCATCGCCGGTGCGGCCTGCTACGACGGGGACGCGTGGGATCTGGTGGAAGATCCGTCTAAGGTCAAGGCAGCGCTTCCGCTCTATACCGTCCTGACACTTTCGGCGACAGGCTCCGAGATGGATGCGGTCGCGGTCATCTCTGATATGTCGAGAAACCTCAAGCAGGCGACGGAGTCCGAATACTTCCTGCCAAAGATGTCGGTCCTCGATCCTTCCTATACATGCAGCGTCAGCGCCAGACAGACTTCGTCCGGCACGGCGGACATGATGAGCCATGTCATGGAGAACTACTTCTCCGCAGTGGAAGGCGCCGAGATCCAGGAGCAGTTTGCGGAAGGCATCCTGCGCACCTGCGTGAAATACGGTCCGGTCGCGCTGGCGGAGCCGGACAACTACGAAGCGCGCGCCAACCTGATGTGGGCAGCGTCCCATGCGATCAACGGCCTGTGCGGCTGCGGCATCAGCCCGGGCTGGGGGATGCACGCGATGGAGCATGAGCTCTCCGCATTCTATGATATCACGCACGGCGAAGGCCTCGCGATCCTGACGCCGGTCTGGATGGAATACGTGCTCGGCGGCAAGGCGGCGTCGGCGCCGGCAGGCTCCGAACTGCACGAGAAGGTCGTCGCGAAGTTCGCACGCTACGGCCGCAACGTCTTCGGGCTCGATCCGCTGAAAGAGCAGGCGGATGAAGAGGTCGCGAAGATGGCGATCGAATGCCTGCGCAAGTTCTTCTTCGAGACGATGCACATTCCGGCCAACATGCGGGTGGTCGGCATCGAAGACGAGGAGAACTTCGAGATCATGGCACAGAAGGCATCCGGCGGCGGTGCGCGCTGGTTCGTACCGCTCACAAAGGAAGACGTCGTGGAGATCTTCCGCGCCGCGAAGTAACATACAACAATCATGCAAAGACAGCCGGGGTATACTTTATGCCCCGGTTTCTAAGTTAGGAGGAGAATCGCTCTATGATGAATTTTACCTACACGGTGCCGACGAAGATCCATTTCGGGAAAGGGCAGCTGCCGCATCTGGCGGAGCTCAGAGACTACGGCGACAAGGTCCTGCTTGTGTACGGCGGCGGCAGCATCAAGCGGTCCGGTCTGTATGACGATGCAATGGCGATCCTCAAAGACGCGGGCATCACAGTGTATGAGCTACCCGGTATCGAGCCCAACCCGCGCATCCAGTCCGTCCGCAAGGGCGTTGAGATGTGCAGGGCGGAAGGCATCGCCATGGTCCTCGCGATCGGCGGCGGCAGCACGATCGACGCGGCGAAGGTCATCGCGGCAGGCGCTGTCTACGACGGCGACGCGTGGGACCTGGTCCTCGATCCCGGCCTGATCAAAGGGGCACTGCCGATCTTCTCCGTCCTGACGCTCGCGGCGACCGGCTCGGAGATGGACATGGTGGCGGTCATCTCGGACATGACGAAGAACGAGAAGTGGGGGACGAGAAATCCGCACCTGTTGCCGACGATGTCGATCCTCGACCCGACGTACACCTACAGCGTTTCTAAAAAACAGACCGCAGCCGGCACGGCGGACATGATGAGCCATACCATGGAAAACTACTTCTCCATGGAGGTAGCGGCCGAGATCCAGACGCAGTTTGCGGAGGGCATCCTGCGGACGTGCATCAAATACGGTCCTATCGCGCTGGCGGAGCCGGATAATTACGAAGCCCGCGCCAACCTGATGTGGGCGGCGCCGCATGCGATCAACGGGCTGTGCCGCGACGGGCTCTCCCCGGGCTGGTGCATCCATCCGATGGAACACGAACTGTCCGCATTCTACGACATCACACACGGCGAGGGTCTTGCGATCCTGACGCCGGTCTGGATGGAGTTCCTGCTGCGCGGCAAAGCGGCGGCAGCACCGATGGGCTCCGATGCGTATCTGGCTGTCATGAGACGGCTGGCGCGGTTTGGCCGCAACGTCTTCGGCCTCGATGCGGCGCGCCGGGCACAGGATGTGATCGTGGCGGAAAGCGCCGTCCTGAGCCTCAAGTCCTTCTTCTTCGAAACCCTAGGCATCCCCGCGACGCTCAGTGCGGTCGGCATCACGGAGGAAGACAACTTCGAAGTGATGGCCGAGAAGGCGGTCAAGAACGCGGCGGGCTGGTATGTGCCGCTGACGGCGGATGAGGTCGTGGAGATCTTCCGCGCGGCGAAATAGTGGTATGCCAGGCAGCGCTGCAACGCAAAAAGAAACCCCGGTGTCCGTTTTGGACGTCGGGGCTTTTGATGTCTGGATCGGGTTATAGGACAAAACGTGTTGGTCCTTAATCCCAATAAGAAGGATATTCCGTGGAAGTGTGGAGCTCATTCCAGACAATAGCATCACCCCACATG
>CADATO010000036.1 GCA_902790905.1 uncultured Eubacteriales bacterium
TCCTTGTTCGACAGATGTGAATCCATCTTACAAGGAATCTACGCTACTGGTAAACTTTTTCATTGTCACTGTGGTCAACTAATACATTAGCATTTACACCACTGGGTAACGACTGATACGGATTTGTATAAAGAGGAGAAAACCATGAAACCTGAAGTGGAATTTAAAGAAACCGTCCGATATGATCTGACCGGCCGCGCTGCCCTGATTACCGGCGGCGCCAGCGGGCTTGGGCTCGCCACTGCGCGGAAGTTTCTGTCAAGCAATGGCCGCGTCGTGATCGCTGACTATAGTGATAGCGTTCTGGAGGTCGCCAAGCATCTGGCTGCACAGTATGGAAAAGGGTATGTGTACGGAATCAAGTGCGACGTGACGAACGAGGAGGACATTGCGGCAGCGGTGGCGCTGTGCGTGGAAAAGTTCGGCGAACTGGATATCCTGGTCGCGTCCGCGGGCATCGGCGGAACGAACAATTCCATCGCGGATGAGACGCTGGAGAACTGGAATAAAGTCAACCAGGTGGACTACACCGGTGTGATGCTGACAAACAAACACGCGATCATGCAGTTCCGCAGGCAGGGCAACGGCGGCGCGATCGTCAATCTGGCTTCGATGTTCGGTCTGGTTGCTGTGCCGTCTAACATCGCCTATTCGGCAGCAAAAGGCGGGGTGGTCAACCTGACGAAAGCAGCCGGCAGCGCGTATGCGGACGAGGGAATCCGCGTCAACTGCGTGTGCCCGGGAGTGATCAATACGCCGCTCGTGCCGGAAGATCAGAAGGAGATGTACCGCAAGCTGCATCCGATGCACCGCATCGGGGAGGATTTTGAGGTGGCGGCCATCATCACCTTCCTGGTCAGCGATGACGCACGGTTTATCACGGGGGCGGCGATCCCGGTCGACGGCGGGTATACAAGCGTCTAGGCGGCGTATTATGGTGGGTCATCTTTCCCGTATGTAAACTTGCCCGCTTGAAGCGGTTGGATGCAGGTGATAGAATAAACTGAAATCATATAGAAGGAATCAAATTGCATCCGCAGAGCGATTCCTGAACCGCGAAATCAATGAATGAGGAAAGAAAATGATCCATTATCAGAGCACAAGAGGAAGCAGATACATCAAGACCTCCGCGCAGGCCATCATCCAGGGCATCGCGGAAGACGGCGGGCTGTACGTCCCCAACGAGATCCCGAAGCTGCCTTTTGAGATCAAGGAGATGGTCGGCCGTCCGTACAAGGACGTTGCATTCGCCATCCTGCAGGCATTCTTTGAAGACTTCACCGACGAAGAACTCAATCGCTGCGTCGACGGTGCTTATGATGAAAAGTTTGACAGCGAAGAGATCGTTCCGATCGTCAAAGCGGAAGATGCGTACTTCATGGAGCTTTACCATGGCAAGACCGCAGCATTCAAGGATATGGCGCTCTCCATCATGCCGTACCTGCTCCGCACTGCGATGAAGAAAGAGAAGGAAGATAAGCGCGTCTGCATCCTGACCGCGACCTCCGGCGACACCGGTAAGGCTGCACTCGAGGGATTTGCGGATCTGCCCGGCACCGAGATCATCGTCTTCTATCCGAAGGACGGCGTCAGCGAGGTGCAGGAGCGCCAGATGATCACCCAGACCGGCAAGAACACGCACGTCTTTGCGATCGAGGGCAACTTTGACGACGCGCAGACCGGCGTGAAGAAGATCTTCGACGACGAGTCGTTCGCGGATGATCTGCGCGAAGAGGGCTACAAGCTGTCCTCCGCCAACTCCATCAACATCGGCCGCCTCGTCCCGCAGGTCGCCTACTATGTCTACGGCTACCTCAAGCTCGTCGAGCGCGGGGTCATCAAGGCGGGCGAAGAAATCAACGTCATCGTCCCGACCGGCAACTTCGGTAACATCCTCGCGGCGTACTACGCGGGCGAGATGGGCATTCCGATCAAGAAATACATCTGCGCGAGCAATGAGAACAACGTGCTGACCGACTTCCTGGCGACCGGCACCTACAACCTGCACAGAGATTTCCATCTGACCAGTTCGCCCTCCATGGACATCCTGATCTCCAGCAACCTCGAGCGTCTGCTGTATCATCTGTCCGGCGGCAACGGCAAGGAGATCGCGGGACTCATGGAAGCGCTCAAGAAAAAGGGTAAGTACACCGTCCATCCGGGCATCCTGTACAAGCTGGACAAATTCCACGGCGGCTTTGCCACCATGGACCGCGTCGCGAAGACCATCGGCTATATGTACGAAAAGTACGATTATCTGATGGATACGCATACGGCGGTCGGGTACCGCGTCTACGAAGACTACATCGCCTACACCGGGGACCGTACCCCGGCGCTGCTGGCCAGCACGGCGTCTCCGTTCAAGTTCGCAAAGGATGTTGCGGATGCGATCGGCCTCAAGGAAGAGGAGAACGGCTTTGAGTATATCAAGGCGGTGCATGCGAAGACCGGCGTCATGGTCCCTGAAGGCCTGAAGGACCTCGAGCATAAGGAAGTCCGCCACACAGGCGTCGTGAAGGTGGAGGAGATGGAGGCTGCTGTAAGGGAGGCGCTGAGCCGGTAATCGCCCTGGCGTGTGCAGAGCGGATCAGTTAACTGAGTAGATCAAATAAATGAAAATGAAATGGCCGGGGCGGTTTACTCCGGCCATTTTCGTGAAAAGGGATTGATTATGAAACGTGAAGTTTGCTATGAGGGTATCAATACCGTCAGTACCGCTCATCGAGGATCTCTTTGACGGTCTTCATGTCGATCCCGCAGCCGGTGACGACGATCGCCACTTTGCTGCCCGGCCGGATGTTGCCTTCGCGCATCGCGTAGGCAACGCCGACCGCGCTTGCGCCTTCGGCGATGACTTTGTGGTTTTCCATGATGTAGGCGACGCCGTCCGCGATCTCTTTTTCGGAGACCTGCGCGGTCTCGTCGACCATGTCGCGGACGATGTCAAAGGTGTATTCGTTGTCCAGACCGATGCCGCCGAGCAGGCTGTCCGCCAGTGTCGGCTCCTCGGGCATTTCGATGGGGTGCCCAGCCTTGAGGCTCTCAATCATGACCGCGGCGCGCTCCATGGAGATGCCGACGATCTTCGCGTCGGGCCGGGCGAATTTTGTGCCGAGCGCGATCCCGGAGATGAGCCCGCCGCCAGAGAGCGGCACGAGGACAGTATCCACGTCCGGAAGGTCCTCCATGATCTCCAGCGCGATGGTGCCCTGCCCGCAGATGATCTCTTTGTCGTCAAAGGGTGGGATGACGGTCACGCCTTCTTTTTCCTGCAGTTCGTAGCAGTAGACGCCCGCGTCGTCCTGCGATTCCCAGTTTTGTAGAACGGTCGGCCCCCAGCGCTTGATCGCCTTGACTTTGACCTCCGGCACGTGGCTCGACATGCAGACTGTGGCGGGGATGCCCAGTTTGCTGGCGATGTGTGCGACCGCCATGCCGTGGTTGCCGGTGGAGAAGGTGCTGACGCCTTTTTTCTTTTGTTCGTCTGAGAGCGTCAGGATCTTGTTCGCGGCGCCGCGGACTTTGAAAGCACCGATGGCCTGAAGGTTTTCCAGTTTGAGATAAACTTCCGCGCCGGTCTTTTCGCTGAGCGCCGGGGAGTAAACGAGTGGCGTACGTGTGATGTACGGGCGGATGCGGTCCGCTGCGGCCCGGATATCATTGGCCGTGATTTCCTTATACTTTTCAGCCATTTCCCATCTCCTTTGCCGGTGAGCCGGCATGCTTTCCTGAAATATGTATCGGACTTGCTTTGACCTGGTCGTTTCTTCTCTGTCTATTAGATTATAAGGCATGTAAGGCGCTGCAGGAAATACCCCGTTCGGGTGCGAAAAATGCCCTGAACAGGCAGTGGGCACTGCCGCTTTTTTTTGATATTGTCATCTTGGAGCATTCTATCCCGGGCGCCTTACTGTTCCCGGAGCATACAGTTCGATGATATAGACAGGAAAGTGTGAAAAGTATGGAGACGAACTTCACGAAGAAGAATGCATCGGTATCCTACGGCGAGCGCGGCCGGATCGGGCTTTTGTATCCGAGTTCCGGCTGGGTCATGGAGCCGGAAATGTACGCGATGGCGCCGGAAGGCGTTATCACAGTGACGACCAGGCTGAAACTGGAGTCCGTTACGGCGGACAGCGTGGCCAAACTGGCGGATCAGGTCGTGCAGGCGAGCGATCTTCTGGTCGACGCATGCGCAGATGTGATCGTGCTGGGCTGCACCAGCGGGAGTTTTATCCTCGGCAGCGGATATGACCGCTCTATCATCGAGCGGATCCACGAGGCGGCGCCGGGCAAAGAGGCTTCGACGACGGCAACGGCGGTGGTGCATGCTCTAAAGGCGCTGGGCGTTACCAAAGTTGCAGTGGGTACGCCTTATATAGATGAAATCAATGAACGGGCGGAGCGATTTCTGACGGCCGAAGGATTTGAGGTAGTTTCTTTCAAAGGGCTCGGGCTGGCAGATGATGCGGTGATCAACAGCCTGACCAGGGATGAGATCCGCGCGCTGATCCGGGACGCGGACTGTGAGGAGGCCGATGCGGTCTGCCTGCTGTGCACGTCGATCAAAGGCGTTGACATCCTGGAGGAGATGGAAGCAGAACTTGGCAAACCGGTCATCACGGCGATCCAGGCAACGTTCTGGGAAGCGCTCCATCTGCTCGGCACGATCGACGTGCCGGGCGAAGTAAAGGGCTTTGGCAGCCTCTTCCAGACGGGCAGATAAACCGGGGTGCTGCGGCCTATAAAGCAGGCCGACGGAAAGGCGTTGATATGGAATACAGGATCAATAAAAAAACAGGAGACAAGATCAGTGTGCTCGGCATGGGCTCCGGCGGGGTCGCGTCGAACGGCTTTAAAGCAGGTGTTGAATTGTTGCAGAATGCGATTGGTGCAGGGATCAACTACTTCGACCTTGCGGCGGCGGAAGGGGCAGCCTTCCCGATTTTTGGAGAAGCGCTGAAGAGTGTTCGCAAAGAGGTCCTTTATCAGATCCACTTCGGTGCGGATTATGATACGGGATATCGCGAGACAGCCGGGGAGCAGCCGGATTCATCGCTCGTCACCTATAGCGTTGGCGATTACGGGAAGACGATGGATCCCGAACGCATCAAGCGATCGATAGACTGGCAGCTTAGAACTCTTGGGACAGACTATATCGACTACGGTTTTATACACTGCGTGGACGCTGTCAGCGGCTGGGAAGAGTACCTTGCCTCCGGGATCTATGATCTCATCCTGGACTATAAGAGACAGGGGATCGTGCGCCACGTCGGCCTGTCCTCTCACACGCCCCCGGTCGCGCAGCGCGTGCTGGATGATGCAGACGTGGATATGCTCATGTTCAGCATCAACCCTGCTTACGACTATCATTACGGCGATAAATACGGCGCCGGCACGACCGAGGAGAGATCAGCGCTTTACCAGCGCTGCGAAAGAGACGGCATCGGCATCTCTGTGATGAAACCGTATGCGGCGGGGCTGCTTTTGGATGCGCGTAAGAGCTTTTTCGGCCGGGCACTGACCACAACGCAGTGTATCCAGTATGAACTGGATACGCCGGGGGTGCTGACTGTCCTGCCGGGGTTGTCCTTGGCGGAGGAACTCAGGGACCTGCTGCATTATCTCGATGCGGCGCCCGAAGAGAAGGACTACTCTTTTATCCGTGAGCTGAAGCCCGAACAGGCGCAGGGCCGCTGCGTGTACTGCAATCACTGCGCGCCGTGCCCTGCGGGGATCAATGTGGGGATCGTCAATAAATATTATGATCTGGCACTGCTGGGAGATGAGATGGCAAAGGAGCATTATAACGGACTTGATCATCATGCCGGAGAGTGCCTTACCTGCATGCACTGTGATGAGAGCTGCCCGTTCGGGGTCGCACAGTGTGAACGGATGCAGAAGATCGCCGCTTATTTCGGAGTTTGAAAATCGATCGTCCATCAGTATAATATTAAGTAGTGCATCAAAAGTTGTGGGGGGGGGTACAACTATGGGCAACATTTCCGAGGAACGCTACCGGGAAATCATCCGTTACATCATTGCGCTTGAAGAGGCAGAGGATTTTTCGCATGCGGTCATCGAACTGCTCCGATTTATCCTGCCTTTTGACGCGGCAATGTATATCCATCTGGAGAAGACCGGCCTGCTGGCCGGCGTGTTCGCAACAGCGCCCGGGTTTGAAGACGGGGCGCTGTTTCATGACCAGACCTTTTGCATGAAGGACCCGGTGTTCGACTTTGGCAACCGGGCGACTGGAATGCAGCGTCGCGAAACGGTCTGTATCGATCTTTTGCAGCCGGACAGGACCGGTGAAGCGGGCTTTCATGACGCGCTGCGCACTGCGGGCGTGCGGGACTACATTTCCTTTGCGATCAGTGAGAACGGGGAGGGCATCAGGATCTTTCGCCGCGAGGACAGTCCCCGTTTTACAGAAGAAGACATTGCGGTCTGCAAGGAATTGTCTCCTGCACTAAAGCGCATGATGCCGCGTCACCGTGAGTATGAGAAACGCCGCTCTGAGAACTATCTTTTCTCCGTGACCCATAAGATGCTGCCATTCGGGATGCTGCTGTACGATGAGCAATATCATCTGCTGCGGTACAATACTCTGGGCATCAGCAGGGTGAGCGAGATCACCGGGGAACAGAATTTCCGGGAAATGATCGATTCGTTCACAAAGACCGTTAAAAAGCAGGTCGAAGGAATGGTACACGATCATCAGGAAATGTGCCACCAGACCATTGATAATAAGTATATCTGTGAAGTCATCCTGCACGGAGAGATGGATGACAATGAAGACTATCTGAGCTACATCGTCGTCAATCTGTATGGAACGGCGTGGTTTAGAGACTATCTGACCGACAGCGTGGAGACAGTGCTCAAGCAGTACGGCCTGACGGCCAGGGAGACCGAGATCACAAGTGCGGTCGTGCAGGGACTCAGCAACAAGGAGATTGCAGAAAAGTTATATATCAGCAACAATACAGTCAAAGAGCACTTTAAGAATATCTTCCGGAAGATGCAGGTCTCCAGCCGCGGGGACATGCTGCTCAAGATCTTTATCAATAAAGAAGGCGAAACAGCTAAAGATGAATAATAGGATTTCCTAATCGTGCTGCCGGGCCGCTCCTCTGGGAGCGGCTCTATTATTACACATGAAAAAACGAGGCTTCAGCGGCGGGGGATTAGGAATCCACCCCGGAGGGGGGTGTGACGGTGCAAAGGGGGTGGAAAATGGGTGAGTTTTAGAATACGGAGGCAAAAAAGAGCCTGTTTTTCTTGTTTTTTCAGACTTGATGTGCCCACCCCGCGGGGTAAAGCAAATGCTAGAAAAGGGCGATTACGAAATTATCTGAAAAAAGGTATCCTTCAGGTGTAAGGTCGTTAAGAACTTAACAGGACGACGAAAGCGATTCCTAACAGAGATAGATAAAGGAGCAATCATGAACGTCAGTTGGCTTGAGCAGGCAGTCGAAGAAGTCAAAGAAGAGGTCGTGGCGCTTCGCAGAGACTTCCACATGCATCCTGAACTGGGCACGCAGGAAGTCCGCACTTCCGCGATCGTGGAGAAGTACCTGAACGATCTTGGCATCGAGACAGTCCGCATGTTCAACACAGGCGTCGTCGGCTGCCTCGACGGCGCAAAACCCGGCAAGTGCCTGCTGCTCAGAGCGGATATGGACGCGCTGCCGATGCAGGAAGAGAACGATGTTCCGTACTGTTCAAAGACCCCCGGCGTCATGCATGCCTGCGGGCATGACGGGCATACGGCCATGCTGCTGTGCGCGGCGAAGATCCTGGCCGCCCATAAAGAAGAACTCACCGGCACGATCAAATTCGTATTTCAGCCAAACGAAGAAGAGATCGGTGCAGCCTTCCTCGTCAAAGAAGGCGTCCTCGAAAACCCCCGCGTGGACGCCTCCTTTGGCATGCATCTGTGGAGCCAGGTGCCGACCGGATACCTCGGCCTGGCGGCAGGCCCGGTCATGTCCGAGATGGTCACTTTTGACATCACGCTGACCGGTGAGTCCGTGCATTCGAGTGACCCCAGCAAGGGCGTGGATCCGATCCTGTGCGCGGCGAACATCATCCAGAGCGTGCAGATGCTGCAGACAAGGGAACTCGCGCCGATGGACTCCATGAGTCTGGTGATCGGCAAGATCAACGGCGGTACCAAGGGAAATATCGTTGCCGGCACAGTCGAGATGCAGGGCAACATGAGATATATGTTCGATGGCAGCGACGAGTCCGAACGCTGCCCCAGGGTGCGTTTCTCCCGCATGGTGGAGAATATCGCCGCTGCGCACCGCGTCAAGGCGGAGATCAAGTATCAGGTAGAAGACTACGTAGTAGATAATGATCCGGAGATGGTCAACTTCGTAAAGACGAACGTTGCGCCCGCCCTGGTCGGCGACGACAAGATCATCGAGTACCGCGTCATGGCCAGCGAGGACTTCTCGGAGTTCATGAGTCACAACGGCATCCCCGGCGTGTTCATGTTCGTCGGCGTCGGTGATCACGAAAAAGGGACGGATAACCCGCACCACTCGGTGAATTTCAATATTGACGAGGATATGCTCCCGGTCGGCGTCAAGGCATTCGTCAAGATGGCGATGGAGTATCTTAAATAAAAAAGGAGGAATAGACAAATGATGTTCACAAAAGAGGAATACCTCGCAAGACTCGACAAAGTCAAGAAGTCCATGGAGAAGAAGGGTATCGATGTTCTGCTGGTCACCAACCCTGCGAACATCTGCTACACGATCGGCTATGACGCGTGGTCGTTCTACGTCCATCAGATCGTAGTCATTGCGCAGGACGAAGAAATGCCGTACTTCATCGGCAGATACATGGATGCTTTCGCCGGCGTCGTCAAGATGACCTATCTGGATGAAAAGCACGTGTACGCATATCCTGACTATTATGTCCAGAACCCGGAGTGCCATCCGATGGACTTCATGTCGGATGTCCTGAAGGATCTCGGCTATGCCGACAAGACGATCGGCGTGGAGATGGACAGCTACTACTTCACCGCCATGGCATTTGAAAGCCTCAAGAAGGGCCTGCCGGATGCGAAGTTCGTCAACGGCGATCTGATCGTCAACTGGGTCAAGATCATCAAGTCCGACGCGGAGATCGATCTGATCCGCAAAGCCGGCAAGGTCGTTGACAATGCGATGAAGATCGCGGCGGATATGGTCGCCCCCGGCGTCCGGCAGTGCGATGTGGGCGGCGCGATCATGGGCGCCCAGATGAGAGGTACCGATGACATCAGCGGCGATTACTGCAGTATTGCCCCGCTGACGCCTTATGGCAAGACAGCCGGTGCACCGCACCCCACACCGGACGATCAGGTCTATGAGAACGGAACGACGATGTTCATCGAGATCGCCGGCATCCACAAGAGATATCACTGCCCGATGTCCCGTACGTTCGTGATCGGCAAGGCGGAGCAGAAAGTCTACGACGCTGCGCAGTACACGATCGAGGGCCTCGAGGCTGCGCTGGCCACGGTCAAGCCCGGCAACCTCTGCGAAGACGTCGAGGCGGCCTGGAGAGAGACTGTCAAGAAGTACGGGATCGAGAAGGAATCGCGCATCGGCTATTCCACCGGCCTGAACTATCCCCCGGATTGGGGCGAACACACAGCGTCCCTGCGCCCCGGAGACAAGACGGTCCTGCAGCCGAACATGGTGTTCCACTGCATCCCGGGCGTCTACTATCCGGATTTCGGGATCTCCATCAGCCAGTGCTTCCGCGTCACGGAGAACGGCTGTGAGAGGATGTCCAGCTTCCCGTTCGAGCTAATCCAGAAATAATCGGCCGAAGAACAGAGGACAAACGATCCGGGCGGTTGCCAAACCGCCCCGGGTCTTCGGAAATCATAGGAGAAGGCACTATGAACGTACTACTTAAAATCGATAACGGCATCAAATATGTCGAAAAGTTCATCATGATCGTTTCTATCATGATGATGGCCTGCATATTGTTTGCCAACGTAGTCGGACGAATCGTGTTCCACCACAGCCTGACGTTTGCGGAGGAGCTGGGCACGATGGGGACGGTCTTCGTCACCTTCGTCGGACTCAGCTACTGCGCCAGAGTCGGTGAACATATCTGTATGTCGGCGATCTTCGACTCACTGAAAGGCAAACCTCAGAAGATCCTGCAGTGCATCATCTGCATCGTTGTTGCTGTAGCTCTGATCTGGCTCGGCTACATCGCCCTGCAGTATATCATCCAGCTGAAAGGGCAGAACAGAACGACGCCGATCCTCAACCTCGATCTGTGGAAATGTTATCTCGTCATGCCAGTCTTCATCTGGCTTGCGGCATTCCAGTATATCATCATCTTCCTTATGAACCTGACCGATAAGAGCGGTGAGGCCATCACCAGGATCGAAAAAGTATCGGTCGAATCCGTCGATACGGAAGAGATCGATGAAGAACTCGCCGCAGAAGAAGTACTGGCAGAAGGTGAAGGCGAGCCGGAAGATGCGTCTGCAGCAGAAGGAGGTGTGCGGTAATGGTTAACACAGGATTGGTATTACTACTGCTCGGATGCTTGTTTTTCTTCATGCTGCTGGGCTTCCCGCTCTTTATGAGCATGATCTTCAGCCCGCTGCTGTGCATCCTGATCTATGCACCGAAAGTCGCCACGACGACCATTGTTCAGGAGATGCGAAACGGCATAGGGACATTCGTCTTACTTGCCGTCCCAATGTTCATACTGGCTGCGGACATAATGGGCCATGGTGAGATGGCCGACCGATTGCTCGGCTTTGTCGGCAGCTTTGTCAGACATCTCCCCGGCGGCCTGGCCCTTACGACAGGCGCCACCTGCACCATCTTCGGTGCGATCTCCGGTTCGACCCAGGCGACACTCGTCGCGATCGGCCGCCCGATGTACAAACCGATGCTCAAGGCCGGTTACTCGACCAGCCATACGATCGCCCTTGTCATGTGCAACGCGAACATAGCGCTGCTCATACCTCCCTCGGTATGCATGATCATGTACTGCGTCTGCACGGGCGTTTCGGTCGGCGATCTGTTCCTGGCAGGCTTTGGCCCCGGCATCATCATGTTCCTCGGCTTTGCGATCTATGACGTCATCTTCGCAAAGAGACACAAACTGACTTCCGGCGTTGAGAAAGCAACATGGAAAGAAAGAGGCGTCGCTTTCAGAAGAGCGATCCTGGCACTGGGCTTCCCGGTCATCGTCCTTGGCGGCATCTACTCCGGCTTGTTCACGCCGACCGAAGCTGCAACGGTAGCAGTTTTCTACGCACTACTTATCGAAGGTGTCGTTTACAGATCGCTCAAACTGAAGGATATCCCCAAGATCTGCATGAGCACAGCGACAGTTACGGCAGCGGTATTCATCCTCGTTGCCGGCGGGCAGGCCTTCTCCTGGATCGTTTCCTACGCCCGCATCCCGCAGGCCGTTTCCGGTGTCTTCGCCGGCATGACGTCCCAGATCGCGATCCTGCTGATCGTATCGGTATTCTTCTTCATCGCCTGCATGTTCGTGGATTCGATCCCGGTCATCATCATCATGTCCCCGATCATTCTCCCGATCGCTCTGCAGGCAGGCATCGATCCGCTGCACCTTGGCATCATCGTCACGCTGCAGTCCGCGATCGGCTGTGTCACACCGCCGTTCGGCTGCAACATCTTTACGGCATGCGGCATCTTCCACAAGAAGTTCGTGGAAGTCGTCAAGGGGCTGTTCCCCTACATGGCGATCAATATCGCCATCGGCCTGATCCTGGTACTCTCACCGGATCTGTGTATGATCTCCTACAACCTGTTCCATTAGCGGGCCGCGAAAAAGCGGCTCTGCGGAGAAAGAGTTGTTTGAGGATAAAGTACTGCATTGAACTAAGGAGGTAAGTTCTATGAAGAGTAAGAAAATGAAAGTGCTGGCTGTCCTGATGGCACTCGGTATGATGGCCTGCGTACTTGCAGGTTGCGGCGGCGGCAGTGACAGCGGCAGCGGCGAGAGCGGCGGTACCGTCGTATGGACCCTGGCGCATGAAGAAAACGACGGCGAGATGATGGACATCTATGCCAAGGCGTTTGCGGATGCGCTGAATGAGGTCTCCGGCGGCCAGGTGCAGCTGGACATCTATCCGAACGGCACACTCGGCGACAACCAGGACCTGTTCGACAGCGTTGTCAACGGCACGGTTGACTTCTGCATTACTGACCCCGGCTGGGTCCAGACATCGATTCCTGAAGTCGGTATCTTCTCCCTGCACTTCTTCTTCCCGTCTGACATCACAGATTATGACAAACTCTGTGAGAAGGCAGCTGCCGGCGAGAGCGAAGGTTTCAAAATGATCGACGAACTGTATGCGGGCCTTGGTGTCACCAACCTGCAGTGGTTCCCTGAAGGTGGTAATGCATGGACCTGCAAGAAGGCCCTCAAGACGCCTGAAGACTTCAAAGGCGTCAAGTTCAGAACAATGGCGTCCTCCATCATCTCCGACAGCTACAACGCTTACGGTGCTGATGCGGTCATGATCTCCTACACAGAACTGTACAGCGCTCTGCAGCTGGGCACTGCGGATGGTCAGGTCAACCCGGTCTTCGCGATCAACAGCAACTCCTACTATGAAGTACAGGATTACCTCATGCTGGCATATCCGGACACCTTCATCGGCTGCCTCAATGCCAACACTGCTTTCTACGACAGCCTGACCGACGAAGAGAAGGCGTGGATCGACGAAGCGAACAAGATGGCATATGAAGAGTACATCTCACAGCGCGACGGTATCAATGAGCAGGCGATCGCCGACATGGAAGCGACCGGCCAGATCGAGATCATCGAATTCACCGATGAGATGAGAGAGCCCTTCAAGAAGATCGCGGAAGATAACAGAGACATCTACCTGAAGACCTGCGATGGTGGTCAGGATGTCATGGATGCGTTCCAGAAGGACTTTGATGCACTTTAAAGAGAGCGCTCACTTTTATACACCACATGTAAATAGGATCACTGGATCCTGAATACCAAGGGGGTCCGCGGGGCTCCCTTGGTTTTTCACAATCTGACAGCGATTCCTGAAGCTTTAGAAAGGAATTAGAAATGAAAGATTTACTGTTCTCCGTAGAGGAGTATATGAGCCGTGTCACCAAAACAAAGGCGAGCATGGAAGAAAAGGGCATGGACGTGCTGATCGTGACCGACCCGGCAAATATGAACTACCTGACCGGATTTGACGGCTGGTCGTTCTATGTTCATCAGGGTGTCATCGTAGCGCTGGATGAGGAACAGCCGATCTGGTTTGGACGCGGTCAGGATGGCAATGCGGCACGCATTTCCACATATCTCGAGGAAAGAAATATCTACGCCTACACCGACGATTACGTGAATAACCCCGCCAAGCATCCGTATGAATATGTAGCGGATATTCTGCGTGAGCGCGGGCTGGACAAGAAAACAATCGGCACGGAAGTAGACGCGTACTATTACTCGGCAAAATGTCAGCAGACCATTGAGGCCTGCCTGCCGGATGCGAAGTTTGTGAATGGCTACAACCTGGTAAACTGGGTCAAGATCGTCAAAAGTGAGCGTGAGATCTCGTTTATCCGCAATGCTGCACAGATCGTGCAAAAGGCGATGGATACGGCATATAACTTGATTGACATCGGTGTGCGCCAGTGTGACGTAGCAGCGGAAGTTCTGAAGACACAGATCAAGGGAACTGATGAATTCGGCGGTGAATATAGTGCGATCGCACCATTGATGCCGGCCGGCGTCAGAACATCCACGCCGCACCTGTCCTGGAGTGACGATGTATATAAAGATGGCGATACGGTCATTCTGGAACTGTCCGGGTGCTACCGGCATTATCACTGCCCGCTGTCCAGAACCATGATCCTGGGTAATGCAGGGCAGAAAGTCCGCGATCTTGGAGCAACAGTTGCAGAAGGTCTGACCGCCGCACTGGAAGGGATCCGTCCCGGGATGCTGGCGGAGGATGTGGAACGCATCTGGGCAAAGACCATTGAAAAGAGCGGATTTGTCAAAGACAGCCGCATCGGTTACAGCATGGGTCTTGCTTATCCGCCTGATTGGGGTGAACATACTGCTTCGCTGCGCCCGGGTGATAAGACAGTTCTCGTTCCGGGTATGACGTTCCACATGATCCCCGGCATCTGGCTGGATGACTGCGGTGTGGATACATCAGAGTCGTTCGTCGTGACGGAGACTGGTGCAGAGCCGTTCTGCAATTACCGTCGCGAACTGCTTGTCAAATAACGCAGTGCATGTAGTCGAAAACGGAGAATGAAGAGGATGAAAAAGGAAATCATTTTTACCGATGAGGCAACGCCGCCCACGGCGCCGTACTCGCAGGCGATCCGCTGCGGCAATCAGGTGTTTCTTGCCGGCGCATGCGGAGATGATCCGGTGACCGGTGAGATCATGGGAAACGGCGATATGAAAGTGGAAGCAAAGTACTGCATGGATAAT
The DNA here is from genome assembly GCA_902790905.1 of uncultured Eubacteriales bacterium. GTDB lineage: Bacteria > Bacillota > Clostridia > Peptostreptococcales > Anaerovoracaceae > RUG13615. The sequence continues at coordinate 14,482 of CADATO010000036.1, forward strand.
CTGAAAGCAGCCATTGAGGCAGCTGGTGGTACGATGAATGATATCGTTAAAGTGCGCGTTTTCGTGACGGACATTACAAAGATGCCGGACTTCAATGAAGTCTATCCGACGTATTTCGAAGATGGATACCTCCCTGCAAGGATCGCAATGCAGATCAGTGCACTGGCAGGTGGGGCGCATCTTGAGATTGAAGCAGAAGCAGTACTCGATTAGCAGATCATACGGCGGAATCGTCATCAGACCTTTCAAATTTCCTTTTATGGGCGGGTGCCGGGTATGTTCCCGGCGCCTGCCTTCCCCATGTACAGCATTCTGGTTGAATGAAAATGCAGAGTGAAGGATCAAAGAAGAACAGCAAAAAACAGATCTACGGCTGCCTGCTGATCGCGTTGGCGGCATTTTGTTATAGCTGGCAGTCGCCGATCACCAAGCTTCTTCTTGCGGAAGGGGTACGGGCTTTGGATGTCGTGACAGGGCTGTCGCTTTGCTCGGCTGTACTGATCGACGGTTATTTTCTGGCAACCCGCAAAGCCCGGGGAATCGTTCAGGAAGTCAGAGAGAACATCTCTGTCGTCGTTCTTCAGGGGCTGGCGAAATTCGGCATCAATTTCGGCCTCTTTCTCGCTCTGCGCACCATGAACGCAGGCGTGCTGTCAGTCGTGTATTACACAGCGCCTGCTTTTGTCTGTGTCTTTTTCATGATCACGAAGATCAAGCCTGTAGGAGCGGCCAACAAAATAGCGGTTCTTACCACGGTGGCCGGCTGCATGCTGGCGCTGGATGTGTTTCACGTATCCTTTGCAGAGCTGTCGATTCCGGGTATTCTGCTGGGGCTTCTGGCAGCTGTCAGCTGCGGCACTTTCACAGTGCTGACGGATCTGAAAGGCAGGGAACTTAGTTTTCATGCGATCACTGCCGGTGCTTTGACCATTAATGCGGTCCTTGCCGTTCTGGTCAATCCCGGCATTTTCATTCGCATTCCATCGTTTTCTTTGCTCGTTGCCGGGCTGTTCCTTTGCCAGGCGGTGGTTACAAAAATCATGTCAATCGTGACGGAGACGAGAGGTGTCATGCACATCGGTGCGGAAAAAGCGACGGTCATTCTGGCTCTGGAAGTTCCGTTCACGCTGCTGATCTCCTATCTGACGCTGCATGAAACGATGACAGGAATACAGCTGACCGGGGTTGCCCTCGTGATCTGTTCGGTTTTATTACTGCAGAGAGAGAACTGAAGCGGCATTTGTGCTTTATACGACAGGAGTCTTCTGCCCGAAGGCTCTTTTTATAATGCCTTGCAACACTCCTCAAAAATTGAGATACTTATTATATAGAGATGTAACGACGGATGATCTGCAAATACTGCGGATCTGAGGGAGGGAATCGCTATGAAAAAGACGATATGTATGATCACTGCAGTGCTCCTGATGGCGCTGCTGGCAGCGTGCGGCACAGAGGCCCCTGCGCAGCCGAGCGCAGAGCCGTCTTCTGATCCTGCGCCGGGTGGGCAGATGGTGGGCGGCTGGCAGATCTATAAAGGAGAAGCGGCGAGCCTGCCGAAGGATGTGCAGGAGGCATTTGACGAGGCCTGCGCTGCAAAGATGGATGTGGAACTGGTGCCTGTCGCGCTGGTCGGCAATCAGGTTGTCGGCGGGATGAACTACAAGATCCTCTGCCGGCAGACGGCACCTGCAGAAGAAGCCGGCACGCTCAAGGTGGTCGAGATCTACGACAGCTTTGAGGAGGATGCGGGGATCACCATGATAAGCGCCTTCAATCTGACAGCCTATACGGACGGGACCGGCTATAAGCCGGATCCGGAGCCGATCGATGGCGGCTGGGGAAGCTCGGCCGGCGCATCGTATGCGGTGATCCCGGAAGAGGCACAGGCGGCTTTCGATAAAGCGACCGCAGATCTGAAGGGCGGAGCGCCGGCTTTGGAAGCGCTGCTGGCGACGCAGGTCGTATCCGGCACGAATTATATGTTCCTGTGCAGCGGTGACAATGGCGGGGAATTCCCGGGCAGATACCAGCAGGTCGTGATCGTGTATGCAGATCTGGAAGGCAATGCGCAGGTCACGAACATCTGCACGTTGGATTCTTCGGTGCTATAGTTAATAGGATTATGAAAGGGGAAATGACAACCATGGCAGAAAGAGAGATCCGGCCGATCGGCCCGGAAGATGTAGAGCAGTATCTGGAGGTTTATCTCAACGCCTATCCGGCTTTTAAGTCGCTGGATGACGAGTGCCGGCAGTTCTACCGTGAGAAGACCGTCTTCGACATGACGAACGACAAGGAAGTGGATTTTGTCGGGATGTTCGACGGAGAGAAGCTGATCGCCACGATGAAACTGGTGAACTTCCAGATGAACGTATATGGCAGAATGCAGCCCGCGGTCGGGCTGATGTCCCTGGCGGTGCACCCGCTGTTCAAGAAACAGGGCGTGGCGCTGGCCATGGTCCGGTACTATGAAGCATATGCGGCGGAGCGTTCGGACATCGCGGTCCTGCTCCCGTTCCGGATGGACTTCTACCGCAAGATGGGGTACGGCCTTGGCGGCAAGATGGATGAATACCATATCCCGACCCTGCACCTGCCGAAGTGCAAAGACCTGTCAAAGGTCAGACTGCTTGGCCGTGAGGACATCGATGCGGTGCTCGCGTGCCACACTGCCTTTGCGAAAGCCAACCATGGCATGCTGATCAAATACGAGGAAGAGATCCGCGACATGCGCGCGGACGAAAGCACGATCCGCGTCGGGTATGAAGAGGACGGCGCACTGGCTGGCTACGCAGCGTATCATTTCGTGCAGGAGAACGATGTAAACTACACGATGAATCGCATCGTCGTCGACGAACTCATCTACAGCAGCGGCACCGTGCTGCGCGCGTTGCTCGGTTATCTGCGCAACCAGGCTGACCTTGCTGAGACAATCGTGCTCCGGTCCGGTGAAGAGGATTTCTATCACCTGCTGCCCGATGCGGCAGATGTGTCCGGCAACTACATTCCGTTCGGCTATCTGCAGACCAATGTGTCGGCGATGGGGAACATGTACAAGGTGATGGATCCGGAGAAGTTCGTAGCGCATACGGATTACCGGCAGTTCCCGGCGATTGATAAAACAGTGCGATTCCGGTATCTCGATGAGATGGCGAGCGAAGAGAAAAGCCTGACGGTCGCTTTTGCAGACGGCAGGTGGAGCGTCGCCAAAGAGGACGCAAAGGTGGATGCCACGATCACCTGCGCAATGTCGGATCTCTCTGCGCTGCTGATGAACTGCGGCAGACTGGCGTCGTTCGTGCGGCTCGGGGTCATGACAATCGACAACCCCGCGGAAACGCCTGTGCTGGATATGCTGCTCTACTATGCGCAGAAGCCGTTCAGCAATTCGGATTTCTAAGTGACCCTTTCGGGTTCTCGTCCCATGCCACGGACTAAGTAATAAAAAAGAGTGCCATTGGCACTCTTCAGACTGTAGACAAAGTCCTGGACTTGGCGATCCGCCAAGCCGGGGCTTTTCTCATTAACAACCGGATAAATCGTTGGAATTTCAACATTTAC
>CADATO010000037.1 GCA_902790905.1 uncultured Eubacteriales bacterium
GCACGATTTCCAACTTGAATTCATAACTGTATTTTGCCATAAGAAAAACTGACCTCCCAAAGTTAAACTTTTCAGGTCCAACTTTTGGGGGTCAGTTCAGCATTCCTGAGATCGAAGAAGACTTCGCGGACACACTGTCAAAATGCAGAGAAGTCACCACAGAGACAGTCAAACACGAGAAGATCGGCTACAAGTTAGTCGGCGGACTCATGAAGTTCCTCGCGCCGTTAATGTAATCACAAAAGCGGAAAGTAGAGCGGCAGCGCAGACGGCCCAGTTCGAGCACATCGTTGTGAGCAACGCGAACACAGATGTGCGAGAACGGCCGGCTGACAGCTGCCGCAATAAGTTCGTGCTGAGCGATTCCATAAAAAGATGCGAAAACTTATTGAAATTGCTTGACTTGAGTAATTTCGGCTGATATATTATTTGAGGTATTCAAAGAAGAAGCCATCCGCTTCTCACCTTGCGGGCACGTGCACGCGGGTAAATATGGGCAGAGTTGCCGATATTTGTTGCGGATGTTTCTTGTCCGCATTTTTTTATGCAAGGAGGTGTATTAGCCATAGCCAGCAAAGATAACAAGGATAGAACATGGATCAACGATGAGATCCGTGCGAAGGAGCTTCGTGTCGTCAGCGAGAGCGGCGAGCAGCTCGGCATTATGAGCCGTGAGGATGCGCAGGCACTGGCCGATAAGGACAACCTGGATCTGGTGCTCATAGCCCCCAAAGCGGAGCCCCCTGTGGCTAAGATCCTGGATTACGGGAAGTACCGCTATCAGCAGCAGAAGAAGGAAAAAGAGGCCAAGAAAAAGCAGAAGTCGATGCAGGTCAAAGAGATCCGGCTCTCGACATTCATCGAGGACCACGATATCGCGACCAAGTCGAAGACGGCGGCCAAATTCCTGAAGGACGGCGACAAGGTCAAAGTCAGCCTCCGCTTCCGCGGCAGAGAACGCGACTTCGTGTCCACCGGACAGGCGGTCATGCAGAAGTTCGCGGAGAACGTCAGCGAAGTGGGTGTCATTGAAAAGGCACCGAAGTTCGAAGGCCGGAACCTGACGATGTTCCTGGCACCGAAAGCTGACAAGTAGCGGCGACCGCGAAGAGCGGCATAAACAATCGGACAACAGCGGCCGTGCGGCGGCGCGGCAGATAAGATGTAGGAGGGACCACAATGGCAAAAAACAAGATGAAGTCGCACAGAGGTGCGTGCAAAAGATTCAAGGTCACCGGCTCCGGCAAGGTGAAGAGAAACAAGGCTTACAAGAGCCACATCCTTACCAAGAAGGCGCAGAAGAGAAAGAGAGGCCTGAGAAAGGCTACAACGCTGACCAGCGCTGATCTCAAGAGAATCAAGAGCTCGATGGGAATGTAGTAGGAGTGTAAGGAGGTAATACAATGGCAAGAGTAAAGAAGGGTGTCAACGCCCATAAGAGACATAAGAAAATCCTGAAGATGGCCAAAGGTTTCTATGGCCAGAAGAGCAAGGTGTTCCGTGCGGCCAATCCGGCGGTCATGCGCTCCCTGCGTTCCGCATATGCAGGCAGAAAGCAGAAGAAGAGAGACTACAGAAAGATGTGGATCGCCCGCATCAACGCTGGTGCAAGAATGAACGGTCTTTCCTACAGCAAGCTGATGCACGGCCTGAAAGTCTCCGGTATCGATATCAACCGCAAGATGCTGTCCGAGATGGCAATCCATGATGAAGCAGCATTTGCAAAGCTCTGCGAAACGGCAAAAGCGGCACTCTAAATAACAATGATATAAATCCGGCAGCAATGTCGGATTTATGTTTGATTTAAGGTTTTTGTCAGATAATCGCTGAAGAAGCGGCATTGGCCGCCGGCTATCAGCGATCTCTATCGCAGAAACAGGAGAATCGAGGTATCACAAATGTTCAAGAAAATCATAGCAATCGGGATGACACTGGTCTTTGTATTCAGCTTTGCTGCATGCGGCCGGTCTCTCCCGTATGATGATTACGATCTGGAAGACTATATTACGGTCGGCGAGTACGAAGGCCTGGAAGTCGAAAAGTACACCATCGAGGTGACCGACGAGGAAGTTGAGGAAGAGATCAACAACCGTCTGCAGGCAGCGGCTACCACAGAAGAGGTCAGCGAGGGTGTTGTCGAGGACGGCGATACCATCATCATCGACTTTGTCGGTAAGGTTGACGGAAAAGAGTTTGAAGGCGGCAGCGCCCAGAACTACTCTCTGACGATTGGCGCGGGACAGTTCGTGGACGGCTTTGAGAGCGGTCTGATCGGCGCTGAGATCGGCGGCGATCCCGTCGTAGTGAATGTGACGTTCCCGGAAGATTATGCACTGAACCCCGAGCTGGCAGGCAAGCCCGCAGAGTTTACAGTCACTGTTCACTCCAAGCAGGTCACCACTGTGCCGGAGCTCGATATGGACTTCATCAAGGCGCAGGGCAGTGAGGCCGCAAGCATCGATGAATACAAAGAAGCGGTCAGAGCTGAGATCACAGTGCAGAAAGAGAAGGAAGCCATCGACGAGCAGAAGGCGTACCTCTGGAACAAACTTGTTGAGAGCACCGAGCAGAAGACCGGTGAAGACGGCGAACCGCTGTATCCGGAAGAAGAGCTCGATCGCGTAACCAACGAATTCAAGGAAGAGTACCAGACCTACGCAGATCAGTATGGTATGGAATACGGTGAATTCATCGAGCAGCAGACGGGTATGAGCGAAGAGGAGTTCGACGCGCAGATCAAGGAATATGCCAAGTCCGTCGTTCTGCAGGAGATGATCCTGTATTACATGGTCGACAAGGAAGACATCAAGATTTCCAAGGATGAGTATGACAACTACATCAAGGAGCAGCTTGATGATATGGGCATGGACGAGGACAGCTTTGAGCAGGCCTATGGGCAGTCCTTCGAAGACTACATGACCGAAGATGTGATCCGCAGAACGATCTATCTCGATAAGGTCACCTCGCTGATGCTCGAGAATGCGGTGCAGGTCGATGAACTGTCTGAGCCGGCAGCAGAAGGCGAAGACGCAGCGACCGATGCGGCTGAAGAGACGGAAGTGGAAGACGGCGAATAACAGCGCCGCCGGCTGTCTGAGAGCAAAACCGGGAGGGGGATTTTCCTTCCCGGTTTTTTATCCCCCGCAAACCTGTCAATTTTTTCATGGATTATTGTCTACTACCACTAGATGTAGTATAATGACCATGGAATTATTTTTTTGCTTGTGGTTATGGCGCGGCTTATAGTGGCTGTGCAAAAGGAGGAACCATGAAGTGTCCGTTTTGTGAGAATGAAGATACCAAGGTGATCGACTCCAGACATACAGAGGAAGGCACTGCGATCCGCCGTCGCAGAGAGTGCGAGAAGTGCGGGAAGCGATTCACCACCTACGAAAAGATCGAGGAGGTCATTCTTGTCGTGATCAAGAAGGATGGCAGCCGCGAACCGTTCGACCGCAACAAGCTTCTCAACGGCATCATCAAAGCCTGCGAGAAGCGTCCCGTTTCGCTTGCGGATATGGAGAAGTGCGTGGATGACATCGAACGCGGGCTCAACAACATGATGGAGAAAGAGGTCAAGAGCACGTTCATCGGGGAACTCATCATGGAAAAACTGAAAGATCTGGATGAGGTGGCCTATGTCCGCTTTGCGTCTGTTTACAGACAGTTCACAGACGTCAATACATTCATCTCCGAAATCGAGAAAATGCTTGGCACCAAGAGAGGGGGCAGGAATGCTTAGAATCGCGATCGACGGACCGGGCGGCGCCGGCAAGAGCACCATCGCCAAACTGCTTGCAAAAGAACTCGGGATCGACTATATCGATACCGGCGCCATGTACCGTGCCGCAGCGCTTAAAATGACGCGTCTCGGTATCCCGGCGGAGGATCCGGAAGCGGTGGAAGAAGCGCTTGCGACGACGCTCATCGACTTTGATAAAGGCAGCATCTGGCTGGATGGGGAAGAGGTCAACGAGGCCATCAGAACGCCTGAAATGGGCGGTCTTGCTTCGGCTTATTCCGCACTGGGATGCGTCCGGACAAAGCTGGGCGAACGGCAGAAGGAAATGGGGCAGACCAAGGACTGCATCATGGACGGCCGTGACATCGGCACGAATGTTCTGCCGGATGCGGATGCGGAGTTCAAGTTCTATCTGACCGCCTCGGCGGAGGAACGTGCGCGCAGACGGTATAAGGAGCTGGTTGAAAAAGGGCAGGATGTGAACTATGAGAAGATCCTGGCAGATATCAACGAGCGCGATTACAATGACATGCACAGAGAACTCAACCCGCTGTGCAAGGCCGACGATGCGATCGAAGTCGATACGACAGCGATGACGATCGATGAGGTCATAGCGTATCTTACAGGCGTCATTAAAGGGAACGCCCAATAGATAGACAATAATATATTTTATTGTTAACAATATACTGTCATCCCGCTTTGTGAAAATGCTGTGAACATTGCAATATCACTGTTGGAAAATCGTCCATCACATTGAATGGCAACAATAATAGTGATATACTATTTAAGCCTGTGTAGCAGGTTTTTGATGAAGCAGCAGGTCAGCCTGAAGGAGGCTGACATGAAGATCAAAGAAATGCCGATGGATGACCGCCCGCGGGAAAAAATGCTCCTGTACGGGGCGAGATCACTGTCCAACAGCGATCTGCTCGCACTGGTCATAGGCAGCGGCACCAGAGCGGTGCCGGCAACGGGGATCGCGAGAGCGGTGCTCGGTGAAATGGATGACGGGCTCGTTTCCCTGCAGGAGGCGAGCATTGAGGAACTCACCCGGATCAACGGCGTCGGGACGGTCACAGCGACCAAGATCCTGGCGGCGATGGAGCTCGGCAAACGGCTGGCGGATACGCCCGCCAGAGAGAAACGGAGGTTTCAGTCCTCCGACCAGGTCGAGCGGTACTTCATGGACCGGATGCGGTTTCTCGACAGAGAAGTATTCAATGTGCTGCTGGTAGATGCCAAAGGCGGCGAGATCGCCTGCGAGACCGTGTCGGTCGGGGATCTGTCGAGCAGTATCACACATCCGCGGGAAGTGTTCCGCGGGGCGGTTCGCAGAGGGGCATACGGCGTTGTGTTCGCACACAACCACCCGAGCGGCGATCCGACACCAAGTGCAGAGGATATCTCCACCACGCGCCGGCTGTGCGAAGCGGGTGAGATCCTCGGCATACTGGTCATGGACCACATCATTATTGGGAATGGACGATCCGTCAGCCTGCGGGCGGAAGGGATCATCGCATAACTGAGAGGAGAATTAGGAACAGTGTTTGGTTTTTCGTCACGTGACATGGGAATCGATCTGGGTACTGCAAACACCCTGATCTACATCAAGGACAAAGGCATCGTTGTCAACGAGCCATCCGTGATCGCTTACGACAAGCGGACTTCCAAGATCATCGCGATCGGCAGTGATGCCAAGGCGATGTATGGCAAAGCGCCGAAGAACATCGTGGTCGTACGGCCGCTGCGCGACGGCGTCATTTCCGACTTTGATATGTGCGCAGAGATGCTGCAGAGATTTATCGGCATGGCGACCGGCGAAAAGAAAATCAGCGGATTCCGCGTTTCTGTCGGTGTCCCCAGCGGCGTCACGGAAGTAGAAAAACTGGCCGTTGAAGAAGTTGTCATGCAGATGGGCGCAAAGGATGTCTACGTCCTGGATGAGCCGACAGCTGCAGCGCTGGGCGCAGGGTACGATGTCGACAGCTCGACTGCCTGCATGATCGCGGATATCGGCGGCGGCACATCCGACATTGCGATCCTCGCACTGGGCGGTATCGTTGTCAGCACATCGCTCCGGTATGCGGGCGATAAGTTCAACGAAGCCATCATCCAGTACATCCGTAAAAAGAAGGGCATCTTCATCGGAGAGCAGACTGCCGAGGAACTCAAGATGAACGTCGGCAGTGCCTATATCGATCTGGATGACGACGGGAAGGAGATCATCCGCTCCATGGATGCGCGCGGCCGCGATCTGGTATCCGGTCTGCCGAAGACCTTCAAGGTCACCAATAAAGATATGGAAATGGCGCTCCACGAGTCCATGAACATGATCGTGGATGCGATCAAGAGCACCGTTGAAAAGGCACCGCCGGAAGTTGCGGCGGATATCGCTGAGAACGGCATGATGCTGGCAGGCGGCGGCAGCCTGATCGAGAATCTCGACAAGCTGATCACCGAAAAGACCGGGATGGCCGTCACAGTCGCAGAAAACCCGAAAGAAGCGGTCGCTCTCGGCACGGGAAAGAGTCTGGAGGATATCGAAAAACTCCAGATGTACGCCAAGGACAGCAAGAGATAAGGACAGGGCCGTATGGGGTGGTTTAAGACGCACAAACGCGCTGCCGCGGTCATCGGGGTCTGCTTTCTGCTATGCCTGCTGACCACCTTTTCCTATAGTACTGCGGGCAGTTCCACGCTCGTGGGGAGGGGAGTCCAGAAGGTCACATCCGTCATTGCGAAGCCGATCACACAAGCTGCCACCGGTATAAGTAATTTCTTTACCGGTGTCTTTTCGTATGATGAACTGCAGAAGGAAAACCAGGAACTGCGCGACCGGGTAGACGAACTGGAGGCGGAGAACCTTGATCTGCAGCTGACCCAACAGGAACTCGAAGAACTGCAGGGACTGTACAAGGCCTTTGACTTCGAGCCTTACCGGGCAGGGGCGAATGCAGTCGCCGGCCGGGTGATCGAGCTGGATCTGTCCAAGCCGTATGTCGTGTTCACGATCGATGTCGGAACCGAGGCAGGGGTCGCCAAAGACTGTGTTGTCGTCGACGGCAACGGCCTGATCGGCAAGGTATCGGAGACCGGCAAAGGATGGTCCAAGGTCGTGAGCGTGCTCAGTGACGGCAACAGCATCAGCTTCCGCGCCGTCAGAGACAAAACCATCACCGGTGTTGTTAACGGCGACGGGGAATCGCACCTTGAGGGCTACGTCATTGAAGAAAAAATGCGCATCATCAAAGGCGACCAGCTGATCACGACGGGCGTCGGTCTGTATCCGGAAGGGATCCTGATCGGCACGGTCGATACGGTCGAATACGATGATGACCGGCAGATGAAAGTCATCACCGTTTCACCAACAGCGGATTTTGAAGGGCTGCAGAAAGTGGTGGTGTTCCTATGAGTTTGCGGCGTGTCATCATCCTGTTCGCTGCGGCCTATCTGCTGCAGCTGTCGCTCGCACCGGTATGCGCGATTCATGGTATCATGCCAGGGCTGATTCTGTGCCTGATGATGACGATCGTGTTTCATTACAACGGCGGTTACAAGTGTCTGCCGGTCGCTGTGATTGCAGCGCTGATGGCGGATATGGCAGCCGCACAGTACACCGGTCCCGGGGCACTGGCGCTCCTGCTGACGGCAGGGCTTGTTATCCTGTTCCGGATCAATCTCAATACAGATAATATTTTTCCCATGCTCGTCACGGCCGTGTGCAGTGTAGCATTCTACGACACGCTGTACTGGGCAATCCTGAAACTGTTCGGTGAGCCGATGGGATTTGCTTTTATGATCAGACAGTGCGGCGGTCATATCCTCTATGATCTGGCGGTCGTAGCCGTTCTGTTCCTGATCATGTCCAGAAAGAAGCCTGTCCAAGTCACCAACGATGAGGTCGAAGTGGACGGGCAGGGGGTTGTCGACCCCCGGGAAGAAAGATGGTATGAGCGATTCCTCCCGTCAAAACGGGCAAAGGAAAGCGCGGAATAAATCGGAGTTGCCTGAGGAAAGATGTTCGACAGACTGCGCGGATCAAGATATATACAGGTACTGGGGTTCCTGCTGATCCTTGCCATCATTCTGATGGTGCGTCTTTTTATGCTCACAGGAATGCAGCATGGGAAGTGGGCGCAGATCTCCGATGATATGTCTGAACGCAGCATCTACGTCGAGGCGCCGCGCGGCGAGATCTTTGACCGCTACGGCAGACTTTTGGCGGGTAACCAGCAGTCCTTCTCCGTGCGTATCAGCGGCAGCGGACTGAGCAAAGAAGAACTCAACCACAATATCCAGACGCTGATCGGCATCCTCGATAAGAACGGCGACACGTTTGAGGACAACTTTCCGATCGTGATCGAAGACGGGGCTTTCCGGTTCACTTACCAGGAAGAAATCGATGAATGGCTGACCGGGATGGGGTTTGAAACAGGGCTTACAGCAGAAGAGGCGTTCAATGCCATGCGCAGCCTGTTCAACGTCGACCCGGCGCTCGACCGGTATGATGCGCAGAAAGTCCTGCAGAACACATACAATCAGTATCCGCCAATCTCTGTTTCCGATATGGAATATACGCAGGATGTACAGCGCAGAAACTTCATCCAGCGGTACTTCGGTGACGATGAGGAGGCCCTCGAGATGGACGCGGAGGAAGCATTCCATGCGATCCGTGACACGATGAAGATCGACGAATCGCTCTCTGATGAGGATGCGCGGCGCATCATGGTCATCCGCGATGCGGTCGCCTCTTCGGGATACAGCCAGTACATGCCTGTCATCGTTGCCAAGAACGTCTCGCAGGAATCCGTCATGCTGATGGAGGAACAGAAAGACGATCTGGAAGGGATCGAAGTCATCTCCGAGACGACGCGTTATTATCCGAACGGCAGCACCGCCTCCCATATCCTCGGCTACGTCGGACCGATCTCGGAGGAAGAGGCTGCCAACAGACCAGGCTATGATGCGGATGCGATCATCGGGCAGAGCGGCATCGAGGGCAGCATGGAAGACTACCTGAAGGGTGAGAACGGTGAACGGACAGTGCAGGTCAATGCCCAGGGCGAACTGGTGCAGACGCTGAGCGAAACGGATGTCAAAAAAGGACAGGACATCTACCTCACGATCGATCTCGACTTGCAGAAAGCTGCCGAAGAAGGCCTGGAAAAAACCCTGAAAGCGATCCAGACAGGCGGGACGATCCAGAGCGACTTCGGCAATACGACCATCAGCAAGATGTCTCCCAACGCGAAGACCGGCGCGGTCGTCTGCATCGATGTCAACACGCATGAGATTCTGGCGATGGCCAGTTATCCGGACTACGATCCGAATCTGTTCTCGGAAGGCATCAGCCAGAAAGACTGGGACAGCCTGCAGAGCACCAATCTGCGCGACCCGCTGGCACCTGCGCCGCTGTACAACCTCGCCACGATGGCGACTGTCCAGCCGGGGTCCACATTCAAGCCGGTCACCGCGACCGCAGCGCTTGAGAAGGGGCTTGATCCCGACTGGCTGCTCAATGATAAAGGCGCGATCGAGACAGCAGGACACACGTTCGCCTGCGTCGCCTGGAATACCAACCGCAGCAACCACGGCTACCTCAATCTCTACAGAGCGCTAGAGGTGTCCTGCAACTATTACTTCTATGATATTTCCACCGGGTACGACTGGGCGCTGGAGCAGCCGCTTGGCTACGACATCGACTATACCGATATCACGCACTATGCGGAGGAATACGGCCTCGGCAAACCAACAGGGGTTGAGATCAGTGAAGCTGTTACACCGGTGCCGTCGCAGGAAAGACGGCTGGAGTCCCTGCAGACCAATCTGAGTTATGTTCTGTACGCGAATGCGGAGTCCTACTTTGAGCCGAATATCTATAAGAACCCGGAGCAGCTCGACAGAAGCATTGAGAAGATGAAGGGCTGGCTGGCAGAGGATAAACTGACCTGGAACGACCTCTATGATGAGTACATGCCGGAGGTAGGCGTGAAGGACAGCGCCAGACAGAAGGTCGGCGAGATGATCCTGTATGATTACTACCCGCAGGCGACCTGGTCGACCGGCGATACGTTCAACCTGTCAATTGGGCAGGGCGAGAACGCCTATACGCCGCTGCAGATGGCGAACTATATCGCAACGCTCGGCAACGACGGCATTTATAATCAGGTCACGCTGATCCACTCGATCGAAGACAAAGGTCTAAACGAACGCGGGGAAGGCCATCGGATCGATATCAGCGATGAGTCGTATATCGACGACATCATGCAGGGTATGAAACTGGTTGGCAGCGGGGAGGACTCCTCGGTTTCCAAGATTTTTGACGGCCTCAGCGTGGATGTGGCAGCAAAGACCGGTACTGCGGAACGTGCCGGCAAGATCAATCCGCCGTCGGAAGTCGACTATATCAAGAAATATCTCAGCGACATCGCACCGGATGTTTCCTGGGATGAGATCGAAGAAGAGATGAAGCGGCTGATGGAGGAGTATCCATCTACTTACAGCAGCCGTGACACTGCCGTCAGACGCGCCGTGATCAACCTTTCCGGCGTTTCTGAGGCCGTGATCGATCAGTACAAGTCAGACTATGAGAACTTCGCCTGGGTCGTAGCGCTGGCACCTGCGGATGACCCGCAGATCGCCGTTGTGGCTATGGTCCCGCAGGGCGCGACCGCTGCCAACGCAGCGCCGATCGTCAAGGAAGTCATCGGTACGTATCTGAAACAGAGCAATGATTATCAGGATCTGACCATCCAGAATGTTGTCGAATAAAGGAGTATGAAATGAGTCAAGTCATCGTCGTCGCATCCGGCAAAGGCGGGACGGGCAAAACACTGTTCACATCCAATCTGGGCGCTGTCCTGGCACTGCGCGGCAAGCGCGTTGTGCTGGTCGATATGGACATGGGACTGCGCAACCTGGATCTGTATCTCGGCCTTGAGAGCAAGGTGGTCTATAATGTCATGGATGTTCTGTCCGGCATGTGCCGCATCAAGCAGGCGCTGATCCGCGACAAGAGATTTGAGTCGCTGTATCTGATCGCAGCGTCTCCCAACCGTGACGAACGTGACATCACGAACCTGCATATGCAGATTCTGTGTGAAAAACTTGGGGAAGCCTTTGACTACATCCTCATCGATGCGCCGGCAGGGATCGGGGAAGGCTTTGAGCTGGCGGTAGCGGCAGCGGACAAGGCCGTTGTGGTAACGGAGGCGGATACAGCAGCGATCCGCGATGCTGACGTTGTGGACCGCGAACTCACACGCCTCGGGATCGAAGACAGGTACTGCGTATTCAATAAGGTAAAAGGCGATCTGATGAGCATGGGTGTGATTCCCGGGATCTCAACCGTCTCGCGCGGTCTGCGCATGAAGATGGCGGGGATCATCCAGTATGACGACAACATCCTGGTCTCCGCGACGCACGGCGTTCCCATCGTCATGAAAGAGGACTCCTACATTACGCAGAATATGGAACGGATCGCCGATCGGATCCTGGCCGACTGATCATGAACACAGCAGAGAAGGCATACGGCGTGCACACCGTGACGCCGATCGGATACATGCATACGGAGCTGCCGGAAAAGTTCGGCGTGCCGCGGCAGAGCGGGGTGGTCAGCGCGTTGTGCGGTGTCATCACGTTCGCCGATGCCTACAGAAATCCGGACGCTTTGCGGAGCATGGAAGGATTCTCGCACATCTGGCTGATCTGGCAGTTCAGCGCACATGCCGAGGCAGCGGCCCGGAGCTGGCAGCCCATGGTACGTCCGCCCCGGCTTGGCGGCAACCAGAAAGTGGGCGTTTTTGCCTCCCGTTCTCCGTTCCGGCCCAATTCGCTGGGGCTCTCCGTCGTCAGAATCGAGGGCATTATATTATCCCCGGAGGACGAAACAGACTGGAGCGGGCCTGCAGGCCCTGGCACCTATCCGTATCTGCGCGTTTCCGGCGTGGATATGATGGATGGTACACCGCTGTACGACATCAAGCCTTACATCCCATCTTCGGACAGCATCCCGGATGCAGCCCCGGGGTTCACAGCGCACAGCTTCAAAGGCCGCATCAATGAGAACATGGAAGTGGTCATTCCGGAGGCACTCCGCAGCCAGCTGCCTGCGGGCAGGGAGGAAGTCATCCGCGCACTTCTGTCGGTGGACCCAAGGCCGCCTTACCAGCACGATGAAGACCGTGTCTACGGCATGACGTACGCCGGCGCGAACATCCGGTTTGTTGTCAGCGGAGACACTGTGGAAGTCGTCGCTGTGGAGCCGGCGAGTGCGGAATAATAAGACGTGAAAAAAGAGCGATTCTTCGAGGAATCGCTCTTTTGTTGCATGTTTGAACGCCTGCGGACTGCCTGCAGATCCTCAGAACTGGATCTCTCTGTTCTTGATCGCGATGTTGTAGACAAACCCGAGGGAGATCATATTCGAAATGATCGAGCTGCCGCCGTAGCTCAGGAACGGCAGGGTGATACCGGTGACCGGCATGATGCCCATGGTCATGGCGATGTTTTCGAAGATCTGGAAGGAGAGCATGCCGATGATGCCGATGACGATCAGCGAGCCGAACATGTCCTTGCAGGTGCGTGCCACACGTGCGATCGCGTAGATCAGCCACGCATAAATGACGATGACGCACGCGCCGCCGATGAAGCCGAGCTCTTCGCAGATGACCGAGTAGATAAAGTCGGAGTTGCGGACCGGCAGGAACTTCAGGCTCTTCTGGGTGCCGTGGAACAGCCCCTTGCCGAACAGGCCGCCGGAGCCGATCGCGATCTTGGACTGGTAGACCTGGTAGTTGCCCTCTAGAGACAGGTTGTTCGGGTGCAGGAAGGCGTCGATACGGACCTTCTGGTGGGGCGCCATGAAGCGGTAGGCGAAGGGGATCAGCAGGATCACGACCGCCGCGCACTTGGCGAATACCCGGTAGTCGAGGCCGGCATAGAACACCATCGCGATGAAGATGGCGATGAAGACCAGCGCCGAACCGAGGTCTTCCTTGACGACGATGAGGATGAACGGCGCACAGTAGAGGATGACCTTGCCGAGTCCCGTGAATGTGCGCAAATCGTTCTTATGCTTTTCCAGATAGTCCGCGAGCAGGATCATGAAGGTGATCTTGACGATCTCAGACGGCTGGACATCCATAAAACCGAGGTTGATCCAGGAGCGCGCACCGAAATGCTCGACGCCGATAAAGGGCACATAGACGAGCAATAAAAGGACGATGGATCCTATATAGATCCACTTGATGACATCCTGGAAGACCGTGTAGTCGATATTGATAATGATCAGGATCAGCCCGATGCCGATAACATATGCAGCAGACTGCACGATGACCTCACGGGAGATGACGATGCCGTCATCGTAGGAGGTGCTGACCATCATTGTAATACTGAGGATAGCCAAAAGAAGAGGCATGATCAGCAGAGGTTTGTATAGGTCCTGAAATTGCTGTAAAAAACTACGCATGCTGTTTCTGCATCTCCCTTGTTTTCTTGACACGTGACTGTCTTAAACATTATAATAACTCAGTGTGATTATCGCAATACTAATCATACCGTAATGCAAAGCTCTTCTCTTTCTGTCATGAGAAAGATAGAAAGGAGGTGCTGTCTATGAACGGAACGGTTATGTCGATCCTGATCGGCGTCATCGCACTGGTTATCGGTATTCTTGCCGGATATATCATCCGCAAGACCATCGGCGAAAAGACCATCGGTGACGCGGAGACCAAAGCAAGAAACATCATTCTTGATGCTGAAAATAGATCTGAAACGATCAAGAAAGAGATTGCTCTGGAAGCCAAAGAAGAGGCTTTGAAATACAAGAACGAAGCCGAAAAAGAGATCAAAGAACGCAGAAACGAAGTTACAAAGTCCGAGAACAGGCTCCTTCAGAAAGAAGAAGCCATAGACCGCAAACTGGAGAACATCGAAAGAAAAGAACAAAGCATTACGGATAAAGAAAACAATATTGTTCGCAAGCAGAACGAAGTGGAAGCGCTTCGTAAAAAGCAGCTCGCAGAGCTGGAGAAGATCTCCGGTTACACCCGCGAGGAGGCCAAACAAGTCCTGCTGACACAGCTTGAGAGCGATATCCGCCTGGAAGGGTCCCAGCTCATCCGCGAGATCGAGGGACAGGCCAAGGAAGAGGCGGACAAACGTGCCAAAGAGATCATCGTCGGTGCGATCCAGCGCTGCGCTGCAGATCACGTGGCGGAGAGTACTGTATCGGTCGTTCATCTGCCCAACGATGAGATGAAGGGCCGCATCATCGGCCGTGAGGGCCGCAACATCCGTGCCCTTGAGACACTCACCGGCATCGAGCTCATTATCGACGATACCCCCGAGGCAGTCATCCTCTCCGGATTTGATCCGGTCAGAAGAGAGATCGCCCGGCAGGCGCTCGAAAAGCTCATCGTCGACGGCCGCATCCATCCCGCCCGGATCGAAGAGATCGTCAAGAAGGCGGAGAAGGAAGTCAACGACAGCATCAAAGAGGCCGGCGAGCAGACCGCATTCGATGTGGGCATCCACAACCTGCATCCCGAACTTGTCAAGCTGCTCGGCCGTCTGAAGTACAGAACATCCTACGGACAGAACGTCCTGAAGCATTCCGAGGAAGTCGCATATCTGGCAAGCCTGATGGCGGGTGAGCTCGGACTGGATGTCAATCTGGCCAAGCGTGCAGGTCTGCTGCACGACATCGGCAAAGCGGTCGACCACGAGAAGGAAGGCACGCACGTCGATCTGGGCATCGAACTTCTGAAGAAGTACAAAGAGTCCCAGGCGGTCATCGATGCGATGGCCGCGCACCATGGCGATTACGAAGCCAAGACGCCGGAGGCGGTGCTGATCGCGGCGGCGGATGCACTGTCGGCGGCAAGACCGGGTGCGAGAAGAGAAACACTCGAGAACTACATCAAGCGTCTGCAGAATCTCGAAGAGATCGCCAACCAGACACGCGGTGTCGAGAAGTCCTTCGCCATCCAGGCAGGCCGCGAGATCCGCATCATCGTCGAACCCGAGAAGGTCAAGGACGAAGAGATGCCGATGCTGGCGCGTGAGATCGCCAAGAAGGTCGAAGATGAACTGGATTATCCCGGTCAGATCAAAGTCAATCTGGTACGGGAGACCAGAGTCGTGGATTACGCCAAATAATGCCCGCGGACCGCGGCAGGGCGTCACGTATGTGTACACGCGGAGGGGCAGTCAAAGCTGCCCCTCTTTTATAGCAACGGCGTCTGTGGGGCGCCGGACAGGTAACGAAGAAACAGCAAATGGCAACATACTATTTTGACAACAGCGCAACGACCCGGCCCTATGATATGGTCATCGATCTGATGGCGCACATCATGAGCGAGGAGTACGGCAATCCGTCGTCCCTGCACCGGATGGGCATGGAGGCGGAAGGCTATGTCCGCACTGCCAGGGAGCAGGTCGCGAAGGCGATGGGCGCGTCCCCGGAGGAGATCTATTTTACTTCCGGCGGTTCCGAGTCCGACAACACCGCGATCTTCGGCGGCGCTTATAAAGGGCGCAGACAGGGCAGAAAGATCCTGACGAGCTGCATCGAGCACCCGGCTGTGCTCGAGTCCTTTGCGCGGCTGAAAGAAGAAGGCTTTGAGACGGTGCTGCTGCCGGTGGACAAAAACGGCGTGCTCGACATGGAGGCCTTTGACAGAGAAATGGATGAGGACGTCATCCTGATCTCGCTCATGCATGTCAACAATGAGACAGGCGTCATCCAGCCGGTCGAAGAAGTCGCAAAGAAGAAGGGGCATGCTCTGCTGCATGTGGACATGGTGCAGAGTTTCGGCAAACTGCCGATCGACCTGCACGGCGCACTGTCCGGCGTGGATATGGCGTCCATCTCGGGCCATAAGATCCACGGCCCGAAAGGCACCGGCGCCCTGTATATCCGCAGGGGGCTCAATATCCGGCCGTTCCTGGTCGGCGGCGGACAGGAGAAAGGACTCAGGTCCGGGACGGAGAATGTGCCTGCGATCGCAGGGCTCGGCCTGGCGGCGCAGACGATCTACATCAACCGGGAACGCAAGAACGAGCATCTTCGGGAAATCAGGGACTATATGCGCGGGTGGTTTGAGGAAAACGTAGACCACATCCTGCTGAATTCCTCAGAGGACGGCGCGCCGCACATCCTGAGCATCAGCTTTGAGAAAACGCGCGGGGAAGTGCTGCTCCACACGCTGGAACAGAGCGGGATCTACGTCTCGACAGGGTCCGCCTGTTCGTCCAACAAGAAAGGGCAGTCCCACGTCATCAAGGCGATGGGCCGGACGGACAAACAGGTCGAAGGCACGCTGCGGTTCAGTCTGTGCGACAGCTGCACGATGGATGAAGCGAAGTTCGTCTGTGAGAAGACGAAAGAAGCTGTGGAAAGATTCCGCAGGCTCGGCAGTTTCCGCTAGCTGCTGCGGGGAGCGATTCCAATAGAAAAGACAGGGGATATACTATGACTGAAGTAAACAACACGGCCATGCAGGAAGAAGAGCGCAACGTCTTTATCGTCCGCTGCGGCGAGGCGGCGCTCAAGGGGCAGAATAAGCCGTATTTTGAAAAGATGCTGGTGGAGCGCATCAAGCGCCTGCTGCACAAATATGAAGGCGTGGAGGTCCGCAGAAGAGAAGGACTGGTCTTTGTCTACGCCGATAAGAAGATCGCCAAAGACGAGATCATCCATCAGATCGGCAAGGTGTTCGGGGTGGCGTCGATCAGCCCGGCTGTCACCTGCGAGCCGACCATGGAGGCGGTCTATGCTACTGCGGTCGACTACATGAAACAGCTCATCGAGGAGCGGGGCATCAAGACCTTTAAAGTCGAAGCCAAACGCGCGGACAAGAGTTTTCCGGTGACCTCGCCGGAGATCGCACGGCGCGTCGGTGCGGCGGTGCTCAAGGGCTGCAAGGTCCTGAAGGTGGACGTCCACGATCCGGACGTGGTGCTGTTCGTCGACATGCGCAGCGACAAGGCCTATCTGTACCAGCAGAAGATCAAGGGGTTTGGCGGACTGCCGCTCGGTACGAACGGCAAGGGCCTGGTGCTGCTGTCCGGCGGCATCGACAGCCCGGTCGCGGCCTTCATGATGGCCAAACGCGGCATGGCGATCGAGGCGGTGCATTTTCATTCCTATCCGTACACCAGCGAACGCGCGCAGCAGAAGGTCGAAGAGCTCGCGTCGATCCTGGCGATCTACTGCAGCCGCTTCAAGATGCACGTCATCAATCTGCTGCCCATCCAGGAGCAGATCGTCATGCACTGCAGAGAGGAAGAGACAACGATCATGGTGCGCCGTTTCATGATGCGCATCGCACAGGCTGTGGCGAAGGAAAAGGGCTGCGACATGCTGATCACCGGCGAGAGCCTCGGCCAGGTCGCCAGCCAGACGTCGGATGCGCTCGTCTGCACGGATGCGGTCTGCGACATCCCGGTCATGCGGCCGCTCATCGCGATGGACAAAGTGGACATCATGGACATCGCCCGCGATATCGATACCTACGAAACATCGATCCAGCCCTACGAGGACTGCTGCACGGTGTTTCTGCCCAAGCATCCGCTGACAAGACCGAAACTGAAGCGCATCGAAGAGTCCGAGTCGAAGCTCGACGTGGATGCACTCGTCAAGGCGGCGGTGGAGAGCCTGGAGACCATCGAGATCTTTCCCCGGTAGCTGCGGCGCAGAAAGGAATCGCTCTGTATGAAATACTGGAAGATCACGATCGAGACCAAACGAAAAGACCTGGAGGGAGTCATCGGCGCCCTGCTGAACGAAGGCTTTGCTTCCTATGAGGTACAGGACCCGGCTGATGTAACAGAAGTGCTCCGCAAGGAACACGACTACGACTACGACGTGGCGGACGAAAGCCTGCTCGCGGTCGATCCGGCGGGGGATCCGAAGATCGTGCTTTATCTGGAGGATGAGCCGGAAGGCGATCTGAAAGAAGCGGAACAACTGCGTGCGCTGGAACGCGCTGTTTTCGCGTTTGACGACGTTTCTTTTGAAAAGGAACTCGTAGACGACAGCCTGTGGAAAAACTCTTATAAGGAGCATTTTAAGATCACAGAGATGGCTGACAGGCTGGTGGTCGTCCCGAGCTGGGAAGAGGCGCACTTCGAACAGGAAAAGGATACGACCTATCTGGGCAAGAAACCCATCTATATGGATCCCGGCACGGCGTTCGGCACGGGGGACCATCCGACGACATCCATGTGCGCCGCCATGATGGCGGAGGCGGGATGCGAAGGCAAGGCGGTGCTTGACGTCGGGACAGGCTCCGGTATCCTCGCGATCGGCGCGGCGGCGCTTGGCGCATCGCCGGTGCTTGGCGTGGAGATCGACCCTGAGGCAGTCGCTGTTGCGCAGGAAAATGTAGAGAAAAACGGCTGCAAAGACGCAGTGGAGATCCGGGAGGGCGACCTGCTCGAGGGCGTGGACTTCCGGGCGGACATCGTCGTGGCCAACCTGTTCGCAGAGATCGTGGTGCGGCTCGTACCCGCGATCCGCAGCCATCTGAAAGACGGCGGCGTATTCATCTCGACAGGGATCCTGGAGGAGCGCTGCCCGATGGTCGAAGCGTCTCTTGCGGAGAACGGATTTGCCATCCGGGAGATCCGGAAAACCGATGAATGGTGCTGCATCGCGGCGGTTCTGGAGTAAATAAACATGCATCGTTTCTTTGTGGAAAAGGCTGCTGTCGGGGCGGCGCATATAGAGATCACAGATAAAGAGAACGTCGGACACATCGGCCGCGTTCTTCGCCTGCGCACCGGGGACAGGATCCTGGTGTGCGACGGCGAGGGCTGGGAGTATACCTGTGTGCTGGAAGAGATCGGCAAGCAGTCTGTCTCCGCCCGCATCGAGGACAAACAGAAAAACGCGACGGAGCCGTCTGTGGAGATCACCCTGTACCAGGGCGTCCCGAAGGGCGGCAAGCTGGATGTGACCGTGCAGAAATGCATCGAGCTCGGCGTAGGCCGCATCGTCCCCGTGTTCATGAAACGCTCCGTTGTCTCAGACAAGGGCAACTTTAAGAAGAAGGCAGACCGGCTGCGCACGATCGCCGAGGCGGCGGCCAAGCAGAGCGGTCGTGGGATCATCCCGCCTGTTGAGGAGGCGGAGGACTTTGGCGACATGCTGGAAGAACTGCGCAGCTATCCGCTCGTGCTGTTTCCCTATGAGAACGAGGACGGCGCCACGATGAAGGATGCTTTGCAGGCATCGCACAGCCAGCTGGCGGCGGGGTCTTCGGACAGTGCCGGACAGCAGGACCGTCCCCGTATTGCCGTGGTCATCGGACCCGAAGGCGGCTTTGCGGATGAAGAAGCCGATGCGCTGAAGGCACTGGACAACTGCCATTGTGTATCCCTGGGAAAACGGATCCTGCGCACAGAGACTGCCGGCATGGCGGCCCTTGCCATGATCCTGTATGAAATCGAATTGTAGTATAAGCGGGGCCGCCTTGAGAGCGATTCCGCGATATGATAAAATCACCCTATGAGTATTCGAGTATCACTGGCCGTCATGGCCTGCAAGACAAGCCGCAAACTGCTGCGTCTGATGGGGCGCGGCGCTACCAATCTGCCGGGAAAGATCGCCAACCGCATCTGCCCGGATCTTTTACGTCACCTCGCCAAAGACGTGCACGTCATCGCGGTGACCGGTACGAACGGCAAGACCACGACGTCCCGCATGATTGAGCAGATCCTGAAGGACAACGGGTATGATTACTTCTGCAACAAGTCCGGCGCCAATCTGCTGAACGGCGTCACGGCCGAGTTTGCGGACAACGCGACGATCGGCGGCAAGCCAAAGCATGCCTGGGCGCTGGTCGAATGCGACGAGGCGGCGTTCAAGAAAGTCGGGGAGTACAGCGATCCGGAATATGTCGTTGTGACCAATGTCTTCCGCGATCAGCTGGACAGGTACGGTGAAGTCATGGCAACGCTCGACAACATCAAGATCGGCATCGGGCATTCAAAGAGAGCGGTCGTCTGCCTCAATGCGGACTGCTCGCTCACGGCTTCGATCGCGGAGGAGATCGATAACGAGATCCTGTTCTACGGTGTCAACACACCGATCTATAAGGAACGCGTGCACGAGGCCTCGGATGCGCCGTACTGCATCCACTGCAAACACGAATATGTTTACGACTACATCACCTACGGGCATCTCGGCAAGTACCGCTGCGAGCACTGCGGGTACCACAGACCGGACCCGGATGTGTTCGTCACAAAGGTGCTGGTGACCGACGAATCGCACAGCGAGATCGAGATCGACATGGGCGACGGCGCTGTGACAAAGGCGGCGATTCACCTGCCTGGTGGTTACAACATCTACAACGGCATCAGCGCGATGTGCCTGGCTAAGGCGCTCGGACTGCGCACGGAGCAGGCGGTGGACTGCCTCTCCAACTTCGAGGTCGGCTTCGGACGCATGGAGGCCTTCCAGCTCGGGCAGGCGACGACCAGAATGATCCTGATCAAGAATCCCGCCGGCTGCAACCAGGTCCTGAACTTCCTGTCCAATCTGTCCGAGCAGTCGGTCTTTGTGATCCTGCTCAACGACAACTTTGCGGACGGCAGAGACATCTCCTGGATCTGGGACGTCGACTTTGAGACGCTGACCCGCATTGAGGACAAACTGGATGCGGTCTATGTCAGCGGCATCCGCGCGTATGACATGGCGACCCGCCTCAAGTATTCCGGGATCGACAAGGACAAACTGTGCGTGATCGAAGACTACGGCAAACTGCTGGATACCATCGCTGCGCAGGACAAACCGGTCTATATCATGCCGACCTACACGGCGATGATGGACCTGCGCGCACTGGTCAGCAAGCGGTACG
The DNA here is from genome assembly GCA_902790905.1 of uncultured Eubacteriales bacterium. Taxonomy (GTDB): domain Bacteria; phylum Bacillota; class Clostridia; order Peptostreptococcales; family Anaerovoracaceae; genus RUG13615. The sequence goes on from CADATO010000037.1 coordinate 20,608, forward strand.
GCTATAAGAATTTCTGGGAGTAGGAGGGACCGGCAATGAGCGAATTCAAACTGAACATCTGCCATATCTACCCGGACCTTCTCAATCTGTACGGGGATACCGGCAATATTCTGTGCATGAAGAAGCGCCTTGAATGGCGCGGGATCGACTGCGAGGTCACGGGCATGTCCGTCGGAGATACGCTGCATGGCAAAGACCACGATCTGTTCTTTATCGGCGGCGGGCAGGATTTTGAACAGAAGGTGCTGCTGGAGGATGCCGAGAAGAACAAGCGCAGCGAGATTAAGAATGCGATCGAAGATGAGAAAGTATTCCTCGCCATCTGCGGCGGCTATCAGATCCTGGGACAGTATTACAAGGACTACGAGGGCAGACAGCTCGACTTCATGCAGTGCATCGACATCTACACGATCGCCAAGGGCGACGACCGTATGATCGGCAACGTGCTGTTCACCTGTGATGATCTGGGCGGCGAGACGATCGTCGGGTTTGAAAACCACGCGGGCAGGACGTATCTCGGTGACGGCGTCCGTCCGATCGGCAAGGTGATCTCCGGATACGGGAACAACGGCGAGGATGGCACGGAAGGGGCCATCTATAAGAACGTGTACTGCTCCTACAGCCATGGGCCGATGCTTCCAAAAAACCCGGACTTCTGCGATCTGCTGCTCGAGAAGGCGCTGGAGAGAAAGTACGGCAAGATCGTGCTGGAAAAACTCCATGACGACTATGAGCGGGAAGCGCACAGGGTGATGGAGCAGCGTCTGCAGGCAAAATAGAGGCTGCGGGCAAGGTGCCTGCAACGGATAGAGAATACGACTGACATAGGGTTATAGGACAAAACGTGTTGGTAAAAACGGCTGTAAGCGTTGAAATTTCAATGGCTGCAGCCGTTATATCTTGTTTCTGAGAAGATATAGGGTGG
>CADATO010000038.1 GCA_902790905.1 uncultured Eubacteriales bacterium
GCCTTTCGTTCGTCCCATGACTTCACCTCCTATATGAACATTACCATGAAAAAAGTAGACATGGTTTTTTACCATGTCTACTTTCATCTTACTAGTTCACAGTTCATTCTGTCCGGGTTTTGTGGTGCTTTACATTCGGATCAGCCGCACTTGCTGAATCCGCAGTTGCGGCAGATGACACAGCCGCCTTCATGCTCGACGGGACCGCCGCACTCGGGGCAGACATGAATCTCTGCGGAGTTCGCGGGGATGTGGATCTCCTGCGGTGCTGCGGTGGCTTTCTTGTGGGAGTGGACCGGCTCTTCTTCAAAACTTTCCGGTTTGCCCACCAACTGCTCGCCGTTTTCCTTGTTCTGCTCGATGTACTTCGAGACTTTCATGAGGACCTTGGCGATCGCATCCGGGCAGGAGGTGCAGTTGAGCCCCTGCTGGCGGATGGTGGACGGGCAGCGGATGCCTTTCAGCTGGTCGTAGACTTCCTGGACGGAGATGCCGCTGCGCAGGGCGATGGACGCAAGACGCGCCGTCGCTTCGCTCTGGCTCGGGCAGCCGCCCGCTTTGCCGGTGCTGGTGAAGACTTCGCAGATGCCGTGCTCGTCGTAGTTGGTGGTGATGTACAGGCTGCCGCAGCCGATGCGCATCTTTTCGGTGAAGCCCTGCGTGACGTTGCTGCGCTGGCGGGGTTTGATGTGGCCGTAGACCTGCGGCGCGGGCGCTTCGGCCGCCTGTGAGGGCGATTCCTCCTTGCCCGTCACGCTGCCGATGTTGAGCACCTGCATGTCGCGGCTGCCGTCGCGGTAGATGGTGACGCCTTTGAGGCCTTCCTTGTAGGCGAGTTTGTAGACTTCGGCGACTTCTTCCTTGGTCGCTGTGCTGGCGAAGTTGACCGTCTTGGAGACGGCGTTGTCGGTGTGGCGCTGGAACGCGGCCTGCATCTTGACGTGGTCGATCGGATCGATGTCATGCGCGCAGACGAAGACGCGGCGGATTTCTTCAGGGATCTCGCTGCAGTGCTGGATGGTGCCTTCCTTGATGATCTTTCTCATCAGCTCTTCGCTGTAGACGCCGGCATCCTGCAGTCTCTTGAGCAGGATCGGGTTCGTCTCGATGAGCTCGGTGCCGTCCATGACGTTGCGGATGTACGCGTAGGCGAAGATGGGCTCGACGCCGGAGGAGCAACCGCCGATGATGGACAGGGTGCCGGTCGGGGCGATGGTCGTGACGGTGCCGTTGCGCAGCGGCGCTTCGTGCGCGTAGATGCTGCTTTCAAAGAGCGGGAAACTGCCGCGCTTCTCGGCGAGTCTTCTGCTGGCTGCATGACCGGCGTTGTTGATGAAGGCCATGAGCTTTTCGGCCAGCTGGACGCCTTCGACCGAGTTGTACGGGATGCCCAGCATGAGCAGCATGTCTGCAAAGCCCATGACGCCGAGGCCGATCTTGCGGGTCGCCTTGGTCGTCTCGTCGATGATCTCGAGCGGGTAGTTGTTGATCTCGATGACGTTGTCGAGGAAATGCACGGCTTCGTTGACGGTGTCTGCCAGCAGATCATAGTCAACCGCATAGCCGTCCGGCGTTTCCTTGAGCATCTTTGTCAGGTTGATGGAGCCAAGGTTGCAGCTCTCGTAGGGGAGCAGGGGCTGCTCGCCGCACGGGTTGGTGCTTTCGATCTCGCCCTGGGAGGGAACCACGTTGTCTCTGTTCAGGCGGTCGAGGAAGATGATGCCGGGTTCGCCGTTGGACCAGGCTGCCTCGACGATGGTGTCGAAGACTTCCTTCGCGTTGAGATGGCCGACCGCTTCGCCGGTCTTCGGGTCGATCAGATCGTAATCGTTCCCGCGGGAGGCCGCCTCCATGAATTTCTCGGTCAGGCCGACGGAGATGTTGAAGTTGTTGATGTCGTTATTGTCCTGCTTGCACTTGATGAACTCCATGATGTCCGGATGGTCGATGCGCAGGATGCCCATGTTGGCGCCGCGTCTGGTGCCGCCCTGCTTGACGGCTTCGGTGGCGGTGTTGAAGACCTTCATGAAACTGACTGGGCCGCTGGCAACGCCGCCTGTGGAGCGGACGGTCGCGCCTTTCTGGCGCAGGCGGGAGAACGCAAAGCCTGTGCCGCCGCCGGATTTGTGGATGAGCGCCGCATTCTTGACGGCGTCAAAAATCTCTTCCATGCTGTCGCCGACGGGCAGGACAAAGCAGGCGGAGAGCTGTCCGAGCGGACGCCCCGCGTTCATGAGCGTGGGGGAGTTGGGCAGGAACTTGAGGCTGGTCATGAGCTCGAAGAAGTCATCGCTGAGCGCGGCGGTATCCGCATCTTCATCGAAGTTCTTATCGGCGCCTGCTACGGCGTCTGAGACGCGGCGGAACATCCCTTCGAGATCTTCCGTCACCATGCCGTTTTCGTCTTTCCCAAGGTATCTGCGGGTCAGGACCTCCCGCGCGTTTTTCCCGATGTCACTGATGGCCATGTTGGTTCTCCTTTAACAGGTCTGTTGTATATGATGGATGTGATAATTGGTAAGTGGGTATGCCGGCGGCTCGGATGCGCTGCAGATGCCGGATCCGCAGACGCTTGCAGCCCGCATAAAGAGTGGCCTGTTTGGCCACAAACAGGATTATAGCACTAGATATAGTGTCTTGCAATACAGATTTGCACGATATATTGCGCAATTCTTCCAACTCGACAGGTGTATATAAAACGCGGGAAACGAAGCGGGAGCAAGGTCTGCGGGGCACAGGAACCGGCGGCGGGGTGCATGCTCTGGCGGCGGATGTGTGACCTGGCGCGGCGCGAGGTGTCTTTGCCTTTGTTTTTGTGGTAAAGACACCTTCTTTCCAACGATTGTCGGGGGTGAATCCTGGAAAACCGGGACCCGCGTGGGTGAGAGCGCCTGCAAACGTTGAAAATGAGGTGTCTTTGCGTCGTTTTTCGCGCGAAGGACAAATGTGCATTTTTCTGAAAAAATATTGCGGCGCATGTAGACACCGGAATCGCAAAGGAGTATAATCAGCAAGTAATAAATTTACAATTCGTGCACGGAAATAAGATTTTTGAGGAAACGGCGAAGGACGTTTATATCTCCTTCACTCCCATCGGGAAGCCGCCCCTCGTTTTTTATTTCCGGGCGCTTTTTTATTTTGCGGAAACGCTGTCTGCGGCAGAGCGGCAGCGGCAGCAAAAGAAGATGCAGTGGAAAAAACGAAATGTGTATGAGAGGGAGGTATTGATATGAAAAAGTATGTATTCGTAACAGGCGGTGTTGTATCGGGGCTCGGCAAGGGCATCACGGCGGCGTCCCTGGGGCGGCTGCTCAAGGCGCGCGGTCTGAAGGTGGCAGCGCAGAAGCTCGATCCGTACGTGAATGTGGATCCCGGCACGATGAGCCCGTATCAGCACGGCGAGGTGTACGTGACCGAAGACGGCGCGGAGACCGATCTCGATCTCGGGCACTATGAGCGATTCATCAACGAAGACCTCAACAAATACTCCAACATTACCACCGGCAAGGTCTACTGGGAAGTGCTCAACAAAGAGCGGCGCGGCGATTACCTGGGCAGCACGGTCCAGATCATCCCGCACATCACCAACGAAATCAAGGATTTCATCTACCGGGTCGGCGAGAAGACGGACGCGGAGGTCATCATCACGGAGATCGGCGGCACGACCGGTGACATCGAGTCGCAGCCGTTCATCGAGGCCATCCGGCAGGTCGCGATCGAGCAGGGGCGTGAGAACTGCCTGTTCATCCACGTGACGCTGGTGCCGTACATCAAAAGTTCCGGCGAGCACAAGTCCAAGCCGACGCAGCACTCCGTCAAGGAACTGCAGGGGATGGGCATCGCGCCGGATATCATCGTGCTCAGGGCGGATGAGCCGATCGAGCGGGACGTCATGGACAAGATCGCAATGTTCTGCAACGTCAAGCCGGATTGCGTCATAGAGAATCGCACTGTCCCGGTCCTCTACGAAGCGCCGCTTATGCTGGAGGAGAGCAACTTCTCGACGATCGCAGCGAGGGAGCTCGGCCTGTCCCTGCCGCCGGGGAATATCGAAAGCTGGCGCGCGATGGTCGAGCGCATCAAGGCACTGTCCGGGGAGGTGACCATAGGGCTGGTCGGCAAGTACGTGAAGTTGCACGATGCGTATCTGTCGGTCGCGGAAGCGCTGCGCCACGGCGGCTATGCGAATGGCTGCAAGGTAAAGATCAAGTGGATCGAGGCGGAAGACGTGACACGGGAGACCGCAGAATCGCTCCTCGGTGATGTGGACGGCATCCTCGTACCGGGCGGCTTCGGGGACCGCGGCATCGCCGGCAAGATGGAGGCAGCCAGGTATGCGCGGGAGCATAACGTGCCGTACCTCGGGATCTGCCTGGGCCTGCAGACCGCCGTCATGGAATACGCCCGCGACGTGTGCGGGATCGCCGATGCGAATTCGGGTGAGTTTGACGAAAACTGCCCGCACAAGGTCATCGACTTCATGCCGGACCAGAACGGACACATGCCAAAAGGAGGCACGATGCGCCTTGGTGCTTATCCGTGCCTGGTGAGAGAGGGGACTCTGCTGGCGAAGGTTTATAAGGATGTGATGAAAGACGGGATGATCAGCGAGCGGCACCGTCACAGATATGAGGTGAACAACGATTTCCGGCAGCAGCTCATCGATGCGGGTATGACCGTGGCCGGCACCTCGCCGGACAGCCGCCTCGTTGAGGTCATCGAACTGCCGTCGCAGGACTTCTTCATCGGCGTGCAGTTCCATCCGGAGTTCAAGAGCCGGCCGAACAAACCGCATCCGCTGTTTGCCGCGTTTATCGCGGCCGCGTGCCGGTAAACTTTTCGTCGGTGCCGTGTTGCGAAGGAAGAGCGATTCCTATATAATACTTATCTGACAAAGTCCGCGCTGTTTTGCGGCAGGGAGAAGAATCGCTCTGTACGCACAGACGGACATTCGTAAAAGACAGGAAGTCATTGCACTTAATAATAGAGAGGAAACAATATGGGCTTTTCGGAAGAGATCGGCATCGATCTGGGAACAGCGAACGTGCTGGTATATACAAAAGGTAAGGGGATCGTCCTGCAGGAGCCGTCGGTCGTCGCGGTAGACGAGGAGACCAACGAGATCCTGGCGGTCGGTTCGGAGGCAAAGGATATGCTCGGCCGTACACCGGCCAACATCATCGCGATCCGTCCGCTGCGTGACGGCGTCGTTTCGGACTATCTGGTCACGGAGATGATGCTCAAGTACTTCATCAAGAAAACCGTCGGGGCGGGCAAGTTCTTCCGTCCGCGCATCATGGTCTGCGTTCCTTCAGGCGTCACGGAAGTAGAAAAGCGTGCGGTCCGCGAGGCAGCGACGCAGGCAGGCGGCAAGGATGTATTCCTGATGGAAGAGCCCATCGCGGCAGCCATCGGTGCAGGCCTTGACATCACGCGTCCGGAAGGCGTCATGGTCATCGATATCGGCGGCGGCACCTCCGACATCGCGGTCATCGCGCTCGGCGGCATCATCGCGAACACCTCGCTGAAGGTGGCCGGCGACAAGATGAACGAGGCGATCATCACCTACATGAGAAAGAAGCACAAGCTCTACATCGGTGAACGTACCGCAGAGCTTCTGAAGATCAACGTCGGCACAGCGTTCCCGCGTGAAGAGGAGAAGACCATGATCTGCAGCGGCCGTGACCTGGTCACCGGTCTGCCGAGAGACGTCGAGATCTCGAGCTCCGAGATGCTCGAAGCGCTGGACGAGCCGCTCCATCAGATCTGCGAGGCGGCGCACGGCGTACTGGAGCAGACCCCGCCGGAACTGGCGGCTGACCTGTCTTCCGCCGGCATCGTCCTCACGGGCGGCGGCGCACTGCTCGACGGCATCGACAAGCGTATTGCACAGAGAACGGGCCTGCAGGTCCGCATTGCGGATGATCCGCTGTCCTGCGTGGCAGTCGGCACCGGCAAGGCGCTTGAGAATCTGGAAGTGCTCGACCGCTCCAGAAAAAAGAACCGCTTCATCTAAAGAGATATCATGGCCGCCTTTGAAGGCGGCCTGCCTTTGAAGGCGGCCTTTTTTCAGTACTATGGAAAGAACACTGATCGCCACCACCGCCTTCGGACTGGAGGCCGTGGTCCGGCGCGAGATCGAAAAACTGGGATATCCGGTCGAGAAGACCGAGAACGGGAAGGTCACCTTCACCGGACATGAAGACGCCATCGCGAAAGCCAATCTGTGGCTGCGCACGGCGGATCGTGTTCTCATCCGCATGGCCGAATTCACGGCGGCGGACTTCGAGGAACTCTACCAGAATATCGCGGGCATCCCGTGGGAGGAATGGATCCCGGTCGACGGGCGCATCGTGGTGGATGCCGGCAGCGTAAAAAGCACCCTGACCAGCGTGCCGGCGGTGCAGAGCGTCAGCGCCAAGGCGGTCTACAGCAGGCTCACGGACTTTTACGGCATCGAGCACTTTGAGGAGAGCGGCCCGCTGTTCCCCATCAAGGTGACGCTGCTCAAGGACCGCGCGACCGTCACGCTTGACACGACGGGAGACGGGCTGTTCAAGCGCGGGTACCGCGTGCAGGAGGTGGCAGCGCCGATGAAGGAGACACTGGCCAGCGCGCTGGTACAGCTGTCGTTTTACCGCAAGGACAGGCATCTCGCGGACCTGTGCTGCGGGAGCGGGACCATCCCGATCGAAGCGGCGATGCTGGCGCGCAACATTGCACCGGGCCTGTCGAGGAAGTTCCTCGCGGAAGAGTGGCCCTGCCTGTCGCCGGAGATCTGGAAGAAGGCGCGGCAGGAAGCCTACGCGGCGATGGACCTCGAGAGCGAACTCAACATCGAGGCGGTCGATATTGAGCCGGCAGCCATTGAGGCGGCAAAGGCCAATGCGGATGCGGCCGGCGTCGGGGAAGATATCCGGTTCACCTGCATGGATATGGCGGACTTCAAGGCGCGCGGGGAGCGCGGGGTGATCGTGATGAACCCGCCGTACGGCGAACGCATCGGCGACCGGGCGGAGATCGATCATATCTACGAAGCGCTCGCGGGACTGCGGGCGGCGCACCCGGACTGGTCGCTGTTCCTGATCACCTCGGACAAATCCGTTGAAGAGGCGCTTGGCGAGGCGGACCGCCGCCGCAAACTGTACAACGGCCGGCTCGAAGCCTGCTATTACCAGTATCATGGTGTGAAATGACCGGATGCATGGCGCAGACGAGCCAGCTCGAGAACATCGTTGAGAACGCAGTGAACACAGATGTTCGAGAGCGCTCGGCTGACAGCCATGCAACAGCGATTCCTATATTTTGCATATTATAGTAGGAAAGCAGTCTTATGCAGGCTGCTTTTTTCGTTCAGGAATCGCAGAGTCGCAAGGATTTGAGCCGATTTCTTTTTTGTTGAAATGCGTTTTGATTGGTGATAGAATATCTGTATTCATGTGCAGGAGAGGATGCAGTATGGAAGTAGAACTGAAATACGCCGTCCCGGACGAACGGACGCTGGATGCGATCTGGCATGACGAACGTCTGCTTTCCATGATGGAGGAGGAGACCCGCTCCGTTGAGGAATTTGACGGCATCTATTATGACACGGCGGATCACCGCCTGCTCGGCAGCGATATCGCGTACCGCATCCGCAAGGAGGGGCGCATGCGTGTCGCCTGTCTCAAATGGAGCGGCAATACAGAAGGCGCGCTGCATGTCAGGCAGGAACTTAATGTGACACTGCCCGAGACGGAACGTGAACCGGAGCCGGATCTGTCGGTCTTCGCGGAAAGCGAGATCGGACCTGAACTGAGCCGGCTGGCAGGGGATGCACCGCTCGTACCGCTGCTCCGCTCGCTGGTCGTAAGACGCTCGTTTCGGGTGGACACCGGCGACAGCATCATGGAGATCTCCCTTGACAGAGGGAAGATCATCGCAGGAGGCGGGGAAGACCCGGTCTGCGAACTGGAAATCGAACTCTACTCCGGGAGTCAGGATGATCTGAAGGAACTCGGGGAAGCGCTGGCGGGAGAGTATGGACTCAAACCCGAAGAGCGCAGCAAATTTGCAAGAGGACTTCGCCTGCTGGGCAAGTAATCATAACAGAAGGAGAGAACAGCAATGAAAAACACATTTATCGGCAAAGAAGGCAACGACGCCAAATTCACCATGGAATTCACCGCTGAGGAATTCGAAAGCGCCAAGGTCAAGGTTTACCAGGCGAACAAGGGCAAGTTCCAGATTGACGGATTCCGCAAGGGCAAGGCGCCGCGCAGCATCATCGAGAAGAGATACGGCGAAGGCGTGTTCGCTGAAGATGCGATCAACGATCTGCTGAGCGCGAACTACGGTGCAGCAGTGGATGAACTGGAACTCGAGGTTGTTGATTCTCCCCGTGTTGAGTTCTCCCCCATCGAAAAGGGCAAAGGCTTCACCGCAACGATCACCGTTCAGGTCTATCCGGAAGTCGAAGTCAAGGACTACAAGGGTGTTGAGATCGAAGACCGCAAGCAGGCCATCACCGATGCGGATGTCGATGCAGAGCTCGAGAACCTGCGTCACCGCAACAGCCGCATGATCTCCGTCGAAGACCGTCCGGTCAAAGACGGCGACAGCATCATCCTCGACTACAAGGGCTTCGTCGGCGACGAGCAGTTTGAGGGCGGCACAGCAGACGGCTTCAATCTGGTCATCGGCAGCGGCACATTCATCCCGGGCTTTGAAGAACAGCTGGTCGGTGCGGAGAAGGAAAAGGAAGTCGACGTCAAGGTTACCTTCCCCACAGAGTACCACTCCGAAGATCTGGCAGGCAAAGAAGCCGTCTTCAAGTGCGTTGTCCACGACATCAAGGAAGAAGAACTGCCCGACCTGGACGATGAATTCGTCAAGGACATCAGCGAACTGGATACACTGGATGAGTTCCGTGAATTCACTGCCGGCAGACTGCAGTCCGAGCGCGATGCGATGACCGAGAGCATCATGAAGGACGACATCCTCGACAAGATCAACGAGGCGAACGACTTCGACGTACCGGATGCGATGGTCGAGACCGAAGTCGACAACATGCTGCAGGAGTATGATTACCAGCTCCGCGCACAGGGCATGGATATCTCCACCTACATTCAGTACATGGGCCGCACCGTGGATGAGTTCCGCGAAGACATGAAGATCAGCGCGTTCCGCAGAGTCAAGAACCGCATGATGATCAGAGCGATTGCCAACCAGGAGAACATCACTGCTTCCGATGAAGAAGTCGAAAAGCAGCTCAACGATATGGCAGAGCAGAACCACATCGATGTCGAGAAGCTGAAGGAATACCTTGGCGGGGAGAACCTCAAGGCTGTCCGCGAGGATGTCCGCATCCAGAAGGCGATCGACCTGCTCTACGAGAACGCCAAGATCGTTCCGAAGAAAGAGGACGACAAGAAGGCTAAGAAGGCCGAGGCTGACAAATAAACCAGCCGTATCTTTTGCATCACGTGTAGTTTCTCATGGACCGCCTGCGGGCGGTCTATGATGCACCATAGAGAAAGGAAGACTCATGGCATTAGTACCTTATGTCATTGAACAGACTGGCGGCGGTGAACGGACATTTGACATCTATTCCCGTCTTCTCAAAGACCGCATCATCTTCCTCGGAGAGGAGATCGATGATCATATCGCAAGCCTCGTGGTGGCGCAGCTGCTGTTCCTTGAAGCGGAAGATCCCGACAAGGACATCAGCCTGTATATCAACAGCCCCGGCGGCAGCGTGACGGCAGGGCTTGCCATCTATGACACGATGCAGTACATCAAGCCGGATGTTTCGACCATCTGTGTGGGCATGGCGGCCAGCATGGGCGCGTTCCTGCTGTCCTCCGGTGCGAAAGGCAAGCGTTACGCGCTGCCGAACGCGGAGGTCATGATCCATCAGCCGCTCGGCGGTGCTTCCGGACAGGCGACGGACGTGAAGATCTGGTCGGAATGGCTCTCCCGCACCAAGGAAAAACTCAACCGCATCCTGAGCGAGAACACCGGAAGACCTTACGAACAGGTCGAGAAAGACACCGACCGCGACAACTTTATGTATGCGGAAGAAGCGCTGGCGTACGGCCTGATCGACAAGATCCTGGTCCGGTAGCCGCGCAGGACAGAAAAGCAGATAGTATAGTAAAGAAGGAAGAAAGAAATGGCATATTTTGACGACAATGGGGAAGTCATCTGTTCATTCTGCGGCAGACCGCAGAGTCAGGTGAGACGACTGGTGGCAGGCCCGGATGTCTATATCTGCGATGACTGTATCGCACTCTGCGAGGATATCCTCAAGGAGGGTGAAAAGGAATCGCAGCCCGCTGAGAGCGGGGAGATGCGCCTGCCCACACCGCGTGAGATCGACGAAGCGCTTTCTCAGTATGTCATCGGGCAGGAAGAAGCGAAAAGAGTCCTGTCGGTCGCTGTGTACAACCACTACAAGCGTATCCGGCAGACCAAAGATATCCGCCTTTCGGACGATGATGTCGAGCTCGCCAAGAGCAACATCGTCATGATCGGACCGACCGGCTCCGGCAAGACGTTGCTTGCGCAGACGCTCGCCCGCATCCTCAACGTTCCGTTCGCGATCGCGGACGCCACGGCGCTGACGGAGGCCGGGTATGTCGGGGAAGACGTGGAGAACATTCTCCTCAAACTGATCCAGGCGGCGGATTACGATATCGAAAAAGCGCAGCAGGGCATCATCTACGTGGACGAGATCGACAAGATCTCCCGCAAGGGCGACAACCCGTCCATCACCCGCGATGTCAGCGGGGAGGGCGTGCAGCAGGCACTGCTGAAGATCCTGGAAGGGACCGTGGCCAATGTGCCCCCGCAGGGCGGCCGCAAGCATCCGCATCAGGACTTCCTGCAGTTTGACACGACGAATGTCCTGTTCATCTGCGGCGGCGCATTCGACGGCCTGGACAAGGTCATCCGCCGGCGCATGGGCGACAAGGTCATCGGGTTCAACCAGGAGACCGAGACGCAGAAGGTCGACGATGAGAAGATCCTGACACAGGTGCAGCCTGAAGATCTGCTCAAGTACGGACTCATTCCGGAATTCGTCGGCAGACTGCCGGTCGTCGTCACACTGGAGCAGCTGACCGAAGATGCGCTGGTCGACATCATTACCAAACCGCGCAACGCCCTGATCAAACAGTATAAAAAACTCCTGGCCATCGACGGCGTCGAGCTGGAGATCGAAGAGGAAGCCATCCGCGCGATCGCACGCAAGGCGCTTGAGCGGAAGACCGGCGCCCGCGGACTCCGGAGCATCATGGAAGGCCTGATGCAGGATGTGATGTACGATGTGCCGTCCCGCAAAGATGTGCAGAAGTGCATCATCACCCGGGCGACCGTAGAGGAAGGCCGGCAGCCGGTACTGGTTCTCAACGAGTCTGAACCCCGGCAGCAGCTCACAGGAGAAGAATCCGCCTGATGGCGCAGCGAGGCGGTATCATACCGCCTTTTTCGTCCATTTGGCAGCATGACAGAGAATAAGAAGGAAGAAGGAGCAATTTATGGCATATGACAGCAGCATGATCGAACGCAGACAGCCGGGCGATGAACTGATCCTGCCTGTGATCCCGCTCAGGGGCATGGCGATCTTCCCGGACATGGTGCTGCACTTCGACATCGGAAGAGAAAAATCCATCAACGCCATGGAAAAAGCCATGGTCAAACATCAGTATGTATTTCTGACGGCGCAGAAGGACGAGAACACGGACCTTCCCACCGCAGATGACTTCTATCAGATCGGCGTCATCGCCAAGATCAAGCAGATGCTCAAACTCCCCGGTGACACGATCCGTGTCCTGGTCGAGGGCGGGATCCGCGGCGAGATCGTCGACGTGATCAAGGAAGTCCCGTACTTTGAGTGCGAAGTCCGTGAGCTGCCCGATCCCGAGATCGGTCAGACCGCTGAGATGGAAGCGCTCATGCGGGCGACACTGGGCGCATTCGGCGATTACATGAACGCCAACCCCGAGATCGCCAACGAAGTCTACGCGGCTGTCGCGTCCATCAAGGCCCCCGGGGCATTTGCGGACGCCATCGCGGCACACCTGGACGTCAAGGTCGAGGACAAGCAGAAGATCCTCGAGTGCCTGGACATCCGCCAGCGCCTGACAACGCTGAGCGAACTGCTGCTGCGCGAAGTCGAGATCCTGCGCATCGAGCAGGACATCGCCAGCAAGGTCAAGAACCGCATCAGCCACAACCAGCGCGAATACTACCTCCGCGAGCAGCTGCACACGATCCAGGACGAACTCGGCTACGACGAGGATGTCGAGGATGAGATCGAGAAGTGGCAGCGGGAGATGAAAGAAAAAGACATTCCCGAGGAAGTCTGCAAGAAACTTGAAAAAGAGATGGACCGCCTGTCCAAGATGCAGTCCTCCGGGGCAGAGGCGTCGGTCAGCAGAACGTATATCGAGACGCTGCTGTCGCTTCCGTGGAATGTGTACTCCGACAGCGAGATCGATCTGGTGAAGGCAGAGGCGATCCTGAACGAGGATCACTACGGGCTGGACAAAGTCAAGGAAAGGGTGCTGGAGTACCTGGCTGTCATGCAGCTCAGCGACGAGCAGAAGTCCCCGATCCTTTGCCTGGTCGGGCCTCCCGGCACCGGTAAGACCAGTATCGTCCGCAGCGTGGCCAGAGCGATCGGCCGCGAATATGTCCGCATGTCCCTTGGCGGTGTGCGCGACGAAGCGGAGATCCGCGGACACAGACGGACCTACATCGGGGCGATCCCCGGCCGTGTCATCAACTGCATCAAGGATGCAGGCACGAGCAACCCGGTCTTCCTCTTCGACGAGGTGGACAAGCTCGGCGCGGACTTCAAGGGCGACCCGTCCTCCGCACTGCTCGAAGTGCTCGATCCGGAGCAGAACAAGACCTTTACCGATCATTACCTCGAGGTCCCGTTCGACCTTTCGAAGGTGATGTTCGTCACCACCGCCAATGATGCGAGCACCATCCCGCGGCCGCTGCTCGACCGTATGGAAGTGATCGAAGTCATGGGGTACACCGAAGAAGATAAGGTGCAGATCGCGAAGAACTTCCTGATCCCGAAAAAGCTCGGCGAACACGGTCTGACGAAGAAGGACCTGAAGATCAGCGAGACGGCGGTGCGCGATATCATCAACCACTACACCAGAGAGAGCGGCGTGCGAAACCTCGAAAGGGAGATCGCGAATGTCTGCCGGAAGGCGGCGAGAAAGATCGTCACCACAGGCGACCGAGGCCCGTACTCGGTGAGCCGGAAGAACCTCGAAGAGTATCTCGGCAAGAAGAAGTTCCATTACGATAAGATCAAGGGCAAGACCGGCGTCGGCGTGACGACCGGACTGGCATGGACGATCGTCGGCGGCACCACACTGTTCGTCGAGACGGTCGCGATGCCCGGCAGCGGCAAGGTCATCCTGACCGGCCAGCTCGGCGATGTCATGCAGGAGTCGGCGCGTACCGGCGTCAGCTACATCCGCTCGATCGCAAAGAAACTCGGCATCCGTGAAGATTTCTACAAGGATACCGATATCCATATCCATCTGCCGGAAGGCGCAGTCCCCAAGGATGGCCCGTCTGCAGGCGTGACCATGGCGACGGCGATCATCTCCACACTGACCGGCAAGCCCGTCCGCAAGGACATCGCCATGACCGGCGAGATCACCCTGACCGGCCAGGTGCTGCCCGTCGGCGGCATCCGTGAGAAGGTCCTCGCAGCGCACAGAGCGGGTATCCGCAAGGTGCTCCTGCCGGCTGACAACGCGCCGGATATCGAGGAGATCCCGGAGAACGTCCGTCAGCAGATGGAGTTCGTCCTTCTCAAGAAGCTCGAAGACGTTCTGTATCAGGTGCTCGTCACGGAGCCCGGCGGTCTGACAAAGGCCGATGCGGAGCAGAAGAAAGCATCTGCAGACAAGAAGGCTGCGAAGTAGCAACGAAAGGCGGCATCCCATGAAGATCAAGACAGCAGAGATCCAGGCGGTCACCGGCCGCCGGGATCAGTACCCGCCGGACACGATGAAGGAGATCGCCTTCGCCGGCCGCTCGAACGTCGGCAAGTCGTCTCTTCTCAATCTGCTGACCGGCCGGAAAAAGCTCGCCAAGGTCAGCGGCAGCCCCGGCAAGACCAGAACGATCAATTTCTATCTGATCAACAACGAGTTCCGCATTGTCGACCTGCCCGGCTACGGGTATGCGAAGGTCGCCAAGAGCATGAGCGAGGACTGGGGCCGCATGATGGACGAGTACTTCCAGCACCGCGACGGTCTTGTGAAAGTCGTCCAGCTGGTGGATATCCGGCATGACCCGTCCAAACAGGACGTGCAGATGTACGAGTATCTCAAGCATTTCGGGCTCGACGGGCTGGTCGTGGCGACCAAGTCCGACAAGATTTCCCGCAACGAGATGCAGAAAAACCTGGCCCGGATCCGCAAGGTCCTGGGCATGAACAAAGACGACATTCTGATCCCGGTATCGGCACTGAAAAAGACCGGGCATGAGCAACTGCTGGATGCCATGGAGGCGGTGCTTGCAGCCGCTGAAGGCGTCGGGGCAGAGGAACCGGCTGCGGAGCAGCAGAGCGATTCCTGAATCTCCTGTATACTTCAAAAAGTGAGGAAGACATGCAGTTTTTTGTCAGTTGGCGCGTTATAATAAAAAGGATCAAGGCGATCCGGTTCATGATGGCCGACAAGACGGTGCCCAAGAGAAAGAAGGCACTGATCATCTTCGGCATCATCTACCTGTTCCTGCCGGTGGATCTGATCCCGCCGGTCCTGTTTCCCTTCGGCTTTATCGACGATCTGGTCCTGTGGATCTGGATCCTCTACACATTGAAGGAAACACTGGATACGTACTGGATGGGCGAAAAGCCGGTGAACTATTCGAAGAAGTATAAAGATGCCATCGAGCAGGATGATTTTGAGGTCGTCGATGAAGATGACTTTGAGGTCGTCAACGAGGAATCGCAGAGTGCGAATACCGAACCGGGTGCAGATGCCTGAGGTGGATGCGGAGGATATTATGAGCGAAGAGAAGGTTATGGCAGCGAAGGCAAAAGAGCATATCCAGGGCACGATCGGCGAGGTGATGATCACCGAAGAGGAGATCGAAGCCAAGGCACGTGAGATCGGGAAGAAGATCACCGAGGACTTCGCGGGCGAAGAAGTGGTGCTGGTCGGCATCCTGCGCGGCGCCGTTGTCTGGATGACCGAACTGATGAAGAACATCGACCTTGACGTCAAGATCGACTTCATGGCTTGCAGCAGTTACGGTGCGAGCACAAAGACGTCCGGTGTCGTCAAGATCAACAAGGACCTCGACAGCGATATTGAAGATAAAAATGTCATTATCGTAGAGGATATCGTTGACTCCGGCCTGACGCTCGAGTATCTTAAGGAGTATCTGGGCAACCGCGGGCCGAAATGCGTCAAGGTCTGTGCGCTGCTCGACAAACCGTCCGGCCGCAAGGTCGATATCGAGGCGGATTACTACGGCTTTACGGTGGGCGATCAGTTCATCGTCGGCTACGGCCTCGACTACAATCAGAGCTACCGTCAGCTCCCGTACATCACGGTGCTGACTAGTGAATAAAGCAAACATTAACAACTATAGGAGGAATGATCGATGTTTGAAAATTTGATCGAAGTACTGAAGAATGACCCGAGAAAGATCGTTTACACAGAGGGTAACGATCCCCGTATCCTGGAGTCCGCTGCGCGTCTGAAGAAGGACGGCTTCCTGACCCCGATCCTGGTCGGCAAACCGGAAGAAGTCAAGGCTGTTGCGGCTGAAAAAGGATTTGACATCGAAGGTCTCGAAATCATCGACCCGGCAACATACGAGAAGATGGACGAGATGGTCGACATGATGGTCGAACTGAGAAAGGGCAAGCTCACCGCTGATGAAGCAAGAGAAATGCTCCAGTCCGGCAACTACTTCGGTACAATGCTCGTCAAGATGGGCGAAGCTGACGCACTGCTCGGCGGCGCAACCTACAGCACAGCGGACACTGTCCGTCCGGCTCTGCAGCTGGTCAAGACCAAGCCCGGTGCTCATCTGGTAAGCTCCTCCTTCGTCATGGTCCGTCCGGGCAAAGAAGAAGGCAAGGAAGAGATCCTGATCATGGGCGACTGCGCCATCAACATCGACTATCAGGACAGCGTCGACAAGGAAGGCAACGTCACTGTCACAGCTGCACAGAAGCTGGCTGAGGTCGCGATCGAGTCTGCAAAGACCGCGAAGATCTTCGGCGTTGACCCGAAGGTTGCGATCCTGAGCTTCTCCACCAAGGGCAGCGGCAAGGGCGGCACCGTTCAGCTGTCCCACGATGCGACCATCGAAGCGCAGAAGATGGATCCGGAACTGGCTGTCGACGGCGAACTGCAGTTTGACGCGGCTGTTTCCCCGGTCGTCGCAGCGACCAAGTGCAAGGGCAGCAAGGTCGCAGGCCAGGCCAACACCTTCATCTTCCCGAACATCGAAGCCGGCAACATCGGCTACAAGATCGCACAGAGACTGGGCGGTTTCGCAGCATACGGCCCGATTCTGCAGGGTCTGAATGCGCCGATCAACGACCTGAGCCGGGGCTGCAATGCGGACGAGGTCTACAAGATGGCGCTGATCACTGCGGCGCTGAGCTAATTCAGCTGCAGCACCAGACATACGGCAGTATGTTCAGATGCTGAACGAAAACATTTCCCGCTGTACGGCGACGGGTTTTCCCCGGTCCGGACAGCGGGCTTTTTTTCATCTCGCATGGAGCGGAAAACGAATATAAAAAACAGGAAAGGCACCGCCTTTCCTGCGTACTGCAATCCGATAATTTCCGATGATTCT
Organism: uncultured Eubacteriales bacterium; assembly: GCA_902790905.1. Taxonomy (GTDB): domain Bacteria; phylum Bacillota; class Clostridia; order Peptostreptococcales; family Anaerovoracaceae; genus RUG13615. The sequence goes on from CADATO010000038.1 coordinate 16,846, forward strand.
GCTTTCCGGGTCTACTCGATCTCTCCCTGGAAGAACAGGGTGCACTCTCCGTCCATGTATTCCTGCAGGTCGTGAATGATGTCCGTCACCTGCTCCGTATCCGGCCGGCCGCTGTTCAGCGGGTTCAGCCGCATCCACCCCTCTTCCAGATCCTTCAGCCGGAAGAGCGGATCCGAGAAGGCGCGCAGTTCCTTGGAATCCGGGTTCTGGTGTGTTCGGTCGATGACAATACGTCCTTTCCGGCACAG
>CADATO010000039.1 GCA_902790905.1 uncultured Eubacteriales bacterium
AAGACCACGCTGACAGCGGCGATCACATCCGTTCTGGCGAACAGATACGGTCTGGGTGCTGACGTTGCATTCGATGAGATCGACAAGGCTCCTGAAGAAAAAGAAAGAGGTATCACCATTTCTACCGCTCACGTAGAATATGAGACACCGAACAGACATTACGCACACGTTGACTGCCCGGGACATGCTGACTACGTCAAGAACATGATCACCGGTGCAGCGCAGATGGACGGCGCGATCCTGGTCGTCGCAGCAACGGATGGTCCGATGCCGCAGACCAGAGAGCACATCCTGCTGTCCCGTCAGGTCGGCGTACCGTACATCATCGTGTTCCTGAACAAGTGCGACATGGTTGATGACGAAGAGCCGCACTGAAGGCGCTGGAAGATCCGGCAGGCGAATGGGGCGACAAGGTCATCGAACTGATGGAAGCAGTCGACAGCTACATTCCGGAACCGGAAAGAGACACCGACAAGCCGTTCCTGATGCCGATCGAAGACATCTTCTCGATCACCGGCCGTGGTACAGTTGCTACAGGCAGAGTCGAGAGAGGTACGCTGAAGCTGAACGACACCGTCGAGATCGTAGGTCTGACAGACGAGAAGAGAAAGGTCGTCGTCACTGGTATCGAGATGTTCAGAAAGCTGCTTGACGAAGCGCAGACAGGTGACAACATCGGTGCGCTGCTCAGAGGCGTTCAGAGAAACGAGATCGAAAGAGGACAGGTCCTGTCCGAGCCGGGCAGCATCCATCCGCATACAAAGTTCAAGGGCCAGGTCTACGTCCTGAAGAAGGAAGAAGGCGGCCGTCACACACCGTTCTTCAACGGTTACAGACCGCAGTTCTACTTCAGAACAACGGACGTCACGGGCGACCTGACACTTCCGGAAGGCACAGAGATGTGCATGCCTGGCGACAACGTCGTCATGGAGATCAGCCTGATCACCGAGATCGCGATCGAAGAAGGACTTCGCTTCGCTATCAGAGAAGGCGGCAGAACAGTTGGTTCCGGTGTTGTTACCGAGATCATCGAGTAATAACGGACCGACAGACAAAGTCAACTTCGAGGCTCATGCTTAGGCATGGGCCTCTTTGTTTTGTGGTATACTGATAGACGGAAAGGCGGGGACGGCCCCGGCGCGGGAGTATACAAGATGATTTACAGAAACTATGAAGATGTCCATACACAGGCGGCGCAGATGCCGAAGAAGACGATCGCGGTAGGCGGCGCGCACGATGAAGTCATTCTGGAGATGGTCGCGATGGCGGCAGCGAAAGATATCGCAGACTTCATCCTGGTCGGCAGGGAAGACGAGATCCGCAGGCTCGCTGCAGAGCAGGGGGTGATAGGCGGGTTTACTGTGATCAACGAAGAAGATGACAAAGAAGCGTGCCTGATCGCGTCCGATCTGGTCCGCGACGGAGAAGCGGATGTCCTGATGAAGGGCATGGTGAACAGCAGCACCTTCCTGCATGCCGTTCTCGACAAAGAGCGCGGACTGCGCGCGGGTAAACTGCTTTCGCACCTGGCGATCTACGAAGTGCCGTCCTATCCGAAGCTGATGTTCATGTGCGACGGCGGGATGAACACAGCCCCCGATCTGGAAGCCAAAAAGAAGATCCTGTCCAATGCCGTGGAAGCGCTGCACCGGATCGGCATCGAAGAGCCGAAGGTGGCAGTTGTCTGCGCCAATGAAATGGTGGACGAGAAAATCCCTGCGACCGTGGATGCGGCTGCCATTGCTGAGGCGGCTGCGGCGGGCGCATTCGGAACATGCATCGTGGAAGGGCCGACGGCTATGGATCTCGCGGTTTCGAAAGAAGCGGTCGCGCACAAAGGGCTGACCAGCCGGATCGCAGGCGAGACGGACCTGTTCCTGTTCCCGACGATCGAATGCTGCAACACCGTCGGCAAGACACTGATGTACTTCGCGGGCGGCAAGATGACGGGCCTTGTACTGGGCGCCGCAGCGCCGGTCGTTATGACATCGCGCAATGAGACAGCGGAAGGGAAACTCAATTCTGTCATGCTGGCGTGTCTCATCGCACACGGCACAGAAGCGAATGTCTGATCGCTGCAGGCGCAAACTAAGAATGGTAATGGAGCGGCGCAGACACGCCATGCTGAAGCCGAATGTCTGATCGCTGCAGGCGCAAAGCACAGATTCGAAGTGCGGCGCATGCGTCTCAGTTCGAGCGCATCGTACTCAGATGCGCGAGAACGGGCGCATGACAGCCGCACTTTTGTTGTGAATTGCGGATATCTGCCGATCACCTGACAGAGCGATTCCGTGAAACGGCTTGACGGAACCGTCCATGCGTGATACAGTATGTGACGGAAGCGGAGCTTCTTTTTTATTGCGCTTGTAAAGTGCTTGACATTGCAATACGCGTTATGTAGAATTATTAAGCGACTTTATGAGAAATTAATGTGGCATCGTGTGGGGTCTTTCCCGCCGCACCACTTAGAAAACGGAGGAGAACGCAAATGAGAGTGAAAGTGACACTGGCTTGCCAGGAGTGCAAACAGCGCAACTACAACACCATCAAGAACAAGCAGAACAATCCTGACAGGGTCGAGTTCAACAAGTACTGCCCCTTCTGCAAGAAGCACACTCTGCACAAGGAGACCAAGTAAGGAGAGTTTACTATGGCAAACAGAAACAGCGCTAACAGAAAGAGCACAAAGCCGGAACCGGCACCGAAGACAGCTGCGCAGAGACAGGCCAACCAGCCCAAGAGACAGAGAGGCAGCCTGAAGGAGTACTTCAAGGGTGTCCGTCTTGAGATGAAGAAGGTTGTCTGGCCGACCAAGTCCGAGCTGTGGTCCTATACCGGTGTCGTGATCGCGATGAGTGTGTTCTTTGCAGTGGCTTTCTGGGCGATTGATTCGGGCGTCCTGGCAGCACTGAAAGGGCTGCTCGGCATCACGATGTAAGGAGTAGTCTACATGGCTGATATCGAAAGAAACAGCGTTTCGCCTAAGAAAGAGGAAGGTCTGCGCGGTGACGGCACACCGAAATGGTATGTCGTGCACACGTACTCCGGCCACGAGAACAAAGTCAAGGCGAATATTGAAAAACTGGTGGAAAGCCGCGGCATGCAGGATCTGATCCTGCAGGTCAGCGTTCCCACTGAAGAGAAGGCGGAGCCCAAGGACGGCCGCATGGTCCTCAAGACCAGAAAGATGTTCCCTGGATACGTCATCGTCAAGATGATCGTGACCAACGAGTCCTGGTATCTGGTGCGGAACACGCAGGGCGTCACCGGGTTCGTCGGACATGGTTCCGATCCTGTTCCGCTTTCCGTTGAGGAAGTCCGCCGCATGGGCATCGAGAAGATCAACATCGACCTCGACCTGCACCCCGGCGACAACATCAAGGTCATCAATGGTCCCTTCGAGTCCTTTATGGGTGTAGTCGAAGAGGTCAATGAGGAAAAAGAGACTGTGAAGGCAAAGATCTCCATGTTCGGCAGGGATACCCCCGTGGAACTGGAATTTGCCCAAATAGATAAAATGTAAGGAAAGGAGGAGCGCATAGACTATGGCGAAGAAGATCGACGGCTATATTAAGCTGCAGATCCCCGCAGGCGGCGCGACACCGGCACCTCCGGTAGGTCCGGCTCTTGGTCAGAAAAGTGTCAACATCATGGACTTCTGTAAGCAGTTCAATGCGAGAACACAGGACCAGCAGGGCATGATCATCCCGGTCGTGATCACCGTGTACGCAGATCACAGTTTTTCATTCATTTGCAAAACTCCGCCCGCAGCCGTACTGCTGAAGAAGGCAGCTGGTCTTGACAAGGGTTCCGGCGAACCGAACAAGACAAAGGTCGCGACCATCACCAGAGCGCAGGCTCAGGAGATCGCACAGACCAAGATGGCTGACCTGAACGCGGCAGACATCGAAGCAGCCACTGAGATGATCTGCGGTACAGCAAGAAGCATGGGTATCATTGTAGAAGGCTAATGCAGTGGGAGGCGAGAGCCGATTGCACCACCAAGGAGGTAAACAAAATGCCTAAAAGAGGAAAGAATTACAAAAACATCGCTGCGAAGATCGACAAGCAGAAGTTCTACGAACCGGAAGAAGCTTTCAAGATCATCGCGGAAAACCCGAACGCAAAGTTCGACGAGAGCGTTGAGCTGCACGTCAAGCTGGGTGTTGACGGCAGACATGCCGATCAGCAGGTCAGAGGCGCTATGGTCCTTCCCCACGGGACAGGCAAGAGCGTCAAGGTACTCGTATTTGCAAAGGGCCCCAAGGCTACCGAAGCTGAGGAAGCCGGTGCTGACTATGTCGGTGCTGAAGAAATGGCCCAGAAGATCCAGTCCGAAAACTGGTTCGATTTCGACGTCGTCGTTGCGACTCCCGATATGATGGGTGTTGTCGGTAGACTCGGTCGTGTGCTTGGTCCTAAGGGCCTCATGCCGAACCCGAAGTCCGGTACCGTCACCATGGATGTCGCGAAGGCGCTGGCAGACATCAAAGCCGGTAAAGTGGAATACCGTCTGGACAAGACCAACATTATCCACGCGGCGATCGGTAAGGTCTCCTTCGGCGAGCAGAAGCTGGAAGAGAACTTCAACGCACTGATGGATGCTATCGTCAAGGCGAAGCCCGCAGCAGCAAAAGGGCAGTACCTGAAGAGCGTTTCCGTTTCCACCACCATGGGCCCTGGCATCAAGGTCAATGCTGCCAGACTCGGTAACTAAGAAACGGCATCGTACAACAACGAATATTCACCGTAGACAGCGGGTGCGAGGAATCGCTTAATATCCCGCCGAGGTACAAGATAAAATTGTTCCCGTCTGTCTACCAAGCTCGTACGAGAGACGGGAATTTTTATGGCGTACCCCCCACAGAAGATGATAAGCAAAGATCATCGGAAAGGAGAAACTAAGACTATGTCAGAGACAAGAGCAGCATATGCAGCGAAGCAGGCCATCATCGATGAGATCAAAGGCAAGCTCGAGAATGCTCAGTCGGCAGTCGTCATCGACTACATTGGCATCACTGTTGATGAAGCCAATCAGATGAGAAACAAACTGAGAGCCGCTGATGTAGACTACACCGTTTACAAGAACACACTCGTCAAGAGAGCGATCGAAGGCACCAAGTTTGCAGATCTGGCGCAGGTCCTCGAAGGCCCCAGCGCAGTGGCAATCAGCAGCACTGATGCGACAGCTCCGGCCAGAGTTCTGGACGAAGTGATGACCGACCTGAAGAAAATGGCATTCAAGGGCGGTGTCGTCGAAGATACCTACTATGATGCTGAAGGGATGAAGCAGATCGCTAAGATCCCGGGCAGAGAAGCTCTCATCGCGAAGTTCATGGGCAGCATCCAGTCGCCCATCAGCAAGGCAGTCCGCACCTTCGCAGCCATCGCAGACGCGAAGGCAGAAGGCAAGGAAATGCCCGCCAAGGAAGAGGCTCCTGCCGCAGAAGCGCCGGCTGAAGAAGCCCCCGCAGCAGAGGCTCCGGCTGAAGAAGCCGCAGCTCCCGCAGAAGAATAAGCCGGAACCATTCGTTTGTTCCGCAGAGTTGAAGAAAGTAATATCTTGATTCAAAGAGGAGAATAAGAAAATGACAAAGGTTGAAATCATTGAAGCGATCAAAAACATGACCGTTATGGAACTCAACGAACTGGTTGAGGCTTGTGAAGAAGAATTTGGCGTCAGCGCTGCAGCTCCGGTTGCTGTTGCTGGTGTTGCCGGCCCGGCTGCTGCTGAAGAAGAGCAGACCGAGTTCACCGTCGTTCTGGCGGAAGTCGGCCCCGAGAAGATCAAGGTCATCAAGGCGATCAGAGAGATCACCGGCCTGGGCCTGAAGGAAGCAAAGGCTGTCGTCGATGGTGCTCCCTCCAACGTCAAGGAAGACGTCGAGAAGGCGGAAGCAGATGCTATCAAGGCTCAGCTGGAAGAAGTCGGCGCAAAGGTCGAATTCAAATAGTCAGCCATACGGCAAATCAAACGGCTCGTATCCAAAGCGGATGCGGGCCGTTTTTCTTTTATTTCTAAAAAACGCAGAAAGCCCTTGCGATTCCAATGCTTTTACAGTACAATAATACGGCAACTGAAAAATATTTCGTAAAAAAACGCCAAATCCGTTGACGATTTGACGTTCTTTTGATAACATAATAGACTGCCATGCAATGCAGTTATTTTATTGAATATAAGGAGTGATGATCATGCCTAAAGCCGTACAATTAGGTAGGAAAGAGCGTCAGACTTTCTCTAAGATCAATGAAGTCGCCGAGATGCCCAATCTGATCCAGATCCAGACCAAGTCTTACAAATGGTTCCTGGAAGAGGGGCTGGCGGAGGTCTTCGAGGATATTTCCCCGATTCAGGACTACGCCGGAAATCTCGTGCTTGAGTTTATTGACTACAATCTGAGCGATCCTCCCAAGTACGATCAGGAAACGTGCAAAGAGAGAGATGCTACCTATGCGGCTCCGCTGAAGGTCAAGGTGCGTTTGATCACCAATGAGACCGGGGAAGTCAAGGAACAGGAAGTGTTCATGGGCGATTTCCCGATCATGACGGAGCGCGGTACATTTATCTATAACGGCGCGGAGCGTGTCGTCGTTACCCAGCTGGTCCGTTCTCCCGGACCGTATTACGACCGTGAAGTCGATAAGAGCGGCCGTAGTCTTTACATGACCACAGTCATCCCGAACAGGGGTGCGTGGCTGGAGTATGAGACAGATGCCGGGGAAACGCTGTCTGTGCGTGTCGACCGCACCAGAAAGCAGCCGATCACGACCTTCCTGCGCGCGATGCACATCTTTATCGCGGCTGAACAGGAACGTTTTGGCAACCATCCGGAGGGGCTGTCCCTGAATTCGGATGCGGATATCCTGCGTGTATTCGGCCAGGATCCCAGACTCATCAAGTCTCTGGAGAAGGATCCGGTCGACAATTTCGAAGACGGCCTGCGCGATGTCTACAGAAGACTTCGTCCGGGTGAACCGCCCACAGTAGAGAGCGCCCGTTCTCTGCTTGGTTCGCTGTTCTTCGATCCCAAGCGCTACGATATCGCCAAAGTAGGCAGATATAAGTATAATAAGAAACTTTGCCTCTCCGCGAGACTGGAGGGCGCTGTTGCGGCGGAGGATGTTGCAGATCCGAACACCGGTGAGATCCTCGTCAGCAAAGGCGAGACCATCAGTCTGGAGAAGGGCAGAGAGATCGAGAACGCCGGCGTGTGGTCGGTTGTCGTCTACGCGATGGACAACATGGAAGAGACCACCAAGGTCATCGGCAACAACTTCGTTGATCTGGATCAGTATGTCACCTTCGACACTTCCGATCTGCGTGTGCCGAAGAAGGTCTACTATCCGGTGCTCATGAACATCCTGGAAGAGTTCCAGGAGGAAGAAGACATCAAAAAGGCACTGGTCGCCCGCAAGAACGACCTGTCGCCGAAGCATATCACTCTGGACGACATCATCGCCAGCGTGTCCTACCTGCTCAACCTGAACTACGGCATTGGTACAACGGATGATATCGACCACCTGGGCAACAGAAGACTGAGAACGGTCGGCGAGCTGCTGCAGAACCAGTTCCGTATCGGTCTGTCCAGAATGGAGAGAGTCGTCAAGGAAAGAATGACCATTCAGGATATGGATGTCACCACGCCGCAGGCGCTGATCAACATCCGTCCTGTTACGGCAGCGATCAAGGAATTCTTCGGCAGTTCCCAGCTGTCGCAGTTCATGGACCAGACTAACCCGCTGGCTGAACTGACCCATAAGAGAAGACTTTCGGCCCTCGGCCCCGGTGGTCTTGCAAGAGACCGTGCCGGATTTGAGGTCCGCGACGTCCACCATTCGCATTACGGCAGAATGTGCCCGATCGAGACGCCTGAAGGCCCGAACATCGGTCTGATCGGCTCCCTGACCACCTACGGCATCATCAATGAATACGGCTTCATTGAGACGCCCTACAGAGTGGTCCGCGACGGCAAGGTCACCGATGAGATCCAGTACCTCTCCGCTGACGAGGAAGAGAGAAAGATCATCGCGCAGGCCAACGAGCCGCTCGACGAAGAAGGACATTTCATCAACCTGCGCGTCGCATCCCGCGGCGTCGGCGGTGAGATCGACCTGGTCAACCGTGACAAGATCGACTACATGGACGTCAGCCCGAAGCAGGTCGTATCCGTCGCGACAGCGATGATCCCGTTCCTCGAGAACGACGACGCGAACCGCGCGCTGATGGGTTCCAACATGCAGCGTCAGGCGGTACCGCTCATGGTTACCGATGCACCGATTATCGGTACCGGCATGGAATACCGTGCTGCCAAGGACAGCGGCGTCGTCGTGCTGGCGAAGCATACCGGTACAGTCATCTATGTCGATGCGGACAGCATCCGCATCAAGCGCGATGACGGCGAAGGCGTCGATTCCTACAAACTGCTCAAGTTCAAGCGTTCCAACAACGGCACCTGCATCAACCAGCGTCCGATCGTCTTCAAGGGCGAGCACGTCGAGGCTGAGGAATGCATCGCCGACGGTCCGTCCACACAGAACGGCGAAGTCGCGCTGGGCAAGAACCTGCTCATCGGCTTCATGACCTGGGAAGGTTACAACTACGAGGACGCTGTCATCCTCAATGAAAAACTGATCATGAACGACGTGCTCACGTCGATTCATATCGAAGAATACGAATCCGAAGCGAGAGACACCAAACTCGGACCGGAAGAGATCACCAGAGACATCCCGAACATCGGTGAGGATGTCCTGAAGAACCTGGACGAAGAAGGTATCGTCCGCGTTGGTGCAGAAGTCAGCTCTACCGATATCCTCGTCGGCAAGATCACGCCGAAGGGCGAGACGGAACTCGGGGCTGAGGAAAGACTGCTCCGCGCCATCTTCGGTGAAAAAGCCAAGGATGTCCGTGACACATCCCTGCGCATGCCGCACGGTGAGGCCGGCATCGTCGTCGACGTCAAGCAGTTCACCCGCGAGGACGGCGGCGACCTGTCCCCGGGCGTCAACAAAGTTGTCCGCGTCTACGTCGCGACCAAGAGAAAGATTCAGGTCGGCGATAAGATGGCTGGACGCCACGGTAACAAGGGTGTTATCTCCCGGATCCTTCCGGAAGAGGATATGCCGTTCATGGAAGACGGCACTCCGCTGCAGGTCATGCTCAACCCGCTGGGCGTTCCGTCCCGTATGAACGTCGGACAGGTCCTGGAAGTCCACCTCGGTCTTGCAGCCAAGAAGAAGGGCTGGTATGTTGCCACCCCGGTATTCGACGGCGCGAACGAGAAAGATATCATCGAACTGCTGAAAGACTGCGGCTACGATGAGAGCGGTAAGCTGTGGCTCAGAGACGGCCGTACCGGTGAGCTGTTCGACAACCCGGTCACCGTTGGCTACATGTACATGCTCAAGCTGCATCACCTGGTCGATGATAAGATCCACGCCAGATCCACCGGTCCGTACTCCCTGGTTACCCAGCAGCCGCTGGGCGGCAAGGCGCAGTTCGGCGGCCAGCGTTTCGGCGAGATGGAAGTATGGGCGCTCGAAGCGTACGGTGCCGCCTATACCCTGCAGGAGATCCTGACCGTCAAGTCCGACGATATCGTCGGACGTGTCAAGACCTACGAAGCGATCGTCAAGGGTGAGAACATCCCCGAACCGGGCATCCCCGAGTCCTTCAAGGTCCTCATCAAGGAAATGCAGTCGCTCGGCCTGGACATCAAGGTCCTGAGCGAAGGCGACAAGGAGATCCACCTCCGCGAGTCCAGCGAGATCGAAGAGCCCACCGATTTCCGCGACATCGAGCGCCGCGAGAACAAGCGCGACCGCTTCATGGAGATCGAGATGGAAGTCGCTGCGCAGGAAGAGGCTGAAGAGGACGAAGAGCCTGCGGATGAGATGTTCGAAGAACCGGAAGAAGCTTACGAAGAGGCCGAAGCTGAAGAGGCAGAGGCTGAGGAAGCTGCACCGGAAGACGAAGAATAAGAGAGGAGGCAAGTCATGAACGAAGTGGTAAAAGACAACAGTTATGAACTGAACAATTTTGAATCGCTGCAGATCGGCCTGGCCTCCACGGAGAAGATCCTCTCCTGGTCCCACGGCGAAGTGGAAGAACCTGAGACGATCAACTACCGTACCCTGAAGCCCGAACCCAAGGGGCTGTTCTGCGAAGCCATTTTTGGCCCGCAGAAGGACTGGGAATGCCACTGCGGCAAATACAAGAAGGTCCGCTTCAAGGGTATTGTCTGCGATAAGTGCGGTGTAGAAGTCACCAAGTCCAAGGTGAGAAGAGAGCGCATGGGCCACATCAAGCTGGCTTCTCCGGTCTCCCACATCTGGTACTTCAAGGGGATCCCGAGCCGCATGGGCCTCGTGCTCGACATGACGCCGAGAAATCTGGAAAAAGTCCTGTACTTCGCGGCGTACATCGTCCTTGAGCCGGGCGAATCTTCCTTCCAGAAGAAGGAGATCATCAGCGAACAGCAGTACATCGAGACCAAAGATCAGAACATCCCGGGATTCCGTGCCGGCATCGGTGCGGAAGCGATCCGCGAACTGCTCTGCGAAGTGGACCTCGAAGAACTGTCTGCTGAACTGAAAGAAGAACTCAAGAAAGCGACCAGCCAGAAGAAGATCAAGCTGGTGAGAAGACTGGAAGTCATCGAGGCGCTGCGCATTTCCGGCAACCGCCCCGAGTGGATGGTCCTCGAGGTCGTCCCGGTCATCCCGCCGGATCTTCGCCCGATGGTCCAGCTGGACGGCGGCCGTTTCGCCACGTCCGACCTCAATGACCTGTACCGCAGAGTCATCAACCGCAACAAGAGACTGAAGAAGCTCCTCGACCTGGGGGCCCCCGGCATCATCGTCCGCAACGAAAAGCGCATGCTGCAGGAAGCTGTCGACGCGCTGATCGACAACGGCCGCCGCGGCAAGCCTGTCACAGGCCCCGGATCGCGTCAGCTCAAGTCCCTGTCCGATATGCTCAAAGGTAAGCAGGGGCGTTTCCGTCAGAACCTGCTCGGCAAACGTGTCGACTACTCCGGCCGTTCCGTTATCGTTGTCGGTCCGGAACTCAGATTCTGGCAGTGCGGTCTGCCGAAGGCCATGGCGCTGGAACTGTTCAAGCCCTTCATCATGAAGAAGCTGGCTGAGTCCAGTGACATCAACATCAAGAGCGCGAAGAAGATGGTCGAGGAAGTTCATCCGGCCGTCTGGGATGTGCTCGAAGAAGTCATTCAGGAACATCCCGTCATGCTCAACCGTGCGCCTACCCTGCACAGACTGGGTATCCAGGCGTTCGAGCCGGTCCTGGTAGAAGGCAAGGCCATCAAGCTGCATCCGCTCGCATGTACCGCATTCAACGCGGACTTCGACGGTGACCAGATGGCGGTCCATGTACCGCTCTCTGTCGAGGCGCAGGCTGAGGCGAGATTCCTCATGATGTCCGTCAACAACATTCTGGCACCGAAAGACGGTTCCCCGATCACGGTTCCGACACAGGATATGATCCTGGGTTCGTACTACATGACACAGGGCGACGGTGTCGGCGATGACATCAAGAAGGCATTCAAAGAAGGCAAGAAGACCGCGCAGGAGATGCAGACCGAGCTCGAGAAGAATGCTGTGATGTTCTTCACGGACTTCGACGAGATGCTCATGGCGTATCAGACCCGCGAAGTCAAGATCCACGATCTGGTGGCGGTCCGCAAGTTCAACGGTCCGGAAGATACAGAAGGTCACCGCGTCGTTTCGACGGTCGGCAGATTCCTGTTCAACCAGCAGATTCCGCAGGATCTCGGATATGTCGAAGACAGAGAAGCGGATCCGTATTCGCTGGAAGTCGACTTCCTGGTCGGCAAGAAGCAGCTGGAAGACATCATCAAGCGCTGCTTCAAGGTCCACGGCAATACCGATACTGTCCTGATGCTCGATGCGATCAAGGATCAGGGTTACCATTATTCGACCATTTCGGCTATTTCGATCGGCATCTCCGACATGGAGATCCCGGAAGCCAAGGCGGAGATCATCGCCGAGGCGGACGAAGAAGTCGGCAAATATCTGGATGCATACAACCAGGGTCTTATCTCTGAAAACGAGAGATACGAGAAGGTCATCGAGATCTGGGGCGCGACGACCAACAAGGTCGCTGACGCGGTTATGAGCAACCTCAAGCCCACGAACAACCTGAAGATCATGGCTGACTCCGGTGCCCGTGGTAGCAAGAAGCAGATCCAGCAGATCGGCGGCATGCGTGGTCTGATGGGTAACGCGGCTGGTAAAACAGTCGAGATCCCGATCAAGGCGAACTTCCGTGAAGGTCTGTCCGTACTGGATTACTTCGTATCCACCAACGGCGCCAGAAAGGGCCTCGCGGATACGGCGCTCCGTACCGCTGACTCTGGTTATCTGACAAGACGACTGGTCGACGTTTCCCACAACGTCATCGTCCGTGAGTTCGACTGCGGCACCGATGAAGGTATCGAGGTCCGTGCATTCATGGACGGCACAACGGAAGATCCGGAGACCGGCGAAAAGAAACCGATCATCATCGAGCCGCTCAACGAGCGTATCATCGGCCGTACTTCGCTGCTCGACATCGAGCATCCGAAGACAGGCGAGATCATCTGCCACCGCAACGAGGAGATCACCGAGGATATCGCAGATCTCATCGACGAGGCAGGGATCCAGTCCGTCGCGATCCGTTCGGTCATGACCTGTAAATGCAGAGTCGGCATCTGCGCCAAGTGCTACGGCCGCAGCCTTGCTTCCAACGAGACCGTCAACATCGGCGAGTCCGTCGGCATCATGGCAGCGCAGTCCATCGGTGAACCTGGTACACAGCTGACCATGCGTACATTCCATACCGGCGGCGTTGCCGGCGGCGACATCACGAACGGTCTTCCGAGAGTTGAGGAACTGTTCGAAGCCAGAAAGCCGAAGGGCCTTGCACAGGTCTGCGAAGCGGACGGCGTCGTACAGTCCATCTCCAACACCCAGGACAACCGTACGGAAGTCATCATCAAGGGCGAGGAGGAGACCTCCTACATCGTTCCGTTCAACGCGACGCTGAAGGTCAGCGAGGGCGACTACGTCGAAGCCGGTGACAACATCACCCAGGGCCCGCTTTACCCGCATGACCTGCTCAGACTCAAGGGTGTCGAAGGCGTTTACCAGTACCTGATCAAGGAAGTCCAGAAGGTCTACAAAGATCAGGGCGTAGACATTAACGACAAGCACATCGAGATCATCGTCAGCCAGATGCTTTCCAAGAGAAAGATCGAAGATGCCGGCGATACCGATCTGCTGCCGGGCGGCCTGTACAGCGTATTCGAGATCCAGGATGCGAACGAGAAGGCGGAGGAAGAAGGCGGCGAGCCCGCAACTTCCAAGGTCACGCTGCTTGGTATCACCAAGGCATCCCTCGCAACGAACTCGTTCCTGTCCGCTGCTTCCTTCCAGGAGACCACACGTGTCCTGACAGATGCAGCCATCAAGGGCAAGACCGACAGACTGCAGGGTCTCAAAGAGAACGTCATCATCGGTAAGCTGATCCCGGCCGGTACCGGCATGAAGACCTACCGCAACATCGAGGTCGACTACGGCGTCAACAAGGGCATCATCGACGAGTACTACAGAGAACTCGAGGCCCGCAAGGCGTACGAGCAGGCGCAGCAGGAAGGTGCGCAGCAGAAGACCGAGAACATCGATACGCAGACGGTCCAGGATATCATCAACGAGGATCAGATGCCCGCGCAGGATCCGGCAGCGGAACTTGCAGATGATATGGGCATCATCCATACGGATGAAGAATAAGACAAAAAATGCATAGGCGTAAGAACCGTTGACAGAGACGTCCCGAATGTGATAGTATGTTTCACGTTCGGGTCGCCTTTTGTCTGCGATTCCGATAAATCAATACCCCGCAAGGGAGAAAGGAGAGAGTATATGCCTACCATTAATCAGCTGGTTCGTCAGGGCAGACAGACGAGTGTGAAGAAGTCGACAGCTCCGGCTCTGGGCAAAGGATTCAATTCCCTGCGCAGAAAAGCTACCGACATCAATTCCCCTCAGAAGAGAGGCGTTTGCACATCCGTTAAGACCGTCACCCCGAAGAAACCGAATTCGGCACTGAGAAAGGTCGCCAGAGTCAGACTGACCAACGGGATCGAAGTCACCGCTTACATCCCCGGTATTGGTCACAATCTGCAGGAGCACAGCGTTGTGCTGATCCGCGGCGGAAGAGTCAAGGACATCCCTGGTGTCCGTTATCACATCATCCGCGGCACTCTGGATACCGCCGGTGTGTCCGACAGAGGTCAGGCGCGTTCCAAGTACGGGGCGAAGAGACCGAAGAAAAAGTAAGTTAAGATCGGGAATATGCTCTTGAAATAAATACAAGACGCATGCACGGCCCGGGACATTTTGACGGCCCGGAACCGAGTACCCGAAGCCAAAGAGCAAGGAGGGAAGAGACGTGCCAAGAAAAGGAAACGTACCCAAGAGGGAAGTGCTTCCGGATCCTGTTTACGGCAGTGTTGTTGTCGCTAAGCTGATCAACAGCATCATGCTGGACGGGAAGAAGGGAACGGCACAGGCCATCGTTTATGATGCCTTCGAGCAGATTCGTAACGAGACCGGTGAAGAACCCCTGGAAGTCTTTGAAAAAGCAATGAACAACATCATGCCTGTTGTTGAAGTCAAAGCCAGACGTGTCGGCGGTGCCAACTATCAGGTACCTGTTGAAGTACGCGCAGAACGTCGTCAGACGCTGGGTCTCAGATGGCTCACCGCGTACACCAGGGCCAGAGGTGAAAAGACCATGTCCGAGAAGCTCGCGAAGGAGCTCATGGATGCGGCCAACGGCGCCGGTGCTTCCGTAAAGAAGAAGGAAGATACGCACAGAATGGCAGAGGCCAACAAGGCATTCTCGCACTACAGATGGTAGTGGTGCAAAAATCTTAGCGAAAGGAGGGAAACGATGCCCAGAAAATTCTCATTGGAAAACACTAGAAATATCGGCATCATGGCACACATTGACGCCGGTAAGACTACGACAACGGAAAGAATCCTCTTCTACACCGGACGTACGCACAAGATCGGGGAGACTCATGACGGAGCTGCCCAGATGGACTGGATGGAGCAGGAGCAGGAACGCGGTATCACAATCACCTCTGCTGCTACGACTGCACAATGGAAAGGTACCAGGATCAACATCATCGATACTCCGGGACACGTGGACTTCACCGTTGAGGTAGAAAGATCCCTGCGTGTACTCGACGGTGCCGTTACGGTACTTTGCGCCAAGGGGGGCGTAGAACCCCAGTCTGAGACTGTTTGGAGACAGGCTGAGAAGTACGGCGTACCCAGAATGATCTTCGTCAACAAGATGGATATCATGGGTGCTGACTTCTACCGCGTCGTCGACATGGTCAAAGACAGGCTCAAAGCCAATGCTGTACCCATCCAGCTCCCGATCGGGGCGGAGGACAGCTTCATCGGCATCATCGACCTGATCAATATGAAGGCGGAGATCTACAAGGACGAACTGGGTAAAGAGTTCGACATCGTTGACATCCCCGAGGATTACATGGACGCTGCTGAAATGTGGCGTGAATCCATGCTCGAGGCGGTCGCAGATGCGGACGAAACGCTCATGGAGAAGTTCCTGGAAGGTGAAGAGATCACACCCGCAGAAATCAAAAAAGCGATCCGTGAAATGACGGTAGCGAACAAGATGGTCCCCGTGACCTGTGGTTCGGCGTACCGCAACAAGGGCGTACAGATGATGCTCGACGCTGTTGTCGACTTCATGCCGTCTCCGCTGGATATCCCGCCGATCACCGGTATCAACCCGAAGAATGGTGAGGAAGTCACAAGAGAAGCGGACGATGACGGTCCCTTCGCGGCGCTCGCGTTCAAGATCATGGCGGACCCGTTTGTCGGCAAGCTGGCGTTCTTCCGTGTTTACTCGGGAACGCTTGATTCGGGCTCCTATGTTTACAACTCTACGAAAGGCAAGAAGGAGAGGGTCGGCCGTATCCTCCAGATGCATGCCAACAAGAGAGAGGAGCTGACAAAGGTCTATTCCGGCGACATCGCTGCAGCAGTAGGTCTGAAATCTACTACAACAGGGGATACTCTGTGTGACGAAAAGAGAGAAGTCATTCTCGAGTCCATGGAATTCCCGGATCCGGTCATCGAGATCGCGATCGAACCCAAGACAAAAGCAGGTCAGGAAAAGATGGGTTCTGCACTCGCCAAACTGGCAGAAGAAGACCCGACATTCCGTACCTACACCAACGAAGACACAGGTCAGACGATCATCGCCGGCATGGGCGAGCTGCATCTTGAGATCATCGTCGACAGACTCCTGCGTGAGTTCAAGGTAGAGGCTAACGTCGGCAAGCCGCAGGTCTCCTACAAAGAGACGCTCACCAAGGAAGTCGACGTGGACTACAAGCACAAGAAGCAGACCGGTGGTTCCGGACAGTATGGTCATGTCAAGATCCGTGTCTATCCGAGAGAAGCCGGCGAAGGCTTCGAATTCGTCAACCATATCGTTGGCGGTGCGATCCCGAAGGAATACATCGGCAGCGTAGAAGAAGGTATCAAACAGGCTCTGGAAGACGGCCCGATCGCCGGTTACCAGGTCGTCGACGTCGGTGTCGAACTGTACGACGGTTCGTATCATGAAGTCGACTCCTCGGAAATGGCGTTCAAGACCGCAGCCACCATGGCGTTCAGAGAGGCATGCCGCAAAGGTGCGCCGGTCCTGCTCGAGCCGATCTTCAAGGTTGAGGTCACCGTACCGGAAGAGTACATGGGCGACGTCATCGGCGATATCAGCAGCCGCAGAGGCCGCATCGAAGGCACAGACATGAACAACGGCGCAGTCGCCGTCAGAGGCATGGTCCCGCTGTCCGAGATGTTCGGTTATGCGACAGACCTGCGTTCCAAGACACAGGGCCGCGGCGTTTATGTCATGCAGTTCGACCATTTCGAAAAACTGCCTGACAGCCTGGTTGAGAAGATCAACAAATAAGAAAGGGTATAATAATGGCAAAGCAGAAATTTGAAAGAACAAAGCCGCATATCAACATCGGCACCATCGGCCACGTAGACCATGGTAAGACCACGCTGACAGCGGCGATCACATCCGTTCTGGCGAACAGATACGGTCTGGGTGCTGACGTTGCATTCGATGAGATCGACAAGGCTCCTGAAGAA
>CADATO010000040.1 GCA_902790905.1 uncultured Eubacteriales bacterium
TCCAGATGACCGTCCCTGTCTGCAGCATCTTCATAGCGTTCCAGACAGGTCGCTTCGGGCAGCGCCGTCTGCAGGATTGGAAAAAGATGCGCAGGCACATAAAAAGTGGCAAGTCCGACCCCTGAACGAAGCGCAGCCTTCCCACACAACACAGCAGCACCGGCCATTCCGGTCTGCCCTGCAACAATCAGCAGCCTGCCGAAGTCTTTCTTGCTCTGCTCGGCATGCCGCTCCAGTATCATCGTTCTGACTTCCGTCTCCGTAAGCGATTCCATAGAAAAAGTATACTATATGTAGGTAACGGTTTCAAGGAAATCAGTCGTTCTATACAAAATCAGACATGCAGGATCATCGTCGCCATCATAAAGTACGAGGTGACGGAGACCATGTCTGTCAGCGATGCGATCATGGGACTCGCCATCAGTGCAGGGTCGATGCCGATCTTCTTGGCGATGAGCGGCAGCATACTGCCGATGCACTTTGCTGCGATGACGATCACGATCATGGCCGCACAGACGGTGAACGCGACACCGATCGACTGGTGCTCGAATACATAGATCCGCAGGAAATTCACGGCACTGAGCGTCACACCGATGATAAAGCTGACCCGCAGTTCCTTCCAGAGGACGCGGAGCGCGTCGCTCGTATCGAGGTCACCGACAGAAATACCGCGGATGACCAGTGTGGCCGACTGAGACCCGGAGTTGCCGCCGGTGCCCATCAGCATCGGCATGTAGGCGACCAGGGCGATAACCGAACTGAGTGCGGCCTCATAATGGGTAATGATCGAGCCTGTGATGACGTACGAAAGCATCAGGACGAGCAGCCACGGCAGACGGTTCTTCACGTGCTTGAAAACGCTGATATCCAGATATTCCTGATTGGATGAGTCGACGACGCCGGCCATACGTTCGATATCTTCGGTGGTCTCTTCTTCGATGACGTCGAAGATATCGTCCATGGTGATGATGCCGACGAGCCTGCCTTCTTTATCGACGACCGGAATGGACAGATAGCCGTATTTCTGGAAGGTCTCTGCAACCTCTTCCTGGTCATCATAGACGTTGATCGAGACGAAGTCGGTCTCCAGCAGGTCGGCGATCGGTGTTTCCGGATCACTGGTTACCAGCACACGGAGCGAGATAATGCCGTATAGCTTGCGCCCGGCTTCCTTGACATAGCACGTATAGATCGTCTCGCTGTCCATCCCCTCTTTGCGGATGTATTCCAGCGCTTCTCCGACCGTCATCGTCTTCTGCAGACTGATATAGTCAGGCGTCATCAGCGTGCCCGCGCAGTTGTCGGGGTAGTTCAGGAACGTGTTGATCTGTCTGCGTTCGTGCTTCGGTGTTTTTTCGAGGATCTTGTCGACGACGTTTGCCGGGAGTTCTTCGAGGACGTCAATCTTATCGTCGAAGTCGAGTTCGTCGATGATATAACTGATTTCCTTATCGGTAATGCGGTTGATGATCGCGATCTGGTCATCGGTATCAATGTACGAAAAGACATCTACCGAAATGTCTTTCGGCAGCATACGGAATACGATGATCGCCTCATCAAGCCCCACCTCGTCCATGATCTCTTCTATCACTTCCGCGGTGTCGGCGGGATTCTCTTCCACGAGAATATCCCTGGCGGCGCGGTATCTCTTTTCTTCCAGGAGTTCGAATACTTTCTCAAGAAGCAGTTCGAATTCGTCTTTTTCGTTCATACCGCACCTCCTTTCCCGTCAGAATCGAATCGTCATTTTAACTAATAAAGTATACACAAAAAAGCCTGTTCGCGCAATGAAGATGTGTGAACAGGGCTTTGCATGATCGTTTTAGAAAATCATGTAATCGCTTAGCCGCAGAGGATGCGCTTTGCGAATTGTTCCGCCCGTTCTTCGATCCCGGGCACACTGAAAATGGAACGCGGATCGTTCGCGGTCTCCATCATGGCAAAGCGCGCCGGCAGCCGGAACGACTTGTTCATGCACAGGCTGCTGATCAGCTGCTGGGCGACGATATCAGAGCCGCTGTAGCCGGAGACGATCACGCCGTAAAGATCGGTGTCGTAAAACCTCCGGACGTTGAAAATCGCCGTCATGCGGTTGATGAAGGCCGTCAGATTTGCACCGACCGCGTCATTATAATTCGGACAGATCATCACAAGACCGGTGCATGCCTGCAGCGCCGGATAGACATCCCGCGTGATCACACCGCCGTAAAAGCACTTGCCCTCTTCCCCGAGGTGCCTGCATGTATCATAGGAGCAGCCTCTGCAGTCCCAGACTTCCCCGTCCCGGAGAGAAATCTCCTGGAAAACAGCGTCCCCGAGGTGCGCGCGCACCATGTGCCAGAGCCCCAGCGTATTGGAAGTCGTTGCATTACCCGCATGAAGGGCAAGAAGATGCGGCGTCTTCCCTGCCGTATGAAGCGGTGTTTCAAGAAGACGTTCAACAAGTTCCCTGGCACTCGCCAGATAAGCCTCCATCTGTCCGGTACCTCGTATTTTCGCCTGTACGTTGAAGTTGTGCAGTGTTCCCGTTCCTTCCACCAGCGGTCTTCCGGGAAACGCACAGCCCGCCATATTGGCTGCCAGAACGAGTTCTCTTGCCACGGATTTTGTGTAGAACTCGCCGGCGCTGTCGATGATGACCCCCGCCATGCAGCCGTCAAGAAGATGCTGATCCAGCCGGATCTTTTTCAGAAGGCTGTAGTATTCCAGATTGACGCCGCTGATGCCGAGAGAGACAGCAAAAAGAAGCCTGCCGCAGACAGGCTGCGCCGCTTCAAACTGACCGGCGTTTTCGATCAGCGTGACATCACACCCCTGCAGGGCATGCGCCAGGACGGCTTCCAGTCGTTCCGCACGCGAAGGCTCCTGACAGTGCGGTTTGATCAGTATGATACGGTTGTCATCTTCATGCCTGTCCATCGAATGCATATCCTTTTAGATCGGCATAGGCCGCTTCGATCCTTTCGAACAGTCTGTCGTCAAGCGGGAGATCCTCGACTTCTCTTCCTTCCGGTGTGAGTCTGTTTCTTACGCCGAGAAATGCACTGCCGAAGGACAGTGAACTGTACTGCCATTCTCCGCGCAGCAGAGACAATAATGACAGCGATCCCGAAGAAAGCGCCGGTGCGATATACGGCTTGAATCCCAGTTCTCTTGTCTTTAGATTTGACGTAATTGTTTTTTTGGTCAACAACAAAGAAGCTGCCTCGTCGTAGTCCAAGACACTGTCAGCGACGACCAGATGATTGCCGTGCGGTCCGAAGACGCGGCCGTTCTTCAGAAAATGTTCCCGGTCTTCCGCATAGTAAGCCGCTCTGGCATACATGACACCGAGACCGAATCCGCGTACATGAGATGCAGATATCCCTCCTTCTGCAGCGGCCTGGCATAGCAGATCGACCGGATCGGAGACAACATAGAATGCACCGTCAAAACCGCGCGTCTTCGCCATATCCGTATAAATCTTTACGATCTTTCTGTTTGCTTCCAGCTGCACAAGCCGTACATCGGTCTTCTCCTGCCCAGCCGGCGGAATGCCGGCTGTCGCGCAGAACAGCAGAATGTCGCAGTCGAGCGGATCTTCCGCGATATACACAGGCGGCATATCCTGCGCACCAGATGCTGGGAGGATCTGATTGATCTCCATTTCGTACCGGGCAAGGGTTTTTTCGTTCAGATCGCAGAGCCCGATCGAAGAGATCTGACCGCCTCCCAGCAGTCTGAGGCCCATGAGAAGCGTGCCACCGACATCACCGAGCGCGATAATGTTGACCCTCTTTTTAGAATCGCTCCTTATCTCGGGAAATGTGCTGCCCGGGATGATGAACCGGTCATCCAGCACACGGATTTCATCTTTGTTCTGGTATAGTTCGGATAGTTTTCTCATCATTCTAATCTCTGTCTTTTCCATCATGCGGCCGCGTATATGTCATCAGTCTGGAAAGCCGCTCGATATCCGTATTGATGTATTCGGACGGTGCCAGCGACATATCATAATCCAGACACCAGCCGACGTCCGGCAGACGCGAGAACCGCACTGCCTCAGGTATGCGCCGGACGGTCATCTTCTTCTGGTAGACCTCCTGGTAGGCTTCCTCAAGCGCCAGGAAGATGTCGCGCGCATTTGTCAGGCACGTCATTGAAAAGTCAGCCAGATCTTCCTGCCTGCGGTCGCTCAGGAACCGCGGAATCACGTACGGCATGATCAGATTGATGGCCCGCATCGTATCTTCGTAAGTGCCTGTCCCCCGCGTCATGGCATCCCCGGCGATGAATGGATACTCCAGCGATTCGGTGAACCATACCTTCAGATTCGGAATGTAGTAGACGCTGTCCACCTCACGCCCCTGTACATTCATCAGATCCATGCCGCTGCCGGACATCAGACCGACGATGATCTTATGCACCTGCACATCGTATTTGTTGAGCAGCGGATCCAGCCTCTGCATCCGGTATCCTTTATGCAGCAGATCATCCACGAGGATCACTGGCCGGTCGAAGGAGTGAATGGTCGCCACCTGGTTTTCAATCGAGGCGTAGAACTGGTTTTCACGGATCGTGAACGTCGACAGATCAGGCTCGAAGAACTTCTGGATATGCAGCGTTTTCGTAACCGTGTTCGGGACAACGAGACCGTTCAGGATCTTACCGAACGGGACGCACATATAAGGTCCGCGTTTGCCGCGTTTGCTGTGTATGTTGGAAACACCGTTCTCGCGGGTGATCTTTTCGATGATCCGCTGGTTCATGACCGGTGTATCGATGGAAAGGATCAGCGTTCCCGGGAACATGCGGACCAGCGATTCCATCATGCGGTCTCTGGCTTTCTGAACGGCTTTGATGACCCGGGGATCTTTGTCAAACGGGTCTTTCAGTATCGTCTCCATGTCGTGGAACAGGACGACCGGATTGTGCATATTGACCGTGTAGCAGTTCGTCATTCCGCGCTTGAGGCAGACCTGTTTGAACCCCATTCTGCGCAGCGGAGCGATCTTGTTCTTCTCTTCCCTGTCCTCCCTGTTGGAAAGATATACAGCGTACGCAAACCCCTTCTCCAGTGTGCGCAGGATCATCTCCGTGAGAAGCAGATCGTAGAGATAGGCTTTGTCATAGGTGTCGGCAACAAGGAACTCCCGGATCATCAGGATCCTTCCCGGAGCGTCGTCACGGATGAAGGCGGCCAGTTCGCTGTCGCCCAGTTCTTCGAGCAGATCCTTGTTGTCGGCGATGCAGGTCCTGACATAACCGAGCTGCCGCTTTCCATTGCCGTCAAAGATGCAGACTTCTCGTTCATTGTTGCCGAGATGCTTTCTGGTCAGGCGGATGCCGCTGCGGTGTGCGACGGATTTGAACTGCGGCTCACGCTTATACAACCCGAATTCGTAGATGTAATTCTGGGCAACCGGATCGATCAGACTGGAGATGTCGCGGTTTTCGTCGATGTTGTGACGGATCCGCGTGGAACTGATGTCCTCCAGCTGCACCGGCAGCGTAAGCTCGACGACATCGCCGCTGATCATGGCGGCATTGTGCCGGTATTTACTTCCGTAGGAGCCGCTTCCGTCCTCCGTGGATTTACGGCGGAAGATCAGATGATTGAAAGTGTGGATCGAATGTGCGGTTTTCGGCAGACGGTAGGAAGAAGCATTGCTGACCACGTCGCTGCCGACAACCATGTAGAGCTTTTCTTTCGGAAAGATCTTTTCGAGCTGCGCAAGGTCTTTGTCGTTGGCGATATTGATCGGCAGATTCTCCGGGAACACATACACATCTGTCTCCCCTGCCATGGTCATGGATATGATGTTTCTGCGGATGCCGCGCGGCTGGGTCTTCTTTGACCACGAGAACTCATCGATTGCTAGGTAGACCTCGTAACCCATATCGCGGATGGTCGTCACGATGCCTTTGTGGCTGAGCGAGAACGGGTCAAATGTGCCCGGGAAGAACGCGATGCGCTGCGGCCGGCGGAATCGCATATGCCCTTTGAAAAAGACATAATCCGAAACAAACCGGTACAGGTTGTTCAGTGCAGCGGCATTCGAGAAGAAAGTTAGATTGATATCATCGGAAGCAGAGATCAGTATCAGCGCCTTTTTATATACGATCCGGTACAGGTCGAACTTTTCGTCCAGTGAGAGCAGCGGACTACCGAAGACGTACTGTCCGAGCACCATAAAGGATTCCTGCGAGACGATACGGCGGTAGTTGGCCATTCCTGTCAGCAGGATTCCCAGGATTTCCCTTTTGCGCGCCTCGAAGTTCGCCGCCGGTTCGTCAAATCTGTCTTTATAAGACGGATAATGCGTCAGAATGACCCCCAGTGTCTCCAGGGTGACCGAAGCGGTCTTTTCATCCCCGTCCACGATCAGTTTGCGCAGTTCATAGATCATCTCGTCCAGTTCCTGCGGATGCAGCTTCAGGACGATCTGTCCGAGATACAGCGGCAGGTATTTTGAAAACTCCAGATTGCCGATCTCGAGGCCTTTCAGAAGCTCGACAGCGATCTCATTGCGCTGTTCGAGTTCAAGGGAATCGAACAGTAAAAGAAGTCCCTGCCCCGCATTGTGACGGACGGTGATGCGCTCGCTGACTTTAAGGAGATTGGCGAGATGGGTGGCGGTAAAGAAAAGATCTGCACCGCCTTCCGCGTGTACCGCTTCGAGCAGGAACTGTATGTTGACGGTTTTGATGATCCAGGGGGTGTTGATCTTCAGGTTTTCGAGGACGATCTGCGAAGTATCGCCGTACCGTTTTGCCAGTTCCTCTTCGCAGTGTTTCGTGCAGGCATCCTGATACCCCATCGCCTGCCGCATTCTTGCGAGCAGAAAGACGATACTGGTCGGTGTGTCCGCATTGATTCTCAGCTCTGTCATCTTTCCGACCGCTTCAAAGTTTTCAGGCCGGATCCTGCTCCTGGCAGGTTCTTCGGCAAGACGGAGCAGCATGACAAGAGCAGCCGCACGGATCTCTAGTTCGTTGCGTTTGAAAATACGCCTGATGAAGGTGATGAGGCGGTTCACATTGTCCTCCCGCATCACGCCGAGCGGGATGTCGGCCATCGTATCCAGGAAGATGAATATCCCTTCATCGTTCAGATGGATCGTCCGCATGGTTTCAAAGAAAACATCCGCGTATGCCTGTCTGTCCTCTTCGCCGGCGGCTTCGGACAGGCTGTTGAAGGTCATTTTCATTGTATAGCCCATCCAGCGGCGCTGCTGTTCGGTAAACTGCGGTTCCGGGTCCATGACGTACCGGATGTGCTCTTCCCAGGCGGCGAGATTGGCGCCGATCCCGTCTTCGCGGGAAACGCTGTCCGGCAGTTCCTTGCGGTAGTGTTCCTGATAGTTGGCTATGATCCGGCCGATCAGCACGCCGGCGCGCCTGCGCACGTCTCCCTCCGCGCTGATGATCTGTTCCCGCAGATACCGCAGGGTCATCTGCTTCTGCCGCATGGTCATGTAGGTGAAATACTCTTCCAGCATGGACAGATAGGCGCGGGTGTGGTTCCAGCTTCTTTCTGATCTTGCATCTTCAAGGATGTCCCCGAACGAAGCGTCCGTGCGCAGCTCGTGCATCATATCGATGTTGTAGCGGACGGCCAGGTATTTTGTCCGGTCGACTGCCTGCTGCGGTTTGAGCAGCGCCGGGTCCACCCAGCTTGTCTTCTTGATTTTCGCGTTGTCCAGATACACGCTGACACCGCGTGCCTTCATGAAATCCTCAAAGTCCTTGATCTTGCTGTAGACGCGTTCGTAGCGCGCGCGCTTCTTCGCGTCGACATTATCCAGTTTCCCCAGGATGACGTCAAAGGCTTCCTTCATGCTGTAGAACACGATGATCTCTTTGCCTTCCTCGTACCTGCTCTTGACGCGGAAATCCGCGTAGATCAGCAGCAGGGACTCCACAGACAGGTTTTCCAGTTCCAGGTCCCAGGTGGAGTGATTGCTGGCGATATGCGAGATGGCGGGAAGACCGTAACGGCTCAGACACTTATCTGTATAATAGTAATGAAGATACGGGATTCTCCGTACTTCTTTGCCTTTGCAGCCGAATTTTCCAATGTCGTGCGCCAGCGCCGCGGCCGATATAAGCGCCAGATCGACCGGAGTCCCGGTCGCTTTGAGCTGCCTGCCAACGTGCATGGCAACGTGATGCACACCGAAAACATGCCCGACGGTATCAAAGCCGATATATTCCTTTTCCAGCATCAGGAATGTGAAAATGTGCATGCTGCGGCACAGTTTCATCATCCGGAGATATTCCTCCCTCGCGTCGCAGCCTGCGATTTCCTCTTCTGTGGCTGGCTGAATATTGCGGGTGGGATCAAACGGCGCTTCCTTTCTCCTGAAATCGGAAAAAGCATCCAGCACTTCCCACAGCAACGCAGCGCTGCCCGCACAATCCGGCTCCTCCGGACGGTCTTCGTCCCCGAACAGTTTGGAAACCGTTGTTTCGCAGAGATAAGCGAGCCAGCCGTCTCCAGGCTGCGCACCAAAACGGGCCGCCGTCTTATCCCAGAGGCGGATCACCTGTTCATAGGACAGAGAAAGCGGGTCGCCGACTTTCGCGAACGCCTCCTTCATATCGTCCTCTTCGAGTATGGCAAGGAAACGCTTCTTTGAAATTCCGAGTTTTTTGAGGAATGATCTTTCCGTCAGACGCGTTTCGGTTTCTTTATACAGACGCATTCCGGTATCAGACACGGCTTTTCCTCCTGTCAATCACATTTCGTTGTTAAATTATAACATTTCAATGAATGTTATACTATTGTTTTTTAACCTGGAACCGCGATCCGCCCCGACAACTGTTTTGTATCGAAATGTTCAATGTTCTGAATAATCTTATTTTCACAGTCGTAATTGAACAAATGTATATGTTTGGTATAATAAACGCAGTACGTATAACTACTCAGCTACATTTTTGAAGGAGATGTTTAAAATGTCCAATTATGTACAGAGATGTATCGACCTCTGCAAGGAAAAGAACCCGGGCGAAGTCGAATTCCATCAGACAGTTGAGGAAGTTCTCAGCTCTCTGACCCCCGTTATCGAGCAGCATCCCGAATACGAAGAGTGCGCTCTTCTCGAGAGACTGACCGAGCCCGAAAGAGGCGTTACCTTCCGTGTCGTCTGGGTTGACGATGAAGGCAAAGTCCAGGTTAACAAAGGCTACAGATATCAGTTCAACAGCGCTATCGGACCCTACAAAGGCGGTCTGCGTTTCGCTCCGAACGTCTATCCCGGCATCATCAAGTTCCTCGGCTTCGAGCAGATCTTCAAGAACAGCCTGACTGGCCTGCCGATCGGCGGCGGCAAGGGCGGTTCCGACTTCGATCCGAACGGCAAGAGCGATGCAGAAGTTATGAGATTCTGCCAGGCATTCATGACAGAGCTCTACAGACACATCGGTCCCTACACTGACGTTCCGGCTGGCGACCTCGGTGTTGGCGCTAGAGAAATCGGCTACCTCTTCGGTCAGTACAAGAGAATCACCGACAGATTCGACGGTGGTGTCCTGACTGGTAAAGGTATCCCCTACGGCGGTCTGCTCGGCAGAACAGAAGCTACCGGTTTCGGTATCGTCTGGTATGCTGAAGAAATGCTGAAGGCTAACGGCGAAGAGATCAAGGACAAGGTTGTCGCTATCTCCGGTTTCGGTAACGTTTCCTGGGGTACTGCTTGGCAGCTCCAGAGACTCGGCGCTAAGCTGGTCACCATCTCCGGTCCTGACGGCTACATCTACGATCCGGAAGGCATCAGCACAGACGAGAAGGTTGCTTACCTGCTCGAGCTGAGAGCTTCCGGCAAGAACATCTGCGCTCCGTATGCAGAGAAGTTCCCCGAAGCGAAGTTCTTCCCCGGCAAGAAGCCGTGGGGCGTCTTCCAGGATACCGGCTGCAAAGTCGATATGTTCATCCCCTGCGCTATGCAGAACGACGTTCATATGGAACATGCTCAGCAGATGGTTGAAGGCGGCTGCAAGTTCTACTGCGAAGGTGCTAACATGCCGACCACCAACGATGCACTGAAGTATCTCATGGACAACATGATCGCTGTTGGTCCGGCTAAGGCTGCCAACGCTGGTGGTGTTGCCTGCTCCTGCATCGAAATGGGTCAGAACAGCGGCCACACTGTCTTCCAGCACGAAGACGTCTATGCTCAGTTGCATCAGATCATGAAGAACATCTTCAACGCTTGCTCCAACGCAGGTGAGAAGTACTACGGCAACAAGAACGCTCTGGTCCAGGGTGCTAACATCGCTGGTTTCGAGAGAGTTGCTGAAGCAATGATGGCTCAGGGCCTTGTATAAAGAGTCCCTCCCCTGTCATTGACAGACACTGATCAAAGAGAGCCTCTCCTGATGGAGAGGCTCTTTTCATATACTTTGTTTATTCTATTGTTTTATTATTCATCCGCGCTGCTGCCGGCGGTACGGGACTACATGGCGACTGTTCTGGCTTCTCTGAGCAGATAAAGATACGCTTCTTTGACCGGCATGCCCGTCAGATCTTCGAGCGCCTGCCGGTACAGGTCGATCTGCGCCTGGTACAGCGCACGAATCTCATCCGTTTTCATATTGGACTTATAATCCAGCAGCACGATCTGTCCGTCCTCGACAAACCAGCAGTCGATGATGCCCTGCACGAGGACATCGCGGCCATCTTTCTGTACGACACAGGTGAACGGCGTTTCCCGGCTGATCTGAGATGCGTCCTTCAGCCGCTGTCCGATCTCCCCTTCGAGGAATCGCTTTATCATGGCAGGATCAACTGCGTCCGCTTCCTGCTGCGTCAGGATCTCGTCCTGCACCAGCGTTCTGAGATACGCCTCGATACTGTCGGCAAGACCTGAACTGCCTGCCTCTTTGAGCATCTGCCCGAGCGGGAGATGTTCCATCGCCGTATGCAGAACGGTGCCAAGTGCAGCCCCTGTGACCGCCTCTGAGATATCTGTGCGCTTTGCGCCCTCTTCCTCCGCCGGTGCAAAGTATCTCGGCAGCCGGATGACAGGAACGCTCTCTTTCTCGTGCTGGTTGAGTTCTGTGACGGAGTATTTTGATTTGACGCTGAGATCCTCCGCAAAGGGATATACCGCTGACAGCTGCTGATCCACTTCCCCGCGGACCGTCTCATTCCGTTCCTGCAGGTATTGTGCAAGCAGGCTGTCGATCGAGCGGCGCGCTGCTTTCGTCTCTGCGAAGGACGCTGCAGGCAGCGACGTTTTGATGACCTTGATCGGACAGTCTTCTTTTTCCAGAACGGGTTGCAGCTTGTCGTAGAAGTAGGAACGGCTCGTGTTTTCCGGATCGACGGCTGCGGTAAGGATGAGCTTGTCGCGCGCTCTGGTCATGGCGACATAGAGCACACGGATATCCTCCTCTTCCTCCTGCGCCTTGTGTTTCTCGCGGATCAGCGCCGTGAGCAGCAGGTCTTCCTTATATCTCTTCGCAGTGTCGACATACGGGAATGCGATGCCCATGCCGCGGTCGATGGAAGCAAATCCGGCGCTTCCGCCATTGCCTTTGCCGCCGCCGAGTCCGCTCACAAATACAAGCGGGAACTCCAACCCCTTGCTCTTGTGGATGGTCATGATGCGTACGACATCATCGTTCTCGCCAAGGATGCTCGTCTGCCCGACGTCAACATTGCCGCGCGCCTGCAGGGACTCGACATAGCGCAGCAGGTCCTGGATGCGGTTTCTGCCCATATCCATGAGACTGCGCGCCTTATCGGCGAGCGTGCGCAGGTTCGCCTGTCTCTGTTCGCCGCCCGGCACCGCGCCCATCAGCGCATAGTAGCCGGTGTCGTGCAGCAGTCTGCCGATCAGCTCGTCCAGCGGCAGGTATGCAGCCATGCGCCGCCAGTTGTCCAGCTTTGCCGCTGCCGCTTTGCATTTCTCGTGAAGCGATTCCGGAACGCCGGTCCCTTCCGCACAGGCCTCAAACGCCTTGTAGAACGGCACGCTTTTATCATGCATCCTGACGGCGATCAGTTCGTCGATCGAGAAGTCAAAGAAAAAGGAACGCAGCACGCTGAGCAGAGCCAGATCCTTCTGCGGGTTGTCGAGCAGCCGCAGGAGGTCCAGGAACGTATGGATTTCGATGGTCTCAAAGAGACTGTTGGTATCTGCGACATAGACACCGATGCCTTCCCGGCGGAACACATCCTTATAGATCGGCCCCGCCTGTTTGATGCTGCGCATCAGGATGACCATATCCTGCAGTTTAAATGACTTTACAGTATCACTTTTATTGTCATAATAGGGTTTTCCAAGCATCTCTTTGATGCAGCGGCACGTCATGAGCGCTTCTCTTTCCTGCCACTTCATCGAAGAGAGTTCTTCGTCGATCTCGCCCTGCTCGTCCTTCACGTCCTCTGTGCGATCCAGCAGATAGAGTTCGACAGGATAGTCGATGTCTTTGTCTGTCGGTGCGCCCTGGTGCAGCGCCGCGTCCTCATCGTATCCGTCCATCAGGTCGCGGAACACATAATTAACGCCTTCGATCACGCCGCCTTTGCTGCGGAAGTTGTCGTTGAGGTCGATCTTTGCATCGGGTCCTTCGGAGACCGCATACCGGCCGTATTTCTCCCGGAAGATATCCGGCTCCGCCATTCTGAACCGGTAGATGCTCTGCTTGACATCCCCTACCATGAACAGGTTGTCGGGCCTTGCGATGGCGCCGATGATGGTCTCCTGCAGATAGTTGCTGTCCTGGTATTCGTCGATGAAGATATAGGCGAACTGGTCGCGGTAGATCTGCGCGGCGTCTTCGTGTCCGAGGATTTCGATCGCATAGTGTTCGATATCCCCGTAGTCGATCACGCGACGTTCTTTCTTTTCAGCTCTGTAAAGCGATTCGAGCTCATGCAGCAGCATCCGGTAGACTGCGCCATCCTCAGCCGCCTGCCGCATCATGGCTCTTTCTTCCTCGTCAGAATGCTGCAGATAGGCCTTCTGCAGTTCCGTTACGTATTTCTTCGCTGCACGCAGCTGCTTCTGCGCGTCGTCCTTGATGGGCTGATAAGCCGCTTTCTCGTCGGCCTTATCTTTCTTACTGATGAGCGACTGAGCCAGGGATGCTGACGGCAGATCACTGATGCACGCGCGGAAATCATCTCTCGTTCTGCAGGTATCCAGCATCTGCGACACGGCCTCCAGAGGCGGCACTATCTGGGCTGCCAGGGTCGGCACTCCGGTCGTCAGGAGCAGGTCGTACAGTTCTCTGAATGCATCCGCCGCCTTTTCCAGTTCCGTGATGTAGCTGCGGCGCAGCCATTCCAGCGCCTCTCCCTGCAGGACCCCGGCTGCATCTGTGTCGAGTTTTGCAAGGCTTTCATCCAGCCATTTGAAATAATACGGAATGCTGCGCAGGTGTTCATAGTCTTTGATCAGTGCCTGGCGGAGCGATTCTTCACCGCCGTTTTGGCTGTGCCTGTCGAGGAATCGCCGGAACGCCGAATCTTCCTGTTCAAACCGGTCAGCAAAGACCTCTTCCATAGCGTCCCAGAGGAGGATATCCGCTTCGCCCTCGTCGATCACGCGCACGGACGGGTCAACGTCGACATACTGAAAGAACCTGCGCACCACGCCGATGGCAAAACTGTGAAACGTCGAGATGTTGGCCAGATACATCCGGCTCTCCTGCCTGCGCAGAAAAGCCCTTCTGGCCGGATCCTTTTCTTCACGGATCTGTGCACGGATCGCATGGGCCAGCTTCTCTTTCATCTCGGAAGCGGCGGCTCTTGTAAATGTCACCACAAGAAAGCGGTCGATATCCGTCCCGCCCTCCAGGATTAGCTGTATGATGCGCTCTACAAGTACGGCAGTCTTGCCGGAACCGGCCGCTGCTGATACCAGCAGGTTCTTACCCTTTTCTTCGATCGCGCTTTTCTGTCTGCCGGTCCATTCCATCCTGTCTGTCCGTACTCCTTTCCATTTATGCTCCGATCGGGTGACTTTGGCATGGCGCCATATGTTGCCCGATAGCAACTGCTATTATACCATTTTCGTGCTATAATTCCCATAGATGCGCCCGGCGCATTGTGACAGATTGTTATTGCAAAAGAATTATCTGAGGTAATACATGAACATTAAAAAAAGACCCACGATGCTGATGATTCTGGATGGCTTCGGCAAGGCGCCTGCAGGTGCCGGCAATGCGATCTCCATCGCGAAAAAGCCGAACCTTGACCACCTCTTCGCATCGTATCCTAATACCCAGCTGCTGTGCTGCGGCGAGGCTGTCGGCCTGCCGGAAGGACAGATGGGCAACAGCGAAGTCGGCCACCTCAATATCGGTGCCGGCCGCGTCATCTATCAGGATCTGTCGCTGATCACGAATGCGATCAAGGATGGTTCCTTTTTTGAGAATCCTGAACTGAATAAGGCGATGGATCACGTGCTCGCGAACGATGCCTGCCTGCACCTGCTCGGCCTGGTCAGCGACGGCGGCGTGCACAGCCACATCACGCACCTCTTCGGCCTGCTCGACATGGCGAAGCGGAAAGGCCTGACCAAAGTGGCGGTGCATGCATTCCTGGATGGCCGGGATGTGCCCCCGCAGTGCGCTGTGACGTATCTTGATGAGCTGGAATCGCACATGAAAGAGATCGGCCTTGGCCGCATCGCAACGATCTCCGGCCGCTACTACGCCATGGACCGCGACAAGCGCTGGGAACGCGTACAGAAAGCCTACGAGGCGATGACCCTCGGCAACCAGCTACACGCTGCCACAGCCCGCGAGGCGGTCGAGAACTCCTATGCGCGCGGCGACAACGATGAGTTCGTCCTCCCCACTTCCCTGGATCCGGCCTGCACGGTGAACGACGGCGATGCCATGATCATGTTCAACTTCCGTCCCGACCGCGCCAGAGAGATCACCCGCACCTTTGTCGATCCGGCGTTCGACGGATTTGTCAGAGAAAAAGTCATTCAGGATCTGTGCTATATCTGCATGACAGAATACGACGCGACGCTGCCCAACGTGGAGATCGCGTTCAAACCCGAGACGTACAAGAACACACTCGGGGAATACATCTCCTCTTTAGGCGGCAGACAGCTGCGCATTGCCGAGACGGAGAAATATGCGCACGTCACCTTCTTCTTCAATGGTGGTGTGGAAGCGCCCAATCCGGGAGAAGACCGCATCCTGATCCCCTCCCCGAAGGTGGCGACCTATGACCTGCAGCCGGAGATGAGCGCGTATCTGGTCACGGATGCGCTGCTGGAGAAGATCGACGAGGACATTTATGATCTGATCATCCTGAACTTCGCCAACTGCGACATGGTCGGGCACACCGGCGTGCTGGAGGCTGCGGTTGCGGCCGTCGAAGCGGTCGACACCTGCGTCGGTAAGATCGTCGACAAGATCCTGGCAAAAGGCGGCCAGCTGCTTCTTACCGCAGACCACGGCAACGCGGATGTCATGATCGATGAGAACGGCGGTCCGATGACGGCGCACTCCCTGAATCCTGTTCCGCTGATTCACATCGCAGAAGGTGCGGCACCGCTCGCAGACGGCGGCAGACTGTGCGATCTTTCGCCGACGCTGCTGGATATGATGGGACTGCCCATCCCGCCGGAAATGACCGGCAAAAGCCTGCTAGTCAAATAATAATAGGGTCTGCCGGCATCCTGAGGTGAGCCCCAAAAGTTAGACTTTTGCTCCAGCGAGAAATCGCTGGAGTTTTTCTATGCAGCTAATTGTTCAAGGCGGTATTGCATCGGGCT
>CADATO010000041.1 GCA_902790905.1 uncultured Eubacteriales bacterium
TGTAAATGTTGAAATTCCAACGATTTATCCGGTTGTTAATGAGAAAAGCCCCGGCTTGGCGGATCGCCAAGTCCAGGACTTTGTCTACAGTCTGAGACGTCCATCGGACGTCTTTTTTCTTTGGCTAGGGTAGCAGGATTCGAACCTGCGCATGACGGAATCAGAATCCGTTGCCTTACCGCTTGGCGATACCCCATCGTCTGGAGGTCCCGGCCGGATTTGAACCGGCGCATAAAGGTTTTGCAGACCTCTGCCTTACCACTTGGCTACGGGACCAAGGTTATTCGATTGTCTCCGGAAGGAGTAAAGGTTGGGGTGGGTAGTGGGATTCGAACCCACGCATATCGGAGCCACAATCCGACGTCTTAACCACTTGACTATACCCACCACGTGGCGATCCGAACGGGGCTCGAACCCGTGACCTCCAGCGTGACAGGCTGGCATTCTAACCAACTGAACTACCGGACCACATGATTGTTGTTGGTGGGCGTTACAGGGCTCGAACCTGTGACCCCTTGCTTGTAAGGCAAGTGCTCTCCCAGCTGAGCTAAACACCCGCACGCACACCTTGTGAAAAAGGTTGTGGTAGCGGCGACTGGAGTCGAACCAGTGACCTTCCGGGTATGAACCGGACGCTCTAGCCAGCTAAGCTACGCCGCCACATCATTCACATGCGACGAGGAATGTCGCAAGCATTATGTTACCATCCGAGCAGGGGGGTGTCAAGAAAAAGATATCGAAAAAAGAAAGAAAAAACCTTTCCCGTATATACACATAACGTTTCCCAATCTATTGAATAGCGGGAGCGATTCATGTATGATATACTAATATCGTAGGAATTTGACATCGTTTGGAGAGACAGAAAGGACTGTGTAACTATGAAAAAAGGCGCCATGCTGCTAACGATCGTGATCAGCACGCTGCTTCTGGCAGCGGGTCTTTTTGTGTTCACAGCCGACTATGAAAAGAATGCGAAGGCTTTCCCGGATGCGACGGTCATCAACGGCGTCGACTGCTCCGGTATGTCCGGCGAAGAGACGATCGCAGCGCTGACAGACGCGCGCAACAACGCGATCCTCACCGTCGTGGAAGACGGGGAAGAGATCGGGCAGATCACGGGGCTTCAGGTCACCTATGACATTGAGCCGCAGGTCAATAAGCTCCTGCACGGCAACATTCTCCGTCTGCCGATGCCGAAATTCATGCCCGGCAACCTGGGCGTTGCAAAGAACGTGGACATGGTGGTGGCAGAGGTGAGTGACGAGACGAGGGAGTATCTGCGCTCGCAGGAGTTCCTTTACAGAGAGGCGGAGAATCCGACCAAAGACGCCTATGTCGACAAGACGCAGGAAGGGTTCCCGATCGTCCCTGAGTATTATGGAGACAACATCGATCCGGAGCGTTTTGTGGACAAGGCGATCGAGACCATGGCCGCCGGAAAAACCGCGCTGGCGTTCGATCCGTCCGACTACTACAAGCTGCCGGATATCACCAAGGACGATCCGGCTCTGCTGGACTACCAGAACTACTGCCAGACCTATCTGTCGCAGAAGATCACCCTGACGGTGTTCGACGGGGATATCACCATCCCGGTCGAAGAACTCGACAAGATGAAGGTGCGCAATGAAGACGGCACCGTGACGATCGATGAAGATGCCGTCTATACCTTTGCCTACAATCTGACGAACAATCACAGCACCATCGGCGCGAACCGCACGTTCAAGGCGGCGAACGGCAAGGACATCCAGGTCGGCGGCGGCAACTACGGCTTTGCGATCGATGAGAACGCAGAGGCGGAACAGCTGGTGAAAGACCTGCAGGAAAACAAAGATGTTACCCGCCAGCCCTGCTACTACATGGTCCCCTATGGGGCGGGTAGCGGTGTGAATGGCGATATCGGCAATTCCTATGTGGAAGTCGATCTTACAGCGCAGAAGGTGTACCTGTTTGTCAACGGCAGCAAGGTGCTCGAAA
Source organism: uncultured Eubacteriales bacterium (assembly GCA_902790905.1). Classification (GTDB taxonomy): domain Bacteria; phylum Bacillota; class Clostridia; order Peptostreptococcales; family Anaerovoracaceae; genus RUG13615. The sequence continues at coordinate 1,975 of CADATO010000041.1, forward strand.
CACCTGTTGTGACCGGCAACACGAGTAAGAAACACGGGACGCCGACCGGCGTTTACCGCATCGCCTATAAAGACCGCGAAGCCACGCTGAAGGGGCTCGAGGACGACGGCAATACCGAGTACGAGAGCAAGGTCGACTACTGGATGCCGTTCTACGGTGATGTGGGTCTGCACGATGCGCCCTGGCGGACGGCATTCGGCGGCACGATCTACCTCGAAGGCGGCTCGCACGGCTGCGTGAATATGCCGCCGGCAGCAGCGGCGACACTGTTCAACAATGTGTCGGCTGGATTCCCGGTCGTTGTGCACGAGTAGGCATACGGCTGTTCATAAAGAGAGTACTGAAAAAGGTGCCCGTTTCAGCAGACACCTTTTTATTGCTATTCTGTTTTGCTTATATTGCCGATCCTGTGCGGCCCCGTGCCGGCGTACTATTCGGCTGACTCGGCGAGGATCTTTTCGTACTCTGCAAAGATCGCGTTCTTGATGCGTTCGCGCATTTCGGAGACCAGAGGATGTGCGATGTCGCGGAAGTCGCCTTCGCCCATCTTTCTGCTCGGCATTGCAACGAACAGGCCGTTCTGACCGTCGATGATCTTGATGTCGTGAACGACAAACTCATCGTCAAAGGTGATCGAAACGACCGCCTTCATTTTACCTTCTTCACTGATCTTTCTGATTCTGACGTCTGTGATTTCCATGATGTTACCTTTGTCCCTTTAACACTTCATGTTCACATTTCTTCCATACTAAATCGTTGTTAAACCTTTTTCAGTATTTTACATGATTGAAAAACTTATATCAAGAGTTTAACTATCATTCGTATTAGTGTTGGTTTATATACAACAGTTGTCGGTTTGTTCTGTGCATGCGGAATCGCTGCCCGCGGCGGTTAATCGTCAGACATTGAAAAATGTACAATTCACATGTCTATCGCCGTGGGAATTGTGGTATACTACTGCCGTAAACTCTTTGGAGGGAATAATATATGATCGATCTGACACAAATCAAGAAAGTGCACTGCATTGGAATCGGGGGCATCGGCCTCTCCGCCATTGCAGATATTTTACTGGCGCGCGGTTATGAAGTGACCGGTTCTGATATGAATCAGAGTGCCAAAGTGGAAAAGCTGATGGATGACGGCATCACCGTCTATCTCGGACACCGCGCCAAGAACGTAGAGGGCGCGGATCTTGTCGTCTATACGGTCGCCCTGGCGGATGACAACCCGGAACTTGTCCGCGCCAGAGAACTCGGCATCCCGTGCATCACGCGCGGCAAGATGCTGGGTCTTCTGATGCGTGAAAGCAAGACCAGCATCGCCATCTCCGGCACCCACGGCAAGACCACCACGACGGCGATGATCTCGCTGGTCATGAAGCATGCCGGTCTGGATCCGACGATCGCAGTCGGCGGCAACCTGGAGGAACTGGGCGGCAACGTGGCGGTCGGCAGTGACCAGTATTTTGTTGCGGAGGCATGTGAGTACCGGGACAGCTTCCTGGAGTTGCATCCCAATATTGAGGTTATCCTCAACATTGACTCCGATCACCTCGATTACTTTAAAGATATCGAACACATCGTCCGTTCATTCGAGAAGTTTGTATCGCTGCTTCCCGAGGACGGACTCCTTTTTGCCTATGACGCCAATCCGTTCGTCAAGCGCGTCATCAAAGGCAGAGACAACGTGATCACCTTCGGCATGAGCGAAGGATGCGATTACTCGGCAGACGACCTCGAGTTCAACGAGCAGGGTTTCCCGGGCTTTACGATCTGGCACCGCATGACCAAAGGCGGCAGGGCAGAGCAGGTCGGCAAGATCCAGCTGGCAGTTCCCGGCGAGCATAACCTGCTGAACGCGCTCGTTACGTTCGCGGTCTGCGACACGCTGGGCGTCGACCGGGAGGTCATCATCTCCACGCTGGAGACATTCACGGGCACGCAGCGCCGGTTTGACATCATGGGCGAGACCCAGAGCGGCATGCGCATCGTCGACGACTACGCGCATCATCCGACCGAGATCAAGGCAACGCTGTCCGCTGCTTCGCATATCGAGCACGACAAGATCTGGTGCATCTTCCAGCCGCACACCTACACCCGGACCATCGCGCTGTTCGATGAGTTCCCGGAAGCATTCCTCGCGGCCGACAAGATCGTCTTTGCGGAGATCTATGCAGCCAGAGAAAAGAATATCCATAAGATCAGCTCGCGCGAGCTGGCACAGGAGATGCGCAGGCGGTATCCGGAGAAGGATGTATACTTCTTCGAATCGCTCGAAGAGATCGCGAACTTTGTCTACAACAATGCCGGTCCCGACGATCTGGTGCTCACCATGGGCGCCGGCGACGTCTACAAGGTCGGGGAGATGATCCTCGAAAAGGACGGCGTCACAAGAGGGCAGCGGATCCGGTAGCACAAGAAGGGAAATACAATGAACGAACAGGACAAAATCAATCAGGAGAAGCAGAAGAAGGTCGCAGCGCTTTATGCACTGGAGCAGGCCAAGGCAGAGGCCAGACTCGCCAGAAATCTGGAACTGGCTGCCGGCGGCGTCGAGTTTGTCGACATCAACCAGGCCTATATCGATGAAGGGGTCACGATCGGCGCGGGGACGGTCATCGGGCCGTGCGTCACGATCGAGGGAAATACCACGATCGGCAAGGATACTTTCATCGGACAGAACACGAAGATCAAGGACGCCACGATCGGCAACGGCGTGAACATTGAGAGCTCCGTCATCCTGGAAGCGTCCATCGGCGACAACACCAAGGTCGGTCCGTTCGCTTATCTGAGACCCGGCACGAGCGTCGGTAATAACTGCCGTGTCGGTGATTTTGTTGAGATCAAGAATTCGTCTCTCGGCGACGGCACCAAGGCGGCGCATCTGACCTACATCGGCGACAGCGACCTGGGCAAGGATATCAACCTGGGCTGCGGCGTCGTGTTCGTCAACTACGACGGCAAGAACAAGTACCGTTCGGTCATCAAGGACGGCGCCTTCATCGGCTGCAACGTCAACATCGTCTCGCCGGTCACGGTGGGTGAGAAGGCATACATCGGTGCGGCCACGACCGTCACAAAGGACGTGGAAGACGGTGTCCTGCTCGTCGGAAGACCTCAGAACAAGACCATCCCGGGCTGGGTCAAGCGGACAGGCCTGCTGGATAAAAAGAAAAAGTAACGTTAGAGCATGCAGCTTTTACAGATATATGATCACTGGTCAAATATGCAACGGAGGGCATTATGAGGAACACCATCTACCAGGACTATAAGATCTTTACCGGTAATGCACACAGAGAGCTTGCGGAAGAGATCTCCGCAAAGCTTGGAAAGTCCCTTGGCAAATGCGAAGTCAAGAGGTTCAGCGACGGCGAGATCGCCATCAACATGAACGAAAGCGTCCGCGGGTGCGACTGCTACATCATCCAGTCGACCTGCAACCCCGTCAACGACAACCTGATGGAGATCCTCATCATGATCGACAGCATGAAGAGAGCCTCCGCCGGCAGGATCAACGTGGTCATGCCGTACTACGGGTATGCAAGACAGGACCGCAAGGCGAAGGCCAGAGATCCGATCACATCCAAGCTGGTGGCGGATATGCTCGAGGCGGCCGGCGCAGACCGTGTCGTTACGATGGACCTGCATGCGGCGCAGATCCAGGGCTACTTCGACATCCCGGTCGACCATCTGATCGGCATGCCCATCCTGATCGATTACTGGAAGCAGAAGGACATTGAAGATCTCGTCATCGTTTCGCCGGACCACGGCAGCGTCACGCGCGCCCGTGCGATGGCAGAGCCGCTCAACGCGCCGATCGCGATCGTCGACAAGCGCCGTCCGGAGCCCAACAAGAGCGAGATCATGAATATCATCGGTAACGTCGAAGGCAAGAACTGCATCATCGTCGACGACATGATTGACACCGCCGGCACCATCTGCAACGCCGGGAAGGCGATCATGGATCTTGGCGCGAAGAGCGTCAGCTGCTGCGCGACCCATGCGATCCTGTCCGGTCCCGCGAAGGAGCGTCTTGAGAATTCGGCCTTTGAAGAGGTCGTTCTGCTCAACACCGTACCGGTACCGGAAGAAAAGCAGATCGCGAAGATGAAACATCTGTCCGTGGCGCCGCTGTTCGCAGAGGCGATCAGCCGCATCCACACGAACGAGTCGGTCAGCAAACTGTTCGACTAGGCCGCAGTAACCTGAAGGAGCATCTATGTACGTCGTCTGCGGACTTGGCAACCCGGGCAAGCGCTATGCGAATACCCGTCACAATCTGGGCTTTATCACGGTCGACCGCCTGGCGGAGAAGCTGGGCACCGACGTGAAGCGCGTCAAATTCAAGGCTCTCGTGGGAGAGGCGAGACTTGGCGTACCGGCCGAGAAGGTGATCCTCGTCAAGCCGCAGACCTACATGAACCTCAGCGGGGAGTCTCTCCGCGAGGTCGTTGATTTTTACAAGATCGAGCCGGACCATCTCATCGTGATCTACGATGATCTGGATCTTGACGTCGGGCGGATCCGCATCCGTCCGCACGGCAGCGCCGGCACCCACAAAGGCATGCAGTCGGTCATCTACCAGCTCGGATACGATGATTTCCCGCGGATCCGGATCGGGATCGGTGACCGGGGCAATATGGACATCAAGGACTATGTCACAGGCGGCTTCACGAAGGACGAGGTCGCGCCGCTGGAAGATGCGGTGGACCGCGCTGTCGAAGCCGTGCTGTGCATCATCCGGGACGATGTCACGACCGCCATGAACAAGTACAACGGTAGCGGTAAGTAAATGGGAGTAATCAACATATCCGGCATCTCGGACAGCCGCGTGGCGCCCGTCATTGCCGATCTTATCAAGGAAGAAAAGGGGCCGTCACTTGTTGTGACGCCAACTTACATTGGGGCGAGACGGCTCGCCTCGGATGTTTCATTTTTTGCAAAAAATCGTATTTATATTGTCCCGGAGGATGACAACGTCTTCCGCGGCTACGAGGCGAAGAACCAGGATACGCTGTTCGGTTTTCTGGAAGCGCTTCGTGCGGTCATCGAAGGGGAGGACTGCATCGTGGTCGCCCCTGTCGGAATGGCCATCAAGAAGCTGCCGCCGAAAGAGCGATTCCTCTGCAAGAGAAGAAAGATCGCCGTCGGCGATGAGCTCCGCCTCAAGGCGCTCCTGCAGGATCTGGTCGACATGGGCTACGAACGCGTCCCGCTGGTCTACGGCAAGGGGCAGTTCTCCATGCGCGGCGACATCCTCGACATCTTCACGCCTTACGACGACCTGCCGGTGCGCATCGACCTGTTCGACAACGAAGTCGAGTCGATGAAGACGTTCGATCCGGTCAGCCAGCGTTCTGTCGGCAAGACAGAGGTCCTGTCGCTGTACCCGGCGGCGCTGATCGTGCGCGAGCCGGACGTGATGGAGAGCGCGCAGAAGAAGATCGAGCGCGCCTACAAGGGGCTGCCCGAGCGGCGGGATGAACTGCTCGAGAGCATCGCCACCGGCACCAACCGGCAGCAGCTCGAGACCTACATGGACTATTTCTACGAAGACGCATCCAACCTGGCGGGGTACTTCCCGGCGACGGCGATGACGGTCGTGGATGACCCGAACCGCGTCTTCGATATGGTGGAGGACCGCTCGCTGGGTCTCAAGGCAGATATGGATGTATTCGTCGAGCGCGGCCTCATTATCAAGAAGGATTTCTCGCTCTTCCCGGGGCGGCGCGATCTGTTCGCGATCTACAAGCGGCCGCGGGTCGTCATCTGCACGCCGTTCGCCCGCACGGTCAAGGGCATCGACGCGTACGAGGACATCCGCAGCATCGTCAGCCGGCAGACGCTGTCGTACAACGGCAAGATGGATATCCTCGAGAAGGATCTTCGGCGATTCCTTCTCAAAAAATACGACATCACACTGGTCTGCTCCACGGAGGACCGGTATAACAATCTGAAAGAATTCGTCGATCACGCGGATCTGACGGGGCTTGTCAAGGTGAAGCAGGGCAACCTGACCGCCGGCATGGAGTTCCCGGAGGCACGGATCATCTACATCACCGACGGGGATATCTTCGGGACCTACAAGAAGTCCACGCGGAGAAAGAAGAAGGTCAAGGACGAAAACCGCAGGCCGATCGCGAGCTTCTCGGACATCGAGGCGGGCGACTATGTCGTGCATGAGACGCAGGGCATCGGTAAGTTCGTCGGGCTGGAGCAGCTGACCGTCAAGGGGGAGCAGAAGGACTACCTCAAGATCCAGTACGCCGGCAACGATGTGCTGTACGTCCCGACCGACCAGATGGACCTCGTCCAGAAGTACATCGGCGGCGACATCGACACGACGAAGATCAGCAAACTCAACAGCAAGGACTGGCGCAAGACGAAGGCCAAGGCCAAGGCGTCCATCGCAAAGATGGCCAAGGAACTGCTGGAGATCCAGGCGGAGCGCGAGAAGAACAAGGGCTACAAGTTCGGTCCGGATACGGTCTGGCAGAAGGAGTTCGAGGAGAGCTTCCCGTACACCGAGACGGCGGACCAGCTGCGGTGTGTCGAGGAGATCAAAAAAGACATGGAGTCCGACAAGGCCATGGACCGTCTGCTGTGCGGCGATGTCGGCTACGGCAAGACGGAGGTCGCGGCGCGGGCCATGTTCAAGGCGGCGGCAGAGGGAAAGCAGGTCTGTGTCCTGGTGCCGACCACGATCCTCGCCAGCCAGCACTACTACACGCTGAAGGAACGGTTTGAGAAGTTCCCGTTCACGGTTGACATGATCAGCCGGTTCCGTTCGGAGGCGGAGCAGCAGCAGACGCTGAAGAACCTGAAGAACGGCCAGGTGGACGTCATCATCGGCACGCACCGGCTGCTGTCGGACGATGTGCGATTCAAAGATCTGGGCCTTCTTGTCATCGACGAGGAACAGCGCTTTGGCGTGCAGCATAAGGAAAAGATCAAAAAACTCAAGAGCAACGTCGACGTGCTGACGCTGTCTGCAACGCCTATCCCGCGGACGCTGCACATGTCGCTGCTCGGCATCCGTGACATGAGCGTCATCGAGGAACCGCCCGAAGAACGCTATCCGGTGCAGACGTTCGTCATGGAGGATGAGGACTATATTATTAAGGAAGCCATCGAGAAGGAGATCGAGCGCGGCGGGCAGGTGTACGTCATCCACAACCGCGTCAACACCATCTACCAGCTCGCGGACCGCATCGACGGTCTGGTGCCGGATCTGCGCATCGGCGTCGGGCACGGGCAGATGAGCGAGACGGCGCTCGAAGATGTCATGATGGACTTCATCAACGGGGACCTCGACGTGCTCGTGGCGACCACCATCGTGGAGTCCGGCATCGATATCCCGAACGTCAACACGATCATCATCATCGACGCGGACAAGTTCGGCCTGTCCCAGCTGTATCAGCTGCGCGGGCGTGTCGGCCGGGCCAACCGTCTGGCGTATGCATACCTGCTTCACAAGAAGAACCAGGTGCTTTCGGACATCGCGGAGCGGCGCCTCAGGGCGATCAAGACCTTCACCGAATTCGGCGCGGGCTTCAAGATCTCCATGCGCGACCTCGAGATCCGCGGCGCCGGCAACCTGCTCGGTACGGAGCAGCACGGGCACATGGTCAACATCGGCTACGAGCTGTACTGCAAACTCGTGGACGATGCGGTCAAGGCGCTCAAGGGCGAAGTCGTGCCGACGAGGCGCGAGGATACGACGGTCGAGATCAACGTCTCGGCGTTCATCCCGGAGACCTACATCAACGACGAGGTGACCAAGCTCACCATCTACAAGAAGATCGCTGCGATCTCCGACAAGGAGGACTTCAGCGATATGAGGGAAGAACTCATCGACCGCTTCGGCGATATCCCGAAGCCGACGTGGAACCTCATCCGCGTCGCCTACATCAAGTCGATGGCGGAGCAGATGGATATCCGCCGCGTGCGTGCGCAGAAGGGCAAACTGGTGCTCGACTACGGCGGCAAGAACGGCGTGGCGCCGCTCGTCATGTATCTGACCAAGGGGCGCGAAGTGCTGGATGAAGTCGTCGAGCTGCTGGAGCTCATGCTGCAGAAAGCGACGCAGAGCAATTAGGAGGAAGCCATGTTATTCAAAGACATCACCATTCTGGACGAAAACCTGGAAGTGCGCGAGCACATGTATGTCGGCACGAAAGGGGACAGGATCACATATGTCGGGACCGGCGCGCCGTGCGATGCGCAGAAGGCGGCCGGCGAGGTGGACACGGACCGCGTCATCGACGGGAAAGGCAAGCTCCTGATGAGCGGCTTTTACAACGCGCATGCGCATTCACCCATGACGCTGCTGCGCGGCTACGGCGAGAACCTGCCGCTGCAGGAATGGCTTAACGACCGCATCTTCCCGTTCGAGGATCAGCTCAGCGGCCCCGCTGTCTACGCAGGGACGCTGCTGGCGATGGCCGAGTCCCTGCGTTACGGGATCGTCTCGACGAGCGATATGTACTACTTCCCAGACGATATGGCGGCCGCCATATCGGACAGCGGGGCGAAGAACAACTTCTCCCGGTCGGTCACCTGCTTTGACGACAGGGATCTGAAGGATCTTCCGGCCGGCAGGGAGATGGTCCACGCATTCGAGACATACAACGGCGCGGCGGACGGCCGCATCAAGGTGGATATGAGTCTCCATGCGGAGTACACCAATCCGGATAAGATCGTCCGGCAGCTCGCGGAGCTGACGTCTTCGCTCGGCGCGAACATGCATGTCCACGTCTCGGAGACAAAGTCTGAGCACGAGGAGTGCAAGGCGCGGCACGAGGGCAGAACGCCGGTGAAGTACCTCGACGACTGCGGACTCTTTGCCACCCCGACGACAGCGGCACACTGCGTGTGGATCGAAGGGGAAGACTACGATATTCTGAAGGAGCGGGGCGTCACCGTCGCGGTGAACCCGATCAGCAACCTCAAACTCGCCAGCGGCGTCTGCAATGTCCCGGCGCTGTTTGAGAAGGGCATCAACGTCGCGATTGGCACGGACAGCGTCTCCAGCAACAACAGTCTGAACTACATCGAAGAGATGAAAGTCTTTGCCATCGCCTCCAAGATGATGTATCATGCTCCGGAGGCGGTCTCGCCGGTTGAGACCCTGCGGGCGGCCACCATCGGCGGCGCGAAGGCACAGGGCCGCGCGGACTGCGGCGTGCTGAAGGAAGGGTATAAGGCGGACCTCGTCATGATCGACATCGACACGCCGTGGATGTACCCGGTCCACAATCTCGTGACCAACCTCGTGTACAGCGCTTCCGGCAGCGATGTGGTCATGACCGTGGTCGACGGACGCGTCCTGTACGAAGACGGCGAATACGCCACGATCGATATCGAAAAGACAAAGGCGGCCGTGACAGAAGAAACAAACAAGATCCTCGCACGGCTCTAGTGCGGGGCAGGCGCCTTCCGGCGCATCCGATACAGCGATTCTCATGGAGGAAGCATGAGCAAAGAAAACAAGTCATTTGTCAAAGGGGCGGCGATCCTCGGCGCAGCGGGTCTTGTGGTCAAGATCCTCGGGGCGGTATTCCGCATCCCGCTGGGGAATATGGTCAGCGAGACCTCGATGGCCTACTACCAGCCTGCCTACTATATCTATACGTTCTTCATCGTCATCGCGACGAGCGGCATCCCGGTGGCTATCTCCAGGATGGTCTCGGAGCGGGCGGTGCAGGGGGACTACCGCGGCGCCCACAGGGCCTTCAAGGTCTCGGCGTTCCTGATGTTCGGCATCGGGGCGGTCTCGTTCCTGCTCCTGTTCTTCGGGGCGGGGGCGATCTCCGCGGGGATGAGTTCTCCGAATGCGAAGTACCCGATGATGGTCATCGCACCGGCGCTGCTGCTGGTGCCGCTGATGGCTGCCTACCGCGGGTACTTCCAGGGCATGCAGAATATGAATCCGACGGCCGTGTCGCAGGTCATCGAGCAGGTGTTCCGCGTGGGCTTCGGCCTGAGCCTGGCGTATCTGTTCTACAGATCGGCGCCGACGTTCCTGTCCTGGGCGGGCAAAGATGCGACAACAGCTTCTGATGTCAAGGGCGCGATGGGGGCGATCTCCGGTGCGACGATCGGCTCGGCGGCGGGTCTTGCGCTGATCATCTTCATCTATATGAAGAGCCGCGCGGCGATTCATCACCGGATGGACATGCACCCGGATACCGTCTTTGAGGCAACCGGTGACATCCTGAAGAAGGTCCTGCTGATCGCGGTGCCGATCACGATCGGTGCAGCCGTGATGCCCATCATGAATATGGTCGAAGTGCCGATCATCAACAGCCGTCTTCTCGCGGCGGGCTTCACACCGCAGGAGGCGGACGTACTCTACGGCACGCTCAGCGGCTACGTCATGTCGCTGATCAACCTGCCGCAGGTGCTGACGGCGGCGCTGGCGATGAGCCTTGTCCCGATGATCACCTCCGTCTTCACCCAGCGTGACACGGAAGCGCTCACAGAAAACACCGTGCTCGGCATGCGCATCGCGACGATGATCGGCCTGCCGTGCGCGTTCGGCATGGCGGTGCTGTCGCATCCGATCATGCTGCTTCTTTACCCGACCAAACCGCAGGTGGCGGATAACTCGGCGGCCTGCCTGACGATCCTGGCAATCGGCATCATCTTCCTGTCCATCGTGCAGACGCTGACGGCGATCCTGCAGGGCGTGGGCAAACAGATGGTTCCGGTCATCAATCTGCTGATCGCGGTCGTGATCAAAATCGTCGTGACCTTTGTCCTGGTCGGCATCCCGACGCTCAACATCCGCGGCGCAGCCATCGGCACGACTGTGGCGTATCTGGCGGCAGCGGTGCTCGACATCCTGGCTGTGAAGAAATACGTCGGCGTCTCGTTCCCGGCAGGGCTCTGCTACCTGCGTCCGGCGATCTCCGCGGGCATCATGGCGGTGTTCGCACGGCTGGTCTTCAATGTGCTGACGATGATCCTCGGCCACGGCATCGCAGCGAGCGGCATCGCGACGATGCTGTCCATCATCCTGGCGGCATGCCTCTACGCGGTCCTGCTGATCGTGACGAAGAGCTGCACCAGAGACGACCTGCTGCACATGCCGAAGGGAAATAAGCTGGCGGCGCTGTACGATAAATTTGTGAAGTAAAAGGAACTGTCCTATGCACGACGAACTGAAGATCCCTGCGAAGTCGGCCGGTGAAGCGTATGAACGGCTGCTCGCCATTGTGCGCGTTCTGCGCGCCGAGTGCCCCTGGGACAGGGTGCAGGATCATCACTCCCTGCGCACCTGCATGATCGAAGAAGCGTACGAAGTCGCAGAGGCGATCGACAGGGAGGACCCCGCTAACATGGATGAGGAACTTGGCGATGTGATGCTGCAGGTTGCATTCCATAGTTTGTTAGCCGAGGAAGAATCTGTTTTCGATCCGATCGACCCCATCAACGGTGTCTGTGAAAAAATGATTCGTCGACACCCGCACATTTTTTCAGACGGGGCGGGCAAAGCGGTTGACAACAACGTTGAAAAATGGGAAAATATCAAGGAAAGGGAGCATGGCGAGAGGTCTCTTTACGAACAACTTGCCGATGTTCCTAAAGCATTTCCGGCTCTGATCCGGAGTACTAAGGTGCAGAAGAAGGCATCGCGAGGCGGATATGCGTGGAATGATGGTTTTGGATCCTGGGAACAGGTGACAAAACAAGCCCTGGAGCTTACCGGGAGCGACCTGTCAGACGGCGAAGCCGAACAGCAGATCGGAGAATTCCTCTTCCTGGCAGCTGCGGCTGCAGTGAGGAGCGGCGTGGAGCCTGAGAAGGCTCTGGAACGTGCGACAGAGCGATTCATCGAGACTGCCCGGCAAACCGCGGGCAAACGCGAATGGTAATAGTCCCTGAGAGGACAAAATACAAGTTGTTATTTAAGGAGGAAAAAAATGAACAAGGCTGAATTGATTGCTGCAGTTGCAGAAAAGACTGGTTTCACGAAGAAGGATGCTGAGATGGCTGTCAACGCTATGATGGGCGAGATCACGGATGCTCTGAAGAAGGGCGACAAAGTCCAGCTGATCGGCTTCGGTACATTCGAAGTTCGTTCCAGAAAGGCTCGTACCGGCCGTAACCCGAGAAAGCCGGGCGAAGTCATCAAGATCCCTGCTTCCAAGGCTCCTGTTTTCAAGGCTGGCAAAGCACTCAAGGACGCTGTCAACTAGTCTGTTCTTAATGAGTCATCAAAAAGCGGTGCCTTTCGGGGCATCGCTTTTTTTCTGAAAGTAGGAAACTATGCGTATCGATAAGTATCTGAAAAACTCAAGACTGATCAAGCGCCGCACCGTGGCCAAAGAGGCCTGTGACGGCGGCCGCATCACCATCAACGGGAAGGTGGCCAAAGCCGGGTCCGAAGTGAAAGAGGGGGATGAGATCACCATCGTCTTCGGGACCAAAGAGGTCACCGTGCGTGTAAAAGAAGTCCGCGACTCCGTCAGAAAGGAAGACGCGGACAGCATGTACGAAGTGATTGGTTGATGATACAGGGCAGCGGTGCTAGGCAGCAGCATCCTGCGATGCCGGCTCTGCCTTCCGTGCGGGACTGCCTTCCGGCGGCAGCATACCGAGCCTGGTCAGGACTTTCTCGTAGACCAGCTTGATGGTCAGGATCTGGACCGGGATGAGGATGACGCACTGCAGGATCCTGGTGGGCAGCAGCCCCCAGAATGCCTTGCCGTACAGCATCGACAGCCAGACTGTATTGAGAACGAGCGAAAAGGCGAGTATGATAACGCAGACGGTAACGGTGAGCCTCGGCCACGTGACCGTCTTTTTATATAGGAAGAGTCCGTACGCCGCACCGACGAGGAATGCTGTGATGGTAAAACCGGGGAAGTACGCACCGGTCGGCCAGAGCAGCATGCCGATCAGATCACCGACCGCATACCCGATGCCTGCCCAGAGCGGGCCGAACAGGATGGCGGCAATCGCCACCGGCAGAAAACCAAAACCGATCCGGACGATCGGCAGGTTGATCGACAGGAATCTGGTCAGGATCACCTCGAGCGCGATGAGAAGCGCCATGGTGACCAGTGTCCGCGGGAGAACCTTCTTCATAGTAAAAAACTCCTTTCACATTTCACGGCGTGCTGCGCCGTGAGTGAGCGGAGTCTCATTTCCCGGTGCAGTAGCGGATGCGGCACCTCATCACAAGCGTATGCTTTTCGTCCGCGGGCAACATCCCGTCCCGGGGCACTTAGCGCAAGATGCCTACTCTACGCAAGTCAAGTCTACCATATTATATATAGGCTGACAATCAGGAATATATATAGATTAACAATCGGGAAAAACACATCATCTTGTGTGGATAACTGCTTTCGGAAGGGGGTCAGAATTGACTGAATAAATGCACATTGATTTCGGCAAAAAAACTTCGAAAAGGGTGTTGACACATAGGGGTACAAGTTGTATATTAAATGAGCGCGCTGAACACAGCGACGCCGGATCCGGTCCTCCGAAAAGGCCGGGAACCTTGAAAACTGCATAGTGTAGAAATTTGGTTGGTCAAAAGAGGCTCAAAGCCTCAAAGATCAAAGGAAAACAATCAGCACTTGTTAATCAAGTACAACGTTTTCCGTCAATTTCTAAAGCACATCCGGTAATACGGAAACGCAAACAAAGTTAGCGTAATGAGCTTAGGAAACAGGTTTTACTTCTTCTCTTCGGAGGAGAATGAAATACCATTTATTTAAGAGTTTGATCCTGGCTCAGGATGAACGCTGGCGGCGTGCCTAATACATGCAAGTCGAGCGAGAAGCTCGCCAATGAGACTTCGGTGGATTTGGCGGGTGGAAAGCGGCGGACGGGTGAGTAACGCGTAGGCAACCTGCCCTTTGCACAGGGATAGCCACTGGAAACGGTGATTAATACCTGATAATGCGAACCTATCGCCTGATAGGATCGCCAAAGATTTATTGGCAAAGGATGGGCCTGCGTCTGATTAGCTTGTTGGTGGGGTAACGGCTCACCAAGGCGACGATCAGTAGCCGACCTGAGAGGGTGATCGGCCACATTGGAACTGAGACACGGTCCAAACTCCTACGGGAGGCAGCAGTAGGGAATCTTGCACAATGGGCGAAAGCCTGATGCAGCAACGCCGCGTGAGCGATGAAGGCCCTTGGGTCGTAAAGCTCTGTCCTATGGGAAGAAACAAATGACGGTACCATTGGAGGAAGCCCCGGCTAACTACGTGCCAGCAGCCGCGGTAATACGTAGGGGGCAAGCGTTATCCGGAATCATTGGGCGTAAAGAGTGCGTAGGTGGTTTCTTAAGCGTGGGGTTTAAGGCTACGGCTTAACCGTAGTTCGCCCCATGAACTGGGAGACTTGAGTGCAGGAGGGGAAAGTGGAATTCCTAGTGTAGCGGTGAAATGCGTAGATATTAGGAGGAACACCAGTGGCGAAGGCGACTTTCTGGACTGTAACTGACACTGAGGCACGAAAGCGTGGGGAGCAAACAGGATTAGATACCCTGGTAGTCCACGCCGTAAACGATGAGCACTAGGTGTCGGGGGGACAACCCTCGGTGCCGCAGTTAACGCATTAAGTGCTCCGCCTGGGGAGTACGTTCGCAAGAATAAAACTCAAAGGAATTGACGGGGACCCGCACAAGCAGCGGAGCATGTGGTTTAATTCGAAGCAACGCGAAGAACCTTACCAGGGCTTGACATCCTGCTGGGTAACGCCGGCCCCTCTTCGGACAGCAGTGACAGGTGGTGCATGGTTGTCGTCAGCTCGTGTCGTGAGATGTTGGGTTAAGTCCCGCAACGAGCGCAACCCTTGCCATTAGTTGCCAGCATTCAGTTGGGCACTCTAGTGGGACTGCCGGGGACAACTCGGAGGAAGGTGGGGATGACGTCAAATCATCATGCCCCTTATGTTCTGGGCTACACACGTGCTACAATGGTCGGTACAACGAGAGGCAAGATCGTGAGATGGAGCAAATCTTCAAAACCGGCCCCAGTTCGGATTGCAGGCTGCAACTCGCCTGCATGAAGTCGGAGTTGCTAGTAATCGCGGATCAGCATGCCGCGGTGAATGCGTTCCCGGGTCTTGTACATGCTAGTAATCGTGGATCAGAATGCCACGGTGAATGCGTTCCCGGGTCTTGTACACACCGCCCGTCACACCATGGAAGTTGGGGGCGCCCGAAGTTGGACAGATAATAGTTTACCTAAGGCGAAATCAATGACTGGGGTGAAGTCGTAACAAGGTAGCCGTTCGAGAACGAGCGGCTGGATCACCTCCTTTCTAAGGAGACGAGAGTTTCTGCACTATGATTTTTATGGGGAACTAGCTCAGCTGGGAGAGCACCTGCCTTGCACGCAGGGGGTCAGGGGTTCGAGCCCCCTGTTCTCCACCATAACAGGCCAGATGGTCGTTAAATGACATCTAAGGCGAGCCTGTGTGCACATTGAAAACTGAATAAAATTTGTGTAAAGCAAAAATCGAAAACGAAATCGAGTATTAACTGTTCACTACGAAGTAGTAAAACGAAACTAAGCAATTAGGGTAATACGACGATTTCGCCGAGAAAACCAGAAATTCACTGAAGTTTTTTAACAAAGTGTAAACGCGCGGAGCGATCCGCGAGGTCCGGCAACGCTATGCCGGGCGCTTGGCAGTCAAGCACCACGCACTGAAGTGCTGTGCTTGGTTGCATGAGACCTACCGCCGAATCGAAGATTCGGGGTTAGGGCTTCAATTGGTCAAGTAAGAAAGAGCATAAGGCGGATGCCTTGGCACTGGGAGCCGAAGAAGGACGTGACAAGCTGCGATAAGCTGCGGTAAGGAGCAAATATCCGACGACCCGCAGATTTCCGAATGGGGGAACCCACATACTGTAATAGGTATGTATCCTCATATGAACACATAGTATGAGAGAAGGAAACGGGGTGAACTGAAACATCTAAGTAACCCCAGGAAGAGAAAGAAACATCGATTCCCTGAGTAGCGGCGAGCGAACGGGGAACAGGCCAAACCGAGGTGCTTGCACTTCGGGGTTGAGGATCACCGTAAGGGATTCAGGAAGGATAGTCGAACTGTTTTGGAAAAGCAGAGCGCAGAGGGTGAAACTCCCGTAGACGAAATCCCGATCGACCCGGGTGACACCAGAGTAGTACCGGACACGTGTAACCCGGTATGAAGCCGGAGGGCCCACCCTCCAAGCCTAAATACTACCCAGTGACCGATAGCGAACAGTACCGTGAGGGAAAGGTGAAAAGGACCCCGGGAGGGGAGTGAAAGAGAACCTGAAACCTTATGCTTACAAGCAGTGGGAGCGCAAGTGACCACGTACTTTTTGTAGAACGGGCCAACGAGTTATGGTATGCAGCGAGGTTAAGGTGCTGGAGCACTGAAGCCGCAGGGAAACCGAGTCTTAACCGGCGGAAGTTGCATGCTGTAGACCCGAAACCGGGTGACCTATCCATGTGCAGGTTGAAGCGAGAGTAAAATCTCGTGGAGGACCGAACCTCTATACGTTGAAAAGTGTTAGGATGACGTGTGGATAGCGGTGAAATTCCAATCGAACCCGGATATAGCTGGTTCTCCTCGAAATAGCTTTAGGGCTAGCCTCAAGGTAAGATACACAGGGGTAGAGCACTGAATATTCTA
Organism: uncultured Eubacteriales bacterium; assembly: GCA_902790905.1. Lineage (GTDB taxonomy): Bacteria > Bacillota > Clostridia > Peptostreptococcales > Anaerovoracaceae > RUG13615. The sequence goes on from CADATO010000041.1 coordinate 18,626, forward strand.
GGGGCCTTCACCGGTTACCGAAAATTATCAAACTCCGAATACTGTGCAATCATACTTGGGAGTCAGACTATGAGAGATAAGTTCCATGGTCGAAAGGGAAACAGCCCAGACCCACAGCTAAGGTCCCCAAATGTAAGTTAAGTGGAAAAAGATGTGGAGCTGCATAAACAGCTAGGATGTTGGCTTAGAAGCAGCCATTCATTTAAAGAGTGCGTAACAGCTCACTAGTCGAGTG
>CADATO010000042.1 GCA_902790905.1 uncultured Eubacteriales bacterium
GACAGCATCTGCCTCATCAAGTGCCTTGCGCAGCTTTGCGATCCCGTCCGGGGTCTCTGTCTTTGGTAATCTTCTCCCAAACATCATGCGCACCTCCGGAGCCTCTCAGAATCCGTGATCCTTGACAGCTCCTTCATAAAATATCCATTCCCAGGGTAAAATCTGCTGTTTTTGGCCATTTTCGGCCGAATGGGATTCAATACATTAAACACCGGCGTATTGCCGCCAACACCAAGCTCAAGATACAGGACGCGTTTTCCCTCACAGGTTTTCAGATACCCGGCATACGCTGCCGAAGCATCGTGCCAGCCCGCATCCTCCACGAACGTATCATCCGCCCGCAGATTCATGCTCATGGGTGCGCCGCACACCGGACAGCGCGGCACCAGTTCTGCCGGCACTTCCGTCTTCAGCAGCCCCGCCGCATTCGCCTGCTGCGCATCTTCCGCCCGGATCCGCAGTTTTTCGTCACACGGCAGTTCCAGCGTGCCGTCCGCTGCGATGGTAAAGCCCTGTGCAAGGAGCATCTCTTTCACTACTTCTTCGTTGTCATATGTCTTATCGTGACAAGGTTTGCTGCACTGCCACAGACCGTAGTCCCCCTGCGTATAGAAAAGCCGCTTTTTATCAAAGCCCGTCCGCTGGAAACAGTGATCCACGTTGGTCGTGATCACGAAATAGTCCTTATCCTTCACCAGCGCCAGCAGATCGTCATAGACTGGTTTCGGAGGATCCATGTACCGGTTGATGTAGATATTGCGGCTCCAGAAAGCCCAGCGTTCCTCTTCAGATGGATAGCGGTAAAACCCGCCGCTGTACATATCGCGGTAGCCGTACTTTGCGGCAAAGTCCCCGAAATACTTCTGAAATCTCTCTCCGTTATAAACGTATCCGGCCGAAGTAGAAAGCCCTGCGCCGGCGCCAATCACGATCTTCTCCGCATCGGCGATCGCTTCTTTCAGGCGCCCGGTCTGCGCTTCTCTTCCGGCAGAGTCTTCCATCAGCAGGCGGCTGCCCCGGAAATGCCTGAGCCCCGCCATGCCCTTTCCGATCGACTCTTCGTATCCATTCGCGCGATGCGTTCTGATTGCTTCATACAAACTGCTGTTCATAGTACTCTTTGTCCTCGTCTTTGAATACGTTGAAAATGACCCTGTCCACCGCATCCGGGTGTGCGGTCAGCCAGTCCCGCACCGTCTGTACGGCGATCTGTGCGGCCCGCTTGTTCGGGAAGTGAAACACCCCTGTCGAGATACAGCAGAATGCGACACTCCTAAGACCGTTCGCCAGGCACATGTCCAGTGTATTGCGGTAGCAGGCGGCCAGATCCTCTTCATGCCGCCTTGTGAGCCGGTCCTGCACGATCGGCCCGACGATGTGGATCACGTGCCCAGCCGGCAGATTGTATCCGTCCGTCAGCATCGGCACGGCGGTGGGCTGTTCGTAGTCCTCCCCAAACCGCTGCCTGAGCGCAGCCATCTGCTCTGCGCACGCCTGCCGCAGCTGGATCCCTGCAAATGTGTGGATGCAGTTGTCGATGCAAGTGTGCATCGGGACAAAGCAGCCGAGCATCTGCGAATTGGCCGCGTTCACGATGGCGTCACAGGCAAGGCGTGTGATATCCCCCTGCCAGATGATGATCTGCTCTGCATTTGCCGCCGTACTGCCAAGATCTGCGGCTGTGGGCAGCGCATCCGTCTCCACGATCCCGTTTTCGGCGATGCGCGCTTTGAGGTATTCGTCCTGGATGCGGAGCGATTCTTCATCGAGAAGTCCCGGCATGCGGATATTCATTAAAGACCGCAATACCGTCCGCTTCTCCGCCGGATCGTCCGCGACCTCCATCCCCTTATATCTGCCGGAGTCATCCAGGAATCGCTTTACAAGATAATCCAGTCTTTCATTCTGTTCCATAGGTGTCTTCCTTCTGCCGGAAAACCGGCTGCTCCTGATGGCTGCTGGTATTGATCAGCGGCCCGCCCGCTCCACGGCGCCTGCCGGACATGCTTCCATGCAGTTCCCGCAGTGCAGACAGTGCGTCTGACTGATCTCATAGGGAAGGCTGTCCTGAACGATGCACCCCTGCGGACACACCCCGATGCATGCCCCGCATCCGGTACACCGGTCTGTGATGTGATACCCGTCAGCAGCTTTCTTTGCGCCGCCGAACGTGAACGACGCCCTTTCGATCGGCTTTTTTGACAGATCAAACCACTCACCGGTGCCCTCGTAGATCTGGAAGACGGTCAGGGCATGCATGGCTTCTTCCGTTGGATAGATCGCGTGCATATACGGATTTTTTTCAAATAAATCCGGGATCCTGTCATAGCCGAGTTCCCGCACCTTGCCGCGGACGGACACTGCCACGCTGGACATCGTGTCCTCCCCTTTCAGTGCTGTGAAGGCCAGATACTGCCGCCTGATGAGCCGGTTATAAAAGCCTTTGCCTCTGGCGGTCAGAAAGTACAGGCTGCTTTCATCACAGTCCATCATATCGATCGCCGCTGTCACCGGCAGCCCCTCTTCATCCACCGTGGCCACGATCGTTCTATGGATCTGATGGACGACATAGTCCAGATAATCTTTTGTTTCCATCACAAGTTTCTCCGCCGTCTTCATAAACACCGGCTGTCAATCCTGCTGCGCGAGCAACCCCTGCAGATCCGCATGGATATCCTGCAAAGTATACTTCTTCATCTCGTTCTCCATGGCCGTCTGGATACTGACCAGTTTCCCATCCAGCAGCGCGTGGATGTTCCGTCCCACCGGACAGGCGGGGTTCGGCGATTCATGAAAATGGAACAGTTCCCCGTTTTCCACCGGCTCGATCGCCCGGTACACATCGTAAAAAGTGATCTCTTTCAGTTCTCTTGTGAACGAGATCCCGCCGGTCCCCCGTGCGACATTGATCAGACCGGCATGCTTCAGCTGCGAGAGGATCTTGCGGATGATGACAGGATTGGTGTTGATGCTGGCAGCCAGAAAATCACTGGTCACCTTATGCGTATCCTTGAATGTATCGACGCAGGCAAAGATATGCAGCGCAACTGTAAATCTGCTTGAGATCTGCATTTCAGTACTCCTTTCCCTTCATCATTCTATTGCCTTCAATTGTAACTGTTATGGTTGCATCTCACGATGCAAATATAAACCTTGTTTGATGTAATGTCAATGGTTACAATAAATATTTTTCTTACCCAACGAAATAACTCTGTGACTGTCCGCATCCACAAACAGCCACAGAGCATTCTTCTGTTCTCATCTAAACTATACGCTTTCAGATCAGTGCGACCGCATCTGCCTGGCAGACATCCAGGCACGCCCCGCAGTGCTGACACTTTTCCTGATCGATCACGAACGGGATATGGTTCCCGTTGATACATATGCCCGGGCAGACCCCCAGGCAGTACCCGCAGCCGATGCAGTCATCCGTGATTTCATACTGCATGCCCCCGGTCTCTTCTGCTTCTCTCTTCTCAGCTGAGGCTGCCGCAGCCTGCCCTTCCAGTGACAGGACCGCCTGCAGCATTTTCGCCGCGACCTGCTCATGCCCGCGCTCTGTCAGGTGCTCGCTGTCGATGGCGGAGACTTCCGCCTCCTGCATATTCACGAAGGTGCAGCCGTGCTTTTCCGCCAGCTGTTCATACAGCCCTGCGATCTGCCGCGACTTGATGTAGGCGCCCATGTCGAGCGCGCCGGTATCCGTGGACTGCTCATAAGCATCCCCGATCGGCGCCGGGACAGCCAGGATCACCTGAGGCTGCTCCTCCTGCAGTTCTGCAAAGGCCTCTTTCGCCGCAAGGAGCACCTGCTCCATGCCGTCTGCGATCTGCTCCGCACTCGCCCCGACTTCCGGGATGGTGTCGTTCGTGCCGAGCATGACGATGAAGATATCGACCGGCACGTGCGAGCCGATGATTGCCTTGAGCGGCGCAAGCCCGTTCTTCCAAGGTGCGCCTTCTCGGTCGAAGGCGGTCGTGCGCCCCGAGAGCCCTTCAGGCACCACAACGTAGCCCTCCCCCAGCTGATTGCCGAGCAGGGTCGTCCAGCGCTTTCTGTATGGATACCGTCCGCCGGGGACCGGCATCAGGCCATAAGTATTGGAATCGCCATAGCAGAGGATCGTTTTCGGTTCCTTCTCCATCGCTTCTCGTTCCTTTCCGCAGCAGGATGTCCGCTGCACACAGGATGCCTCACGTCACTTATTATACTTGTCCGTGAGCCATTTGAGAAGCGCCGCCGAGAGCAGTGTAAAGCCGATATAGGCGCCGCCGGCCAGTGCGACCGGCACCGCATGCAGATTGCCGAGCCCGCTGCCGATCGCCGCATACAGCAGGACCTCAGGAAGCATACCGAGCAGGCTGCCCGCAACATACGGCAGGAGTTTTGCATGTACCGCCCCGAAATACATGCTGCCAAGATCGTAGTTGATGACCTTGAGCATGCGGATCAGGATGACGAACAAGAAGGGATGCGATTCCCTGACATGCATGATATTTTTCAGCTTTGGATGCTTCTCCGGCAGGTCCCTGCCGATTTCCCCGCCAATGGTCCTGCCGAGGAAGTACCCCTCCAGGATCATCACGAGCGCGCCGGCGAGATTGACCAGCACGGCAATGCCGGGGCTGAAGAGCGTCCCGGAGACCGTGAACAGAATGCCCGAATAGAAGAATACCGACAGTGTTTTAAGACCGAACAGCACCATCATCACAGCGGCCGCGAGCAGCAGACTGGACGGCGTGTACTGCAGGACTTCCGCCACGGTAAACTTATCGTGCTGGGTGAGCGCGATGATGATCGCCATGACCCAGACCGACAGCGTGATCGTCCGGATGACTTCCGACGCATACGTTCTGTACTGTGCGCCCCACTCCACCTTGAGGTACGCGCGAATCTGCATGAAGAACGCGTGCAGCACGAGCAGCGTGCAGGCGATGATCAGTGCGTCCGCATAGAGGCGCGGGATGGAGGGAACGGCAGCCAGCAGTGCCGGCATCGCATACAGCGCGAACGTCACGAGCCGCCCGAACCACCGCGAGCTGTAGACCCGGTCATGCCGGCTGAAGAGCAGATATCCGCACATGATCTCCGTCAGATCCCGCAGGATCATGAAGATGAGCAGCAGCCACATCCAGCGGTACTGCGGCACCAGCAGGATCACGAGCGCGTAGTGCATGATCTTGTGCGCCGCCGCGTCGAGGATCTTGCCTGTATTCGTCACCTGCCCCGTCTTCCTCGCCACCGGGCCGTCCAGCACATCGAGCAACCCCGCGAGCAGCACGATCACGCAGGCGGCGGTATGCCCGCCCTGCAGATACAGCCGCACCGCGACAGGCACCAGCATGATCTGCACGAGCGACATGGCGTTGGGCAACGTCTGGAGGCTCTTTCTCGTAAACGCTTCCCGCACTTTCAGACCGTCTTCCGGCGTATACGCAACGAACGACAGCGCCCAGGCGATGAAGCTCACCGGCATTGCGACGACCACGTCTACGACCGAATGCTGCTTGAGGAACATCGTGCTCGCGCAGATGAAGACGACCAGCATCGCCAGCACCGTCTTGACCGGCATGCGCATGTCTTCCTTCGTCTCAAAGACCGCCAGCAGCAGCCCGAGCGAGCCGATGACGTGCATGGATGGACAGATATTTGTCGGCGTGTCCATCGCGTATATGAGCGACACGGCCCAGGTGAACAGGTTATGCCGTTCGAACGTCTCCGGCCGCAGCGTCTGATAACTTGGATACGCCAGAAAGATGACGAAGCACAGGATCGATGCCACGATAAAGAACGTCATCATCTTCCGGTAGACCGCGGGGTCGCGGATGAGCAGCCAGCCGATGACGACAAAGGTCAGCACGTGCCAGGATAAATACGGCACGATAAAATACTCGCTGAACGGGATCAGATCGTCCAGGAACATGTGGATCTCATGGTACTGAGCCCCGATGTTGACCCGTTCGATCAGCACGAACGCGAGTATGTATACCGGCAGATACCACAGGTACCGCAGGTCTCTTTTGTCTACATAGATTTCTTTCCCAAGATGCATGTTTATCAAGCAGTGAGCGCCGCCGTCAGGGCTTTTCCCAGCGGATCGCATTCTGCGGACAGCAGTCCGCGGCAGCCCGCACGCGGACCCAGTTTTCTCTGCTGGTATCCTCGATGGCTTCGGACCTGCTGTAGCCGCCCTGATCCTTCAGTTCGAACGTTCCCGGGGCGTTGACGGTGCAGAGTCCGCATCCGATGCAGCGGCTGTGATCGACGGTGGCGCGCATAGTTTCATTCCTCCTCCGTCAAGTATACGACCGTCGCGGGAGATTGTCACTACCAACTGTGACCGCCGCCCCCGCCGGAGCCGCCGCCGGACGAACCGCCGCCGGACGAGCCCGAAGAAGACCAGCTGCCGGAAGAGCTTGAGGAAGACCAGCCGCCCGAAGAGCCCGACGAAGCCGGTGCACTGGTCATATCGCTGCCGATGCGGTCCATCGTGCGATCGAGGCTGTCGCCGACCCAGTCCGGATTGCCGTCGTTCCAGCTGCTCGTATACCAGCCGGGCGGCTTCATGGCGATCTTGTCGAACTTGCGGATCCAGGCGGATGTGACCCCGAGCACGTAGGTGTATGGGAGGATATCGTAGAAGTAGCTGGGCGATTCTGCGACGAGCATTTCCAGCCTTGGCTTTTCCGCCGTGACAAGGAATTTCCTGAAACCGCGGATGCGCCCCAGCATCTCGTTGGCTGTCTTTGTGCGCTTGCGCATCATCAGGGACAGGATGACCGTCAGGATGCCGAGCACGATACCGCACGCAGCCACCTTTGTCTGCCACAGGCTCCAGTCGACCAGAACGCTGCCGCCGAGCGCAAAGAAGACCGCGGTCATGACAGTCACAGCCACCACAATGACGATGACCAGCGTGATCATGACGATCTTTTCGCCGCCGATCTTGTTCGCCGTCAGGAGGATCGGAGCCATCACCAGCAGGAAAAAGGCCGGCACAATCGAGAAGAGGATCGCCGCGAACGTATTGTACTCGGCGAAGTAGAATATGCTGTACAGCGATACGAGGATGGACACGCAGCCGAAGAGCATCGCCACCCCCTTGGTGTGCCCCTGCTCCGCCAGATACTTCTTGCGGGTCGTCTTCGTATTCATGCTGCTTTTGATCTTCTCGTACGTCCGGTAGAACTTCTTCTCAAGATTCTTTTTCGACACGACGACCTGCCCTGTCTTCTTATCCTCTTTGGCCAGTCTCAGGAGCCCATCGTAGAACACATAAGCCTCTTTGTCGTCTTCCGGGTAGTAGTCCTTCAGCAGGATGATGTCGTAGTCCTCCGGCCCGTGCTCGTGGATCTCCAGGTACCCCTTGGAGGCAAGCCAGATGAGCATCGTCGTGATGTCTTTTTTATCGACCCGGCCGTCGTAGTAGTAGCCGATCCACAGCGGAGAGAGGCCGTCCGGCGGGTAGAATTCGACCGGTTCGACCGGCTTTTTGTTGCGCATCTTCGTCAGATAGAGCAGCAGGAACGCGATGAACGACAGGATCGGGAATCCAAGGAATCCGGTCGCCGTGGCCTCCCCCAGACCGCCGGTGCGGATAAAGTAGCCCTCCGGCAGTGTGAGGCGCATCGTCAGCCCTTCGTACGCATTGAGGGGCGTCTCGTAAACGCCGTAGACCGTATTCTCTTCGACTTTGTAGGTCACCCCTTCGTAATCGCTGCTGTACGCGTACCCGTGGGTAAAGCCCAGCGTCTCCTCGTTGTACTGGAACTCCTTCGGGAAATGCACGGCAAAGCTGACGCTTTCGACCGTCGTATCCCACTCTGTGCCGACGATATTGAAATAAAACTCATCTGCGCCGTGCAGGATATCGCGTCCGAGATCGTATGTATAGGTAATCACATACTGGACATTTCCCTCCACGTATTTGTCCGCACTGCCGATGCGGAGGTCCAGATAGCCGCCTTCCTCTTCTTCGCTGCAGGGGTAATTCACCGTGACATTGCGGATCTGCGCATGGGTGTGGCCGGTGGAGCCGTCCTCGCGGAAGATCATGTTGCTGGTCGGGATGCAGCGGACAATGCCGTGTTTGCCCGCCCCCTCATCAAACCAGACGTCGATCGTCTCCGTCACATCATAGGTGTTGTTCTCGTTCACGACGATGTCCACATCCATGTGGGTGATGTCGTAGTTGTTCTCATAGGCGAAAACGCGTGTCCCATTCATGCCGGGCAGCAGCCCTGCGAGGCACACAAACAGCACTGCCAGAACAAGGCGCCTGTGCCAGCGCTCTGCCCGGATGCTGATTATCCTGCTGTTATGGTTCCCTCTATATTTCATCGGAACTCCCTCATTCTCAATCAAACGATCGGTCCTTCTACCAGCTGCTGCCGCCGCCACCGCCGCTGCCGCCGCCGGACGAACCGCCGCCCGAAGAACCGGAGGACGACCAGCTGCTGTCGGAGGAACTGGACGATGACCAGCCGCTGCCGCTGCTGCCGCCGCTGAAAGTGGCCTTTGGCTCGCTCGTCATATCATGGCCAAACGACCGCATGGACCGTTCGATCGTATCCATCACGGCAAGGTCATTCCCACCCTGCAGCCATGCAGGAGGCGCTTCCGCGATCTCATCAAACCGGGCGATCCACTTCGAGGAAACACCCAGCACATAGGCATAAGGCAGGATGTTGTAATAATACTGCGAATCCTGCTCAACAAGCAGCTTCAGACGGTCCTTTTCCGCCGTCTCGAGGAATCTGCGGAACCCCCGGATCCGGCTGACAAGATCCTTCCCGTACAACGATCTCGGGTGCATGCGGAATCCGATCAGCAGCGTGCCGACAACGGCTGCCGCGCAGCCAACCGCAAACCAGGTCACAGGCGAGGATAGCTGCAGCAGACTGCCGCCCCCAAAGACCAGGCCGCTGACCACCATCATCATGACGAAAATCAGCCCCAGAATGATCAGGAAGGTCTTCATAATGCTTTTTCCCGCACGCGTCCCTGTGAGCAGGAACGCCGGCAGGAAGGACACCGCCATGATCATAACGAGCATAAGAGGCATGACCGCAGTCCAGGGATCATAGAACTGCCCGTAAACATATGCAAAGACCCCCATGCAGAGAGACAGGAACGCGAATACCAGCGCCAGTGCGTGATACCGGCGAACAGGCAGGAAAAACTGCATCGCATAACGCGGCTCCTCCATCTCCGCCCGGATACGGTCTGTCGTAACATAAAAGTGCTTTTTGAGGCGGTCTCTGGTCACGACTTCTTCATCGTATCTATTCTTGCGGGAACGGTTCTTAAGACCGTTGAAGAACAGCCTGGCCGGCTCAAAGCCCCCCGTGTACTGCTGCTGCAGCACGATCTCGTAGTCTTTCTTCCCCGTCTCACGGATCGAAAGACACCCGAGGTTGGCAAGATAGATGAGCAGCGAGGTGATGTCCCTGCGGTTCACTTTGCCGTCATAGACGTATCCCATGGTCAGCGGATCCAGCTGGTCCGGCGGATAGAATTCCACGGTTTCCGCCGGCTCCCCCGCGCGGCGCCTGAGCCAGATCAGCAGCATCGCAGCCAGCCCTGCGAACGGGGCAAACCGACACACCCACATGACGGCATCCCATACCCCGCCGCTGCGGACAAAGTACCGGTTTGGCAGGGTGAGGCGCATCGTCAGCCCCTGGTAGGCGGTCAGCGGCTGATCGTAAACCCCGTAGACCGTATTCTCCTCGACTTTATAGGAAACGCCCTCGTAATCGCCGTCGCCGGCATAGCCGTGTGAAAACCCCAGGGTATCTGCGTTGTATTGAAACTCTTTCGGGAAATGCACGGCAAAACTCACGCTTTCAACCGTCGTATCCCAGTCATTGCCGACGATATTGAAGTAAAACTCATCCGCACCGGACAGGCGGTCCGGGCCAATGTCATACGTGTAGGAAATGACATACTGCATATCCCCTTCTACCGTTTCACTGGCACTGCCGATCCGGATTTCACACTGATCCGTATAGTGACTGACCGAGTACGGCGCATCCACGTAGATATCGCTCACCTCTGCGCGGTTACTGCCGGTGGAGCCGTCCGCACGGTAGATCCTGTTGCGCAGCGGCAGCCGCCGGATGATCCCGTGTTTGCCTGCCCCTTCTTCGTACCATGTGTCGATCGTCTCCACGATGTGGTACGTATTGTCCTCATCGACAGTGATATCCACATCGATATGCTTGATGTCATAGCCGTTGCTGTACGCAAAGACCGGCTCCTGCAGCTGCGGAAACCAGCCGGCAAGGCACAGAAAAACTGTCAGCGCAAGCACTGCTGTCATTCGCCGATGGACGCCTCTGCCCGGTGTTCTTCGAGTTGCCCGCATCTTGTCTTTCATTGTCCGCTCCTTTAATGTCTGTCAGTCCTGATTGCCCCTTGTCTTGTTGTAGCCGCTTGCAAACGCATCGTAGTATTCGATCGTATAGCGTTCCAGCTGGTTGAGGTTGTCAAACCCGCTGCCGGCGAGCGGAATGATCCGGATCGTGAAATGATCGAGGTAGCGGTAGTCCGCATAGACGTCCCCGTTGCCTCTGCCGGTAAAGTGGTTGTTCACCCGTGAAAGCACGCGGATGCCCTGTCCGACATAATACTTGTTCTTGTCTTCATTGAACAGAACGTACACACCTTTGAAATCCTGTCCCGCCTCGTACAGCGGTGTATCAGGGTCTCCGAAAGAGCGCTCCCGCATCTCGAAGAACTCTTCCGGTGTGAAGGAGCTTTCCCCTTCCGTGAGTTCCCGGACGCGGCCGTCCAGCCACTTCATATGCGCCTGTTCTTTGCGCACCCGCCTGTGCTGCGCCAGCTTCACATAGGCAAAGACCGCCAGCGCAAGTACCAGACTCAGTGCGAGCACCCATTCGATCTGCAATCGTTCCGCTCCTTTCCGAATCTGTTTTTATTATACACGAATCGCCCTGTCTGCACACGCAAAAGGAGAACCGCCCGGGGCAGTTCTCCTCTTTCTTCAGATATCGGCTTTTCCGGTATGTGCCGCGGCAGTATGCCCGCCGCATGGGCGTTAGAGTTCGCTCAGATACTCGTCGATGCCCTTGGCAGCTGCTTTGCCGGCGCCCATCGCCAGGATGACGGTCGCAGCGCCTGTGACGGCGTCGCCGCCGGCGTAGACACCTTCCTTGGTCGTCTTGCCGTTCTCTTCTTCCGCGACGATGCAGGAGCGCTTGTTGATGTCAAGCCCGTCTGTGGTGGCAGCGATCATCGGGTTCGGCGATGTGCCGAGCGACATGATGACGCAGTCGCAGTCGATGTCGAACTCGGAGCCCGGCACTTCGACCGGACGGCGGCGTCCGGATTCATCCGGCTCGCCAAGCTCCATCCGGAGGCAGGTAATGCCCTTGACCCAGCCATTCTCGTCGGCGTGGATCTCGACCGGGTTGGTCAGCAGGTTGAAGATGATGCCTTCTTCCTTGGCATGCTCGACTTCTTCCTTACGGGCCGGCAGTTCCTCTTCGCTGCGGCGGTAGACGATGTGGACTTCCGCACCGAGGCGCAGCGCCGTTCTGGCCGCGTCCATCGCGACGTTGCCGCCGCCGACGATGACCGCCTTCTTCGCGCGCATGATCGGTGTTCTGGACTTCTCACTGAACGCGCCCATCAGGTTGCTTCTTGTGAGGTATTCGTTCGCGGAGAACACGCCCATGGCCTGCTCGCCCGGAATGTGCATGAACTTCGGAAGGCCCGCGCCGCTGCCGATGAAGACGGCGTCAAAGCCCTCTTCCTTCATCAGCGCATCGACGGTCGTGGAACGGCCGATGACGCAGTCTGTCTCGATCTTGACGCCAAGCGACTTGACGTTCTCGATCTCCTTCTCGACGACCGCACTCTTCGGGAGACGGAACTCCGGAATCCCGTAGACCAGGACGCCGCCCGCCTTGTGGAGCGCTTCGAAGATCGTGACATCGTAGCCCATCTTCGCAAGATCCCCTGCGCAGGTCAGGCCTGCAGGGCCGCTGCCGATGATGGCAACCTTCTTGCCCTTCTTTTCTTTCGCGCCCTGCGGCTTGATGCCCATCTCGCGCGCCGTGTCGGCGACGTAGCGTTCCAGCTTGCCGATGGAGACCGGCTCACCCTTGATGCCGCGGATGCACTTGCCTTCGCACTGGGACTCCTGCGGGCAGACACGGCCGCAGATCGCCGGCAGAGACGAGGACTCGCCGATGACATTGTACGCGCCTTCGACGTCGCTTTCCTTGACTTTCTGGATGAATGCGGGGATGTCGATCGAAACGGGACATCCTTCGACACATTTCGGATTTTTACAGTGGAGACATCTCGTCGCCTCGGACTCGGCTTCTTCTTTATTGTAGCCGAGGCAGACTTCCTCAAAGTTGGTCGCCCGGACCTTCGGATCCTGTTCGCGGACCGGGACTTTTTTCATCATATCAATAGCCATGATCGATCCCTTTCTGCCCTAGTGGCACTGCCCGCAGCCGCCGTGATGGGTGGCGCCTTCTTTTTCTTCCAGGTACAGGCGGCCTTCTTCCGTCTTGTACAGAGCCATGCGCTGCATCGCCTGTGCAAAGTCGATCTTGTGGCCGTCGAACTCCGGTCCGTCAACGCAGGCGAACTTGACCTCGTCACCGACCACCAGACGGCAGGCACCGCACATGCCGGTCCCGTCGACCATCGTCGTGTTCATGCTGACGATCGTCGGGATGCCAAGCTCTTTGGTCAGCTGGCAGACGAACTTCATCATGATCATCGGACCGATCGCGATGACACGGTCGTAACGCTTGCCTTCATCCCAGAGCTTCTGGAGTGCGACGCAGACGTTGCCCTCAATCCCGTAGGAGCCGTCATCCGTGCACATGTACAGGTTGGATACCACACTCATCTCATCCTCGAGGATCAGGATATCCTTGGTCCTTGCGCCCTGGATGCAGTCGACGGTCACGCCCTGCTCCTTGAGCCACTTGAGCTGTGCGTAGACAGGCGCCGTGCCGACACCGCCGGCGATGAAGCAGATCTTCATCTTCTGCAGTTCTTCCGGTGTGAACTCCGTCAGATCGGACGGATTGCCGAGCGGGCCGACGATATCCGCGAAGCAGTCGCCCACCTTGAGGCGGGACATGCGGTCGCTCTCGGCGCCGACCACCTGGAAGACGATGGTGATCATGCCTTTTTCCTTATCGTAATCGCAAATGGTAAGCGGGATGCGCTCACCTTCCTCGTCCACACGGACGATGAGGAACTGGCCAGGCAGCGCATTCTTCGCAACGCGCGGCGCTTCCACATCCATGAGATAGATGTTGGGAGCCAGATTCTCGACTTTATGGATCTTGAACATTGCTTTCTCCTGTTAATCCATTGTGATAGTGGCGGCAAGTCTGTTAAGTTAATAATTTAACAGCTTTCGTATACAATTATAGCACACGGTGCATGGCGTTCAATGGCTTTTAGATATTCAGAAGATTCATCATCTTTCGCTGGTTGAACGCTTCAGCCGTTGCAAATGCACACAGAGCGATTCCTTAAAAATAGTTAAGACTGTGCCCGCATTGCTTTTTTTCAGATTTGGATATACAATTTACACAGGCTATGACATACATGATACGGCAACGAGGGTAAAAGATATGGCAACATGGGGAAAAACAAGCATTAAAGACTCGACGTATGAGATCATAAAGACCAAGATCCTGCACGAGGAATACAAGATGGGCGAACCGCTCAATCTGACGCAGCTCGAGAAGGAACTGGGCATCAGCAATACACCGATCCGGGAAGCGATCTCCGCGCTGGTATCAGAGGGTCTTCTGGTGAGTTTTCACAATTCAAGGGTCCATGTCGTCACCTTTAAGGATAAGGACATCAAGGATCTGATGGACGTTGGCAGACTGATCACGCAGAGCGCCTTCGAGCTTGTTCTGGAGAATGATCACACCGAGGAGCTGATCGGCATGCTGGAAGAGCGGCTTACCGAACAGCGGCAGATCATCATCCGTGACGGGGACTTCTATGAATACGTCAAGGCGGTCGATTATTTCAACCGCGCCTTCATCGAAGCGTCCCATAACATCCGGATGAATACCATCTACGACCGGATGTCCAACCTGCTCTTCCTCTGCAGACTCCAGTACTACACGACGGGCACCAACACCGTGGAGCGCAACCTGGAAGAACACGAAGGCATCATCGAGGCGGTCCGCAGGAAAGACCCCGCCATGCTGCGGGAACAGCTGATCACCCACTACGACATCCGCAAGATGCACGACCGCATCTGATGCACGTCCGGCGGTCACACAAACGGCAAATAAAGAGGAACTCTGGTTGCAGAGTTCCTTTTTTTAGGGTTATAGGACAAAACGTGTGGATGACTAATCCCAATAAACAAGATATTCGGTAGAGCGATGAAGCTCTCCCCAGACAATGGCATCGCCCCACATC
>CADATO010000043.1 GCA_902790905.1 uncultured Eubacteriales bacterium
CACCCTATATCTTCTCAGAAACAAGATATAACGGCTGCAGCCATTGAAATTTCAACGCTTACAGCCGTTTTTACCAACACGTTTTGTCCTATAACCCCCGTTTTCTATATGCATTGCGATTAACAAATCCGCGGAAGCCCTTCGCCGTACAGCACGTCCAGCACACGCACGCCGCCCAGCCCTGTGACCAGCTGCACATTCGCATCCTCCGTGACCGTGCCGATCACCGCCGCGTTCTTCCCGTGCTCCGTCTGTCGCATCGCCTCCAGCGCTTTGTCCGCGTCCTCTTCCGCCACGACCGCGATCATCTTCCCCTCGTTCGCCATATACAGCGGATCAAGGCCGAGGATGCCGGCAAGTCCTGCCACTTTATCGTCCACGGGGATCTGCGATTCCTCGATGCGCATCCCGCACCCAGCCGCCTTGCAGAGCTCGTTCAGGATCGTGCCGAGGCCGCCGCGTGTCACGTCGCGCATGGTATGCGGTGTGATGCCGGCGCCGTACAATGCGTCCGTGATGTCCTTCAGCACGCCGCAGTCGCTCTGAATCTCGTTCTCGATGCCCATGCGGGCACTGTAGATGCAGGCCTGATGGTCGCCGAGATTGCCGGAGAGGATGATCTTGTCGCCCTTCTTCATATTGGCCGCTCTGGCGGCTCTGCCTTCGGGAATGATCCCGATGCCGGACGTGTTGATGTACAGTCCGCCCTGGCCGTCCACGACCTTGGTGTCGCCCGCCGCGATGAGCACGCCTGCCTTGGCCGCTTCTTCCGCCATGGTGGCCGCGATCCGGTCGAGGTCCTCAATGGGAAATCCCTCTTCAATGATGAATCCGCAGGTCAGATACTTCGGCTCCGCGCCCATCATCAGCAGGTCGTTGACCGTCCCGGCGATGCAAAGTTTGCCGATGTTGCCGCCCTTAAAGAACAGCGGGGTCACGACAAAACTGTCCGTGCTGTAGGCCAGCTTGCCCGCCTCCATGTCAAGGACCGCCGCATCTTCCAGTGCGTCTAAGATCTCATTGTGAAAGTATTTGCCGAACACCCGGCTCATCAGCTCGTGGGACGCCTGTCCGCCGCTGCCGTGTGCCATGGTGATGATGTCTTTTGTTTCGCTCATGTCTGTTTGCTCTTTCTTAAGGAATCGCTCCTGCTGCTGCCTGCCTTAGCGGTTGCGGTACCAGATGCCGCACGCCCCTTCCGCCGAGACCATGCAGGGTCCGTACGGGGAGGTCGGGGTGCAGCTGCCGGATGCGAACATCGGGCAGTCCGCCGGATTGATCCGGCCGGTGATGACATCCGCACAGCGGCATGCCGGCGGCAGTTCGATATCCTGGTCGAGACCGAAGCTGCCTCCGTCGTATTCCTGATATTTCTCACTGATATAAAGACCGGAGTCCGGAATGCTCCCGAGCCCGCGCCAGACGGCCGCACCGGGGGTATAGTACTCCTCCAGCACATCCAGTGCCTTCCGGTTGCCCGCCGCGTGGACAGCGTTCTTATAGTGGTTGCCGACGTTATGTTCGCCGGCTTCGATCTGGCGGACCAGATCATAAATGGTCACCAGCAGATGCTCCGGCTCAAAGCCCGCTACCACGAACGGTTTCTTATACTTTTCTGCGAGCGGCAGGAACGGATCGCTGCCGATGATGACGCAGACATGTCCCGGACAGATAAACCCGTCGATCTCCGGCTGGCTGTCGCAGATCCAGGTCAGCGCAGGCAGGATCGTCTTGATCGCCGTCACAAGGCGCACATTATGGATGTCCTTTTCCTGCATCTCCCGGATCATCAGGCCGTAGATCGGGGCTGTGGTCTCAAACCCGACCGCCGCCACGACATGGGTCACTTCCGGCTGCGCAGCCGCCTTTTCCAGGACCTCAAACGGCGAGTACACGACTTCCACGTGCGCCCCCTGCCCCTTGTGGTCGGACAGGCTGCCCGCCGTGCCGGGCACCTTCAGCATATCGCCGAACGAATAGAGCACGTGGCCGTCCATGTGGGCGTACTCCACGCACTTGTCGATGAATGCGGCCGGCGTCACACAGACCGGACATCCCGGTCCGCTGATCAGGTGGATCTTCGGCGAGATCAGGCTGCGGATCGCGCCTTTGAAGATCGCGGCCGTATGGGTCCCGCAGACCTCCATCAGACGGATCTCAGGGCCGTCATAGTCTTTTAAATACGAAACGATCTTGGCAAGTTGTTCGTTCATACCATGCTCCACTCTCCGCGCCATTATGCGCCGAGTTCTTCGATGTCCGCGAACAGCTCGATCAGCTCTTCCGCCTTGTCTTTTTCCATGACTTCAATGGCACAGCCCGCATGGACCAGTACATACTGGCCGACCTTCGGCTCCACCAGCCCGGTGTTGACGGTCACCTGATTGCCGCTGTAGTCTACTCTTGCCCGCGCGCCGTCTACTTCGACGACTTTACCGGGGATTGCAATGCACATAGTGTTCTGTTCTCCTTGTCTATATTCCTGCCGATCTGTCCTTTCCTGACGACAGGCCGCAGGCACATCTCTTATTGTGCCACAACTTTCTCTGTTTAGCCACTTCAGGACGGGATTTCTCCGTCGAGAAAACTGGCTGCATAGGCCTGCCCCAGTGCGATGCCGCCGTCGTTGGGGCTGACCGAGATATTATAATACGTTTCGAACCCGTCTGCACGCAGCTGCTCGAGCGATTCTTCCATGAGGATGCGATTCTGAAAAACGCCGCCCGTCAGCGCCACCTTGCTGACACCTGTCTTCTCCCGGATCTCCCGGCATTTCGCCGCGATCATGTAGGCGATGCGCATATGGAACTCCAGCGCCAGATCGTCCGCCTCCGCCCTTCCGGGGGAATACAGCGCCCGCGCAGCAGCATCCTCGAGCAGGATCGCGCCTTCACCCTCATACGAGTTGTGATCGCAGATCCCCAGCAGCGCAGCCACCGCATCGAACAGCCGCCCCATGCTGGAGCTCTTCACGGTATTGATCCCGGCTTCGATCGCTTTGTAAAGGATCTCCGTCTCCCGGTGCTCAAGGGTCCCGATCCGTTCGCTGTAGTCGATCATTTCATGGATATCGATGGTGATATCCTCCTGCACTGTCTGGCCGGATGCATCGCCGGCAGCCGCCGCATCATAATACCCGTGCGCGGCCGCATAGATGTAGCTGGCGGCTGATTTCCAGCCTTCGTCGATCGAACTGTCGCCGCCGATCATATCGACGTATCTGAGGTGCGAAAGACGCCGCATATCCCCTTTCTCGCAGAGCAGGAACTCCCCGCCCCAGATGGCGCCGTCCGTGCCGTATCCGGTCCCGTCAAAGCTGACACCAATGACCGGCCCCTCGATCGCATTCTCCGCCATCACGGAGGCCACATGCGCGTGATGATGCTGGATCCGGACAAGCGGCAGGCTGTTCGCCTTTGCATACGCCTCCGCAAAGCCGGTCGTGTAGTAATTCGGGTGCAGGTCGCAGACGACCTTTTCCGGGCGGATCCTGAAGAGGACCGCCATGCGCTCGACGTTTTCCTCGTAGAGCGCCCGGTTCTCCGCGCTGTCCATATCGCCGAAGTACTGGCTCGGATAGACAAACCCGCCCTTCCCCAGTGCGAAGGAATTCTTGAGCTGCCCGCCGCAGGCGAGGATCTCCTGTTCGCAGGACTCCACATAAAGCGGTACGGGTGCATACCCCTTGGAACGGCGGATGATCTGCGGCTGCCCGTCGATGACGCGGCAGACACTGTCGTCCACACTGACACGGATCTTTCTCTCATTGTAAAAGACCGCTGCCAGATCCGGGCTCTCCTCCATAAAGCGGAACATTTCCCTGTCTTCTTTGATGATCGGCATCCCGGACCGGTTGGCACTCGTCACGATGAGCGGGCCTCCGAAGTTGTCCAACAGCAGATACTGTGCGCCCATGGACGGCAGGAACGAGCCGATGAAACGGCTCTTTTCAAACTCTGTATAGTCGGCAGGATGGAATGCCTGCAGTTCATCGGTCGTTTTTCTTTCCAGCAGCAGGATCGGGCGGGCGGAGGAAGTCAGGAGTTTTTCCTCCACATCGTTGACATGGCAGTAGCTGCGGATCTCCTCCACCGACCGGAACATGACTGCGAAGGGTTTTTTCTCACGCCCTTTCATCTCCCGGAGCATCCGGACAGCCTCCGGATCGAGCGGGTCCGCCAGTAGATTGTAGCCGCCCATGCTCTTGAAGCCGACCACGCATCCTTCCTTCAGAAGTGCCGCTGCACGTTCCAGCGGCATTTTTTCGGTGGGGTCGTCAATCGACAGACGCTCCAGCATCTGTGGGCCGCAGTCGTGGCAGGAGATGGTCTGGGCGTGGTAACGCCGGTCCTTCAGCGTGGTGTATTCCGTCTCACACTGCGGGCACATCGGGAAGTCGATCATAGAGGTATTGTCCCTGTCATAGGGGAACCTGTCCACGATCGTATAGCGTGGTCCGCACACCATGCAGCTGATAAACGGGTGCCTATGGCGTCTGTCAGATGCCGTATACATCTCCCGCAGACAGTCCGGGCACACGGCGATATCCGCCGGGATCATCGCGACTTCCCGTTCGCCCTCTCCGCTCTGCAGGATGGTGAACGTCTCAAACACGTCAAGCGGCGCCGGGTCACGGCGCACGTGAACGATCTCAGCCGGTCCCGGCTTCTGCTCGATCAGCGTATTCAGGAAAGCGGTGATCCGCTGCTCCGTATCCGTCACATAGATTTCCACCAGGCCGCCGATGTTGGAGACAGTCCCCTTCATGCCAAGCGCCGCAGCGACCTTGGCGACATAGGGACGAAATCCGACGCCCTGCACGATGCCCCACAGACGGATCCTTTCTGTCGTTTGCTCTGCCAATTTACTCTATCTCGATACTATCGATATAAAACTCTTTGCCGACATCGGTCGGTTCACCATCGGTACCGCACTGCGGGCAGGCGAAAGAGCCGGGCTGCCGGTGAAACATGGTCCCGCATGCCGGGCACTGCAGCATCGGCTTCACTCTCTCAAACTCGATCCCTGCCCCTTCACAGAGACCGCCTTCCGCAATGATATCAAAATACATGCCGATAGACTCCGGCACATATCCCGAGTAATCGCCGACAACGAGCCTGATGCTCCTGACTTTCGTTCCGCCGGCCTTGCGGCAGTGCTCCTCCGCTATGCGGACAATGTTCTCTGTAATTGGAAATTCATGCATGACTGTATTATAAGCCTGCAGGGATTTTATTTCAACGACGGCACGCGATGCACTTTTCTGCCCATGCCTATTGTTCGCTATTTTCTGAATATTGTATTTTTGCAACTACTGGCCGTTGTTGGAAGAACCTTGCAAAGATTGATTTTTCAACGTTTCTAGCCTGCTTCTGCAACTTGACTTTTTTCATATTCTCGGCTATACTTGACTCATCTGAAAGGACGAATACAGATAGCTGCCAGGCAGCCTGACTAAGCTTTCTTTCTTATTCACATTTCATATACTAAGAAGTCGATACTGCTTGCATTATCGGCTTTTTAGTTTTTTGCCGGCCGCCCCTTCTTTCCGGGCGTCCTCACAGCCGGCAGAACAGAAAGAAAACAGACCCTGTCTCAAGGGAGGCAGGGTTCTGTTTCTATAGGGGGGTATTATACTGGGAGCGGTAAGGTCTAACGCTCCAGGATATTCATGATCGTCTGGTAAATCAGCTCCGGTGTGTACTCGAAGGTGAATCTCGGATCGATACGTTCGGTGAACTTATGCGCATCCTTGCCGACGGTGCCGATATCGGTGACCGGCAGGCTCAGGCTCTGCATCTCTTTGAGCGGCAGGCTGTAGACGCCGTCTTCGCCGTATCCCGGTGTGTTGTTCACGTATACGTCGATGGCTTCCTGTGTGGTCGGTGCCGATGCATAGCTCAGATCGGAAATGCAGGGCAGGAAGAACTTCTCGCGCAGCGAATAATCGAAGTCCGGATCCGCCTTGACGGAAGCGATCGCTTCTCTGACCGCATTCAGCAGGACCTTGTCCTTCTCTCTTTCCGGCTTGGTTGCGATATGCGGATAGTACGGCGGTGTGAAGTAGACGACGATGACCGGGTTCTTGTCGGACCAGAGGTCATGCAGCGTGTCGACCATGATGTAGGTCTTGTCGCGCAGATCCTTGCTGCTGTCTGCCTTCAGTTCTTCGACGAGGGCCTTCATCTTCACATCCAGCTCATCGCCCATTTCTTCCTTGACTGCCTGATACAGTTCTTCATAGGTCATTGTACGAGGCACCCACGGCTTCGCCTGGAACTCACGGCCGACCATCTTGCAGTACAGGTTGTAACGCTTGTTGATCCGGTCGCAGACCTTCTCAAACTCTTCCTGCGCGACTTCCTTCATCTGGCGCAGGACATCGTTCGGCTCGGAACTGTGCGTTGCGTAGTTCATCATGAGGATCGCCTTGGTCGCTGTCTGGACCGAGTACTCGGTCTTGAGGTCTCTCTGCTTGAGAGTGACCGGCGGCAGTGTGACTTCGCCGTCTACAACGTCACTGAACTCGGGGTTCAGGTCGATGCGGTTGACAAGCGCGGATGTGATCCAGTTCGGATCGAGACCGTCAAAG
Source organism: uncultured Eubacteriales bacterium (assembly GCA_902790905.1). Taxonomy (GTDB): domain Bacteria; phylum Bacillota; class Clostridia; order Peptostreptococcales; family Anaerovoracaceae; genus RUG13615. The sequence goes on from CADATO010000043.1 coordinate 6,593, forward strand.
CTCTCGCCGACGTGCGTTTCCTTACCGACAACGTAGAAGGTGGGCATGATCTTGCCGACGGTACCGACAAAGACGTACTTGTCCGGGTCGCCGGGATACATCGGTGCCATGTAGTCCGGGTCGATCATAGCCTGATAGTCGTAGCCCTTTTCTTCTCTGAGTTTGACAAGGTGCGGCACGAAGTTGAGCATACCGGTGGAGTTGCTCTCTTCGTCGCATACCGCGCAGTATACGAGGTTGCCTTCGAAATTCTCGATGTCTTTGGAGATCTCCTCCATAACGCCGATGATGGCTGCATCGCCGGACTTCATATCAAAGATGCCGCGGCCGAAGATGTACTTGCCGGACTCCAGATCTTCCCTGGCTTCTTCCGGCAGCTTCCATTTCTTGAATTCCTCAGCCAGCACTTCCGGATTGCCTGCGAATTCCTTGAGGTTGCCGTAGTCGGAGATGCCGACGGTATCGAAGTGTCCGATCATGACGATGGTCTTGTCGGACGGTGCTTTCTCACCGTTCATCTCGGCAACAACGATGCGGCGGCTATACTGGTCACCAGCGCAGTCCAGCTGGTACACCAGCTCGGGGTGCTTTTTGTAGTAATCGATATCTGCGATGGTATCATAGATCTTCTGCGCCATTTCGATCTCGCCCGGCGTCTCGACAACGCTCAGCTGCGCAGTAAAGTCCAGTGCCATCTGCCTGATTCTTTCGGTTACTTCAGGTCTCATAAATGGTTCCTCCTTCTTGATTAGTTATAACGACCATACATATTCGATCAAAGATTTGGTTGTCTGCGGGACTTCCTCCAGCAGACTCTTTTTAAGAACACGCTCCGTATACATATGATACTCTCTGCCGATCGGCCCGTAAATAATACCGGGGATCGAAAGAAGCTCCATCGTATCGAAGTCGATGTTATAGGAATCGCCGAACAGCGGCGTATCCAATGCAAAATTCTCGTAGTCAAACGGTGCCGTGATCCCGCTGTAACTCAGGTCGGAAAGCCCCATAAAGTAATTCTCGGTGACAATTTCACGGCCGAAGTCACGCTGCGACACCTGATTGACGTATTCGTATACCTTGCTGCCAAACCCTTCTCTTCCGGGCATCATGTCGGAATGCACCGGCGGATAATATGGCGGTGCAAAGCCGATGACCGTGATCGGATACTGGATATCCATGAAGTCCAGCACCTTCTCCATAAATGCGATCGTCGCATCCGGATAGTTGGTGCTGCCGGCTGCAATGGCATCAGACAGCTGTGCATACGTTTCTTTATAGAAAGCCTCAAATCCTTCCAGATCCTTTTCCCTGGCCATCCCGCATAGTTCGCGGAAGGTGACGACGCAGGGTGTAAAGGCAGGCTTTGCTGTGCTGTCCGCCTTGTTCATTTTTCTGTAGAGCTGGAATTCCTGGTCCAGTTTGTCCGCCTGTGCTGCGAAAGCGTCCGTGCAGACTTTGCGCAGTTTTTCCATCACCATATCGGGCGTGGAGTCAAAGCAGAAAACGGTGAAATACCCGTATGCTCTGTGCGGGATCGAGACGTCGTATCCCGGCTTCATATCCCGCAGATTCGCCCATGTCGGCGGTACAGTTGCCTCGTCTTTATAGACATCGCTGAACGCGAGCGAACCATTTGTTCTGAGACAGATATCGGAAATCACATTCAGGGCAGAGAAGCCTTCATAACAATGCCCGCCATGCGCCTTCTTCGTCTGCACCAGTACAGCCGGCATGATCTTGCCGGCGGAACCCAGCGACAGGGTCAGTTTCCCGTCCTGCTCAACGGTCGGTTCCGGATCGATCAGAAGTTTATAATCCAGGTCATATTTCTCCTTGAACATCCGCATCAGCGTCAGTGCACTGCGCATGCCGGCGGAGTAGGCCTCTTCATCGCAGACCGGAATGAACAGAAGCGAACCTTCCAGTTCCCCCGCCACAGCCTGCTTTGCATACTCCTCAAACAGTGCCGCATGGATGGCAACGCCACCCTTCATATCAGCCACACCGCGTCCCCAGATCCACTCGCCGGAGTCAAGATCCGCGCGCTGCTGTTCAGTCAGCGGCATCTCCCGGAGCATCTCCTCCAGTGTGCTGTTGCCGATCTGATAGGCATACTCTTCTGCCGCACCGTATTCTTCCGTCGATACGACATCAAAGTGTCCGCTCATGACGACGGTGTCCGCCTTCTTCCCTTTCAGAAAAGCATACGGCAGCAGCCTTCCGTAGGGATCGTTAGGGATCTCATACAGTCCGGTATCTTCCGGATGCGCCTTAAAATACGGCATTGCCTGGAAGAAGTCCGCAAACCATCTGGCTACATCCTGTTCTATCACCGAACAGCTGACGCTCCTGATGGCAACGATCTGCTCCAGAATCTGCCACACTCTTTCTTTCATATCCACCTCTTCTTTTGAGAACAAATCCCTCCCGGTCGGCATGATGCGGCCGGGAGGGATCGTGCAGTTGTGCTTATATCAGCTTATTTTGCTGCTTTTGCTGCAGCCTTCGCAGCCTTGTCAGCCAGATAGTACTGATCAGGCGTATTGAAGTATTCGTCCTGCAGTTTCTTGACCTGTCCAACGAGCAGGATGCAGGCGAGCATGTTCGGAACGATGACCAGACCGAGCATACCGTCGGTGACCATGAACATCAGAGTCAGCTCTGCGCCCATTGCAGCGACGACCATGAAGATCGGATAGATCCAGACCCAGATCTTGGAGAACTTCAGACCGAACAGGAACTCAGCCTGTCTCTGGCCGTAGTATGCGCAGACGACGATCGTGGAGAATACGAACAGGAATACGCAGATCGCTACGAAGTAGGTACCGAAGGAACCGAATACGGAAGTGAATGCGTACTGTGCCATAGCACCGGTAGCAACACCTTCAGCCTGCCATGCACCTGTGCAGAGGACTGCCAGCGCAGTGACGGTGCAGACGACCAGTGTGTCAACGGTAACTTCGAAGATACCCCAGCAAGCCTGGCGGATCGGATGGTCAACATCCGCGCTGGCATGTGCTGCAGGAGCAGTACCAAAACCAGCCTCGTTGGAGTAGACGCCTCTGGCAGCGCCCCAGCGGATCGCCAGTGCAACGGTGGAACCAGCGAAGCCGCCAACTGCTGCGACCGGACGGAATGCATAAGCGAAGATGCTGCCGATAGCCGGGAGCAGGTTGCCGATGTTCACGATGATGACGATCAGGGCACCAACGATGTACAGCGCTGCCATGATCGGGACCATGAGGTCCATAACATGGGTGATACGGCCGAAGCCGCCGACGATGATGATCAGTGCGAGGACTGCGAGAACGATACCTGAGATGTGCTGCGGGATACCGAAGACCTGCAGGTTGTCCGTTGCAGACAGGCACTGCGATGCGATGGACGGAACCAGCTCGAGCATCAGGCCGACTGCGTAGATGTAGCCGAGGACCTTACCGACAGCGCCGAGACCGCGCAGATAGTAGAACGGGCCGCCGACCCACTCGCCTGCTTCGTTCTTCTCACGGTATTTAACACCGAGGGAGACTTCGACCCATTTGGTCGCGCAGCCGACGAGAGCGATCAGCCAGATCCAGAAGACAGCACCGGGGCCGCCGAGTGCGATCGCGACCGGGACACCTACGATGTTGGAAGCACCGATGGTGGATGCCAGCGCCGCGCAAGCCGCACCGAAGGACGAGATCTTGCCTTCTTCGTTCTTCTTGAACATCTTGCCGAATGTCTGAGACATGGCATAACCGAAATGGCGGAACTGTACGAATCCGAGACGGATCGTAATGTAAATGCCGCCGCCGATAATCAGGATCAGGATCGGAACACCCCAGAACCAGTTCCCGAATGCCGCAATTGCATTAAGAATAAACATACCATTACCTCCTTAAACCATTGCGTCAAAAAAAGAATAATTCCTATACAACCAATGTAAGCACCTGTATCAAAAAAACTCATCCTGCTTCAAAAAGATTCGTCTAAAAAATAACAAGCACACTGCAGAATGCAGAATGCCTGTCGATTCTTAAGAGCAGTCAGCTGCAAAACAGCCCGCGCTGCTGTCATTTCACGTTGTTGTAATACGCTATCAACCCGTCCATAAAACGGGACAGGCTGACCCGTCCGCCTGCAGGGCTTCCTTTTCCCTCAATCGCATTCATCTCATCTTTGATTGATTTAAAATCAAAGACATATCCTGCGTAGACATCCACAACATTGCCCGCATAGTCATCCAATGCCGCGTTAGCGGTATTGGTGAGGCCTTTTTTGATGGCGCGTCTGGCGCGCTGCTCGATGTTCTTCACACTGTCACCGAGCTCCTGTGCGGCATCCTCCAGGATCGGTCGGTCAAATCCCCTGCCGGTACGAATCATACACTGCGCGATGGTCTGGATATCCCGGGCTCCTTTTTCCCCGAGCATCCCCAGCATGCCGAGAAACACGTTGATCCGGTTTTCATCTACCCGTGCCGCATGTCCTGCAGGTTTGTCTTCTGCATCAGACGGGAAAAGATCCCGGATACTGCTGACGATCTTTTTCATCTTCAGTTTTTCCTGCAGCCCGGTGATTACCTTTTCTACTTCGATCACACTGATCGGCTTCTGGATGAAAAACTCCACACCGGCTTCATACGCGCTCTGGACCATCTTCTTGTCGCTGACTTTCGAGATCATGACGAACGCGATCTCCGGCGCCTGCTTCTTGACCTCTGTTACCAGCGTAACACCATCGATTCCTGACATCAGAAGATCCACCAGAACGATCTCCGGCTGAAGGTGGATGATTTCCCTCACAGCCTGCTCCGGGTCTGTAGATGTCCCTATTGTCTGCCCGAGTTCACGGGTGCGGATGATGTTTTCGAGAACTTTAATGACCGCAATGTTGTCATCGACTATGTAAAACCGCATCAAAAAATCCCCCTGCTTTTCACATATCAATCATGCACGAGAGATTTCAAAAATACTCATTTAAACTCAACTAGACTCAACGTTAGCATTGCGGAACTATTTATGGCTCCACACTGTGGCAATACGCGATCAATCCATCCATAAAACGCGACAGCGTGATACGCCCGCCGGGCCCGCCGCCGGCGCGGATGGCGTCCATCTCCTCCTTGAGCGTCTTAAAATCAAACACATAGGTGGCATACCCGTCTACAATATCTCCTGTATAGTCATCCAGTGCGGCGTTGGCCGCATTGGTCAGACCTTTTTTGATCGCTCTTCTGGCACGCTGCTCAATGTTTCTCGTCGTATCGTGCACTTCTGCAGCTGCCGCCTCTAGTACAGTACGGTCAAACGGCTGCCCGCTCCGGATCATATGCTGCGCCATGCGCTGAATATCCTGTGCGCCCTTTTCTCCCAGCATGCCCAGCATCCCAAGGAATACGCTGATCTCTTTACTGTGCTGGGATGCGGAAACCGCTGTCTCTTTCCTTTCTGATGCTTCAGGGATCAGTTCCTTGATACTGGTCATCAGCCGGCGCATTTTCAGTTTTTCTTCCAGACCGTTCAGGACGCGCTCCACCTCGATCACGTTGACCGGCTTCTGGATATAAAACTCAATGCCGGCCTCATACGCACTCTGGATCATCTTTTTATCCATGACTTTAGAGATCATGACAAAACAGGTATCCGGCGAAGACTTCTTGACTTCCGCCACCAGCGTCACACCATCGATCCCGCTCATCAGAAGATCGACCAGAACAACATCCGGCCTGATTTTCAGGATCTCACCCACCGCCAGTTCCGGATCGGTCGCATATCCGACGACATCGCCAAGCTGCCGCACCCGGATAACATTCTGCAGGATTTTCACCACGGCAATATTGTCATCTACAATATAGTAGTTCATCACGTCTCCTCCGCAATTTCACTCATCGGAATCCGCAGGCTGAATGTTGTCCCTTCGCCCGGTGCGGTCTCCACCTCGATGCTGCCGTGATAGTCCTGTTCTACAAAGTCCTTGACCAGTGTCAGACCAAGCCCGCGCTGCAGATTGCCCGTTTCTTCATCAAACTTTGTGGAAAACTCGGTGATGAAGATATTTTCTTTCGTCTCTTCATCCATACCGATCCCGTTGTCCCGTACCCGCAGCAGGAATGCTTTGCTGCCGTCTTCCGCGGTTTCCTCACTGCAGAGCAGATCGATTTGACCGCCTTTTGTTCCGATCGCCTCCGCCGCATTGTTGAGCAGGTTGCGGAGGATCGACATCATGCGGAACGGTCCCTTGACACGGAAATCCGTACTCACCTTGCTGGTGAGGCGGACCGGGAGCTCGTGTACTCTGCAGAATGTTTCCGCGTTCTCTTTTTCAAGTGTGATGATCTCTTTCAGCATCATCTTGCCGGTATCAAACGAGCTGACAAATGTCCCTTTCAGCGTACCGATAATATCCTGGTAATCGCCTTTGACCTCATGGGCGCTTCTTGCAATGTCCAGCGATGTGCGCTGCAGCTCGTCACGGACATTCTCCTCCCGCAGGGTACGGTTGAGATCGTAGGCTTCTTTCATAATGTGCTCGATTTCGACCGTATTCTTCTCCATCAGATACAGCTCCGACTCGATGATCGAGGTCTGTGTCAGCAATCGCTTGTACTCTTTGTCGTGCTCCAGATCGACCAGGATCCTCGAGTAGTAATCGATCGAGACCACGATGATCTGAATCAGGAACGAACGCAGTACCGCGACCATAAAGATGATCAGGAGCGATTCCGTATTGATATGATAGCCGGGAATCACGAGTGTCCGGACGGTCAGTTCTCCCAGATTGCTGACGAAATCGCACGCAGCGATGACAAACGGGAACGTCTGGATCGTGCGGGGTTCCCGGATAATATACTTGTAAATGAGTGTATAGATGATGCCGTACACAAAGAAGAACGCCGCATCCGGAGCCGCCAGCTGCGGCGCGTCCATGAAATCCAGGAGAATGCGCACGCCCGGAGAAATGATCCCCGTCACAAAACAGATCGCCAGCGCGGACAGAGAGTCTTCATACATATAGATGAAGACCGCCATCATGACGATTGACAAGGATACGATAAAGCCTTCTGCAAGGAAATTCAGATGCAGACTGAACCGGGAACAGATGGTGACAAATATCGAAATGATGATGAGTTGCCGGATCCGCTGATTCAAAATGAACGCCTCCATATGCTGTCACAACTAACGTTACTATTATAAACAACACGAATTAGAAAGTCTATCCTGCAGGCCGCATGTAAAAAGCGGGCCCGTTGCCGGACCTGAACCTGTAAGATGAAAGTAGACATGCAAAAAGAGCATGTCTACTTTTTTATGATACTGTTTCATTAAGGAGGTGAGGATATGGGAAGACCAAAAGGA
>CADATO010000044.1 GCA_902790905.1 uncultured Eubacteriales bacterium
GCAACAAATATTCACAGCAGTTTCCGGATATGGGTTCTGCAGTATATGAAAAGCCCCGATCCCGCTTCGCGGGACCAGGGCTTTGTCTACAGTCTGAAGAGTATCTCCTGCGAGATACTCTTTTTCTATACTTTCCTGGAATGCAGTGGCTACTAGTTCTTCAGGCTCTGCATCGGAGCCGGGATACGGCCGCCGCGTGCGATCATCTTGGAGGGGGAGAGGCGGGAGAGTTCCATGACCGGACCTCTTCCGAGCAGGCCGCCGAAGTCAAGCTCTTCGCCTTCCTTGAGACCGATCGCCGGAATGACACGGACGGCTGTGGTCTTGCTGTTGACCATGCCGATCGCGGCTTCGTCTGCGATGAGTGCGGAGATGACGTCCGCAGGGGTGTCGCCCGGGATGACGATCATATCGAGTCCGACCGAGCAGACCGCCGTCATGGCCTCTAATTTCTCCACAGAGAGGCTTTTGGCCCGTGCCGCATTGATCATACCCTGGTCCTCCGTGACGGGGATGAAAGCGCCGGACAGACCGCCGACCTGACCGGATGCCATGACGCCGCCTTTTTTGACCGCATCGTTGAGCATGGCCAACGCTGCCGTTGTGCCGCAGCTGCCGCACTGCTCGAGCCCGATCTCTTCGAGGATATGGGCGACCGAGTCGCCGATCGCAGGGGTCGGCGCCAGGGAAAGGTCGATGATCCCGAAGGGGACACCGAGCATCTTCGCTGCCTCAGAGCCGACAAGCTGGCCCATGCGGGTGATCTTGAACGCCGTCTTTTTGATCTTGTCAGCGACCTTCAGCAGGTCGTCTCTGTCGTCCATCTTGGCGAGGGCGGAACGCACAACGCCGGGGCCGGAAACGCCGACGTTGATGATGCAGTCCGGCTCACCGGGACCGTGGAAGGCGCCGGCCATGAACGGGTTGTCTTCCGGTGCATTGCAGAACACAACGAGCTTGGCAGCGCCGATGCACTGTCTGTCTTTCGTCATTTCTGCAGTCTCGCGCACGACTTTGCCCATCATGGCGACCGCATCCATGTTGATGCCGGCCTTGGTGCTGCCCACGTTGATCGAGGAACAGACATAGTCAGTCTTTGCCAGTGCTTCGGGGATCGACGCGATGAGTTCTTTATCGCCCGCGGAGAAGCCTTTCTGTACGAGGGCGGAGTAGCCGCCGATGAAGTTGACGCCGATGGCCTTGGCCGCCTTGTCAAGCGTGACAGCATACTTCACAGGGTCGCCGCCGGATGCACCGAGCAGCATGGCGATCGGTGTGACGGAAACGCGCTTGTTGACGATGGGGATGCCGTACTTCTTCTCGATCCGCTCGCCGGTCGCAACAAGATTGCCCGCCAGACGCAGGATCTTGTTGTAGATCTTTTCGCAGGAGTGGTCGATGTCGCTGTCCGCACAGTCCAGCAGGGAAATGCCCATCGTGATCGTACGGATGTCGAGGTTTTCGTCCTCGATCATCGATATGGTTTCTAAAATATCAGATACATTCAGCATGGTGTTCTCCTGATACGTGAATAACTAACTGGCAGGGCGATTCCTATACATGATGCATGCTGGTGAAGACATCCTCATGCATGACGTGGATCTGCATGCCTTCAGCATTCTTTCTGAGCGCCTTTTCGAGTTCATCGACGTCCCAGGACATCGCGGAGAGGTCAACCAGCATGATCATAGCGAAGTAACCGTCCAGAACGGACTGTGTGACCTCCAGGATGTTTGCCTGTGCTTCTGCTGCAACATTGCTGACTTTTGCCATGATGCCGATCATATCTTTGCCGACGACAGTGATGATTGCTTTCATTCTTACTCCTCCAGAAGTTGTTTATGTTACGACTTGCTATCAATTATATATGCAGGATTCGTGAAATACAATTGATTTGAAAAAGAAGCGGCCGGCAGCATCCGGAAGACGCTGCAGCAGCCGCATTCTTTATCTGTTCCATCTAGCAGCAGCCTGACTGCTGCCTGCAAGGCACTGCATGATGCTGTGGCCGGACATTACTCGCCGATCTTCGGCAGCTTTGCAAAGCTGGCTTCGAGTTCTTCATCCGTTGGGATGTAGTCGGTCATCTTGCCGTCGTTGAATGCTGCATAGGCGTACATATCGAAGTAGCCGGTGCCTGTGAGGCCAAAGAGGATGGTCTTCTCTTCGCCGGTCTCTTTGCACTTCTTCGCTTCGTCGATCGCGACCTTGATCGCATGGCCGGATTCCGGTGCGGGCAGGATGCCTTCGACTCTCGCAAATTCGGTGATGGCTTCGAAGACGGAGGTCTGTTCGACCGCACGTGCTTCCATCATGCCCTGATCGTACAGCTCGGAAAGGACCGGGCTCATGCCGTGGTAGCGGAGACCGCCGGCGTGGTTCGGGGAGGGCATGAAGTCCGCACCGAGGGTGTACATCTTGGCGAGCGGGCAGACCTGACCGGTATCGGCGAAGTCGTACGCATACTTGCCTCTTGTGAAGCTCGGGCAGGAAGCGGGCTCGACGGCGATGAACTGATAGTCGGCTTCGCCGCGCAGCTTTTCACCCATGAACGGACCGATGAGGCCGCCGAGGTTGGAGCCGCCACCGGCACAGCCGATGATGACATCCGGCTTGATGCCGTATTTGTCCATGGCGATCTTGGCTTCCTGGCCGATGATGGACTGGTGCAGCAGGACCTGGTTGAGGACGCTGCCCAGAACGTAACGATAGCCGTCATTGGAAACTGCTGTCTCAACAGCTTCGGAGATCGCGCAGCCAAGACTGCCGTTGGTGCCGGGGTGCTCCGCCAGAATCTTGCGGCCGACTGCTGTCGTGTCGGACGGGGAGGGCGTTACGCTGGCGCCGTAGGTCCGCATGACTTCGCGGCGGAACGGTTTCTGTTCATAGGATACCTTTACCATATAAACTTTACAGTCAAGATCCAGATAGGCGCACGCCATGGAAAGGGCGGTACCCCACTGGCCTGCACCTGTTTCGGTGGTCACGCCTTTGAGACCCTGATCCTTCGCGTAGAACGCCTGTGCGATCGCGGAGTTGAGCTTGTGGCTGCCGCTGGTGTTGTTGCCTTCGTATTTGTAGTAGATCTTCGCCGGTGTGCCGAGCTTTTCTTCCAGACAGTAAGCGCGGACGAGCGGGGAGGGCCGGTACATCTTGTAGAAATCACGGATCTTCTTCGGGATCTCGATGTAGCGGTCGTCGTTGTTGAGTTCCTGCTTGACAAGTTCTTCGCAGAATACGCCATTGAGCTCCTCGGCGGTCATCGGCTGCCCGGTGCCGGGGTTGAGAAGGGGGGCGGGCTTTTTCTTCATATCTGCCCGCACGTTATACCATTCTTTCGGCATTTCCTGCTCGGTGAGATAGATCTTGTAAGGGATCTCGTTCATGTTTTTCATCGTTCTTTCCTTTCTTACCGCTGAATGGGAAAAACAAAATGGCCCTGTCCGCTCTGGGACAAGACCATGTCTTGCTAATGCCACCCATGCACATTTCGTGCGTTTTCATACGGATACAGCGTGATATCCGCTCCCTGGATAACGGGCGGAGCTCCCGTCAGGCATTACTGGGGGATCTGCGATCCCTTTTCTTCCTGCCCTCACGAGTCCATTCGTTCCGGTCATCCTCACCGCATTCCCACCATCAGCGGTTCTCTTTGCATTCAGCACCGGACTTACTACTCTCGATCATCGGTTTAAATATTGATTTATGTTACGAAGTATACGCTCTGATAAAAGGTTTGTCAACAATGTATTCACCAATTTATCGGAATAAAGTTTTTGAACTTGTTCGGGCTGCCGGAAGACAGCGGTTTTATCTCGGAATCGCTCCCGCAGAAAGGGAAGAGAATCCTTTATAAATCCCATCTTTATGTGGTAATCAGCGCCTGTCTGTAGTACAATAATATACGTGAAATTTTGACCATTTTCACAAATCCGATATTCCTGACTGAAAGAAAGAACACCATGATTTATAAAAATATCCTTGGCGCAGTGGGGCATACTCCGCTGATCAAACTGAACAGAATGACCGGTCCGAACGATGCGGATGTCTACGTGAAATATGAAGGGCTCAATGTCGGCGGCAGCATCAAGACCAGAACCGCTCTGATGATGATCGAAGAAGCCGAAAAGCGCGGCGATCTGACCGAAGACAGCATCATCGTCGAACCGACCAGCGGCAACCAGGGCATCGGCCTGGCACTGGTCAGCGCTGTAAAAGGCTACAAGTGCGTCATCATTATGCCGGACTCGGTCAGCCGCGAGCGGCGCTACCTGGTGCAGCAGTACGGAGCGGAGGTCAAACTTGTCCACGACGCTGGTGATATCGGCAAGGCGATCGAGACCTGCATGGAAAAAGCGAAAGCCATGGCGGCGGATGATCCGCGCGTCTATGTGCCGAACCAGTTCTCCAATACGGACAATCTGCTGGCGCATACCCGCCATACCGCCCTGGAGATCCTGGAACAGGTCGGCGGTCCAATCGACGGGTTCTGCTCCGGCGTCGGCACAGGAGGCACGATCACCGGCATCGGAACGACCCTCCGGGAATATTGGCCGGATATCCGCATCAATGTAGCGGAGCCGGCGAACGCGGCGATCCTTTCGGGCGGCAACATCGGCACGCATCTGCAGATGGGCATCGGCGACGGCCTCATCCCGGATATTCTCGACACGGGTGTTTATGATGAGATCACTATCGTCACCGATGAGGAAGCGATTCATACGACCAAATCTCTTGCCAAAAAAGAAGGTATCCTCTGCGGCATCAGCAGCGGCACCAACGTCGCTGTCGCCCTCAAGATGGCGAGAAAACTCGGAAAAGGGAAAGTGGTTGTCACGGTACTGCCGGACACCGGTGAGCGCTACTTCAGCACACCGCTGTTCGAACTCTCCGGTATCGCCGACTGATAGCGCAGCAACGTGTAAATAGAAACAGCTATGGTACATATAGGAAATGACTGGGATGCCCTGCTGGCGGAGGAGTTTCAGAAAGACTACTACCTGCAGCTCAGGGAATTCCTGAAAAAAGAATATTCAACTTATAGGGTCTATCCCGGCATGTACGACATCTTCAACGCGCTGAAATACACACCGTACAGCAAAGTGAAAGTCGTCATTCTGGGGCAGGATCCATACCATGAACCCGGACAGGCGCACGGGCTGGCGTTCTCGGTCCAGCCGGGCGTTCCCAAACCGCCGTCCCTGATCAATATCTTTCAGGAACTGCGGGATGATCTGGGAATCCCGGAGCCGCAGAACGGCACGCTGACAAAGTGGGCGGAGCAGGGCGTCCTGCTTCTCAATACAGCGCTCACGGTCAGAGAACACCAGGCGAATTCCCATCACGGCAAAGGATGGGAGATCCTGACCGACAGGATCATCGAGCTGCTCGGACAGCGCAGCGAACCGATGGTGTTCATGCTGTGGGGCAACAACGCGCGGTCCAAGCGTGATCTGATCGACCGGAGCCGGCATCTGGTGCTGGAAGCGCCGCATCCGAGCCCGCTGTCTGCGCATAGAGGGTTTTTCGGAGGCAGGTATTTCAGCCGTGCGAACGCTTTTCTGAAAGAGCCGGTCGACTGGCGGCTGTAAATGAACAAAGGAGGCAGTTATGAGCAAAGCACTGATCATCATTCTGATTGTGATCGCGATCCTGGTGGTATACGTCATCACCGGATACAACAGATTTATCAAAGCGAGAAACAACGTGGAAGAAGCGTTTTCCACAATGGACGTTTACCTTAAGAAGCGCTTTGACCTGATCCCGAATCTCGTCGAGACGGTCAAGGGGTACGCCGCCCATGAGGCGGGCACGCTGCAGAAGGTAACAGACGCAAGAGCGGCTGTCATGAACTCCGCGACAACGGAAGACAAGCTGGCGAACGAGTCCGTCCTGACCGGCACGCTGCGCAGCCTGTTCGCTGTGGCAGAGAACTATCCGGATCTCAAGGCGAACCAGAACTTCCTCGAACTGCAGGGACAGCTCCAGCAGACCGAAGATGAGATTGCCAGTGCAAGAAAGTATTACAACGCGGTCGTGAAGATCTTCAACACGCTGTGTGAAACATTCCCCAGCAACATCATTGCGAACATCTTCCACTTTGTCAGAAGACCGATGTTTGAAGTTTCGGCAGAAGAAGAAAGACAGAATGTCAATGTATCGTTCTAAGACAGGCAGACAACTGAATCAGCAGCTTTCCGGAAGCGATAGAAAGAAACGCTTTCTGCGTGCTTCGGTCATTGCGCCGATCATCGCTCTTCTGGTGCTGTTTGGCATGCCTGCCGTTTCATTTGCGGATACAGACAGCGGCGCGGGGAACACCGCAGACTTTGAGACCGAACGCTTTGATGTGACGATCAACGTCAAAGACGACAACTCCGCCTACATCACGGAGAACGTCGAGATCAGCGTGCTGTCGCCGATCCACGGCATCTACCGCTATATCCCGCTGGCCAATACCGTGCAGTACTTTGACCAGCAGGGCGAGCTGATCGACAAGGTCCGCAAGAATATGAAGGTCGAGGACATCACCGTCGAAAGGGACATGTATGAGGCCTACAAAGAGAACGGCAATATGGTGCTCCGGATCGGGGATCCCGACAAACTGATCAAAGAGCCGCACCAGTACACCTATTCCTACCGGGCACGCATGTATGACGACGGGATCAAGGACTACGATGTGTTCTATTACAATGTGATCCCGAATGACTGGGAAACGCCCATCAAGGCGAGCACCGTCACGATCACCATGCCGAAGGAGTTTGCCGAGGGAGATGTCAATGTCCTTGTCGGAAGACCGGAAGGCGGCCTGTTCGGCAGCGACGACGAGATCTTCGGCAAGCAGTATTACGAGTGGTCGGTGGAAGGCAATACGATCACGATCAACACGCTCAAACAGCTGCCGCAGGGCTCGTATATCACCGTCGGCATCATGCTGCCGGAGGGCTATTTCTCCGGTGAACTGAGCGACCGCAGATCCTATCTGATCCTCTACGTCATCGGCCTGGCATCCGGCCTGCTGATGCTGTACATGTGGTTCACAAAAGGACGTGATCCGAAGTCGGTCCAGACGGTTGAATTCTATCCGCCGGACGATCTGACACCGGCGGAGATCGGCTATATCATCGACGGTACGGTCGACCGCAAGGATGTCCTGTCTCTGCTGATCTACTTTGCGAACAAAGGATATCTGGCCATCGAAGAGACCGGCAAAGACGCCTATACGGTGCATCGCCTGCGCGAGCTGCCGCCGACGGCAAAGGACTACGAGCATGTCCTGTTTGACGGCCTGTTTGCTTACGGCGACAGCGCCGATCTGACAAACCTGCCGGAAGATTTCTATACGACCTATCAGGCGGCGCGGGAAGCGATCGCGAATACCTACCAGACGCGCAGCAAAAGGCTGTTCTCGCGGACAGCTTCCAAATGGCGCATCGCCAGCTTTGCCATCGTCATGGCAGCGTCACTGCTGGGCGGACTGATCATCGGCAATCTGTACGGCAACATCGGACTGATGGGGGCCTCTGCCGGCGTCATCGTCTGTCTGGTTTGGTCCTACATCCTGGCCATCCTGGTCGAGGACCGCAAATATGTCAGCAAGAAGGGCGGCCGGTTCACGAAGACGATCCTGAGCCTGGTGTTGCTGGTGCTGGCCATGGCGGGGACCTACCTGTACATGTATCTGTCGGTCGGTGCGCGGCTTGCTGCGATCCTGTTCATCTTCATGGAAGGGGCTGGGTATTTCGCAGTCCGCTTCATGCGGGCCAGGACAAAGTTCGGCGCCGAGCTGCTCGGCAAGGTGCTCGGGTTCAAGGAGTTCATCAACGTTGCTGAACTCGGCAAACTCGAGATGCTGGTCGAAGAAGATCCTTCGTATTTCTACGACATCCTGCCGTATGCATATGTCATGGGGCTTTCTAAAAAGTGGGCAAAGAAGTTTGAGAATATCCATACGGAAGCACCCGGCTGGTACAGCGCCTCCTATGGCGGCGGCGCGGCGTTCAACAGCTGGATGTTCTACCGCAGCTTTGACCACTGCATGGATACAGCCGGCAGTTATATCGCCACACCGCCTTCTGCGGGCGGTTTTGAAGGCGGCGGTTCCTTTGGCGGAGGCGGATTCTCCGGCGGGGGAGGCTTCGGCGGAGGCGGAGGCGGCAGCTGGTAGACAGCAGGCCGCGGCGCAATGCGGGAGCGATTCCAAAAGCAAACAGTTATTACTCTATAAAAACAGAAAGGCGAGCAAGTGGCTCAGACACAGAAGATCATCAACATCGCCGTCATCGCACACGTCGATGCCGGCAAATCCACATTGGTAGACGCATTCCTCAACCAGAGCGGGGTATTCCGCGACAACGAAGAGATCGTGGAGTGCGTTATGGACAGTGACGCGATCGAACGCGAGCGCGGTATCACCATCTATTCGAAGAACTGCTCCGTCATGCACAATGACGTGAAGATCAACATCGTAGACACACCGGGACATGCGGACTTCAGTTCCGAGGTCGAGCGCATCATGAAAACGGTCGACACGGTCATCCTGCTGGTGGACAGCAGCGAGGGACCGATGCCGCAGACCAGATTTGTCCTGAAGAAGTCCCTGGAGCAGGGGCTCAACCCGATCCTGCTGATCAACAAGATCGATAAGAAAGACAAGCGCATCGACGAGGTCGTCGATGAGGTATACGAGCTGTTCATGGACCTCGAGGCCAACGATACACAGCTTGACTTCCCAATCCTGTACGGCATCGCCAGACAGGGCATCGTCGTCCGCGACCCGAAAGAGGTCGAGGGCATCGAGATCGAAAAAGGTGGCCAGAAGATCCGCAAGAACTTCAAGGGGCAGGACGGCTTTGACATCACACCGCTCTTTGAGACCATCGCGGAGCATTGCCAGCCGTATCCGGACCGCACGGAAGAGCCGCTGCAGCTGCAGATTTCCTCGCTGGCGTACGATGATTACATCGGGCGTCTCGGCATCGGCCGCATCACGAGCGGTACGCTGAAAGAAGCGCAGCAGGTATCGGTCTGCAAGGCGGACGGCACGGTCGTCAACAAGAAGATCAACCAGGTCTTTGTCTACAAAGGCCTCGGCCGCGTGCCTGTGAAAGAGGCGGAATGCGGCGATATCGTTGTCGTTTCCGGCATCTCCGATATCTCGATCGGTGAAACGATCTGCGCGGTCGACAATCCGCAGCCGATGGAGATGATCCACATCGAAGAGCCGACGCTGTCGATGAACTTCATGGTCAACGACTCTCCGTTCGCAGGGAAAGTCGGCAAATATGTCACGTCCCGTCACATCCGTGAACGTCTGCGCAAGGAGCTGGAAGTCAACGTCGGTCTGCTTGTCGAAGAGACGGACTCCACGGACTGCTTCAAGGTATCCGGCCGCGGTGAGCTGCATCTGTCGATCCTGATCGAGAACATGCGCCGCGAAGGCTACGAACTGGCGGTCAGCAAGCCCCAGGTCATCATGAAACGCGACGAGAACGGCAAGCGTCTGGAGCCGATGGAGGAGGTCGTCATCTCCGTTCCTGAGGAATACTCCGGCGCGGTCATCAGCAAACTCAACATCCGCAAGGGCGAGATGCGCGAGATGCATAACGAGAACGGCTATATCCACATGGAATACCTGGTGCCGACCAGAGGTCTGCTCGGTTACCGCTCTGAATTCATCAACGAAACACGCGGCGAAGGGACCATGGTCCGCCGTTTTGACAGCTTCGCGCCATATGTCGGGGAGATCCCGCAGCGCACGAACGGCGTTGCGATCGCCCAGGAAGAGGGCGTCACGACCCCGTATGCACTGTCCAATATCGCAGAGCGCGTCACGCTGTTCGTAGAGCCCGGCACAAAGGTCTACGAAGGCATGATCGTCGGCATGAACAGCCGCAACGACGACATGGTCGTCAACCCCTGCAAAGCCAAGCAGAAGACCAACATGCGCGCGGCAGGCAGCGACGATGCGGTCCGTGTCCCGCCGGCGGTCAAGTATTCCCTCGAGGAAGCGCTGGAATTCGTCAACGACGACGAACTCGTCGAAGTCGTTCCGGACGACATCAGACTGCGCAAGAAGTATCTGAACGAACTCGAGAGAAGACGTAAGCGGAACAGAGGCGAACTCTAGACCTGTCATGTAAGAAGAACAAAAGGCAGGGCCGCGCCCATGGTGGTTTTTCGAACGTTTTCAGTTCGCAAAAACCACTGCGGGCGACAGGCACTGCACCATCGTTATCGATATGCACACGGAGTACTGACTATGGATATGAAGACGACGAACTACAAATTCTTTCAGCATAAGAACTGCGAATTCTTCCCGTGCCACCAGGGCCTCGCAGAAGAGAACTTCAACTGCCTGTTCTGCTACTGCCCGCTGTTCGCACTGGGCGATGAGTGCGGCGGCAACTTCAGCTATGACAATCCTTCCGGTGTGAAGGACTGCTCCGGCTGCCTTGTCCCGCATCAGAAAGGGAATTACGAGTACATCACCAAAAAACTCGGGATTCTCATCGAACGCACCAAAAAAGCGCCTGCGGAAGAAACGGAAGAGTAACGGAGGGCGATCGTGGCATTCACGCATCTGCATGTCCATACCGAATACAGTCTGCTGGACGGCGCGGCCAAGATCGGCCGTCTGGTAGACAAGGCGGCGGCGCTTGGCATGAAGTCGCTGGCAATCACAGACCACGGTGTCATGTATGGCGCCGTGGAGTTTTATAGAGCCTGTAAAGAGGCCGGGATACGCCCGATCATCGGCTGCGAGGTCTACGTGGCGCCGCGCACCCGTTTTGACAAGGATGCTGCACATGATCGGGAACTCGGTCATCTGATCCTGCTGGCAAAGGATGCGGACGGCTACCGCAATCTGTCCCGTCTCGTGTCGCGCAGCTTTACGGAAGGGTATTATTACAAACCGCGCGTGGACCGCGATCTTTTGCGTGCCTGCAGCCAGGGCCTCATCGCATTGTCGGGATGTCTGGCGGGGCACGTCCAGCGTGCGCTGCGCGCCAGGGACTACGACCGAGCCCTTGCAGAAGCGAAGGAGATGGCAGATATCTTCGGCCCGGACAACTTCTATCTGGAGATCCAGGACCACGGTCTGCCCGAACAGGCGGAGATCCGGCCGTCGCTGCTGCGGCTCTCCGTGGAGACAGGGATCCCGCTCGTCGCCACAAATGACGTCCATTATGTAGAGCAGAAAGACGCCTCCGTGCAGGATGTGCTGCTTTGCATCCAGACCAACGCGCTGGTCGACGACAAGGACAGAATGCGCTTTGACAGCGACCAGTACTATCTGAAGAGCGAAAAGGAGATGCGCGAGCTGTTCCGGCTGCTGCCGGAGGCCTGTGACAATACGGAGTTCATCGCTTCAAGATGTCACTTCGATTTTGACTTTGACACGCTGCACATCCCGGATTTCCCCGTTCCGCAGGGCACGACGCCGGCTTACTATCTGCGCATGCTCTGTGAGGAGGGCATGAAAAAGAAGTACGGCGGCAAGACGCCGGAACTGGTCGAGCGGATGGAGCACGAACTGTCCGTCATCGAGAATATGGGGTATGTCGAGTACTTCCTGATCGTCTGGGACTACGTGACCTACGCCAGAAACAGCGGCATCATGGTCGGTCCGGGAAGAGGGTCTGCGGCGGGCAGTCTTGTCGCGTACTGTCTGGGGATCACCAATACGGATCCGATCGAAAACGGGCTGATCTTTGAGCGATTCCTCAATCCGGAACGCGTCAGCATGCCCGATATCGACATCGACTTCGCGGATGACAGACGGCACGAAGTCATCGAGTATGTCGTCCGCAAGTACGGCACTGACCGCGTCACGCAGATTATCACATTCAATACCTTCGGCGCCCGCGGCACGATCCGCGATGTCGGCCGCGTCATGGACCTGCCGCTCGATCTTGTGGACACCATCGCCAAGCTGGTGCCGCAGCAGATGGGGATGACGCTGGAGCGTGCGCTGACAGCCAGCCCCGAGCTCAAGGAGCGGTATCAGGAGGACATCCGGATCCGAAAGCTCATTGATACGGCGCGCGCCATCGAGGGTATGCCGCGCCACACGTCCGTCCATGCTGCAGGCGTCGTCATCTCCCGCGAGCGGATCGAGGACTACGTCCCGCTGCACACGTCCGACAACGGTGTGGAAACGCAGTATGTGGCGCCGCTGCTCGAAGAGATGGGCTTCCTGAAGATGGACTTTCTGGGACTGCGCAACCTGACGGTCATCCAGAACGCCATCCGGATGATCAAAGAAAAGACGGGAGAGGAGATTGACATCGATGCGATCCCGTACGATGACCCGAACGTGTATGCGCTGATCGCGTCCGGCAACACAGCCGGCATCTTCCAGCTGGAGTCCGGCGGCATGACACGGTTTATGAAGAAGCTGCAGCCCGACTGCTTTGAAGATATTGTCGCAGGGATTTCCCTGTACAGGCCGGGTCCGATGGCATCGATCGACACCTATATCGAGAACAAGAAACACCCCGAAAGCATCCGGTACCTGCACGAAAGCCTGCGGCCGATCCTCGAGAAAACGTACGGCTGCATGGTCTATCAGGAACAGGTCATGCAGATCGTCCGTGATCTGGCCGGCTATACCTACGGCCGCTCGGATGTGCTGCGGTGCATCATGAGCAAGAAGAACCTGGAAGAAGCCGGCGATACCGGAGAGCAGATCTTCTCGCAGATGGTCAGCTTTGCGGAGTATGCGTTCAACAAATCGCATGCGGCGGCGTATGCGATGGTCGGCTATCAGACGGCCTGGCTGAAGCGCTACTATCCGACGGCCTTTATGGCGGCGCTCATGACATCTGTCATCGGCGATGCGGCCTGGCTGGCGATGTACATCCGCAACTGCAAGGAGAACGGCATCGAGATCCTGCCGCCGGATGTCAACGAGTCCGGTGCGCAGTTCACTGCTGTGGCGCCAGGCAAGATCCGGTTCGGTCTGGCGGCGATCCGCAACGTCGGCGGCAGCGCCGTAGAGGCTATGGTGGAAAAACGAGCCCAGATCGGCGGATTCCGCGACATCTACGGATTCTTCGATAATATCGATACAAGGCTGCTCAATAAGCGCGCCTGCGAAAGCATGATCAAGGCCGGCGCCTTCGACTCGCTCGAGCCCAACAGGGCAAGCCTGCTGGCGGGATTTGAGGAACTGCTCGAGTCTGCACAGAACGACCAGCGCGCCACGGTGGCCGGGCAGATGTCGCTGTTTGCGACCAACGAAGCTGCCATGGATGGTGCCAGTGCAAGGCATCTGCCGAAGGTGGCCAACTTCCCGCCGAAGATCCTGGGCGCCATGGAAAAGGAAACGCTCGGTGTGTATGTCACGGAGAATCCGCTCAGTGAATACCAGACCCTGATCGAGCAGCTGACGCAGATCGACACGGCGGTGCTGCAGGACGAAGAGCAGCAGACCGTGAAAGATAAAGACCGCATCACGATCGCCGGCATCCTGACGGGGCTCAGGACGAGAATGACCAAGAACAACACGCTGATGGCCAATGCCTGGCTGGAAGACCTGTACGGCCGCGTCGAAGTCATCATTTTTCCGAAGACGTTTGAGCGC
This sequence comes from uncultured Eubacteriales bacterium, assembly GCA_902790905.1. GTDB lineage: Bacteria > Bacillota > Clostridia > Peptostreptococcales > Anaerovoracaceae > RUG13615. The sequence continues at coordinate 13,589 of CADATO010000044.1, forward strand.
TGCCGCGGTATACTGGATGGGGAACCTGTCGTCGCTGTCAATGCGATCGCGGAGTTCGGCGATGATCGGAGCGTGCGCCTGCTCGCCAATGAGATCACATTGATGGAAGACGTGCGCAGCAGCATGCCGGCGCCAACCAGGATCAAAGTACTGGCCGAAGAAGAGAACGATGCCAAGCAGCGGATCTGGCGGATCATGCAGGGTCCGGCAGGCCGGCAGCCGCAGGATCTGCAAAACGACGAATTGCGGCTGTATGCGAGGGATCAGGAAGGAAATGTCCACGCGGTGGCCAAACTCACTGTGCGGGCCAATCAGAGGCTCCTGCAGGCATTGCGAAGAGAGTTCGGCGACCAGAACGTGAAAGAAGAAAGGATCAAAGTGCAATGAGAAGAATCGGTGTTTTGACAAGCGGCGGCGACGCGCCGGGAATGAACGCAGCCATCAGGGCGGTCACGCGTACGGCCATCAGAAAAGGGATGGAGGTCATCGGCTTTGTCGGCGGCTACGACGGGCTGATCGACAGAGATACCATGGTGCTCGATATCCGTACCGTCGGCGGCATCCTGCAGCACGGCGGCACCATTCTGAAGACTGCACGCAGTGAACGGTTTAAGACCGCAGAAGGTGTCGAGCAGGCTGTACAGACGCTGGACTTTTTCGGGGTCGACGCACTCGTCGTGATCGGCGGGGACGGCTCCTTCCGCGGAGCGAAAGAACTGTCCAGACGCGGCATCATGGTCATCGGCATACCGGGTACGATCGACAATGACATGGGATATACCGACTACACGATCGGCTTTGATACAGCGGTCAATACCGTGATTGACGCCATCGGCAAGATCAAAGACACGGCGATCGCGCATAACAAGATCACCATCATCGAAGTCATGGGGCGCCACTGCGGCGATATCGCGCTCTACAGCGGGTTGACGGGCGGCGCAGAATACATCATGCTACCGGAGATGGAGATGGATCTGGAAGGACTCTACGAAAAAATCAACGCCGGCATCGAGCGCCACAAACACCACTGCCTGATCATCAAGGCGGAAGGGGTCCCGATCTCCAATGCGGAGCTCGCTGCCTATATCGAGGAAAAGACAGGTCAGACGCCGCGTGAAGTCGTTCTGGGCTTCCTGCAGCGCGGCGGCAGTCCGTCCGCCAGAGACCGTCTGCTGGCCTCCAAGATGGGCTCCTATGCGGTGGAACTCATCGAACAGGAAACAGGCAGCCGGGCGATCGGCATCAGCGGCAGGGAACTGACCGCGATGGACCTCGATGAAGTCACAGACATCAAAAGAGAGGCGGATCTTGAACTGCTCCACCTCATGTATTCTCTGTCGTAAAGAAATCAGAGATTCGGATTATTATCGCCGCCGTCTTCTTCACGGATGTCCGACAGGTCGACACCAATGTCGTTGCCGAGGATCCGCGCAAAGGAGATGGCGGTTTTGCCGTATTTGCGCCTGACTTCATCCATCGCGCGGTCAAGGCTCTCTTGCTTGCCGCGGTCCTGGCTGCCGCCCCCGAACATATCCATCTGCACTTCTTCGTAGGACTCATCACACAGATTGATGCCGGTCACGGCGAGCAGACGGACGGGACGGTTGAGGAAGGGCGTTTCCTTGATGATCGAAAAGGCGGCGCGGAAGATTTCTTCCGCCGTATTGACGGGAATGGGCAGCTGCTTTTGCCTGGAAATCGTCTTTAAGGAAGGATCTTTGATATCGACTTTGACACCGAAGGCCTTCATCCCGTGCGCGCGCAGTCTCGTCGCCACATGGTCTGAAAGAGCGGTCAGCGCCGTTCTGACATCCTGCTCCCCGTTCAGATTGCGCCGGAATGTGATGCCGTTGCCGACGGATTTGATCTTCTGTTTTTCGTACGACAGGGCAACAGGCGCGTCATCGAGCCCGTTCGCGTAGTCGTAGAGCATACCGCCGTATTTACCGAACTGCACCGCGAGGAACGCACGGTCCTGCGAGGCAATGTCGCCGATCGTGAGGATGTTGAATTTCGCCAGTTTTTCCGCTGTCGCACTGCCGACGAAGAACATTTCCCCGGCAGGAAGAGGCCAGAGCAGGTCTTTGAAGTTCTCCCTGGTGATGACGGTGGTCGCATCCGGTTTTTTGTAATCGCTGCCCATCTTGGCAAAGATCTTATTGAAGGAAACGCCTGCAGAGAGCGTCAGGCCGGTCTCTTTCTTTACCGTTTCGCGGATCTGGTCAGCGATCTCTTTGCCGTCACCGAAAAGACGCCGGCTGGCGGTGACGTCCAGCCAGGATTCGTCGATGGAAAAGGGCTCCACCATATCCGTATACCGCTGGTAGATCTCGTTGATGACGCCGCTCCAGTACTTGTATTTGTCGTGGTGCGGCGCCACGAGCCTGAGGTCCGGACAGAGGCGCATGGCCTGCCAGACGGTCATGGCAGTCTGGATGCCGTATTTCTTGGCTTCTTCGCTTTTGGCCAATATGACGCCGTGGCGATTCTTCGGGTCGCCGCAGACAGCCATGGGCAGCCCGACAAGATCGGGCCTCGACAGCAGCTCGACGGAGGCGTAAAAGCCGTTCATATCACAGTGCAGTATGGTGCGGTCGTTTTCTTGTGTATTCATAGATTTATCATAATCCATATCGGGGAATATTCTCAAGTATGGTATACTGTCAGCAGTATATTTGTCACTTGCAGGAGGCCATATGACTAGTTTAAATACAAAACAGTACGATATCATCATCATCGGCGGCGGAGCTGCCGGACTTGCAGCAGCAGTCAATGCACACCTGACGGACAGGGATGTTTCGATCCTGCTCATGGAGAAAAACGACAAGCTTGGCAAGAAGCTGTATGCGACAGGCAACGGCCGCTGCAACCTTGTCAACAAATACGCGTACGGCTGCTGGGATGTCCTGTATATGTTTGAAGACATCGGCATGATGGCCACGGAAGAAGACGAAGGCAGGTTTTATCCGTCTTCCGGGATGGCCGAAGATGTCGTCTTTTATCTTGAAAACTACGTCCGCAGGACAGGGGTTGAGGTCATGCTGAATACCACTGTCGACGCTGTCGAGCAGCTGGAAGACGGGGAGAGCTATGCGGTCAGAAGCGGGGATTTCTGCGCAACCGCCAGACAGGTTCTCATCGCGACCGGCGGCAAAGCGGCTCCCATGTACGGCACCACAGGTGACGGTTACGTGATGGCGAGAAAGCTCGGGTACGAGCTCGCGCCGCTGCATCCCGCGCTCACAGGCATTGAGACGAATGTCACAACACTCAAAGGTGTCCGTGCACGCGCGATCGTCACACTTTACAGAAAGGGCGATAAGATCTACGAAGAGTTCGGGCAGGTGCAGTTCACCGACTACGGCATGTCCGGCATCGTGATCATGAATGCCTCCAAACTGGTGGAACTGCGGGATGGCCTGACGTTCGACGACTATGAACTTGTGCTGAACTTCATCCCGGACCGCATCGATGCGGAGCTCAAAGCTCTGATCGGCCACAGAATGGAGAAAGGGGTCAACACGATCCGTGGCTTTGTACCGCAGAAACTGTCGTCCTATATCGAAGCGCGCACGGAGGAGCAGCTGCAAAATCCCGAAGAGAACAACGACGCCAGCGAGATCTATTTCCACGCTCTCAGGGAATCGCACTTCAAAGTCACCGGCGTACATGGCTGGAAGACTGCGCAGTGCACGGCCGGCGGCGTGAAGCTCGATCAGGTATTTGAGAGAACCATGGCTTCCAGAAAACACAGAGGGCTGTATTTTGCCGGCGAGGTCCTGGATGAATGCGGCCCGTGCGGCGGATTCAACCTGACGCAGGCGTTCTTTACAGGCCTGAAGGCAGGCCGCGCCATGGCGTTCTCTTCGAAAATCAGAAGAAGATTTTAGGATCATACAGGAACACAATGAACCGGTACCGTATCAATGAAGTGAAGATCGGGATCTTCGAGGATCCGGCGCAGGCACTGGAACCGGCGCTCTACCGAAGACTGAAAAAGACGGCGGGACGTCTGCCGTCCGGTTTTCGTGTGTCTTCATTTACGGTTGCAAGGGAGTCCGTGGACGCCCGGAAAAAGGATATGATCCGGCGGGTCTACACCCTCGACATCGAAACACCGTCCGTTTTGCCGCTCAAGGAATCGCCCGATCTCACTTATCATCAGATCATGGCGAGCCAGATTCCTGCCGAGCGGCCGGTCGTGGTCGGTGCCGGTCCCTGCGGGCTGTTCTGCGCCCTGATTCTGGCAAGAGGGGGACTCCGTCCGCTTGTACTGGAACGCGGCCGCGCCATGGAGGAACGCGTGATCGATGTCGAACGCTACTGGAAAGAAGGCGTGCTCGACGAGTCTTCCAATGTCCAGTTCGGGGAAGGCGGCGCGGGGACTTTCTCCGACGGCAAACTGACGACCGGGATCCGCGACCCGCGTGTTCGAAAAGTACTCGAGGAATTCGTCACCGCCGGCGCCGATCCGTCTATTTTGTACAAACAGCGCCCGCATCTTGGAACAGACAGGCTGCGGCAGATCATCCCGACAATCCGCCGGGAAATCGAGACGCTGGGCGGAGAATTCCGCTTTGAGGCGCATGTGACGGAGCTCTGTATAAAAGAGAAAGAAGGCGGCCCAGTCATCACCGGTGTCCGTACAGCAGATGGCAGCAGCTATCCGACGTCTTCCGTCATCCTGGCGGTCGGACACAGCGCACGCGATATCTTCGCGCAGGCTGCAATGATGGGCCTGCCGATGGAGATGAAGCCGTTCTCAATCGGTGTGCGGATCGAACATCCGCAGGCGGTGATCAATCAGGCGATGTACGGCGGCCGCTGGGCGGAGATCGTCCCCGTCATCGGCCCCGCTGACTACAAGATGGCCGTCCACAAGGATGGTAAGGGCATCTATACATTCTGCATGTGTCCCGGCGGCGAAGTCGTCATGTCCGCCAGCGAGCGGGAGACGATCGTGACCAACGGGATGAGCTACAGCGACCGCGGCGGGCAGTTTGCCAACAGCGCGCTGCTCGTCGATGTGAAACCGGCTGACCTCGCTGCATGGGCAAAGGGGGAGATGCCCGGAAGAAACGCAGGAGCAGGCACAGTGCCCGAGGTCCTGACCGGAGCTGCGTTCCAGCAGTGCTACGAAAAGCTCGCCTATCAGAACGGGCAGGGTAAAGCGCCTAAAACAATACTGGCGGAGCTGAGCGATTCTGCGGTCGCACGCTCTTTGCCTTCGTACGTGCCGTACTATATGGACAAGGCCATGCCGGTATTCGGCAGCCGTCTGGCGGGTTTTGATGCGCCGGATGCAGTTCTGACAGGCGTCGAGACACGCAGCTCTTCGCCGGTCCGTATCCTGCGGGATGAAGAGACCCTGCAGAGCACCGTGAACGGGCTCTATCCTGCCGGAGAGGGGGCCGGGTATGCAGGCGGGATCACCTCTGCAGCGGTTGACGGCATCCGCATCGCAGAAGAGATTCTTCGGAACTATGCACACTAAATCGGAATATTCAGAAATAAAACATCTATCCATGCACCAAAAGACTGACTATATGTTATAATAATGTCAACAATAGTAAATTCCTAAGCATGATGGTTAGGAGGTGCGCTATGGATAAACAGATCATCATCACAATCGGACGTGAGTTCGGCAGCGGCGGACTTGAGATCGCCGAAAAGCTCGGCGCCAAGCTCGGCATCCCGGTTTACGACAAAGAATACTTCACCAATCTGCTCAAGCAGGACAATATCCTCGAGAAAGATCAGGTGCTCTTTGATGAAAGTTCTCCGATGACGATGCCGTCGATCTCCATGATCGGCAGCGACTGGTTTGACAAGCAGGGCAGGATCGACTACGCCGAATTCAACTACATCAAGAAAGAGGCGGAAGCCGGCAAGTCCTTCATCGTCGTCGGCAGATGCGCGGAATACGTTCTCAAAGATCATCCCGCGAGAGTCAGTTTCTTCATCCTGGGTGATCCTGAGGTCAAAATCAAACGCATCGAGCAGATGTACGGTCTGACCGAGCAGAAAGCGGCGACTGCCTGCAAGAACATGGACAAATCCAGAAAGTCCTACCACAACTTCTACAGCAGCGTGAAATGGGGCGACAGCCGCGCGTATGACCTGTCGATCAACAGTTCCCGCGTGGGCATCGACAATGCGGTCGGCATCATTGAAGGGTATATCAGACTCTGGATGCAGAACTGACAGGCAGGTACATATCACATCATAAAAAACCAAGTAAAAAAGGGTCTGCCGGATGAACTGACCCCCAAAAGTTGGACCTGAAAAGTTTAACTTTGGGAGGTCAGTTTTTCTTATGGCAAAATACAGTTATGAATTCAAGTTGGAAATC
>CADATO010000045.1 GCA_902790905.1 uncultured Eubacteriales bacterium
CCGATGTGGGGCGATGCCATTGTCTGGGGAGAGCTTCATCGCTCTACAGAATATCCTGTTTATTGGGATTAGCCACCAACACGTTTTGTCCTATAACCCTCTTTATTTCTTAAACAATTCAGAGTGTGTACCTATACGATATAGCATCAATACCAGCACTTCGTTATGGATTTCATATACGAGGAGCCAGTCCGGCTCGATATGACATTCCCGTGTGCCGCGGTACTTCCCTACCAGTTCATGATCTCTGTATTTTTCCTCCAGCTCTTCGCCGGCGGCAAGTCGCTCGATTACCTCAAACAACCGATCAAGGTTTCTGTTTTGTTTCTTCGCAAGTTTGAGATCCTTCTTGAACTGGCTCGTATACTTAATGTCATATCTCATAAATCAAGTGCTTTCTTCAGTTCCTCTATGCTGCTATATCCTTTTGCACTGTCATCCTCTGCAATCCGGCGGCCCTCTTCAATCGCAGCCGCCGTCACAGCGTTGGGAGTATCAAGTTTCAAACTGAAAGGAATCCCCTGCTCGCGCACCGTACACCGCAGAAACATATTGATTGCCGTTGTCATATTCAGCCCCAACTCCTTAAAAATATCCTCTGCTTGCTCTTTGAGTTCTTTGTCTGTTCTCACATTCAAATTAGTCATGCTCATAATACTCACCTCTCACCCACACATAGAGTAGCATATTGTAACGCAAAAAGCAATACATTGTCATTACAATGCGTTGCTGCGAAATCGCTTTTCAAAAGCCCCAGAATCCAATTGTGATCTGCCCGCTGTAGTAGGATTCCTGCCGGGCATCGGTGATGATGTCCTCCGGCTGCGGCCAGCCGACCAGCAGCGGCGAGTCCGGATCGTGCGCCACCATGTTGATCTCCACGGTGCGGCGGTCGTAGTTCGCGTAGCAGTACCGGCAGCCGTGCCCACACGTATTGTACGCGCCGATGTCGCTGCCCAGCAGGCACTTGCAGATCGGCCGCGAGATCTGCTGCCCTTTCGGCACGTCAAGGGTGATGTCGAATGCGGACTCCAGGCCTTCTTTTGCCATGCAGCCATCCACGTCGATGCCGTACCGTGCCAGCGCTTTATCCTCGCAGCAGGCGTAGATCTTCATGCCGTGCCGCGCACCGCTCGCCGCGATGCCCTTCGCCAGAACTGCCTCCTCTTCCGCCGTCAGCCGGCGCGCCTCCGGGAAGTTACGCTTCGTCTTTTCGTACAGGTCGATAAAACTGATGATGCACTGGTGCGTGGCGCCTTCGAGCGCCTGCGCCATTTCCTCAAAAGTCCGCAGATGGAAATCGATATCGTATGTCTCAGACAGAAAAATCGGATCGTACCGCCATGCCGTGCACTGCGGACCGACGAGCTCAGAAAGCTGCCGGAACGACTGCATCACATCTTCTTTGGGCGGCACATACGGCTCGATGTCCCTGCCGTACGGCGTGATGGTCACATGCCACATCTGCCGGAATGCGAACAGATTGTGTCCCGCGCCATCCGCTGCGGGATCGCTGGCCTTCGCCACGCTTTCACTGTCTGCCACGGTGCGATTGTCACCCGCTGACTGCCCGGACTCCCACACCGCCTTCTGCCGCGCCATTTCCTCCAGCATCGGCGCCGGATTCTTCGTACAGAAAGACAGCACATCCACCACCTCCGGATCGAGCCGGAACTTCGTGATGCGCCCTGTCGCCATAGGATTTCTGGCCATGGCAAAGCTGTCTTTGAGGCGATTCCAGAACCACCTGCTGTAAAACGCCGGGATGTCCGTGCGGTTGCCTGTGTTGAGTATCATAGCGACAGTATATCACATCCGGAAGAAAGCCTGCGTCCTTACGAGAAGCTTTCCCCATCACCGATAGGCTGGCCATTGACAAGCATCGCAACTTTGCCAGAGGGCGTCTTTTTAAAAAGTTGTGTCAAACCGGCGGTTTTAAGTGTGCTAGTCACATATTAAATACTGGATGCAGAATCGCTTCCTGCACGCAAGGGTCTCTTCATTTACGATAACCAAAGCATTATTCGTTATCGTAAATACAATATCCAAAAATCTTCAGTCAGTTGACTTTGAAGCAATGCCTTATCTGACTGAACTCGCACATTCAGCAAAAAAGATGTGACTCAAAGCTGTTTTTTGAACCAGTTGACATGACATTTTAAAAACGACGCCTCCTTGCGCTCCTGATCAAAGCATCTCGTGATATAATGAATGCTCTGGACCGCAAACAACGCGAAAGGCATGCCTGACTATCTCAGGCGCCCGCAGATTCAAACGCGATCGGTCAAACTAGCATATCGAAAGGAACACAAATGCTGCACATCGGCTGTCATCTGTCATCCTCCAAAGGATTTCTCAAAATGGGCGAGACCGCGCTGTCCATCGGTGCGGATACGTTCCAGTTTTTCACGCGCAACCCGCGCGGCAGCAAGGCCAAGGCGATCGATCCCGAAGACGCCGCGGCGCTGATGCGGCTGATGGACGAGCATGACTTCCCGTGCATCCTCGCCCACGCGCCTTACACGCTCAACCCGTGCTCCAAAGACCCGCACGTGCGGGAATTCGCGCAGATGACCATGACGGACGACCTCGTGCGCATGGAAGCGACCCCGGGGCAGATGTACAACTTCCATCCCGGCAGCCACACCGGCCAGGGCATGAGCGAAGGCATCCGGCAGATCGCGGAGCTGCTCAATTCGCTCCTTAAGGAATCGCAGACCACCACGGTCCTCCTCGAGACGATGGCCGGTAAAGGCACCGAAGTCGGCGGCAGCTTTGCGGAGCTCGCCATGATCCTCGACCGCGTGGAACTCGCGGATCACATGGGCGTGTGCCTCGACACCTGCCACATCTGGGACGGCGGCTACGATATCATCAACGACCTCGACGGTGTGCTGGACCGCTTTGACAGGACCATCGGGCTGCACCGCCTGAAGGCCATCCACCTCAACGACAGCAAGAACCCCTGCGGCAGTCACAAGGACCGGCACGAGAAGATCGGCCAAGGTCAGATCGGCCTCGCCGCCTTCGAAGCCATTGTCCGCCACCCGGCGCTGAAAGACCTGCCGTTCTTCCTCGAGACGCCGAACGAACTGCCCGGCTACGCGGAGGAAATCCGGCTCCTGAGAAGCCTCGCAGAATGACCGGGATCCGCCCTGCTCCAACGCCGGCGGCGGGGCGATTCCTTGAAGAAGCACACACGCTTTGGTATAATGACCGCATGTTAACGATCATCGGCAAAGTCGTCGTCATCTTCGCCATGATGGCGGTCGGCTTCATCGCGAATAAAAAATGGATCCTTCCAAATCAGGCGGACGGTGCCATCAACGCCTACGTGCTCAACATCGCCTGCCCCTGCATGATCCTGCACAGCATGGCCAATGCAGGTTTTGGCGGGTCTGCACTCACGGAAAGCGCGCAGGTGTTCATCGGCACCATCGTCTATTTTGCTGTGACGATCGCGCTGGCCTGGCTGTTCGTGCGGGCAATTGGCTACACCCCGCGGGAAGACCACGGCGTCATGATTGTTCTGACTTCGTGCATGAACACCGGGTTCATGGGGTTTCCGATCACCAAGGCCATCTTCGGGAATTACTACCTGTTCCTGATGGTCATCGAGAATATCCTGCTCAACGTGTACCTGTTCATCGTCTCGCCGCAGCTGATGCGGATCGGTGAGAGCTCTTCCAGAAAGCAGCGCTCGCGTCTTCGCATGCTGCTGCAGCCGAACACGCTGGCGACCGCGGCCGGTCTTATGCTCCTCCTCCTGCAGGTGGAGATGCCCGGCCCCCTGAATGAATTCTTTGAGACGATCGGGGACAGCACCATCCCGCTGTCGATGATCATGATCGGATACCAGCTCGCGCAGCGGAACGTCCGGCAGGTCCTTGTCAACCACAAACTGGTCGCCGCCTGCTTTGTGCGCATGCTGGCATTCCCTGTCCTGACATTCCTGGCTGTCAACTGGCTGCCGATTGCGGATGCCGCCAAAGTCATCCTGATCTTTGCCGCCTGTTTCCCGACCGCCGTCATTCCTGCGACGATCGCAGCAGACGAAGGCAAGAATGCAGGCCTTCTGAGCGAAGGCATCGCCCTGACGACGGCCATGTCGATCGTGACACTGCCTCTTGCCGCCTTTTTCCTGATGAACTGGTACGGCATCGGCTGACCGGCATCAGCCGCATGACGCTGCCTGACTTTCTGTCCGTTGTTGTTTTGCTGAGGAGACTTTTGTGAGCTGGCTTGAATTGTTCTTTATTGCAGTCGGGCTGTCCATGGACGCGTTCGCCGTTGCGCTGTGCAAAGGCCTCGTCATGGACCGCATCCGGGTGAAAGACGGCGTTCTTGTAGCGCTGTTTTTCGGCGGCTTTCAAGCGCTCATGCCGCTGCTGGGGTTTTTCCTTGCGGACCGGTTTGCCGGCAGGATCGAAGCGTTCGATCACTGGGTTGCCTTCGTGCTGCTGCTCTTCATCGGCGGCAAGATGCTCTGGGACGTCTATAAGGAATCGCCCGCAGAAACATCGCCGCAGGCCGACGAAGCCGCCGCGCACAGCGTCTATACCCCACTGCGGTTCGGCGAACTGACGCTGCTGGCCATCGCCACGAGCATCGATGCACTCGCCGTCGGCGTCGCATTCGCGGTGCTGCCCGGGATTCATATTTTAAGCGCTGCCGGATTCATCGGCTGCACGACTTTCGTCCTGTCCTTTGCCGGCGTTGTGATCGGCTATAAGACGGGCAAACTGCTGGAAAAAAGAGCACAGGTGCTCGGCGGGATCATCCTCATCGCGATCGGCTTCAAGATCCTGTTTGAACACACCGGCATCCTGGGCTGATACATGCAAATCCGCCGGCATTTTGCCGGCTTTCCATACCATACAAGGAGAACGACTATGACAAGACCATTCAGCAAATACTTTGACCACACCCTGCTCAAGGCGGAGGCATCTCCGGATGATATCATCCAGCTGTGCCGGGACGCTGTGAAATACGACTTTGCCAGCGTCTGCGTGAACTCGCGGTACGTCACGCTCGCCGTCCGCACGCTGCGCGACCTGCAGGAACAGCAGGCCCCCGGCATGCAGTTCTCGCCGGTTGTTGTCACCTCCGTCGTCGGGTTCCCGCTCGGCGCCATGGCAAGAGCTGCGAAGGTCTTCGAAGCGGAGACAGCGCTGAAGGCAGGCGCACACGACATCGACATGGTCATCAGCGTCGGTGCGGTGAAGGCCGGCAACTATCCGGCGGTCACGCATGAAGTGGCGGAAGTCAAAGAGGTCGTTGAAAAGCACGGCGGCACGCTGAAGGTCATCCTCGAGACATGCCTGCTCACCGAGCCCGAGATCAGTCTGGCAGCCAAGGCGGCCTGCGAAGGCGGCGCCGACTTCCTGAAGACATCGACGGGATTCGGCCCCGGCGGTGCGACCGTCAAAGATCTGACGCTCATGAAAGAAGCCGCAGAAGGCTGGGCCGCGCAGAAGGCAGCCGCATCCGAAGCGGATACCGGAAGTACTGCCCCTGCAGTGCCGCAGCTCAAAGCCAGCGGCAGCATCCGCGATCTTAAGACGGCAAAAGAAATGATCGCGGCAGGCGCCGACAGACTCGGCACCAGCGCGACCATCGCGATCATGAAGGAGTATTACGAGGCTGGCATTGACCAGTAACCGCTGCAAAAAATACAAAACCGGCTGCCGCGCAGGCAGCCGGTTTTTCTATGCGATTCCTTATTTCACGCGCGTTACAGATTGACGACGTTCTCCGGATGTCCCTCCAGGAACGCTCTCAGATTGTCCGCCGCCGTGTCCATGATCCGCTGCCGGCTCTCTTTCGGCGCCCAGCTGATGTGCGGCGTGATGATGCAGTTCTTCGCTGTGAGCAGCGGATTGTCTCCGTTGATCGGCTCGGTGGAGACCACGTCCACTGCTGCCGCATATACCTTCCCGCTGTTCAGCGCATCCGCCAGGTCCTGCTCGACCACAAGCGGCCCGCGGCTGTTGTTGATGAGGATGACGCCATCCTTCATTTTTGCAATCGTGTCTTTATTGATGATGCCTTCCGTATCCGGGAACAGCGGACAGTGCAGGGCGATCACGTCAGACTGTGCAAGCAGCGTGTCCCGGTCGACGTACTCCGCGATCTCTCTGCCCGCATCGTTCGGGTGCGCGTCGTTGGCCAGGATCTTCATCCCCAGTGCCTTTGCGATCCGCCCGGTCGTCTGCCCGATGCGGCCAAATCCGATGATGCCCATCGTCTTGCCGGCGAGCTCGATCAGCGGGTATTCCCAGAAGCACCAGTCCTGATTGTTCTCCCAGCGCCCTTCGTGAACGGCCTGGTCGTGGTGTCCGACATGCTCGCAGATCTCCAGCAGCAGGGAGATCGCAAACTGCGCGACAGAGTTGGTGCCGTAGACCGGGATGTTGGTGACCGGAATGCCCTTCTCCCGCGCGTACCGGTAGTCAACACAGTCGTAGCCCGTCGCCAGGACGCCGATATACCTGAGGTTCGGGCAGGCGTCGATGATCTCCTTTGTGATATCCAGTTTGTTGACGATCGCGATCTCCGCATCGCCGATCACCTCCGCCACATCCTCCTGGCGGGAGCGGTCGTGCACCTCCAGGTCTCCGAGAGCAGCCAGCGGTTCCCATGTCAGATCGCCGGGGTTTTCTGTGTATCCGTCCAGTACAACAATTTTCATAGTGTTCTCCTTTCAGCCGCTGCACATACACCGCCTGCAACGGCTGTGCTATACTTGCTTTATAAATAGATTGTATACCGAAAGGAAGAGAGATGAAAGTCGTCATTGCGATGGATTCATTCAAAGGCAGCATGACTTCGCTGGAAGCCGGGGAGGCCGCGAAGGCCGGCGTTCTGCGTGCTGTGCCCGATGCCGAGGTGACCGTGCGTCCGCTGGCGGACGGCGGTGAAGGCACCATGGAATCGCTCATCTACGCCCTCCAAGCATCCCCGCGGGAAGTGACCGTGACCGGCCCGCTCGGCACACCGGTCACCGCCTCGTATGCCACCTCCCCTGCCGGCAGCGCTGACGCCTCTGTGAACTCCGGCGCTACAGCCATCCTCGATATGGCCTCGACTTCCGGTCTCATACTGGTACCGGAGGCGCAGCGCGACCCGATGAAGACCACGACGCGCGGCCTGGGCGAGCTGATCCTGGCGGCTGCAAAAGACGGATGCCGCGACTTTCTGATCGGCATCGGCGGCAGCGCGACCAACGACGCCGGTGCAGGCATGCTGGCCGCACTGGGCGTTTCCTTACTGGATGCGCAGGGGCAGCCCATCCCGGACGGCGCACAGGGGCTCCGCACCCTCGTCCGGATCGATGCGGCAACCATCGACCCGGTGATCAAGGACTGCCGGTTCCGTATCATCTGCGATGTCACCAATCCCCTCTGCGGGAAGAACGGCGCCAGCTATGTCTACGGTCCGCAGAAAGGCGCCTCGCCTGCCATGTGCACCGAGCTCGATGCCCTGCTTGCGCGCTTTGCGGAACTGACCGCATGCGCGATCGCGCAGGGAGCGGCACCGTTACCGCTCGCTGAGACCCCCGGCGCCGGCGCGGCCGGCGGGCTCGGCTACGCATTCCTTGCCTACCTCAACGCACAGCTTCTGCCCGGCATCGACGTGGTCCTGGATGTGACCCGGCTCGAAGACTACCTGAAAGACGCCGACATTCTGCTCACCGGCGAAGGCCGCCTGGATGCCCAGACAGCCAACGGCAAAGCGCCGGCCGGCGCTGCTGCGCTTGCTAAGAAACACGGCCTTCCGGTCATCGCCTTTGCCGGTCTGGTCGAAGTCGACGAGGAGGCAGCCACCCTGCTGCGCCAGGCAGGGATCGACCGCTTTTATGCGATTACGCCGCATGGCATGCCGCATGACAAAGCCAAACAACCGGACACGGCCAAAGCCAACATGGCCGCTGCCGTCGAGCGCGTTTTCCAACGGGAAATCATCGGGTGACGTTGTAGTCATTGTTTGTCCACTTTGCACATAAAAAGAATGAATGTGGACCAAACCATCCGCTTTCTCCCAGAATTCGCATAGTATGAACAGATTCAATACAAAACCGCCTGCCGGAATGGCAGACGGTTTTGCTTTGGGGATATTTAGAAGTGCTGTATTTCTTCTTATGCCGCTTTTCTTCCGATCGCGAACCAGGAGATCAGGATCGGGATGAAGCAGGCGACGCTGGTCCCTATCGAGAACAGCAATGCTGACGTGACGCCGGCGTTGGCCATGATACCTAGTACGAATGATATCAATGGCATTGCGAACAGGTTGCAGAGCGTGCCGCCGATCGAGTAGTCGAGCAGAGCGTCTGTCTTCAGATCCGGGTCAGCCATCTTGATGAGCAGGATTCCGGTGACGAAGACGCCGGTGTTCGCGCCGATCAGGCCGAGGCTCTTCTCAAACCAGTTGGAACGCATGAACTTCTTGCAGACCAGCATGATCAGGGTCGGGGTGACGATCAGGCCGAGGACGCAGGTGATGGCCAGTGCGACCCAGTAGGTGGACAGGACGGACAGGTTGAGGCTGCTGATGGCTGCGACAACGATGAAGTCTGTCAGGGTGCCGGAGATCTTGTCTCTGACCTTCTCATCAAAGAGATGGTCCCACTTGAGCACGACGATCAGGCGCCATACGATGAGCATGACGACCATCGCGTAGAAGAATGCGGACATGCTCTGGAAGATGATGTTGTCGATGGTGATGAGCTTGTCTTCCAGGATGTAGCCGATCGCGCTGACGCCGACGATCAGGGCAATGTGCAGGGTCAGTGTCTCGATGCTGTTTGGAACAGTTGTCTGCTTGCCCATGTCAGGTGTCTCAGCGCCTCTTGCATAGACGCCCTTCAGCATTTCGATCGGGGACTTGGCAGCGGACTTGACCTGTGTGGTCCAGCCCTTCTTGATGCCGATGTTGATGAGCAGAACGCCCAGCAGGATGCCGCCGACCAGACCGACGGTAGCGGTGGTGACGGTTGCATCCTGTGCAGCCTGCCAGTTCGGATTGCCGAATTCCTGGTACGCCGCACCGATGGTGCCTGCCATGCCGTGGCCGCCGTTGAAGCCGAATGCCAGTTCAAGGCCCATGACGTCGTAGGTGTTGGCACCGATCACTCTGGAGAATACTGCAGCAATGATGCCGAGGACGCACTGGAACATGAAGAAGCCGCCCAGAATCATCGTCATGACGATGGCATCGTTACTGGTTTTCAGAATGCTGTTGCCGTTTTTCTTGAGATACAGACACATCGGGATCGCCGCGAAGACCGGGGTGATCAGAACGCTCGGCATGGATCCGATGGTGTCCATGATCTCGTCACTGAACGGGAGCCAACCCAGAAGGCGAGGTCCGAGGATCAGAGCGATGAATCCGCCGATGACAGATGCCGGCAGATACAGGTTCTGGAATACGGGCACTTTCGCACGCAGGATCGTTCCCAGCAGCAGGAATCCGGAAAGGATACCGACCGCTTTGAGAATCAGTACTAATGAAGCATACATTGAAATACCTCCTCCTCAAAGAGAACATAATGAATAAAGAAAGATAATAACGGACGATGGTTGGGTTTATAAGTTCTGCAAGGTACGCTTGAGTACCTCGTATATCATACGGAAGGATGCCAGATCCAGCCGTTCCTCCGGGGTGTGATACCCTTCGCAGAACGGTCCGCATGTAACGATGTCGATCCCGGGGATGCCCCCGCAGATATAGCCGGTCTCGAGGCCGCCGTGTTCGGCGATCATCTTCATCTCAAAACCGTTGATTTCTTTATACGCAGCAAAGAGCGTTTCTCTGATCTTCGAATCCTGTTCGAACTTCCAGCCGGGAGCCCTGTTGGCCAGCTCGAGCGTATAGCCGTACAGCCTGCTCAGGATACGGTATTCCTCCGCCATCTGATCCAGGAACGAGTCGACCTCACTCCTTGCAAAGCAGCGCAGGGTCACCTTGCCGTCTTCTGTCCGGATGTTGGCCAGGTTCTCAGAGACCGTGGTCAGGCCCTCGATCTTCATGCTCTTGCGGCGGAAACCATCCGGCAGCACACAAATCATATCGACGAGGCTGCAGCTGTCCTCCGCGCTGAATGCCGCGGGGCAGTCGGCTTTCTCAAGGGCAACGGTGATGCCGGGGTCGCTGTACTCGAACTCCGTACGGAATCGCTTCGCCATCCCGTCCACCTTGCTGCGCACCGCTTCTTCATCCGCATCACAGCCGAAGACCACTTCGCTGAACACCGGGATGGCATTGTCTTTATCGCCGCCGGTATAGCTGCCGATCCGGACATCAAACGCATGGCACAGTTCGTACATCACCTGCGCCGACAGTTTGACCGCATTGCCGCGCTCCTTGTTGATGCAGACACCGGAATGGCCGCCCAGGAGCCCTTTGACCGTCAGTTTGTAGCCCGGCAGCGCGCTCTGCGTCACTTCGTAAGACCGCGCGATCTGCATGTGCTGGCTGCCGCAGGCGGATACGTAACAGGTCGTGCCACCCATATCGTCCAGACCGATCATGCGCTTTGCGGTGAGATCCTCATAAGCGAGTTCCGATGCGCCGATGAGGCCGGTCTCTTCCTGCACGGTGAAGACGCACTCCAGCGGCGGATGCGGCAGTGTATCATCGTCGAGAAATGCCATCATATAAGCAACGCCGACACCGTCGTCTGCGCCAAGGGTCGTCCCTTCCGCATGCAGAAATCCATCTTCCACATACAGCTTGAGCGGATCTTTCTCGAAGTCATGTTCGTAACCAGGCTCTTTCTCGCAAACCATGTCGATATGCGCCTGCAGCATGACGGGCGCATGATCCTCATAGCCCGGCGAGGCCGGTTTGTAGATGATGACGTTCCAGTTGGGGTACTGCTTGTACTTCAAGCCGTGCGCTTCCGCGAAACGCACCAGATGATCACTCAGCGGCTTTTCATGATAGGAACCATGCGGGACCGCACAGATTTCCTCAAAATACTTTTCAGGTAAAAATGTTTGATCCAGAACGTAACTCACGATAGACACTCCCCATAATGAATGCTACTTCTTATTGAATTTTCGATATTTTATCATGCTAAAGTATTTGTGCACAAAAAAGCGTACTTCTACTCTCGCGATATTTTTACGATTACCATTTTCGAATCAGTAGAATATATGCTCGATTTGTGGTATTATCTCATTGAACAAATGTCCGTTTTTAACAAAAATCAAAACATTTTTTCTTTTTAGTAGAATTCAAGGAAACAGGCAATCCTATGAAAGAACATGACTTCATGAAGATGCTCGGCAATAACATCCGCACCTTCCGTACGCAGGCAGGCCTCACGCAGGGGGAACTGGCAAAGCAGATCGGAAGAAGCGTCGCGAGCATTTCCAAATACGAACGCGGTGACTGCGCTGTCGACAGTTACACCCTATGCAATATTGCAGCTTCTCTGGGCGTCAGTGCCTATCAGCTGCTGCCGGAGCAAACTCCTGTGTCTGCCGGCGATCATACAGGCAGACAGTGGAGCATCATCTCCAGATACAGCCGGTTCTATCTGTATAACATCGGCTTTATCTCCCGGCAGCTATGCTGCTCACAGATCAAGATCAACTGGGAAGACGGTACGGCCAGTATGTCCGTCGATATGGGGCGTGCCCCGAAGGGATTCAGCCAGACAAATATGATCCTGCACGGCAACGTCTACGCGACCAGTGCCTGCACGAACATCTGGGTCACCAACCCCGTTGCACCGATCGATTATTATCACATCGTGATCAACAGTGCAGACTGGTATGCAGGCAAACAGATCTGCCATGTCAGCTACAGCACTGTCAACTGGCGGAGTGTTGCCGCAAAAGGGGTGCTCATGACAAAGCCGGAATGCCCGCCGAACATCGATGAACTCCTCTCCTTCACCAAAGAGGAACTGCGGGAGATCAGAAAACGCCATCTGGTTCTTTTCTGAGGCCAGGCGCCTGCCGCTTTCCGCCAGGCCGGCACTTCCGCAGTGCTGCACCCTTCCGCAAGCCGCAAACAGCACCAAAAACCGCCTGTCGGATGACAGGCGGTCAGACTGTAGACAAAGTCCTGGACTTGGCGATCCGCCAAGCCGGGGCTTTTCTCATTAACAACCGGATAAATCGTTGGAATTTCAACATTTAC
>CADATO010000046.1 GCA_902790905.1 uncultured Eubacteriales bacterium
CGGAGCCCGATGCAATACCGCCTTGAACAATTAGCTGCATAGAAAAACTCCAGCGATTTCTCGCTGGAGCAAAAGTCTAACTTTTGGGGCTCACCTCATATCGGCGGTCTTGTTGTTAGTGTGAGTGCTTTGCGCTGGTGATTCTGACCGAGTCTGTCTTTTTTTGAAGACTAGGGATTCTTTTTCAAGGTTTCTAAGGGGTGTGAGGTTGCGATTCCGTGAAGAGGCGCTCATGAGGCGCCGGAATCGTTGAAAATAAATCCCGAGTTGCTTAATAATCGCAAAATAGGTCAGCGACCGGGGCAAAACCCGCCGGTTACAGCCGCGCGACTTCCCACAGCGTTGTCGCATCAAAGATGTGCAGCGACCAGTCGCCGCGTTCGCCGCCATTGCCGCCGTCGCCCAGGCCGAAGAAGTATTCGCGGTGGGCGCGGAGCCAGTCGAGTTCGAATTCGGGGTGGAAGGCGGTCACAGGCAGGCGGCCGTCTTCGCAGAGGGCGCCGTGGCCGACGTAAACCATCCAGCAGTGCACGAGGGCGTCATACCGGCGGCGGTCCATCTGGGTCTCGCGGTCAAAGCAAACGTCGGTGTGCAGGTCCTCAAAGATCTGGTTGTCTTCGGTGCCGCCGCGCACGTCGAGGCCGTTCTCGAAAAGCATCTCGAGGGCGTCGGCCGCCACGTATTCGTTGGCGATGTACAGGAGGTTGGAGGGGAGCGATTCCTCGCCGTAGACAGCGTTCGGCTTCAGGCCGTAGCTCAGCAGCATCGCCAGTGCTTCCGCGGCATGCGCACTGGCCAGATCGTCCTCCAGCACGGCAGGGCGATTCACCGGGATGCCTTCGTCGATGTCGTCGCCGTCCGTCTCGAACACTTTCTCGCTCTCCTCGATGAAGCACGAGTCGAGGTACTCGATCGCCGCACGGGTCACTTCGTCGCCGGACAGACCGTGGCCGTCCAAGTAAGCGCGGATCTCCGCAAAGTCGGGCTCCCGCACGAAGAGCAGGTCGTGCAAACGCTGTTCCTTTTCGTTGAGTTCAAATAGTTCCATAGTTTCACCTCATCTGTTATACTACCAAAAGTGAAAAGGAGAGGGCAAGCAGATATGGCATACATTGTGATGGACCTGGAGTTCAATTACCCGGAAACCCGCTACCGCAGCGAGCGCAACGGCATCAGGCTCAACGAGGAGATCACGGAGATCGGCGCAGTGAAACTGGACGATGATCTCAATGAGGTTGACCGATATCAGTGTTATGTAAAGCCGACCGCATACGCCAGAATGAACAAAAAAGTCGAGGAGGTCACCGAGATCACGACCGATATGATGTGGCAGGGCAAGCCGTTCGAAGAGGCGGCAACAGAGTTCCTTGCCTGGTGCAATGCGGGATCGCCAGGCAGCGGCTCCGAACCGGTCTTCATCACCTGGAGCGGCACCGATATCGTTGTGTTCGAAGACAACATGCTGTATCATGGGATGGATATCGACGATTTGCCGGAGTGCTACGACATCCAATTGATGTTCGACGACCAGGTCACGCAGGACGGACGCAACGCGGCGCTGAGTTATGCGATCTGGAAGTTCGGCATCAAGATGGATAGTGCGCACGACGCGCTCAATGATGCGGCGAATACGGCGGAGGTCTTCCGGCGGCTTGATCTGTCGGAGGGGCTCGAAGGCTATGAAGTATAAAACGGCGGCGACACAGCCGTGAAAGGATAAAGGGAATCGATGAAATACAAAGACAGTTCATTCCGCGGGGTCGACCGGCAGTTCGTCGTCTTCGCATTCAATGAGGAAGTGCGCGGCAAGATCCTGGAGCAGCTCGGTGCGGAATCGCAAAGCGCCGGCACGCCCGACGCGGCGCAGGAAAGTGCCGGCACGGCAGATACGCCGGAAAACGCAGACCCGAACACTGCAGCACTCATCGCCGCCTTCAAAACATCCGACAGTTTCCTCGGATATGGCTACATCGACGCGGAGAACGGCCGCCTGTCGCTGGTCGTCCTGGCGCCGGCGCAGCGGATGGAAGAGGGCGTGGCGATCCAGCAGATGCTGCAGGATGCGAGCGTCATCATTCGCGTGGAGGATCTGGTGGAAGAAGATTATTTCGATATCGGCGGGACGGAAGAGGCGGACAAACAGCTCCGCGCGCAGTTCGGCCCGATCGTCGAGGAGATCGATGCAAAGAATGATGAAAGCGAAGAAGTGAAACGCGCGCGGGGGATGCGATTCCTTGACGGGCTGCGGCATGAGACCCGCCCGGACAATGTGAAAGTACGCATCGGTAAGCCCGGCATCGCCCCAGAGACGGTCTGGATGCGCATCGTTGGCGTCGGGGAGCACGACTTCACGGGTGTGCTGCTCGAGGAGCCGTTGGACGACTTCGGCGTGCACCGCGGCGACACGTTCACCTTCGGGCTGCAGCAAAAGCCGAAGGATGCGGTCGATACTGCGGACGGCGCAAACGGTACAGCTGACGGCGGGCACACGGTCGACGAGCTCTTTGCGGCCCGGTTCTTTAAGATCACGAAAGCGGAATCGCTCAACGGCGTGCTCCTGCAGCGGGCGCGCGATGCATACAAAGATGACCCCAGCGTGGACACGTGGGGAAGATTTCTCGATGTGCTGGACAACTGCTACGTGTGGATCCCGTGCAATGCGTCTTATGCGGAAGCGCCGGCGGCGGACGATACGATCCAGCTCACGGCGGACATCCTGACGAACGGGGATGTGTATTTCTTCCCGGTGTTCTCGTCGCCGGTGGAGATGGGCGAGGACTACGCGAAGGACTTCTCGCTGATTGAAAAGCCGTTCCGCGAGGCGATCCGGATGGCGGAGACCAGCGAGACGAAGCTGAACGGGATCATCTTCAATGCG
This sequence comes from uncultured Eubacteriales bacterium, assembly GCA_902790905.1. Lineage (GTDB taxonomy): Bacteria > Bacillota > Clostridia > Peptostreptococcales > Anaerovoracaceae > RUG13615. Next base: position 2,879 of record CADATO010000046.1, read on the forward strand.
TTCTCTGACAAGATCATCATCAACACGGAACTCTTCCAGTACCTGAAAGAGATGCCGGATCTGGTCGAGCAGGAAGGGTAAGCCTGTTCGCCAACAGCGAATGGGGTAGGCCTGCCCGCCGCATACAGAGTAAACAAAGAGCAGCCCGCTCGGACTGCTCTTTTTGTGTCTTTTTCTGCCGGATCTGCCCGGCCTCGGTTCGGCCTGTTACCGGATCCATTTGCCGGATGCATCGAAGAGATAAACCTTGCCGTCAATTCGCTTGATGCCCGTCGCCATATAGGTATCGCTTTGCAGGTAGTACCAGCTGCCGTTCCACTTGATCCACTTGCTTGTAACACAGCATCCGTCTGCACCCAGCCAGCACCAGCCTTTGCTGGCTTTTGCCCATTCATTGGCTGCCATATACCCATCGGCTTTTATATAGTACCAACCGCCTTTCCACTTGAGCCATCTGCTGTTAACCCAGCATCCATTAGAGTCAAGCCAGCACCAGCCTTTGCTGGCTTTCGCCCACTCATTGGCAGCCATATACCCATCGGCTTTGATGTAATACCATTTGCCTTTGTCTTTGATCCATTTTGACCTGGTCCATTCTCCGGAGGCATCCATCCAGCACCATCCCGCATTGGCTCTCGCCCAGCCGTTTGTCAGCAGGCTGCCGTCGGATTTGTAGTAGTGCCAGCTGCCGTCCTCCAGATGCCAGCCTTTGCGGGGGAGGATCGTGAAGGTGCCCTGGACTGTGCCGTAGTAATGGCCTTTGCCGGTGACGGTCACGGTGGCTGTGCCGGGCGAGATATTGTTCTGATAGGAGACGCGGTAGTCCGTGTCTTCTTCCAGGACGGTGCCGTCTTCCAGTGTGACGACGATGTCCTGCTTGATCGGGTTGCCGGTCGCGAGCTTGTCCTCGAGCCCGCTGATGACAGCGCCTGCTTTCTTCAGGTTGATGGTGTTGATCGAAATGGTCACGCTGGCGCTCACATCGCTGCCGTTCTCACCCGCGCCGGGGCAGGTGCCTGTGATGGTGCAGGTGCCGTCACTGATGGCCTTTACGATGCCGTTGTCCGTGACTGTGGCCACTGAGTCATCGCTGCTGGTCCAAACGATGCCGGTGCCGTTTTCCGTCTCCGGAACGGTGGCGGTCGCAGGCAGCAGACGGTATTCCAGCGTTGTACGGTTGCCCACTTCCAGGTCATCAATCAGTGTTCTGTTGAGTTCTGCATAGTCTGCATAGGTCTGCGCACCGTCAAGCCGCTGGTGCACCGCCGTGATCGCAGCGATCGGATCGACATAGCCAAATCCAAGTTCGTTGCCGCGGTTTTCCGGGCTGCCCTCATACGCGCTGGTGCTGTTGACTGTGCCTGGCGCGGGCTGCGCTTCTTCCGGGAGCTGGTTGCCCGCTGTCGCGTAGAGGATATTCTTGATCTGCCGGGCGCTCAGTGAGGGGTCCTCATAGAGCATCATGGCGGCGATCCCGGTGATCACGGGTGCGGCCATAGAGGTGCCGGTCTTCAGTGTGTACTGGCTGCTCGTGCTGTCTTTGTTGGTCGAGGTGCTGTACAGGTTGCGTCCCGGCGCTGCGAGGTCGTAGTCCGGACCGTAGTTGGAAGTCGTGTAGCGCTTGTCCGCCGTCTCGGCGTTAATCACCGTGAGCGCATCCGGATAGAAGCCCGGATAGCTGATGTAGGGCGGTATGGCGGTGCCTTCTTTGTTACCGGCTGCAACGATCAGCAGAACCCCTTGCGCGACCGCATCGTTGATCGCGCCCATGACGGTCATATCGTCGTAGGCGGTCGTGCCGCCCATGCTCAGGTTGATGAGACGGCAGTCCTGTTCGACCAGATAGTTGAGCCCCTTGGTCAGGCTGAGACTCGAAAACCCCCAGGTGCCTTGCCTGGAGTAATAGACATACGCGCTGACGACGACGAGTTCCGTGACCGGTGAAACGTCTGCGCCGATGATAGCCGGGTCGCGCGCTTCACTGTATCCGGCAGCAACACCGGCGGTGCCTATGCCATTGGCTTCGGCAGCGATGATGCCGCATACATGTGTGCCGTGGCTGGCCGTGTCTTTCTCACTGACGGAACCGGGGGCGATATGGTCGGTCGAGAAGTCGCCGCTGAGAAGATTGCCGTCGGAGTCTCTTGCCAGAACATCATCGAGGTCTTCGTGGCTGCTGTAAACGCCGGTATCCAGCACGCCCACACGAACGGTCCGGTGATCCGCAGCAAGCAGATCCCAGCAGTCTGTCAGGGGCAGGCTCGCGGGACTGACGTCAAACAGTTCATTGAGGTCGCTGAGCACAGCGGCCGCCTCGGAAAGCGGGGCATCGTCCTCAGCGTCCTCTGCCGTATCCGCTGCTGCGTCCTCTGCTGCAGCCTCTCCATCATCCTGCAGCGCTTCTTCTTCATCCTGCGGGAAATACAGATAATCAGGCTGTGCATAGTAGCCGCTGTCCGCAAAGCTTTCGACCGCATCCGGTACGGACCACTCCAGGGAGAGGTCGACGACACCGATGAGCGATGAGCCGGACTGCACGACTTCGGTCAGCTCGCCCATGGTCCCGGGGATCTCTTCACGCATCGAGTCTTCATCGCCGGCCGTGCCTGTCACGGCAGCGTCCTGCACCAGCAGGATCTGCTCCGGCACATAGCCGTTGTCCATGCCGCGCTGCCGGTCATCGTAGGCGTTCGCGTAGCGCTGTGCGATGGTCTGGCCGCGTGTGTCAAGCCGGGATGTAAAAGGCACCAGATCCTCGTTGGAAGCGCCGCTTTCGTAACGGCCGTCCAGGATGGTGCGCAGTGTGTCTTCATATACTTCTGTGTCCCCGACAGCGGCAAGCCGTGCCGCGGCCTGTACGGGATCCTTCGCGGCGAGTTCCGCAGCTGCCTGTGCATTGTTCGCGTCTTCCTCCGCTGAGGGAGCAGCGTCTGCGGTGCCGGTTCCTTCATTGCTGTCCGGCACTGCCGTATCGGCATTGTCCGCGGAGCCTGCAGCACTGTGATCTGCCGCATTCCGCAGGATCCGAAATGCATCTCCGGCAGGTTCTTCCGGCGGTGCGCCGCCGAGATTGGCAAACAATCCGGCCTCGATGACGTACGCAAAGAACATGGCCAGTGCGAGGACGATGGCCAGAATGGACGCAACGAGGCGGGTTCTTTTCTGTCTGTATTGGTAATATGCCCGGGAAGACCGGTCTGGTTTCTTTTTCTTGCTCATGGAGCGATTATATCATAGAAAACACGCCGCACGCTACTCCGTACCGCGCCGGTTGATTAATCTCTGAGCGGGCATTCGTCAATGTGCGCCAGCACGTACGCCGTGAACCGTTCGGCGGCGGGGGAGAGCGATTCCTTAAGAGGCCAGCCCATGCCGATCTCGATGAGCGCGGGCGGGTCGACCGGCACCTTCACGACATTGTCCCCGAGTTCCTCCGCGATGATGCCGTTGCTCGTGGTGATACCAAGCCCCGCGGCGACCATGGCGGCACCGGACATGGTGTCGCTGCTGGTGAACTGGATGTTCGGGTGGATGCCGTGCGCGCGGAAATAGATGGCGTTATCAGTCTCGTGGCCGGGGAGCAGCTGGATGAACGGCTCTTCCGAGAATCGCTCAGCCGGCAGCTTTTTCTTCTTCGCATACGGATGGTCCGGCGGCAGGATAGCCAGCAGCGGATCTTTGCGGATGCAGCGGAACTCGTGGCTGCCGTCCCGGCGGCTCATGAACGCCATGTCGAGCGCGCCGCTGTCCAGTGCCTGTGCGAGTCTGGCGGAGGGCATCTCCTGAATGTCGACGGAAATCGCCGGATACTGCTCGTGAAATCCCGCGATCAGCTCGCCGAGCCACGGATAGAACGCAAAGTAGGCGGTCCCGATATGGATGTGGCCGACGTCGAGCCCGAGGATGCGGTGGGCGCTCTGCTCGTACAGTTCACCGGCTCTGGCCACACCTCTGATCAGCGGCAGCATGTCTTCGCCCTCCGGGGTGAGGGCAACGCCTTTGCGGCTGCGGGTGAGGATGGTAAAGCCGGTCTCTTCCTCCATGCTGTCGATCATGCGGCTGATGCCCGAGGGCGTGTAGCCGAGTGCATCAGCGGCGGCGGAGAGACTGCCTTTTTCGAGGATGGTGAGCAGCGCGGTGCATTTGGTGGTGTCCATGGGAGTCCTTTCCGTGTGGTGCGCGGCAAAACGCCAGTGCACTTAATTTGATGTTTCATCAAACATAACTTGCGATACATTCGCTTTACGCAATTATAGCGCGATTCTATACTGGATACAAGAAACGCGCAGCCGCGGAACTCCATGCGGCGCGCACATCTGAAGTTCACTCTCCGGAAAGGACACCCCTATGGCGAAGCGGCTCACAGACATCAACAGAAAACAGGCGGAACTCCTGCTCGCAGCGGTCATCGTGGCGCGCGCAACGGCGTACATGTTCTCGCAGATCCTGCTGCAGACCATGGGGATGTTCAATCTGATGGCGGTGCGGTTCCTGATCGCCTTCGCGGTCCTGGCGGTGCTGTTCCGCGGCAGACTCAAAGCGATGGACCGGCGGACGTTCCTGTGCGGGGCGGCGCTCGGGGCGTCGTTCTTCGTGGTCATGATCGCGGAGATGGGGGCGCTGCTGCTGACGACCACGTCGACGGTGGCGTTCCTGGAAAACACGGCGATCCTGATCGTGCCGCTCATGACGGCGGCGCTCGGGAAGCGTCTTCCGCAGGGGAGCGCGGTCGCAAGTGCACTGGTGGCACTGGCGGGGGTCGGTCTGCTGACACTGCAAAACGGCATCGCCGGCTTTTCCTGGGGGCATCTCATCGCCCTGACGGCGGCGTTCCTCTATGCGGCGACGATCATCCTGACGGACCGGTTCTCACACCGTGCGGACGGGCTGACGCTCGGCATCCTGCAGATCGGCGTGATGGGCGTGCTGTCCCTGATCGCTTCCTTTATCATGGAGTCTCCCCGCATGCCGGTCGGCCTCCACGAATGGGCGCCCATGATCGTCCTCATCGTCGTTTGCTCGATCTTCGGCTTCACGCTCCAGCCAGTCGCGCAGAGCAAGACCTCGGCGGAGAAGGCGGGCGTTTTCTGTGCGCTCAATCCGGCGGCTTCGGCCATCCTGGGCGTGGTGTTCCTGCACGAGCACCTCGGCCTCGCAGGGGTGTGCGGCGCTGCGCTGATCCTGCTCAGCATCTTCATCCCGCAGCTTTGGGAGAAGAGGCGCATCCGGGGTGCGGGTGCGGAAAGAGAGTGCGCATAGGCGGGCCGTTTGCGCCTTTTGCTCTTTTTTGGGCAAAAAGACCGAAAAATTTCAACGTTTTCAGGATGCTGGGTATAAAAAAGAATGCCATTCCCTGATGGGAGTGGCATAAACGTTGAAATAATTTGGCCTTTTGTATTGTTTTTTGCAAAAAGACGCAAGATTTGCCCAGGGGGTCAGATCACGTAATCGCCGCCCGCGGGCATTTCCTTTTGGCGGAGATCTTCGAGTGTGATGCCTTCGAGGTAGTTGTTAATGACAACATCGAGACCCTGCCACAGGTCGAGCGTTGCACACTGACCGGCCCGCGGACAGACATTGACAGCGCCTTCGAGGCAGCTGACCGGCGCGAGCGAACCTTCCGCAACGCGCAGGATCTCGCCGGCTGTGTATTCCGACGGCGCTTTGGCGAGCTTGTAGCCGCCGCCTTTGCCGCGCTGTCCGGCGAGCAGACCGGCGCGGACCATCGGGGCGATGATCGCCTCGAGATATTTTTCCGAGATATCCTGGCTCTCTGCGAGCGCCCGGAGCGGGACGTATTCCGCCGGGTCGTAGGTGGCGATCTCGATCATGACGCGCAGGGCGTATCTGCCTTTGGTTGAAACTTTCATAGTTGGCTCTCCATTATTGGTATTTGATATATGCAATGCTGCGGTGTGCATTCCACAGCGGATGTTTGCGTGCAGTGCTGCGGCAGGTCTGCCGGTGCGATTCCAATATACCATATTTTTAGTAGGAATTAAAGGTTTTTTGTTGCAAAGAGGTTGACAGGCGATTCCGCGAGAGCTATAATCCCATTAAACCTACTAAATAAATAGGTTTAAAAACGAAATGCATAGATGTAAAATGTGAAAGAAGGAAAGTATGATGATTGTAATACAGCGAAGAGCAGCAGGAAGACGATGTAGACGGCCCGGGCTCTCACGAATGTGACAATCCCGGCGTATCCCTGATGGAGAAGTTGTTATATAAAGAATCATGAATAAGGAGAAAACAAATGGCTATCTATAAATCCCTTACAGAACTCGTCGGGAAGACCCCGATCCTCGAACTGACCCACATCGAAGAGGCGGAAGGCCTCAAGGCGACCGTTCTCGCCAAGCTGGAGTACTTCAACCCGGCCGGCAGCGTCAAGGACCGCATCGCGAAACAGATGATCGAAGACGCAGAGGCGGACGGCAAGCTCGGACCGGGCAGCACCATCATCGAGCCGACCAGCGGCAACACGGGCATCGGCCTGGCGGCGATCGCTGCTGCAAGAGGGTACCGGATCATCATCACCATGCCGGAGACGATGAGCATCGAGCGCAGAAAGCTCATGAAGGCCTACGGCGCGGAACTCGTCCTGACAGAAGGGGCGAAGGGCATGAAGGGCGCCATTGCAAAGGCGGAAGAGCTGGCGCAGGAGATCCCGAACAGCTTCATCCCCGGGCAGTTCGTCAACCCGTCCAACCCGAAGGCGCACAGACTGACCACAGGTCCCGAGATCTACGAAGACACTGAAGGCAAGGTCGACATCTTTGTCGCGGGCGTCGGCACAGGCGGCACCCTGACAGGCGTTGGTGAGTATCTCAAGTCTAAGAACAGCGATGTCAAGGTCGTGGCGGTCGAGCCGCAGGACAGCCCGGTCCTCTCCGAGGGCAGAGCGGGGGCGCATAAGATCCAGGGCATCGGCGCGGGCTTTGTGCCGGATACGCTGAACACAGAGATTTACGACGAGATCATCCCGGTCAGCAATGACGATGCATTCGCGGTCGGCCGTGAGATCGGCGCGAAGGAAGGCATTCTGGTCGGCATCTCCGCCGGGGCGGCGGCATTTGCGGCCATTCAGCTGGCGAAGCGTCCGGAGAACGAGGGCAAGACGATCGTCGTGCTGCTCCCGGATACTGGTGACAGATATCTGTCCACACCGCTGTTCGCAGAGTAACAGCAGATCTGCGGAGCACCTCCCGTCTCCGTTTGATGAAAAGACTCTTTTAGGGGGGCATGCGAGACCGCCGGCTGCTGCACCGGCGGTTTTGTTTTGCGCAGGCAACCCGGAGTGCGCGGCGTGCGCAGCAACTGCCTGCCGCAACTTGCGCAGGGTGCCGCTGACCGCTACAATGGGAACAGGAGGAAACGCACTATGGCAAAGCCGATCATCGCACTGATGTATGATTTTGATAAAACGCTGTCCCCGCGCAATATGCAGGAGTACGGCTTTATGGACGGGCTCGACATGACCGCGGAGGAGTTCTGGACCGAGTGTGCGGCGATTACGAAACAGCACAACATGGACAGCATCCTCGCGTACATGTACCTGATGCTCGAAAAGGGCAAGTCGGGGCTCGTGCTGCGGCGGGAGACGTTCGAGGCACTCGGCAGGACGGTGAAGCTGTTCCCCGGCGTGGAGAGCTGGTTTGACCGCATCAATGCGTACTGCGAGGAGCGCGGCGCGGTGTGCGAACACTATATCATCTCGTCCGGTCTCAAGGAGATCATCGAGGGCACGAAGATCGCGGATAAGTTCAAGGAGATCTATGCCGCGGAGTTCCTGTACGGGAAGGACAAACTCGCGAAGTGGCCGGCCATGGCGGTCAACTACACCAGCAAGACGCAGTTCCTCTACCGCGTGAACAAGGGCATCTTCGATGTCACGGACCAGAAGAGCCTCAACGAGTACACCCCGGAGGACAAGCGCCGGGTGCCGTTCCGCAACATGATCTACTTCGGCGACGGGGATACCGACGTGCCGTGCATGAAGCTCACGCGCGTCAACGGCGGCCATTCGTTCGTGGTGTATCAGGACGACCGTGCGGAAGCGCTCAAGCTGATTGACGAGGGCCGCGTGGACTTTGCGGTGAAGGCGGACTACCGGCAGGGCAAAGCGCTGGAGAAGACCGTGCAGGCGGTCATCGACGAGATCGTCGCGCACAGCAAGGTGCAGGCGGCGCACAAAAAGCAGGAGAACGAACTGCACCGCGGCTAGGCGGCATCGCCCTCATATAAGCAATAAAAAACCCCGTGCCATGCGGCTGAACTAGTCAAGCGAAAGTAGACAGACTAAAAAACCTAACCGAAGCCCTGTTCAATCCTGTATCGGACAGGGCTTTTGTAATGCAATGAATAAGCA
>CADATO010000047.1 GCA_902790905.1 uncultured Eubacteriales bacterium
CTTTCGTTCGTCCCATGACTTCACCTCCTATATGAACATTACCATGAAAAAAGTAGACATGGTTTTTTACCATGTCTACTTTCATCTTACTAGTTCAAGACTTTCCGCCGGGTTTTATGTGCGGTGCCTTACGGCTATAAGGAGTGCCTTGCGGCTGAAATGATTGCGGATTAGATTCTTGCGCAATCCGGCAGCGGCTCCAGGCGTCTTGCTTCTGCCTCGTCCAGACGGCCCTTGATGTACGCTTCGAGCGCTTCCTTTTCGAACTCGACGCCGCGCTTTTCAAGATGCTCTGCCATGCGATTGTAGATCATCTCTTCGCGGATTTCTTCGTCTTCGTTGAAGAAACCAGTCAGGTTTGCTGCTTCGTTGTATTCTTTACCCAGTCTTACCAGATCCATTGTGTTGCCTCCTATATTGCTATTTGAACGGTTTGTTTATTGAATGGTTTGTTTATCCTTTTGACATCTTTATCTTAGCTCTCGTCCGCTCTTCGAACAACTTGCACATTGTTAGTTATTTAGTATATTTTTACCTTACACTTTGTCTTTGGCGCGAGGAATCGCCCATCAAGTGTCGCTCACTACTTCGTAAACGCGTTGATCAGCATGCCGAACCGCGCGATGATCACCTCCGTGTCGCCCTTCATGCCGCCGTCGATCCAGTCGCGCAAAAGCCCGAGCACACCGTACTCGATAAAGGAGGCGATGAACAGCGCGTCCTCGTCATCGATGGCGCCGGCCGCCTGCCCGCCTGTTCCCGCCTGTCCGTCCGGCGCCGCGCCGCGCACTTCAGCCCGGTACTTCCCGGCGATTTCCTGCACAAATCCCTCCAGCGGCTCCGCGGCCAGCCGGTGCAGGTAGAGCTCGAGCACGTCGCGGTTGGCGTTGCGGCGGATGTTCATGACGAGCGCCTGGTTTTCCTGCAGGCGCGCGAATACATTGCGCAGGCCGTCCTGCCAGCTCGCCAGCGTCAGCTTGCCGTCGAGTGCTTCCTCGGTCTCCTGCTCGAGTGCCCATTCGAGCAGCTCGTAGATATCGTGAAAATGGTAATAGAACGTCATGCGGTTGCAGCCGCAGTCCTTTGTGATATCCGAGATGGTGATCTTGTTGAGCGGCTTCTCCGCCATGAGTTTGCGGAGCGATTCGCCGAGCGCGATCTTGGTAAGGTCTTTCATTTGTGAACTCCGTTGTTGTAGTACTGGTGCCGTCTTCGGTGCACGCATTTCCGTGTCGCCTCGCAGCGGCATCCTGCTCATTTGCAGCAGCACGGGTGATTTTGCAATTCCGTACCTTTATAATATACCAATTCTGTTAGGCAATTTCTATCGCATGATGATTTTTTTATCACTTGATAAGATTTGATGAATGAAAAACCCGCAAAGCGTTCCTACAATGGGATTTGTGAAAAGAAGAAGGCACTTTTGCGGTGCCATTAAGGAGATGAACTTTTATGAACAACCAACTCAAACGACGCATTCAGCAGATCGCCATCCTCGTGGGGGTGGTCATCATTCCGCTGATGTACTCATTCTTTTATCTGAACGCGTTCTGGGATCCGTACGCACGGCTGGACGATGTCCCGGTGGCGGTGGTCAACCTCGACGAGGGGGCCGTCATCAACGGGGAATCGCGCAATCTGGGCGATGAGATCTCGGACAATCTGAAAGAGGACGGCTCGGTCGGATTTGTCTTCACGGACGAATACGACGCGGCGGAAGGATTGGAAGGCGATCGCTATTACGCGACCATCACCATCCCGAAGGATTTCTCGGAGAAACTCGCGGCGGCGACCAGCACGGACAGTGCGGACAGCAGCGCAGAAGGCACAGCGACCGCCCCTGTTGATACCGAGAAGCTCCACAGCACGATCATCTACCGCAGCAACCAGAAGAAGAACTACCTCGCCGCGCAGATCCTCGAGAACATCATGCCCCAGATCAAGGAGCAGGTGAATGCGAAGATTGATGAACAGATCATCGGTGCGCTGAGCGGCGAGCTCGAAGGTGTCCCGGACCAGCTCGGTGAACTGGCGGACGGACTCGAGCAGCTGAGCAGCGGCGCTTCCACTCTGAAGGATGGCACGGCGGCGCTCATGACCGGCGCGGGCACACTCTCCACCGGCATGCAGACTCTGAACGACAAGGTCCCGGCCCTCACGAACGGTGCAGCGGCGCTCAACAACGGCGCAGGCCAGCTCGCAGATGGCACGGAATCGCTCAACGCAAAGGCGCCGATTCTTGCGAACGGTGCTGCGGCGCTGGACAACGGCGCGAAGCAGCTCGCAGATGGCACAGCAGCGCTGAACGAAAAAGCGCCAGCCCTGGCAGACGGCGCAGCGCAGCTTGATACCGGTGCAGCGCAGCTCGATAACGGACTCACCACGCTCAGTTCGAACAGCCCGGCCCTCACCACAGGTGCGGGAAAGGCGGCAGACGGTGCGGCAGCGCTCGAACAGGGCGTCGGCACATACACGGCAGGCGTTTCTTCCGTGAAGAGCGGTGCGGATACCCTGAGCGCAGGCATCGGCGCCTACACCAATGGCGTTTCCTCGGCCAAAGACGGCGCAAGCCAGCTCAATGATGGTATTGCGCAGTATACACAAGTCGTCACAAAGCTGAAAACAGGCGCCGCAAATCTATATAGCGGCATTGCAAAGGCAGGTGCTGGCGTTGACCAGATGACCAGCAGCGTGCAGACCGCTGCGGGACAAATGGAAACAGCTGCCGGATCTTTAGGAACTTTACAAAGCGGTGCACAAAGTGTCGCAGGCGGACTCTCCGAACTGAACAACAATTATGCGGCCGCGCTTCAGGCGCTGCAGGCTGCACAGGCTTCCGGAGATGAAGCGGCCATCCAGAGCGCAATGGAGACACTCCAGTACTTCAGCGGCGCAATCAGCAGTCTGTCCGATGGTGCTTCCAATGTGAGCGCTGGCGTAGGTCAGGTGGCGGATAGCTTCGGCGCTATGCAAAACAGCACAAGCCAGCTGCTGACAGGGCTGCAGCAGCTCCAGGGAGCGTTTGGCAGTGACTCGGATGCTGCGACGCTGCGCGGTGGTGCGGCTGCTCTTTCGGCCGGCCTTACACAGCTCGACAGCAACAGCGCAGCCCTCAATGATGGCGCGGCAGCGCTCAATGCGGGCCTCGGTCAGCTCAACAGCAACAGCGCTGCGCTCAATCAGGGTGCCAGCGCGCTCACGTCCGGCCTCGGCCAGTTGAACGGAAGCAGCGCAGCCCTTAACCAGGGTGCCAGCCAGCTCACACAGGGCACTGCGGCGCTGAACCAAGGCGTGAACACTTATACAAACGGTGTCAATACAGCGGCGGCTGGTGCATCCCAGCTCCACAGCGGCACCACACAGCTCAAAGACAGCACCCCGGCACTGGTGAACGGCGTGCAGGCGCTAAATGCAGGCGCGACCGCGCTGCACAACGGCACCGCGCAGCTGCTCGGCAATATGCCGGCTCTGACCAGCGGCACAAAGGCGCTCCGCGATGGTGCGGCCGCCCTGCACGACGGCACAGCAACGCTGCTTTCCAATATGCCGACGCTCAAAGAAGGTGCGCAGGCACTGACCGACGGTGCAGCGGCACTCTCGGATGGTGCAGTCAAGCTTGATGATGGCGCCGCGCAGCTCCACAACGGTCTGATTACCGCTTCGGACGGTGTGAACACAGCGATTACGAGTGCAGATGAACGGCTTGGCGTCCTCGACGGCCTCGCAGAATACGCAGGCGAGCCTGTCGTTACAGAGACCCAGTACACGCACCCGGTTGCCAACTACGGCTCCGCATTCGCGCCGTACTTCATGGGCCTGTCCCTTTGGGTCGGCGGCCTGCTGATCTTCTTCGGCATCTACCTCGACTACAACCGCAAGATCAAGTCCCTCACCAAGGACAGCACGCACGTCATCCGCCAGACATTCCTGTTCGGCGCAGTGAGCGTGGCACAGGGTCTGCTCCTCGGACTGGTCATCCAGTTCGGACTCGGCATCGAAGTCGCGCATCCGGCAATGCTGTATCCGGCATGCGTCCTTACCGCATGGGCCTTCACATCGATCATCCAGTTCTGCATCATGCACTGCGGCGACCTCGGCAAGCTGCTGGCGATGCTGCTCCTCATCCTGCAGCTGACCTCCTGCGCGGGCACCTTCCCGATCGAAACGCAGGCGCCGTTCTTCGGGGTCATCAATAAGTTCCTGCCGATGACCTACTCGACGCAGCTGTTCAAGGAAGCCATCAGCGGTTCGTACAATGCCAATGCAGCATTCAGCGCAGGCGTCCTGCTCGTGTACCTCGGCGGCTTCGTTGCCCTGTCCGCCCTGCTTGGCAGAAAGGCTATCCACAACGACATCAAACAGTCTGTGGCGTCGTTCAAGGAGAACATGGCGAACGCATAAAAGATTATGGCCGGCGCCTCGTGTGCCGTTCCCATATGATGCCGCGCCGCCAGAGCGGCGATACGCAGCACCAAAACAAAATCCCCGGATATTCATCTCCCCGGGGATTTTTATTGCGATTCTAAGGCTTGCATCAACTGCTTGAAGTCAACCGCATTATCCTTCCGCATCTCGTATTCTTTATACGAATAGCCTGCTGAAGCTGCGGCATATGCCTCCATAACCGATGGCGCCAGATAAACGCTTACCGACTTGCGGACTCTCATCGCATAATCTGTCAGTGCCTGATAGCCTTTATCGTTGCTGATGATACTGATCCGTTCGGTATCTTCCCTTTTTAGAATCTCTCCAAAGAAAGCGGCTATTTCAAAGTCCATACCGTTCTTGCAAGTGGCACCACAAAAGAAAGTCTTCACTCGTGCTTTTGCGGTACAAATGTCATCCTGCAGTTCTGTCGTGGCAATGTGAGCTGCGTTTGAGATAAAGATAACGACCTCTGCATTCTCCTCGGTGAGATCAATGCCACGAAGAGCTTTGATCCCGACATTCTCCAAATCAATCATATAGTAATGCGTGATGACCGGCTTGCCTGCTCCCTTATACTCCAAGGGCAGCTCTTGCAAATTGGTCTGCTCGCAGTTCTTTCTCAACATCAGATGCATCATCGATAAACCCAGCCCTTACCACATCACCGTTCACGACATGTCCTAACTCGTGAAACAAGGAAAACCAAAAAGAATCAGTGTGAAGATTCCTGTCTGTCAGTATCATTCGATAAACACCATCCTTGTTTTTCAGAAGATATCCATCCACAGGAGCTTTCTTAAATCCTTTCATGATTGAAAAGGCGATGCCCCGCTCTGCCAGTACCGTAGCCAATTGGGACTCCAGGTTTTCCTGTTTGCTGTACATAATCTTCTTTAGTTCTTCTACCAAGGACGGCACTTGCGCTTTATCAAATCTGCCTGTGATATTATGCTGTTGTTCATCAATCCTGCAAAGTCTGATCCAGGCGCCAAGCACATATGGATCCATCTTACCGTCCCCGGCGACCTTGAAGATGCCTGTCGGAATGGTATCCTTAAGATCATCGATACTGCGAAAACCAAAGAACTTACGTAAAGACAGGATCGAATCATCTACTGACTCTTCTCCGGGGAGTCTTCCCTGCTGCCGCAAATACTCTACAACCTCGGTCAGCGATTCTCTGGCCTCCCGCTCTTCTGCGGTGACCGTCAGAGGCTCATTATAAGTCAGTAATTCCGCATCATAGTTGGCTTGCAGCGTAAGCCAGAATGTCCTGGGAACACCCAATGCATACTCCAGTGCAAGTGCAAAGCCTGAAGAGATGTCCTTCTTGCCGGCTATGACATTGCTGACATAGGCCGCTGTCACCCCCGTCTGAACAGCCAGCTCAGACTGCGTCATTCCCCGTTCTTCCAGCAGATCTGCAATTGTCTCGCCGGGATGGATAATCAAATCACGGGATATACCAGTTCTCTTTGTCGCCATGATAATCTGTCACTCCTTCGATTTCTACTACTTCACATAGCTGAGCCGCCATTTGATCGTACGCACCCATTCGTAGGGAAGTTTTCTTTGCATCTTGTTAAAGTCCGTAAAGTACTTCTCAACCCTGGCATTTGCATACGTGATTCTCAACGTCTTTACACCAAAAATAAAATTAACTGATTGGTTAATTAATTGTACTTCCTGCTATGCGGGAAGTCAATAACTGTTTAACCAATCAGTTAACTATTTTTAGGGTTATCTTTTAACTAGGACTCTTCGATCTGCTTGCCGCTCATGTGGTCGATGGTCATCGCCATCAGGAGCGTACCGCGCAGGCTCTTTTTGATCTCGGCCTCGATATACTCGCTGTCGTCCGTGAACTTGTAGCAGAGCTTGCGGCACTGGTCCGCCACGATCTCCGGGTCTGTGATGATCTCGATCCGCCCGAAGCAGATGACGCTGCGCATGATCCGCGCCCAGCCGCCTTCGGGGATATAACCCTGGTTCAGCACAGTATAGGAGACCTTGTCGTTCGCTTTGACCGCCTCAACACGGTGCCCGATCAGCCCGCCGTGGATATACAGTTTGCCGTCCTCTTCATCGTAGTAATGATCGACCGGCACGCCATACGGATAGCCCTCGAGGCCCATCACGGACAGCACGCCGCGCTGTTCTTCTTTCAGCAACGCAATGCAGTCTTCCCTGCTGATCTCATTCTGTTTCTTTCTTACCTTGCGGAATTCCATACTTTTTCCTTTCTTGCCTTTCCTATTCGAATCCTTTACGCAGGATATACCTGTCCAGCCCGCCGTACATGGCCGTCTGTGTGACCACAGTGTACCCCGCGCGAAGCGCATTCGCAAGACTGTATTCGTTGTCCGGGGAGATGGTCGTGAGCGATTCTCTGGCGCCAAGCTCTCTGGCCGCCTCTTCACGAAGGCCGAAGAAGATCTGCTGGATGCCGTACCCCCGGCAGGAGGCGTCGATGAATGTCACCTCCATGCATACGCTGGTGAGGAATCGCTCTTCCTCATACCCCAGTTCATTCCCGGTATGATACCCGCACACACGGTTGACCGTCATCGCGGTCAGGCCGGCCATCTGCGGGGCATGCTCCTCTGCGTCCGGAGCGCCGTCCGGCAGAAGTTCCGCGCAGTAGATCCGGTCATACTCCAGCATCTCGGCAAACTGCTCCCGGCTTGTCAGCGCGAACGTATCTTTATCTTCCACGCCGGCGTATACCTTTTCCTGCAGCGCCAGGATCGCTGCAAGATCCGCAGGCCCGCACCGGCGGATGCGGAATGCCCGGCTCGTTCCATCCTTTCTGGTCAGCGTGACCTCGTAAGGCAGGTTTCTCATCTTTCTTCCTCTTCTTCACCATCCGGGGCGGCCTGCCATGCCGGCGGCAGCTTTCAAGACGCCCCTGCTATAGGAAAAGTATACCAAAAAGCAGAAATCGATGTACACGCCAGTTGTTGTTTCAACAACCGTCTAACGGACAGGCAACGCACACCGGCATCGGCCATGCCACCATAAGCGAAGCGCACCGGGCGATTCCGTAAAAAAGCGGTGCACCATTGCGAAAAATGCGTGCAAATACAATACATTCAGCATAAAATTATAGGTAGGAACTTATATCTGCATGCCTGCGGCAGGCATCAGGGCATGACTTCAAAGGGGTCCGCAGCACATACAAAGAAGACGCACAGCGCAACGCCGTGCGCAGTATGTTAACAGGAGGACCACTATGGGAAAATTTGAGATCAAAGAAGTCAAGACCGGTGTCAAATTCAACCTGAAGGCAGGCAACGGCCAGATCGTCGCCACCTCGCAGATTTATAAGAGCATGGACACCTGCAAGAAGGGCATCGACAGCGTCGTCAAGAATGCGGATTCGCCGATCGTGGTTGTCGAATGAGTTCTGGTTTACCTGCGGCACAGCGTCTTTTGGACTCTGTGCCGCTCTTTCGCCCTTTTGCAGGGCTGTTTTGTCCTCCGCAGCGGCAGAAGATTCGCTGCTTTCCCCGTTTCAAAGGACCTTGCTATGGATACTGATAACGCTACCCGCATCAGCCTGATGGAAGCCATCGAACAGCGCCATTCCGTAAGACAGTATAAGGAAACGCCCCTTCCCGCGCCTGTGATCGCCGAACTTGCGGACGCCGTCTTCGCCTGCAACCAGGAGAGCGGTCTGCACATCCAGCTCGTCACCGGCGAACCGGATGCTTTCTCCGGCATGCTCGCCAAATACGGCAAGTTCACCGGTGTCAGCAATTACTTCACGCTGGTCGGAAAAAAGGCGTCCAACCTCGAGGAACAATGCGGCTACTACGGGGAAAAACTTGTCCTGCTCGCACAGCAGATGGGGCTCAATACCTGCTGGGTGGGCGGCACTTTCAACAAGCGCAAGACGTCTTTTGAGGTCGGCAGGGATGAAAAGCTCGTCCTGATCATCGCCGTCGGATACGGCGCCACGCAGGGACACCCCCGCAAGAGCAAGTCCTTCATGGACGTCAACCGCTCCAAAGGTGTGATCCCGACCTGGTACCGCCGCGGCGTCGAAGCGGCACTGCTCGCTCCGACCGCGGTCAACCAGCAGAAATTTGCATTCAGCTACCGCGGCAGCGCCGCCGCTGTCCCGATCGGACCGGCAGCGGACAGCGCTGATGGCAGCGGGAGCAGCCGGACCCTCCCCGGCGTACACGTCGAAGTGGACGGGTTCGGGTTCTTCAGCAAGGTGGACCTGGGAATCGTGCGGTACCACTTCCAGATCGGTGCCGGCGATGCGGATTTCCGCTGGATCTAGTACCCCGCATCCGGACGGCATCGCCGCTGCGTGTTTGCCTAACCGTGCGGGTTGATTGAAAAAACAGGGCTATTCCATTATGATGCTTATAGTATGGAATACCTGATCACACTCCTTGAAGGCATTATTTCGTTCATATCCCCCTGCACACTGCCGCTTCTGCCGGTCTATTTGGCGTACCTTGCGGGCGGCCGAAGCGGGGAATCGCTGGCCGGCACAGCCGCAGCAGATCATACGGCGGGTGCGGCCGGTATCTCCGGTACTGCCGCGGCGGACAGGCAGCCTTCCGCGCGGCGGCACACTGCGTGGACCAGGCCGCTCGGCTTTGTGCTGGGCTTTACCGTGGTGTTCTGCCTGCTGGGGCTGTTCGCCGGCGCACTCAGCGCGCTGCTCGTGCGGCACCAGAGCGCGGTCAATATCGTGCTCGGTCTTGCCGTGATCTTCTTCGGGCTGGCGTACCTGGGCGTGATCCCCGTGCGCTTTGCCGGCGGCGTGGAGCAGCACGGGGACATCCGCTCGTTCTTTTCGGCGTTCGTGTTCGGGATGGTCTATGCGGTCTCGCTGACCCCCTGCACCGGCGCCTTCCTCGGGTCTGCCATCATGCTCGCAGCGTCCTCGGGAACGGCCCTGAAAGGCGCTCTGCTGCTCTTTGTATACTCGCTGGGGCTGGGCATCCCCTTCCTGCTGTCGGCGCTTCTCATCGATCAGCTGACCGGCACATTCAACGCCATCAAACGCCACTACAATGTCATCAATAAGGCCTGCGGGCTCTTCCTCATCGCCGTCGGTATCCTGATGGCGTGCGGGCTGCTCGGCAGGTGGATGGCGCTTTTGTCGTAACGAGGTGAACCATGAACCGCAACCGCAAACTCATCCTGCTCGCGGCACTGCTCGTCGTCGTCATCGCAGGCGCAACCATCGCATACAACCAGCTGGCCCCCGGTGCTTCCGGCAATGGCGCGCAGGATGCGGAACAACTCGCAGCACCCGACTTTACCGTCTACGACGCGGACGGCCACGCGGTGCACCTTTCGGACTTTGCGGGCGATCCGGTCGTGATCAACTTCTGGGCCAGCTGGTGCCCGCCCTGCAAAGCGGAACTGCCGGACTTTGAGGCGGCGTATCAGGCGAATGAGAAGGACGGGGAGGCAGTGCGATTCCTGATGGTCGCGCTCACCGACGGCAGCCGCGAAACGCAGCAGACGGCGGACGCTTTTCTTGCTGACAACGGGTACACATTCCCTGTATACTACGATTTGGACTATGACGCTGCCTACGTGTACGGCATCCGCTCCATCCCGATGACGGTCTTTGTGGATGCGGACGGATACGTGGCGGACTATCACATCGGGCAGATCGACGCCGGGACCCTGCAGGAAGGGCTGGACAAGATCCGCTGACCAAGATGCGCACGGCACAGACGCCGAGCATAAACGACCTATGAATGAAGACAAACTGACCCTGGCACATGCGGAAGACCGCATCGAACAGTGCCGGAACTACGACATGCTCACCCATACCAGCTTTCTCGACGCCCGCCAGCAGTCGCTCGTGCGGCGTGCTTTTGGCGTACGCAGCGGAGATGTCCGCCTTGTCTACGACGGCGGCTACGAAGACGCGGACCGGGTGATCTTGGCGGCGCTACCGTACTATATGGCAGACCTTTATGAGGAATCGCTCTCCGGCGAGTTCGGCCCCGTTCGGGAACTTATGACCGTCATCCGCGCCACGGCACCGAAAGGCTCCCACGCCTCCCGCTCCGGCCGCGCGCTGTCCCACAGCGACTATCTCGGCGCGCTGATGGGGCTCGGCATCAAACGGACCATGGTCGGGGACATCCTCGTAAGGGAGGACGGCGCGGACATCATCGTTCTGGCGGAGATCGCGGACTACATCATGCAGACGTTCGCGTCCGCCGGACGCTCGCACCTGTCTCTTGAGCGCCTGCCCATCGAGGCGCTGTGCGTCCCGGAACAGAATACGACTGAGATCCGCGACACGGTGGCTTCCCTGCGCCTCGATGCGCTCCTTGCCGCCGCATTCCGGATCCCGCGCGGCAAGGCGGCGGACGCCATCCGCCAGGGGCTGGTCTTCGTCGACCACCTCGAAGCCGCCAAAGCGGACATGCCCGTCGAAGAAGGCGCCGAGCTCGTCATCCGCCACAAGGGCAAGGCGGTCCTGACAGCGGTCAGCGGCCGGTCCAGAAAAGACCGGATCAACGTCACGTTCCTCAAGTACGGGAATAAGTAGCCGATTCTGCGCGATGCAAAAAACCCGGCGACACAGTTGCCCGGTCAGGCATGAAAGGAACAACGCAAAAGACACCCGACATTTTCGCTGAACTAGTCAAGCGAAAGTAGACAGACTAAAAAACCTAACCGAAGCCCTGTTCAATCCTGTATCGGACAGGGCTTTTGTAATGCAATGAATAAGCA
>CADATO010000048.1 GCA_902790905.1 uncultured Eubacteriales bacterium
GTAAAGGAGTAAAGACATGGAGCATGACTTTTTCTACGGCTCCCAATCGGAGAGCTTTTCGTTTTGCCGCATCCCGCGCCAGCTCTTGACCGGGGCAGCCTACCGGGAGATCTCCACGGACGCGAAGCTGCTTTATGGTCTGCTGCTTGACCGTATGGGACTGTCCGCCAAAAACGGCTGGTATGACGATTTCAACCGGGTCTATATCTACTATAGTATGGCCTTGCGTTATTCCAATAGTCCGCGATCCTCCGCTTTCTCTCACGCAGACGCTTCCCGATCTTCCAACTCCAACGGAACAGGAAGTACAGCACCACCCCGGCAAATAAACCGGCACATAGGCGGCTGTTCGCCGCCGCCCATCCCGGGAAGCACAAGCGCGTTGCAAAGAGGTACAGAGCTGCGGGCAGCAAATGAGCCATCCGCAAAAGCCGAATCACCAGCGGCAGCAGAGCAAGCCCTGCCAGAACGATCAAAACCTGTTGCGTCGTATTCATCTTGTCAAGCTCCTTTCAAAACATTTTTCTACTAATATTATCCCTCAATCGCAAATACCTGTCAAATTTTCGCACGAATTGGAGGTAAAAGCCATCAAAGAAGTTAAAATCCCGAAAGAGATCCGACAGTACAAGGAAAGTATTTTCTTTGGCCTGTCCGCCCGTCAATTCTTCTGCGCGATCTTTGCCGTCGGCATCGCCGCTGGCGCGTATCTGCTCCTGGGCGACGTGATCGGCAAGGAAACCGCAAGCTGGCTCTGCATCGTCCTCGCCGCGCCCGCTGCCATGGCGGGCTTTTTCAACTATAACGGCATGACCTTCGAGCAATTCCTATGGGCGGTCATCAAGACCGAGTTTCTGTTTGCCGGGGATCGCAAGTACGTGGGAGAAAACCTCTGCTACAACAGCTTTAACAGAAAGGGGAGTGGAGACTTTGATTAAAACCCTTGCCGCCGCCAATAAGAGCGAGCGCGTGAAAGTGAAGGTGCCGCGCTCCGTCCAACAGAGCATCCCAATCAAGCGCATCTACACCAACGGCATTTGGGAGGTCGGCAACAAGCACAGCCGGAGCTGGAAGCTCACGGACGTAAACTACATTGCCGCCTCACAGGAAACGCGGGAGAGTATTTTCAGCGCCTACTGCGGCGCACTCAATTCAATGCCTACCGACGCCACCGCAAAAATCACCATCGTCAATCACCGACTCAATCCGGCGGAGTTTGAGCGCCGTATCCTTTTTCCGTACAAGGATGATTGGCTCGACCACTACCGGGAGGAAGCCAACGGCATTATGAAAGGCCGGGCGGCGCAGAGCAACAATCTTGTCCAGGAACGCTTTGTGACGCTCTCCATCCCCAAGAGGAAGATTGAGGAAAGCAAGACCTATTTCCGCCGCGCCGGGGCAAATCTGCAAAAGACCTTTGCCCGCCTGGACTCCGGCATCACCCCGGCCAGAAACTATGACCGGCTCCGTGTGCTGCACGACTTCTTCCGTCCCGGCTATGAGCAGTATTTCGACTATGACGACTACCGCTTTATGCGGACGGGCAAGGACTTCCGGGATCTGATCTGCCCGGACAGCATCAGCTTCAAGCGCAATCACTTTGAGTTTGGGGACAAGTTCGGGCGCGTCCTGTTTCTGCGCACCTATGCGTCGTTCTTGACGGACGATCTCATTTCCGATCTGACCGAGTATGCCCGCGATCTGATCCTGTCTATCGACATGATCCCGGTGCCAACGGACGAGGCCGTGAAAGAGGTTGAATCTATCATCCTCGGCGTGGAAACGGATATTACCCGCTGGCAGCAGCGGCAGAACAGCAAGAACAACTTTACCGCCGAAGTTCCCAGGACGATGGAGCAGAAACGGGAAAACTCTCGCGGCTTCATGGACGATCTGACGCAGAACGACCAGCGCATGATCTTCTCCCTCATTACCATTGTCCACACCGCCGACAGCATGGAGGAACTGGACGCCGACACGGAAAGTCTGATCGCCATCGGCAAGGAGCATCTTTGCGACATATCCCCGGCACGTTTTCAGCAGGAGGACGGCTTGAACACCGCCTTACCCTACGGCCTGCGCCGCATCCACGCACTGAACACCCTCACCACGGAGAGCTGCGCCGTGGCGATCCCGTTCCGGGCGCAGGAGATCCAAGACCCCACCGGCTTGTCCTACGGGATCAACGAGGTCAGCAAGAATCCCATTGTCTGCGACCGCAAGCTGCTTTCCTCACCGCACGCTTTTTATCTCGGCATTTCCGGCTCCGGCAAGTCTATGGGTATGAAAAGCACCATTATGAACGTCGTACTCGGTACGGACGACGATGTGATCATCGTGGACGCAGAGCGAGAGTACGGCACGCTGGCCCGTGCTTTCGGCGGCGAGGTCGTGGAGATCAGCCCGAACAGCAACCACCATCTGAATCCGCTGGAAATTCCCGCCGGGTACGAGGATGAAAACCCCGTGGCCCAGAAGTCCGAGCTGATTATGAGTATTCTGGAGCAGCAGATGGGAACCGGCTCGATCAGCGGCAGCTACAAGTCCATCATTGACCGCTGCACCGCGAACATCTATAAGCCTTATCTGCGCGGTAAAGCTCCGGCGCCGCTTTTGACCGACTGGCGAAACGAAGTGCTGCGTCAGCCGGAGCCGGAGGCACGGGAGTTGGCCTTGACCGCTGAGCTGATCACCGAGGGCAGCTTGAATGTGTTTGCCCATGCCTCCGATGTAGATATGGGCAACCGGATCATTACTTACCCCGGCCTGATCATGAGCCGGTATGACCGCGTCTCGAGCGATATCGTGATCATTTGCTGCTTTCTTGCAAATGTCGGCTTCCTGGCCAGTCAGCTCGTTGCCATGGGCAGCATGCTGACGACGATCACTGGCTGGAGCGCATCGACCTGCTTTATCATCAGCACCGTTATCACCATTGCATATTCCGCCATCGGTGGTTTGATGGCAATTAAATATACGACCTGGATTCAGTTCATTCTCATCGTCCTGGGTACGGTTGTGCTGGGCATCCCGCTGTCTGCCAAGGCAATGGGCGGGTTCAGCCAGCTGCAGACGCTTCCTCCCGAGTGGTTTGACATCGGCCGCCGCGGCTGGCCGATGATCCTTGCGCTCGGCGTGAGCTCTGTGTTCTCGTTTTTCACCAGCATGGACAGCTACACCCGCTGCTTTGCTGCCAAAAACGAGCGGGTCGCCCGTGACGGCGCCCTCTGGGCCGGTCTCGGTGTGTTCTTCGTCGCAATTGGCGCCACGATCATGGGCATGGCCGCAAAGGTCCTGCTGCCCGAGCTTCCGGCCGGCAGCAGCGCTTATGCTGCCCTCGTGGCAAAGTTCTTCCCGGTCGGCATCTCCGGCCTCGTGCTGGTGGGTGTGTTCGCTGCAATCATGTCGACAGGTGTCGTGTGCATCAACCTCTGCTCGGCCAATATCAGTGTGGACATTTACAAAGACCGCATCAAGCCGGACGCACCGGACCGCAAGGTCATGGTGCTCGGCATTGTCAGCTCGCTGGTCGTCGGCGTGATTGGCGCGCTGCTCGCCTGGTGGAAGTATGACATCATCGAGCTGCTGCTGCTTGCCTTCACGTTCCAGGCATCGGCGCTGTTCTTCCCGACGGTGTGCGGCGTGTTCTGGAAGAAGCCGACGGCAAAGGCCTCCTCTGTCAGCATGATCGTGTCGCTGGCGGTGGTGCTTCTCTGGCTGGTCGGCGACGGCCTCGGCTGGGGCAAGCTCTTTGCAATCGACGCGCTCTGGCCCGGCCTGCTGTCTTCCGGCGTGGTGTTTTTCGTCATGACGCTTACAACCAAACCCACGGAGGCGGACAAGCAGCGCTGTGAAATCTTTTTCGCAAACCCGGACGCAAAACCGGAGGAAATAAAGTAAAGAAAATCGTGCAAACAGAAAGGGAAACGAAAATGAAACTAGTTTATGCAGAGACCCCTGCAACCATGGGGCAGGATCATTCTGTCGATGACAGCTTCCTGCCGGAAGGCGTTACGCACATCATATCCGAGTACGATCCGGCGCAGCCGATCACCTCGGAGAAGAACCAGAAGTTCGTCGCGGATATCAAGGACGCCGACATCATCATCAACAGCTATGTTGACTTCCAGGAAGAGCTGCTCGACGCCATGGATCACTGCAAGGTGATCTCCTTCCAGTCCACTGGCTACAACGCCGCCAACCTCGAGTACGCCGCCAAGAAGGGCGTCGCCGTGGTTTCCATCCGTGACTACTGCACGCAGGAGACGGCCGAGAACGCTATTGCTTCCATGATGTGCCTGCAGCGCAACACCATCAACTACAACCGTGCGATCCAGGAGGATAAGGTCTGGGATTACAGCCTGTTCCCGGGTATGAAGCGCGTTGAGGGCCAGACCATGGCCATCATCGGCTTCGGCCGCATCGGTCAGCACGTCGGCCGCATCGCCGGCAAGGGCCTGGGCATGAAGGTTATCGCCTATGATCCGTTCCTGCCGCCCGAGATCGCCAAGGAGCAGGGCGTGGAGCTCGTCGATCTGGACACCGCGCTTGCAGAGGGCGACGTCATCTCCGTGCACATGAACCTCACGGCCGACAACAAGTATTTCTTCACCAAAGAGACCTTTGCCAAGATGAAGAAGCACCCCATCTTCATCAACGAGGGCCGCGGCGAGATGGTCGAAGAGGCCGCGCTCAAGTGGGCTCTGGACGAAGGCATTCTCCGCGGCGCCGGCATCGACATGCTCGAGTCGGAAGACCCGGATCTGAGCAAGTGTGTGCTCATCGAGGATCCCCCGCGCAAGAACCTCATCATCAACCCCCACAGCGGCTACTGGTCCGATACCTCGGACTATCTGGTGCGCAAGTACTCCATGGAAAACGCCATGAACTATGTCAACGGCAACTTTGACGCCGTCCATGACATTCGCAACGGTGTGAGAAAGTAAATTTCCCCTCCGGGGCCTCCCGGGAATGATAAGTTTAATTTGAAAGAGAGGATTCACCCCATGAAGAAGTGGAAAGGTATTGTTGGCGTCCTTGCGTGCGCCTTCCTGTACTCCTCGATGTACCTGCTGCCTTATATCAAGTACATCTTCTATGATGCAATCGTTGCGGCGACCGGCTTTACCAATACGCAGATCGGCATCACGCTGAGCGCTTACATTGTCGCAGCCATCATCAGCACGGTCCCCAGCGGCTGGATCGCCGACCGCTTCCCGCCCAAGAAAATGCTGGTCCTGTCCGGTGTCGCGCACGCGATCTTCAGTGTCATGGCGCTGCTGTTCATCCGCAGCTACACGATGACGCTCGTGTGCTTCTTCCTGATGGGCCTGTCGAGCACGCTGGCCTTCTGGTCACCGGTGTTCAAGGCCGTTTCCATGGCCGGTTCCAAGGAAGACCAGGGCAAGTTTTACGGCCTGTTTGAGGGCTTCAACGGCATCGGCAGCATGCTCTTCAACTTCGGTGCTCTGTGGGTGTTCGCCCGCGTGACCAGCGGTTCCGTCGATGCCCTGAAGGCTGTCTACATCTTCTATATTGCGGCCTCCGTCGTCTCGACGCTTCTGGTCGCGTTCCTGTATCATGCGCAGCTCGATGCCGTTGAGACCGAAAACAAGGAAAAGCCGGAGCACGAAAAGCGCGCGAGCACCAAGGAGATCTTCCGCGTGTTCAAGATGCCCAAGGTCTGGATGTTCAGCCTGATGGTCTTCGGTGTGTACGGTTTCTACTGCGGCAGCAGCTACCTGACGCCTTACTTCTCCACCGTGCTCGGTGTCAGCGTTGCGTTCTCCGGCGGCCTCGCCACCCTGAAAAACTACGGCACCCGTCTGGTCGGCGCTCCGATCGCCGGTGCGATCTGCGACAAGATCGGCCGCCTGAAGTTCATGGTCATCGGCTTCGTTGTCGCCATCGTTCTGATGATCGCCTTCATGATGATGCCGGCTTCCAACAGCGCGCTTGTGCCCATCATGATCCTCATGTTCGCCCTCGCGCTTGTCGACGTGGCCATGAAGGGCGTGCAGTTCTCCGTATTCGATGAGATCGGTGTCGACCAGAGCGTCAACGGCATGGCCATCTCCATCGCCAGCCTCATCGGCTTCAACCTGCCCGATGTGGCACTGCACCCGATCTTCGGCGCCATCCTCGATGCCAACGAGCCGGTCGCAGCCTATAAGATCATTTTTGCCTGCCTGCTGGGTATGCTCGTGCTGGGCTTTGTCATGAGCCTGATCCTCGCGCTCATGCAGAAGAAGAGCCCGAAGCAGCCGGAGCCGGCCAAAGCGGCAGAGTAATTCCCGATTCCATTCTTTCCTTTCGGAGCATACCGGTTCCGGCCGGTATGCCCCGGTTCTGATTCTGATTCTGATAATAGCTACCTATCTCTTTTCATCTCTCTGGCCCGGTCGTCTATGCCGGCCGGGCCTCTCTTACGCGAACTTCTGCGAATGTCACAGAAAGGTATGGGGCCTGTGCGGCCTCCCCGAAAACTATGAAAAACAAAGTTGTAGATATCGACACAGCGATCGATCAAATCAAAAAGAATGACACCGTTTTGTTCGGCGGCTTCGGCAACGTGGGCGCACCGCTGCACCTGCTGTACGCGCTGGCAAAGCGTCCAGATATCGACGGTCTGACCCTCGTGTCCGAGGATATGCACTACGGCGGCCTGAACTATGTTCAGGGGCCGGAGGTACTGTATCAGACCGGTCAGCTCAAAAAGATTGTCGTCAGCTTCATCGGCAGTCACAAGGTGATCGAAAATGCCATCAATGACGGCAAGCTTGAGCTGGAGTTCGTGCCGCAGGGCACGCTGGCTGAGCGTCTGCGCGCCGCAGGCTCCGGCCTCGGTGGGTTCTACACGCCCACCGGCGTCGGCACCGAGGTCGAGCAAGGCAAAGAGACCAAGATCATTGACGGCAAGAAGTATATCTTTGAAAAGCCGCTGCGCGGCAATGTCGCACTTGTCAAGGCCTATCGGGCCGACCGCATGGGCAATGCCGTCTTCAAGCTCACGGCGGCAAACTTCAATCCCTGGATGGCGACGGCCGCCGACACGGTCATCCTCGAGGTCGAGCAGCTCGTCGAGGTCGGCGAGATCGACCCGGATGACGTGCAGCTGCCCGGATTCTTCGTGGACTATATCGTTGTCAAGGAAGGAGCGATGTTCTGATGGGAAAACGTGAATTCATTGCCAGGAATGTCGCCGCCATGTTCCACGACGGGGATGTGGTCAACCTTGGTGTCGGCATTCCGACGCTGGCGAGCACCTATGTGCCGGAGGGCATGACGGTGCTGTTCCACGCGGAAAACGGCTGCGTGGGCGCGGGAGAAGCCGGCGGCTTCCCGTGGGATTTCTCAACGCGCGAGAGCGTGATCGCCTGGATGGACAGCTGCGCCGGCGAAAAAGGCAGCTGGAAGACCGTGCACAAGGACCTGTGCAACGCCAGCGGCGAAGTCATCACACTTATCCCCGGTGCCAGCTGCTTTGACAGCACGATGGCGTTTGCCATTGCACGCGGCGGCCACCTGGATGCGACCGTGCTCGGCGCACTGCAGGTCGATGAGGACTGCAACCTTGCCAACTGGAAGATCCCCGGCAAGAAGCTCAACGGCATGGGCGGCGCGATGGATATCGTCAGCGGCGCCAAAAAGGTCATCATCGCCATGGAGCACTGCACGAAAAACGGGGATGCGAAGATCGTGGAGCACTGCTCGCTGCCGCTCACGGCGCCCGGCTGCGTGAATACGATCGTGACCGAGCTGTGCATCATCGACTGCAAGCCCGGCTGCCTGACGGTCACGGCGATCGCGCCCGGTGTGACGCCCGACGAGATCCGTGCCAAGACCGGCGCGCACCTGCGTTTTGCCGAGCAGCTGGAGACCATGCTCAGCGAGTGATTTCCCGTTCATGAAAAAAACCGGGCATTGCCCGGAAAATATATCGAGATCTAACGATCCACGAAAGGAGCTTATTTATGAGCGAACGATTTCAGGGCAGAGTTGCCATCGTGACCGGCGGCGGCAGCGGCATCGGCGCTGCTGTGGCCAAGCGTCTGGCGGCAGACGGCGCAAAAATGGTTGTCGTCTTCGGACGTCGGCTCAGCGCTCTGCAGAACACGGTCGATGCGATCGGCGCCGACCGCTGTTATGCCATGTCCGTCGATGTCAGCGACGAGGAGCAGGTCAAATCGGCCATTGCCAAGGTCCACGAAATGTTCGGAACGGTGGACATTCTGGCTAATATGGCCGGTATCCCGGGCCCGAGTGAGCGCGTGGAGGACTACACGTTTGCCGACTTCAAGAAGGTCTACAGCATCAACGTCTTCGGCACGTTCCTGACCATGAAGTATTGCCTGCCGATCATGCAGGCGCAGCATCGCGGTGCGATCGTCAATACGTGTTCCTGCTCCGGCATGCGCGGCTACCAGCTGGAGATCGGCTACGGTTCCAGTAAGTTCGCCGTCATGGGCATGACCATGAACGCGGCCAATGAAAATGGCGGCAACGGCGTGCGCATCAACTGCTACGCCCCCGGCTGGGTGGACACCGACATGCTCGACTCCATCCTCAGCCAGTACGAAGTCACCAAGGGCGTGCACACCGAGAAAAACGAGCTGAAAAACGGCACCATGAGCCGTCCCAGCACGCCGGAAGAGATGGCAAACGTCGTCTGCTTCCTCCTGTCCGATGAGGCTTCCTACGTCAACGGCGCGAACTTTGTCTGCGACGGTGGCAAGACACTCAACTGATCCAATACTCCCTTCTTTCTTTTTCTGTTATTCTGTAAAACCTTTTTCTGTTATTCTGTTTTATTTGCTATCTCTCTTTTGATCTCCTTATTTTCAATTTCCTAATCTCTCCTCAGCACGAAACCGGGAAAGCTTTGCTTTCCCGGTTTTGTGCATAGGTATGTTCTTTTTTTCATCCCAGCTGGTCAAGCTCTGCCTGCCACACGGCAGCGCAGGCGTCGCTGGGCATGCGCCAGTCGCCGCGGGGGCTGAGCGTGATCGAGCCGATCTTCG
>CADATO010000049.1 GCA_902790905.1 uncultured Eubacteriales bacterium
GCTGTTCGCCCATTAAAGAGGTACGCGAGCTGGGTTCAGAACGTCGTGAGACAGTTCGGTCCCTATCCGCTGTGGGCGTTGGAGATTTGAGTGGAGCTGCTCCTAGTACGAGAGGACCGGGGTGGACCTACCGCTGGTGCACCAGTTGTTCCGCCAGGGGCATAGCTGGGTAGCTACGTAGGGCCGGGATAAGCGCTGAAAGCATCTAAGTGCGAAGCCCCCCACAAGATTAGATCTCCTTCCCTTTAAGGGATAAGACCCGTGAGAGACGATCACGTTGATAGGCCAGAGGTGTAAGTGCAGTAATGTATTTAGCTGACTGGTACTAATCGGTCGAACGCTTAACCTAAACAGGTTTCAAGGAAAAGTCTAAGTGACTTTGATCCATGTTTATTCAGTCTCAAGACTGCTTACAATCCAATAGCTTGAAAATCCGGTGATTATAGCGTGGAGGCCACACCTGTTCCCATCCCGAACACAGAAGTTAAGCTCCATAGCGCCGATGATACTTGGTGGGTGACTGCCTGGGAAAGTAGGACATCGCCGGTTTTTTCTTAAGGCCCTGTGGTCAAGCGGTCAAGACACCGCCCTTTCACGGCGGTAACCCGAGTTCGATTCTCGGCAGGGTCACCAAATAAGCCCCGAAACTGAACGGTTTCGGGGTTTTCATTTTCTTCCCGTGTACGCATACAGCGATTCTGATATTCAATATAAGAAAATGCGATGCACGGATTGGGGCTGAATAGTATATAGTATGTGTGACAGTCAGCGACCTGCCTGCTTTGCTTAGGTAGGGCAGAAGGCAGGGGACCTGATCGACATGTGAAATTGCAATGTATTAATGGAGGAATTGCGATCATGAAACCTTTAGCAAAGAGATGTTCCACCGTACCCAGATCCGCGATCAGAGCCATTGTCGGCAAGTCCTATGGCATGGACAATGTCATCAGCTTTGGCTTTGGCCAGCCGGATTTCACGACACCGGAACGTATCATCAAGGCAGGCATCAAGTCTCTGGAAAACGGCGAAACATTCTATACGCCCAACGCAGGCTGCGATTACCTGCGTGCAGCGATCGCGGACGAATACAAAGAACGCGGTATGGACTACGGCGTCGAGAACGTCATCATCACCGTCGGTGGTGCGGAAGCGCTCTGCCTGACCATGCTGGCGCTGATCGATGAGGGCGACGAAGTCATCCTGCAGGATCCGTGCTTTGCCAATTACCATGGCATGGTCCTCTCCAACGGCGGCGTTCCCGTCCCGGTGCAGTGCACAGAAGAGAACGAGTTCATGATGACGCCGGAAGATCTGCAGAAGGCGATTACACCGAAAACAAAGGCAGTTCTTCTGAACTACCCCTCCAACCCGACCGGCGCGGTTGCGACCAGAGAGAACCTCGAGGAGATGGCAAAGGTCATCGTTGACAACGACCTGTATGTCATCACCGACGAGATGTACAAGAGACTGATCTACACGGAAGACAAGTTCTACAGCATCGCGGAGTTCCCGGGCATGAAGGAAAGAACCATCATCGTCGATGGCTTCTCCAAGGCTTACGCGATGACCGGCTGGAGAGTCGGCTACGCGGTCGCACCGGAAGAGATCACAAGCAACATGATCAAGATGAACGAGAACGTTGTCAGCTGCGTCAACGAAGCGGCTCAGAGAGCGGCATACGATGCCCTGACAGGTGACCAGAGCGTCGTCGACGAGATGGTCGTCAAATATAAGAATCGCCGTGATCTCATGGTCAAGATGATCAACGAGAACATGGGCGGCAAGATGAGCGCGAGAACCCCGAAGGGTGCGTTCTACGTCTTCGCGAACATCAAGAAGACCGGCCTGACCTCCGAAGAGTTCTGCTACAGACTGCTCGAAGAGAAGCATGTCGTCACCGTTCCGGGCACCGGTTTCGGTCCCTGCGGCGAAGGCTTTGTCCGCTTCTCCTATGCGACCAGCGAAGAGAACATCGAGGAAGGCCTCAACCGCATCGCAGACTTTGTCGCGAGCCTCTAGTCATCTGACGCTGACCATTCAACATTAAAAATAAGGCAAAATGCCTTTAGCCCCCTTTCCTATAAAAACCTCCGGTCCCCGCCGGAGGTTTCCCCTTTTTGTGGTATACTTGACAGGTGCAATCGCAAAACTGCCGCGGCAGTTTTTTAATTGAGCAGGGCATAGACGCTAATGCATTGCACGAACACTTTTTTATCTAGAAGGAGTATGACCTTATGTTCAGGATATTTAAAAGCGGATATGGTGTAGAGAGCATTCTTTCCTACAAGCTGGGAGACGGGGTGCCGGGGATCCTCTTCGGCATCGCGGCAGCCGTGCTGATGCTCTGGATGGCCGTGACGTCCGCTGCGTATATGTATCTGCCGCTCCTCGCGATCCTCGCGGGTCTGACCATGCTGCTGTACCTGGGCGGCAAGGCAGGGGAGCTGCGCGGTATCGCCGCCTTTTATGCAGCGTATCCGCTGCTGGTATACGGATGGACCGGCATGTGCTGGACTGTCTTTGCGGCGACCGACTCATCCGGCAACGGCGTGATCGGCATGATGGGCTGGCTGGTGCTGGCGGTGGTCGGGGTTTTCGTGCTGGTGATCCCGTCTTTTGAGGCGGCGAACAGCAGCATCGGCGGTCTTGTCATCATCCC
This sequence comes from uncultured Eubacteriales bacterium, assembly GCA_902790905.1. Taxonomy (GTDB): domain Bacteria; phylum Bacillota; class Clostridia; order Peptostreptococcales; family Anaerovoracaceae; genus RUG13615. The sequence goes on from CADATO010000049.1 coordinate 2,660, forward strand.
GCTGGCGGCGCTCTGGATCAGCGCCATCATATTCGGACTGGCGGATGACACCAATTCGTATTATGCAACGGCGTGCCGCATCGTGATCTATACGTTCCACGTGTTCGGCATCATGATGGCGGTCGCTTTGATCTGCTGGCTGATCATGGCGGTCAAGACCTGCATCGATCACAAGGACAGCATCAAGAATCTGCTCGGCAGCTTTCTGATGTTCGTGCTCGGCTGCCTGCCGCTGATGCTGGTGCCGCTTCTGTCCACCATTCTGAGCGGCTGGATGCTGGCAGCAGGGCTGCTGGTGTACTTCCTGCTGCTGGCACTCGCCACGTACCGGCGCGGCGGACACGGGCCGATGCCGGGGGCGCAGTACGCGATCCTGCCGGTATTGCTCGCGTGGTTTGCACGAGCAGTCCTGCCGCTGACAGCGGTCAGTGATCCGTCGATCCTGCCCGTCGGGGCGGTCAGCCGGGTGCTGTCGTTCTGCTCGCACGACTGGATCGCTTCGTTCGCAGACCATGTAGGCGGGCCGCTGCTGGCGTCGTTCGGGGCGCTGCTCGCACCGCTCTTCGCATGGACAGACCAGCTGCTCCGGCAGCACCTGGGGGTCGATCTTGCGGCCACCGGGATCCCTGATCTGCTGGTGATGGTGTGCGGGTTCTTCCTGATTCTGCTTGTGCTGTGGCTCGGGACATTAGTAAGAGATCAAGTAGGGAAATAAAAAATATCCACATTATCCTGCAGGAGGGTAATGTGGACTTTTTTTACGTTTGATCGCCTGTCCGGATCAGCCTTTTAAGATCATCTTCTTTGCAACGGCGGTTCCGATCTTGTAGGGCAGGGGGCGCAGCGCCTTGTCCGCCTTCTTGAGTTCCTCGATGATCGAGATGTGCTGCGGGCAGTGCTTTTCGCAGCGGCCGCAGCCGATACACTGCGAGGGGAACGCGGGGTCTTTGCGGATGCCGACGACCTGGGCGTATTCGCGCCGTGCACCGTGCTTTTTCTCCGCGTACATCGCGTTGTAGTAGTGGAAGGCAGCCGGGATATCGACGCCCTGCGGGCAGGGCATGCAGTACCGGCAGCCGGTGCATCCGACCTTGGTGGCAGCCATGATCGCGTCCTTGATGCCTTCAATTAGCGCGCGGTCCTCGTCGTCAAATTCGTGGTCCTTCACATCGGAAGCGATGCGGCAGTTTTCCTCGACCATCGGGATGCTGTTCATGCCGGACAGCACGCAGGTGACTGCCGGCTGTTCCCAGAGCCAGCGCAGCGCCAGTTCGGCGGCGGTGCGGTGTTTGGGGTCGGCGGCGATCAGCGCTTTGGCAGCTGCCGGCAGCATATTGACCAGTTTGCCGCCGCGGAGCGGTTCCATGATGATGACGGGAATGCCTTTCTCATGCGCCGCCATAAGCCCCTCACGACCAGCCTGGCTCGTCTCGTCCAGATAGTTGTACTGGATCTGGCAGAAGTCCCAGTCGTACGCGTCGAGGATCGTCTTGAACATCTCTGTGTTGCCGTGGAACGAAAAGCCGATCTGCCGGATGCGGCCGGCTTCTTTCTGCGCCGCGATCCATTCCTCGATACCGTATTTCTGCAGGTTTTCCCAGGCAGCGATGTCGGTCAGCATGTGCATCAGGTAGTAATCGACGTAGTCCGTGCGCAGGCGCGAGAGTTCTTCGTTGAAGTACTTGTCGATGCTCTCCGGCGACTTGATGAAGTACTGCGGGAGTTTGGTTGCGATGCGGATCTTATCGCGGATACCGTTGCGCTCGACGATCTCGCCGAGGCACGCCTCGCTGCCGGGGTAGAGGTAGGCCGTGTCGAAATAGTTCACGCCTGCGTCAACGGCAGCCATGATCTCGGTCTCGGCCTTGTCGATATCGATGTTGTTGCCCTTGCGGGTAAAGCGCATGCAGCCGAATCCCAGCAGGGAGATGGGCTCGCCGCGTCTGTCGGGGCGGTATTGCATAGTGTTTCCTTTCTACTCTGTGAAGAATCGCAGCGCCACCTCAGCCATCCTGTCCGGCGTGGCCGGGTCGGTGCAGAGGTTGTGTCCCTCGCCGTCGAAGACGGTCATGGGGATGCCGAACTCTTTAGAGAATCGCTCCGGCTTCTCAAAGCCGACGACTTCGTCGTCCCGCCCGTGGACCATAGCGATCTTTGTGCCGCAGATGGTGCCTGATGCAGAGTTTGTCTTTCTGACGGCTTCAAACAGGTCGGTCTCCCGCAGGTCTTCAAAGAAGCCGGCAGGGATGCGGACGATGCCGGAGAGGTTGAGGTCCGGCTCGATAAATCCATTCTCTTCGAGTTCTTTCTTTACGGCGTCCTCAGGGCCGCTCAGGTCGTCTCCAAGCATGACGGCGGGCATGTTTACCGCCGCACTGCGGAAAACGGCTCTGACGCCCTTGTGGGGCCTTGTGGCGAGGTACAGGGCTGTGATATATGCGCCATAGCTGGAGCCAAAGTAGAAGAGCGGCAGATCCGGCCAGCGCGTAAGGACCGTCTCCTCGACTGCAGCCAGGCTGTCCAGGCAGTTCTCAATGCGCAGGTCTTCAAATCTGGCGGCATCTGTGCCGTGCCCCGGCTGGTCGTAGGCGACTACACCGATGCCGGCAGGCGGCAGGTGCTGCATGAGGACCTGGCCGGTTGCACTTTCCTTGCTGCTCGTAAATCCGTGCGCAACAATGACGATGGCCGCCGGATCTTCCGGGATCTCAGCGATGCAGGTCACGCAGCCGCCGTTTTCTTTTTCGATCATGAACCATTCCATATAGAGTTGAACCTTTCTTTCGTTTACATGTGATCCGATGCGCGGCCGCAGAGCATACTGTCTGCGTGGCGCAATACTGCTACCAGTATACTGCATGGACGGTGGGTATGTCACCTGCATCTGATGGCGGTCTGTACATGACAAACCGCAGTAACAATGGTATAATTTCACCAGTGTGCGCCCGTGGTGGAACTGGCAGACACGCTGGATTTAGGTTCCAGTGCTAACGCGTGCAGGTTCGAGTCCTGTCGGGCGCACCATTTACAAAGCTCTCACTTAATCGTGAGAGCTTTTGATTTTCCTTGATTTTCAAGGGTTCCGGGATTTTCCGGATTTTCGATCATATACGTTCAATACCACTCAATATAGGTACAGTCTCTAAAAAATTGACGTTATTTTAGGAGTTCCACTTTACTTTTACCAGGGCAAATTTTTTAGTGGGTCATTTTGATCAATGTCCATATATAGTGGACTCCCTACATTTTTAGGTTTTTTCCCGACTCCTGTCGTCTACTCCAGGCAAATTTTCGAGATGTTCAATGGTGAAGAAGTAGATGTCGTCCTGGAATGCAAGAATGAGTTTATGAAATACATCATAGATCGCTTTGGCGAAGATGTGGAAACTGATCCAGTATCCAGAACCTCTTTTGAGGCCAAAGTGCGTGTAGCCCTTAGTCCGACTTTCTATGCATGGGTATTCACGTTTGCAGGAGGCATCCGGATCATATCCCCGGATCGGGCCGTAGACGATATTGTGAATATGGCAAAGAAACTTGTGAAAGCGGAGAAAAAATAGGCCTAATAATTTCCTACGGTTGATGTTTACCAAATAATAAGCGGTCATTTTTTGAGACATGATATTGTGTAGAATATGATTGTGGTAGTCAATGCATATTGCTTCTGCACTAGAAAATGTGTGCATCTTTGATAGGTATGCAAAATATTGAGATATAATACCCGATGAAAAAAGAGGGTAGTAGAACAGAAAGATATAATTATATAAATAAGATAGTTACAGATTATAAATCAACTCATCCACATATGAGGAAGACAAAAGTCAAAGAATTAAATGAGTTGCTTGTCTACTTGAAAGGAGGGCATAATGACTAGACGAGAAATTAGAAAAGAATTGAAAAAATTTGTTGACGAAGTTAAAAATTGCCGCTCCGTTGAAGAAGCTCGAGATATAGAGAGGCGCCTTGAAGATTTTTATTCAAACAATGAAGTCCTTGATGAGGATGACGCGCTTTTGCAATCTGGCTACGGGGAGGCACTTTATATGATGGCTGCCCACAATTGCCCAATATAGGATAAACGACCCGATGAAAAAGAGGATAGTAGAATAAACAACCCTAAAAAAGGGTCCTGTGGCCTGCTGCTGATCAAAAGTTAACAGAATTTAATAGTTCAATATTTTTCACGAACTTAATATGGATGATCATATTAAGAAAATGGATAAGGATGGCTGTCTTTATTCAGTTGTAAAAGCTTTTTCGGAATTAGACTTATCGATTAAGGGTGAAAAAATGGCTGAGAAGTATGACGTTCAGGCAATCATAAAAATCCTGAGCGAAAAAGAAGAGATGGATCCCGATCAGTATGATGGATGTTATGAGCTGATGCGTGAGACCATAAAGTACAATGAAATCACACACAAAAGAAATGAGCGTGAGCCGAATATCTGTGCCGGGTTTTGAGAACGTTTCAAAGTATTCACATATTTATAGCAACAGATGCCGAGAAAGACGCCGCCTACATAAGACAAAAATTCTTTGATTGGAGAAATCAGACCGGGAGGA
>CADATO010000050.1 GCA_902790905.1 uncultured Eubacteriales bacterium
GATGTGGGGCGATGCCATTGTCTGGGGAGAGCTTCATCGCTCTACCGAATATCTTGTTTATTGGGATTAGTCATCCACACGTTTTGTCCTATAACCCTATAAAAAAGGAGTTCCGCAGGGAACTCCTTTTTGCTATCAAGCCTTACGCTGCTTAGAAGTGACCGTAGTACGGTGTCTGTGTAACCGCATCGTGTGCCCAGTTGATCAGGGTGATGAAGTCGAACACCGGCAGACCGGTCGCCTGCTGCACGCGGTATGCATACGGCGGGATGTCGCTGCACTCGAGCAGGATGGCGCCGACATCGTCGTGTTCGGTCACGAGTTTCTCGGCCGCCTCGACGACACTGTCGCCGACTTCCTTGTTCTGCAGATGATCCTTCAGTCTGCGGATGTAGGCGAATCCTTCGACGTTCTCGAGATCCTGCACGTAGCAGTCTTCGGGCTGTACGCCCATCTTGATCAGCATTTCGTCCGTGACGTTGCTGCCGGAAGCGGTGATGATACCGATCTTTTCACCTTTCTTAAGCCCCATCTTGATCATCGGGAGCTGCAGCATGCTGGTCATGAACGCCGGTACTTCGAGGGCGTCGGCGATCTCTTCCTGGAAGTTCGCGAAGAATCCGCATGCGCCGATGACAGCGCGGACACCGTCCGCCTCGAGCGCTTTGGCCGCTGCGATGATGTCGTCCTTGATGGTGGGATCGCCTTCGAAGAGGCGTTCGATCTCGAACTCTACCTTCTTATAAAGGACGGGGTATTTGTAGGTGAGTGCATTGACAACGTTGCCGGGCATTTTGGGATACTGGAGGTCGATGGCAACGATGCCGATCGCATGGCCCGCGATATAGCGCTCGTCCGCTACTCTGTAATACTTGTCCAGATCTTCGGGGCAGTGGATCAGATCGTACTGATTATCGAATTTCTTACTCATTATAGATCTCCTTGTGCAATAACGTGTCACCAAGTCATTCTAGAAGCGATTTTACAGTATTTGTTCTGAATTTTCAATAAGGAATCGCAGGAGGGAGAGCATGCTTTAAAGCAGAGTGGGGGCAGCCGGCTGGAAGGGAAGAAAAGACAATATTTGCGTTGAAAGAAGCATTCTGTTATGGTTTTCACAAAAACCAACACCTGTTGGATTGTATTATTATGAATTTCAGTCAGCAAAATCCCTGTAAACAGAACGCGTGAAAAACCTATCTATCATAAGGGTATTAAAAAGACTGTTTCAATGTGTATGAACTGTCAGAAAAATCCGTTTGCAAGGCGATTGTATGGTGTTATAATGTTGGTGAACGAAATTCGGTGAAACCAAGTCATTGAATTTAACCCAGTTAACCCTTATTTATCACATTCCAAACTAAAGGAGAGGTGAAAAGATGAAAGATTTGTCCTATTGCGAAGGTAAGCCGATCGCAGTATGCGGTGCTGGTGGTATTGGTAAAGCAATTGCCGCTGACTGTGTTCTGGCCGGTCAGGATGTCATTCTCTGCGAAGATGAGCGTTTCGCACCGAAGTCCCTGGCAAACCTGGAACACGGTTTCAACTTCCACGGCAGACAGCCGAACAAGATCGGTCTGTACAGAGCCGGTATTGCGAAGTTTGATAAGATGACCACGGACATTGAGTCTGCAGTCAAAGAAGCAGGCGTTATTGTCATTGCTCTTCCGGCTGTCGGTCACGAAGCATTCATGAAGAAGATCATCCCCGCTCTGCAGGATGGCCAGGTCATCCATATCTTCCCGGATAACTACGGCACACTTCGCTTCAGAAAGCTGATGAGAGAGATGGGCTGCGACAAAGACATCATCGTCGGTGGCTGGTCCTCCGCTCCTTACGGCAGCCGTATCGATCAGGAAGGTACCGCAATGCTGAGCGGCACCCAGATCAACTACAGAGCTGTCACCCTGCGCGGCGCTGCACTGCCGACTGCAGATACAGAACTGTTCCTCGAGTCCATCAAGTTCCTGGCTGCTATGGACAGCGTCAGACTGGGCGATGGTCCTGTTGCTGCTGACACCGTTCTCGACACTGGTTTCTCCAATGTCAACCCGATCCTCCATTGCCCGGGCGTCATCCTCGGCTGCGGCGCGCTGGAGAACTTCGGCGTCAGATACGGCACCACCAAGAAGGACTTCTCGATTTACTGCCACGTTTACAGCCCGACCGTTTCTCAGGTTCAGTACACTGTTTACTGCGAAGAGAAAGCTGTTGCTGAGGCTTGCGGCGTAGGCATCCAGCCCTTCGAAAAGGAAGAGTTCTTCTCCAGATCCAACATCCTCGGCCCCGAATACATGGGTTATGATATCCATGTTCCGTTCGATGAAGAGTACCCGATGGCGATCGGCACCGGCCCGTTCTCCGTTGACAGCCGCTACATGACAGAAGACCTGCCGGTAGGCTGCCACGTTTATCATGAACTGGGCAAGAAGTTCGGCGTTGAGACTCCGCTGATCGACTCCATGATCAACTTCGGTAATGCGATGCTTCCGCAGCACAACTTCTGGGAAGAGGGCGTTACCCTGGAAGATCTCGGCATCGGCCATATGACCAAGGAGCAGATGCTCGACTACCTGCACAACGGCAACTACGTCGAAGCATAAGTTTCATTGAGAACAAGAGAAGGCGGATCGGGCGGTCCGGTCTGCCTTCTCTTCAATCATCTTATAAAGCAAGTTTTTATGAAAAACACGACTCTTTATAAACTGCTGGGATATGCGGCACTCCTGGTGGTCCTGTATTTCTTCCGCGGCGCGGCGGGCATGGGCAGCTCGATACAGAGCACGCTTGTCTTCCTTGCCGGCGGCAGCCTGATGTACTGGGGCGTCATGTTCTGGATGTACGGCAGGGAACACAGGAACGATCCGCCGCAGGATGAAAGTGAAGACGAAAGAAAGCAACTGACAGGGCCGCGCAAACCGCGCAAAAAGGCCTGATGATCGGAGGGATTGCAAATGATCATGTGGGCCGGTTATGTGGTCATCGTCGTCGGATTGCTGGAAGAAGTGATGTATGCGACGCTGGCGGCAAGGAACCTGGGCGGTACGCAGCATCTTATAGTGGGTTTGGTCCTGATCGCGATCGGTGTGCTGGCGGCAGTCATTGACGGCATCAAGGGTAAGAAAGAACATGCGCAGATCATAGCGGAAAGCCATACGTGCCCGTACTGCGGGCTCCAGCTGACGGAGGACTGCAAGGTCTGCCCCCGGTGCAAAGAGGCGGTGGAGTAGGATGGCCAGAACGATCAAGGAAGTGCCCTACAGAGGGCAGGTCTCCAGAGTGGATCAGGCGATCCGCAACTACATGGCGACAGAAAAATTTGCGGAGATCGACAACGATGGAGAGATGTGCTTCATCAAAGGGTCTTCGCTGTGGTCCGGACTGCAGATGTTCAAATTCGAGTATTCGGAGGAGATCGTACGCATCAGCGCCTGGATCGAATACCGGTTTTTCGGGCTGCGCAGCTGCAGCGCCGGACTGACCGGCATCATTGCGGCCTGGACAAAAGGCCGTGCCAAATATCGTATGGACCAGCTTCTTGAAGTCATAGAAGCTGTGAAATAGTAAATGCCGGCCGGTCGATGGATGACCGGACGGGAAGAGATATTTACCAATGCTATTTTAAGGAGGAAGAGAAATGGCTTTAAAATCCGGAGCACAGTATCTCGAAGAGATGAAGGCAATGAGACCGAACGTTTATAAGTACGGCAAGCTCATTGAGGACGTCACAACTGACCCGGCGACCAAGGGAACGCTGATGAACACCGCAGCGTGGTACGACATGTCGCTGGATCCCGAAAAACAGGATCTGTACACAACCATCTCCTATCTGTCCGGCGAAAGAGCACACAGATGGACGACCGTCATGGCCACCGCGGATGATGTCATCGGCGATGCGAAGATGAAGAGAGACGGCTACAGAGTCTGCGGCAGCTGCATGGGTCCGGTCTGCGCAGGATGGGGCATCATGAATGCTCTGTGGGGCGTCACCTATGACATGGATGCAGAATATGGCACAGACTATCATGAAAGACTGAAGAAGTTCGCTGCAATGGCGGAAGAGAAGGCACTGGCGATGTGCGGTGCGATCACAGACGCGAAGGGCAACCGTAAGGTCAAGGCTGGCATGCAGCCCAACCCGAACGTATTCCTTCATGTAGATGAGACCAGAGAAGACGGCATCGTCGTCAGCGGTTTCAAGATCCAGATCTGCGGCACAGCTGCAGCACAGTGGATCATGGCAATGCCGACACAGGGCTTCAAGGAAGGCGAAGAGAAATTCGCAGTCGCATTTGCGACCCCCAAGGATGCGGAAGGCATCACGATCGTAGAGACAACAAGACCGTCCGACAACAAGGTCGAAGCAGGCAACTGGGATGCTCCGGTTTCCGGCACCACCCAGGCGTTCATCCTGTTCGACAAGGTCTTTGTCCCGAAGGAATACGTCTTCATGAACGGCGAGACCAAGTACTCCGGCCGTCCGATCGGCAACTTCTCCAGCATCTATCGTTCCGCGATCGGCGCATGCGTAGCCGGCCAGGGCGATGTCATGATCGGTGCTGCGATCGCAATGGCGAGAGCAAACGGCCTGCAGCAGAAGGCATTCCAGGATAAGCTGACCGACATGGCGATCAGAAACGAGACCACCTACGGCCTGGGCATCGGCGCGATCGCAATGGGCAGACAGCACAAGTCCGGCGCGTTCTATCCGAATGCGATCCTGGCTCATACCAACAAGTATCTGGTCGGTACACTTCCGACAGAGACCAAGAGACTGGCGCAGGAGATCGCCGGCGGTATCTGCGAGACAGGCTGCATGCCGTCTTATGAAGATATGACCAGCCCGATCTACGGCAAGGAACTGATCGCTGCGATGGAAGCCGGTGTTTCCGGTGAAGACCGCTACAAGATGGCGAGACTCGTCGAGTGGCTGACAGTCGGCGCAGGCATCCCGGGCTGCATGCACGGCGGCGGCTCCCCCGATACAGCGAAGGCAGTTGTCAAGGCTATGACCAAGTGGGAAGACTATGTCGACTATGCGAAGAGCCTGGCAGGCACCGAAGCGGACTTCAAAGAAGAACCGCCGGTCAAGAAATAAGAGCTGACAATTGAGATTTCCTGTCAGTGGTCGCCGGCAGGCAATGCCGGCGGCTGCGGGCAGATATCTGCAAAAGTAATTTTCATTGTTGCTAAGGAGGCATAACGTGAAAGAAATCAGATGGCACGGCAGAGGCGGCAACGGCGCCTTCACTGCCGCAAAACTTCTGGGTCATGCAGCTTCTGTATACGGTAACAAATATGCGCAGGCGTTCCCGTCGTTCGGACCCGAACGGCGCGGCGCCCCCGTCAGAGGGTTTACCCGTATCGATGACGAAGTGATCACAGACCACAGCCAGGTCTACACCTGCGACGCAGTCTTCGTTCTGGACGAGACGCTGTGCGAGGTAGGCGGCGTATTCGAAGGCCTCAAGGATGACACGGTCCTTGTCATGAACACGACGAAGACGCCGGAAGAGGTCAAGGAAGCGTACGCTTCGATGTCCGATGAACTGGCGAAGATCAGAGTCTACACGCTGGACGCGACACAGATGGCGCTGGATATCCTGGGCCGTCCGATCGTGAACACGATCCTGCTCGGAGCAGGCGTGGCGGCGACGGGCTTCGTGGAGCTCGAGGACGTGCTGAAGGCGGTCGACGACATGATGGGCGGCGGCCTTGCCGCGAAGAACAAGGCGGCAGTCGAAGCAGCGTATAAAGCGGTAAAGGAGGCGTAGCGTCATGAACAAACCAAAAGTGAACAAAGACCTCAAGCTTCCGACCAATTTCGATGAACTGATGATCGGCGGCGGCAACGGCGTCGGGGTACTTGCGACAGTCAACTCGGGGTTCCGTACATTCCACCCGGTATTCGACTATAACAAGTGCGTACGCTGCATGTTCTGCTGGATCTACTGCCCGGAAGGGTGCATCGACAAGACGACGGTGGACCCGGAGAGCGGGAAGATCATGCTGGAAGTGGACATGGACTACTGCAAGGGATGCGGCGTGTGCGCGAACGAGTGCCCCACGAAGTGCATCAGTATGGTAAAGGACGGTGACGACGATGAGTAGAAAAGCATTTTTGTCGGCCAACGAGGCGGCGGCTCACGGCGTCAGACTGGCAAAACCTGAGATCGTCAGCGCGTATCCGATCACACCGCAGACGACACTGGTAGAGAAGATCGCGGATTTCATCGCCGACGGCGAGAGCGATATCGACTACATCATGGTGGAGAGCGAGCACAGCGCGATGGCGGCGGC
>CADATO010000051.1 GCA_902790905.1 uncultured Eubacteriales bacterium
CGGAGCCCGATGCAATACCGCCTTGAACAATTAGCTGCATAGAAAAACTCCAGCGATTTCTCGCTGGAGCAAAAGTCTAACTTTTGGGGCTCACCTCATGCAGGCGGTCTTATACAGATACGTCGCGCATTCAAAGTGGTGGTACAGGCTGCGGTAATCCAGGTTGATGGTCCCGACGACCGCCTTCTTATCGTCGCTGACAAATACCTTCGCGTGTACGAAGCCGGGCGTATACTCGTAAACTTTGACGCCTGCCCGCATCAGTTCCGCGTAGTGGGATTTGGCGAGCGCATACGCCACCTTCTTGTCCGGGATGCCGGGCAGGATCAGCTTGACGTCAACGCCGCGCTTGGCTGCGTACTGCAGCGCTGTCTCCAGTTCCCCGTCCAGGATGAGATACGGGGTCATGATATGCACATAGTCTGTCGCCCGGTACAGGATATCCATATAGACCGATTCACCTGCGCGCTCGCCGTCCAGGGGATAATCGCTGTACGGCATGACGTAGCCGCTCGGCGATTCCGGGACATACCCAGTCTCTTCGGCCGGCAGGAACGACGGCTCCGCTTCTGTGATATTCCACATCTGCTGGAACATCAGCGTAAAGGTCTGCACCGCCTCGCCTTTGATCATCAGCGCCGTGTCTTTCCAGTGCCCGAACCGCTCGATCCGGTTGATGTACTCATCCGCCAGATTGACACCGCCGTTGAAGGCGACCTTGCCGTCGATCACGAGGATCTTCCGGTGGTCTCTGTAGTTATAGTGGGAGGACAGGACCGGGACGATCGGCGAAAAAGCCTTTGCCCTGATGCCCTCTTTTTCGAGAAGCTTCCAGTAGTCCGCCGGCAGCGTGGAGATCTCGCACATGCCGTCGTACATCACGCGCACGTCGACCCCCGCCTTTGCTTTCTCCACGAGGATCTTCAGGATCTCGCCCCACATGTACCCTTCTTCGATGATGAAGTACTCCATGAAGATATACTTCTCCGCTTTGCGCAGTTCTTCCAACATCGCGGCGAATTTGTACTCGCCCAGGGAGAAATACTGCACTTCCGTGTTGTCATAGACCGGGAAGCAGCCGCTCCGCTGCAGATAGACGGACAGATCATCGAGACCAGATCCATCCTCCTCCAGTTCCTTCATGACACGCGGATCCTGCGGGATCGCATCGGTGGTCTGTTCGATCAGCGCCGCCTCTTTTTCTTTCAGCCGGCGGTTGCCGTTGTTGGCCTGCGTGAAGTACAGAAAGACCGCCCCGACGATCGGCACGATGGCAATGATGAACATCCACGTCAGTTTGGCGGAGGAATCCATCGGACTGTTGAACAGATAGACGATCATCAGCAGCGTAAACAGCACGACGAAAACCGTGTACACCGTTTTGTACTGCGACAGCCAGATATAGACCGCAGCGACCATGGCAACCTGCAGCAGGATCAGCGCCGCAATCACGATAAACCGGCTGAACAGCAGTGCTGCCAGCCCTTTCTTCTTTGGTTTTGCCAGTCTGAAAACCTCTGCCTGCTCCATCATTGGTCCCTTTCTTCCAAGTCGCTCCAAGTTGTGCGTATTATACCATACTTTCCCTGCAGCGGATACGAAAACGGCGCCGCATCCCTGCAGCGCCGTCCCCGATAGTTCTCATCAGATCATAACTGTGATCTGCCTTCATGACAGGATCGTGACCTAGTTCATCAGGTCGTAGTTCTTCAGCAGTTCCTCCTTGCCGTAGCCCCAGACGTCGCAGGCCGCCTTGAGTTCAGGATGATCCTGCGCGTATTCTCTCAGGCTGATGCCTTTGAGCGTTGCGTCGATCGCCTGTCTGAGGGACATCGCACCCGCTCTGGACCCCATCGGATGACCGTGGACACCGCCGCCGGCCGCGATGCAGCAATCGTCGCCGAACAGCTGCATGATGTACGGAACCGCCGGTGCGATCGTGCCGCCGCCTGCCAGTGCCAGGACAGGCTTGATGTGATACCAGTCCTGTGTGAAAGCGTGGATGCCGCGGGTCAGCGCGAGCTGGTCGGACGGGAATTTGCCGTAGGGCTGCCCGTAGATCTCCATATCGACGCCGGCCAGTCTGGACAGTTTGCCGACCCAGAGGTGGTGCGCGACACCGTGGTACGGGCTGCTTGCCGTCGCGCCGGAGAAGTCAACATGGCCGAGAATCGGAACATTGATGTTCGGGTCTTCTGTAATCATGCGGGTCGCTGCAAGACCGACAGTATACATATTGACCATCAGGGCATTGGCACCGAGTTCAAGCGCTCTGTATGCATTCTCCTTGAGGTGTGCCGGGTCAGTCGTGATGTTGACGGTGTACAGCGTATGTTCGCCGGTCTCCTCATACGCCCTCTTTTCCATCTCCATGAACTTCGGCACGCGTTCGTCGAGCGGGCAATACGGCATATCCGCGCTCAGCAGTTCATCGTCCTTGACGATGTCGATGCCGCCGACCGCTGCTTCATAGAACAGTTCAGCGCCTTCGTCCGGCGTCCAGCTGATGCAGGGCTTGATCATGCAGTTGGTGAGCGGTCTGTCGTGGACACCCAGCACGTCGCGGATGCCGTCGATGCCGAACTTCGGCCCCTGGAAGCCCTTCAGCCACTCTTCCGGGAAGGACAGGTCGATCATCTTGACCTTGCCGGAGGAAGAAATGTTGCCGATGACCGTGGTCAGCAGCATGGAGATATCCTGCGAGAAGTTGGTCATCGGATAGCCGATTTGCAGAATGTAGCAGGTCTCGTCCGGCACATAACCGGGGTCGATCGGCGGGATCTCATAGATGGACAGGACCTTGCCGCCGAACTTCGCACGCTTCTCCTCCGTCTCATACTTGACACGGATCCAGGTGCCGGTCGTCTGCTCGTCCGCAATCGCCATCGCCAGCTTGTCCGCATCCTTGGTCTTGATGATGACCTGATATGTTGCAACAATGTGTTTTTCTTCCACGGCGATTTCCGGGAACTTATACATCATGTTGTACTTTTTGTGATCGATCATTTCTTTCCTCCTTCATTACTTATTCAGTTCTTTGAAGAACTCTTTATTTGTCTCGTAATACTTTTTATAGAAGTACATCCCGCGGTCGTAGACGGCCTTATTCTCCTCTCTGGGGAGGAATCGCTTCGCCACCTTAACTTTGTCCGGAATGTCATCAAATGTCATCGTACCGGCCGCTATGAAGGCCAGGAACGCCGTCCCTCTCGTGACTGCGAACCCCGGGTCTTCCGCCACTTCGATCGGGATCCCCAGCACGTCCGCGATGATCTGAGCCAGCCGGTCGGATTTACCGCCGCCGCCTGTCATAAGCAGCTTCTCGTATTTGTATGGATATGTCGCCTCTATCGTCTCCAGAGACCAGCGGATCTGGTATGCGATGCCTTCATAAACAGCGCGCACCATGTGGCTGCGGGAATGCTCTGTCGTGAGGTTCCAGAAACCGGCACGGAAGTAATTGTCAAGAATTGGCTGCCGCTCACCCTGGAAGGATGTCGAGAAGAACAAATCGTCCGCCCCCGGTGATGTTTCATCGAGCATCTTGTCGACTTCTTTATAGCAATCGTCCAGCGTATAGCCATATTTCTCAGGCTCAAACAGCCGCTCCACGACCCAGTCGATACAGCCGCCCGAGATATCGTTGGTGGACAACAGCATGTTATATGCCGGATTGCAGCCGGGATAGGTATACGAGGCATTGCTGTTCTCGGGGCACAGATCTGTCGTTGTTGTAAAGAGCATCGAGGTACCGACATACAGCGCCGCATCGCCCGGTTTGACACAGCCGCCGCCCAGTTCCGCCGCGCTGCAGTCAGAGAACCCGGTTGTGACCGGCAATCCGGGTCGTACACCCATCTCTTCCGCCGCCTTCTCCGTCACATAACCGGCGATGTCCACCGCCTGAGACACAACTGGCATCTTCTCCGGTTCGAAACCATAAACCGCCAAAAGACCCGGCGGCCATTCTCCGGCATTCCAGTCATAGCCATAGGTGAAAGCTTCCTGCACCGGCATCGTCAGTTCTCCTGTTGCTTTGTACACCAGGTAGCCGACATCCGCCAGGAACGTCTCCATCTCCTCCCAGATATCCGGCATGAACCGTTTGACCCAGCACATCTTCGGCACAGGATCTTTGCCGGTCCACATCTCTAGACCGGGCACACCCAGCGCTTCGGCAAGAACTTCATTGCATTCGTCAAGAACCTCTTCCCCCCGCGCATCGAGCCAGATCAGAGATGGATAAAGGGCACCTTTTTCTTTGGTGACGGGGATAAACCCTGCCGAAGGCGCGTCAAAACCGACCCCGACGATATCCGCCGGGTCGATGCCGGACTCTTTAACCAGTTCGCGGGAAAGGATGCATCCCTCCTTCCACCAGACCTCCGGGTCAGACTCCGCCCAGCCCTTCTTTGGATACTTCGGCAGGATCGGACGCTTGCCGGACACGACGATGTTCGCCTCTGCATCGACGATCGCCACCTTGATCGAGGAAGTGCCCAGATCAAATGCCATTACGTACTGATTAGCCATGCTCTACTCCTTTCAGTTCTGATACATACTTAAACTTGGAGTATATTTTCTGTAAATTCATTTTATTATCTGCATGGAAAATAGTCAATATATCCAGCCCGCACACGGACAAGATAATCCGCTTTTGTTGGCATTCGTACTCATATATCTCTATTCGCACCTGCGTTCCTTGACTGAATTATCACTTTTCAGTAATATAATATTAAACAGCTAGTAGAATAATAGAGGCATGCCATGGATCACAAACCGATCATCAATATTCCCAGCGAGGACCCTGCCGTCCTCTCCCGCCGGGAGCGCAAGAAGAGAAACCAGAAATTCACCATCATCCGCGCTGCACAGCCTCTCTTTGAAGAAAAAGGCTATGACGAAACATCCGTCAGCGAGATCGCAGATGCGGCTGATATTTCCTATGCAACTTTCTTCAACTATTTCCCCACCAAGGACGACCTGCTGCGGGCGATCGCACATGTCGAGTATGAAGATCTGGCAGAAGTCGTCAATCTGCGGTTCTCCCCCGAAGACAGTGTGGAGACAATCCTCCTCGGCACCTTGAAGGAATGGCTGGAAGACTCTCTGAAAAACCGCAAGATCAGCGCCCGCCTGCTGGAGATCGTCATGAAGGATCACGAGGCTCCGTACATCGGTGAGATCGAAAGACTCTTCATCGACCTCGTCAGACTTGGTGTTGAACGCGGCGAGTTTAAAGAAGACACCGATCCGGAAGTGATCGGATGCCTCATCTGCGGCCTGCGCCAGGAAATATTCATATTCGATATGGAAGACCTGATCGAAAGAGGCTTCCGGCAGATCATCGATCCCATTCGTGCCTAGGATATGTGAATACGATAAAAGACCGTCCTTTCTGAACTGACCCCCAAAAGTTGGACCTGAAAAGTTTAACTTTGGGAGGTCAGTTTTTCTTATGGCAAAATACAGTTATGAATTCAAAATGCAGATCGTGC
>CADATO010000052.1 GCA_902790905.1 uncultured Eubacteriales bacterium
CCAGAAGTTGCCGCCGCCGATGACGACGCCCACCTGCACGCCCAGTTCGGTGCAGGTCTTGATGACGTCGCACACCTGACCGATGACGCCGAAGTCCAGCCCCGTCTTCTGCTCACCGGCCAGCGCCTCGCCGCTGATCTTGAGCAGGATGCGTTTATATTTGGGTTCTGTTCCCATAAAACTACCCCTCACTTTTTCATATTCGTCGTTTTATTGTAATATAAAACCGCCCGGATGAAAAGGGGGTATTTGTGAAAAGAGCGAAAACAATCGCCCGCCGCCCTCACTTTCCTGCCGCGCTTTGAGCGGAAAGTGCGCCCGGTTCCACGCCTGCATGGCCTATCCGCTGAGCGATCTGAAGATCAAGATTTCGATTATGTAAACCAATTCGTTGCATTATGTAAACCGAATACATCCATTCTTTCCATTGCATTCTCTCCTTAAAGCCGTTTCAGACTGTCCTCGCGCCGTTTCTTCTCCCGCCTTCGGCAAGCTGGTGGAGGCTTACAACCCTGTACCCACAGAAGTCCTTATCAATATTGTAAGCTGAGCGGACTCGCCGCCAAAGTGTTTTGCAATTTCGGTAGCCAGAATCAACGCCATTTTCTCGCTGACGACATATCCATGAGATTTAAAATCGTATTGAAATTTATTTTCTCCTAAAGATCCGAAACTGACATATCCATCTCCCGGTGCATATTCAAACCGAGAAGATGGATGAACAAAGGCCCCATTAAAGTCGTGAGCCGACCGCTCAATGGCAGCGATAACCTCGTCCACGAGCCCCCGCTGCGCGGCGTTTTGGGGACGCTTGCTCGCTTCCTCCCGTTTTGACTTTACAGACATGATCACCACGATCAGCAAAATCAATGGTAAAAGATTTACTAGTATTCCTAGTAATTCCACAAAGCATCCCATTTTCTCTCATAGCCGCGTAAAGCAGCCTGTTTGCAGTATAGCACGGCAGCGCGGATATATGTCAGTATCCGTATATATGAACTATAGCAGATATCAGAATTCGTACATAGTTTTTATACTGGTTTTGTACGAAAGGGGTGTCTGCCAATGATAAGCTACGAGCCGCTGTTCCGGACCATGAAGGAAAAGGGCGTGACCTCGTACCGGTTGGGAAAGCTTGGCTTCCCTCTGTCGAACTTTTACGCCATGAAGCACGGCGACAACGTATCGACCCACACCATCAACCAGCTCTGACGGCTGCTGCAGTGCCGTGTGCAGGACGTGATGGAGTATATAGACGAGGAATAAGCGCATAAAGGGTGGACGCCATACCGGCGTCCACCCTTTCGGAAGATATAAGTGCATGGAGCCCATATGGGATGCTGCTCCGACCGCAAAGGAAAAGAGCCCGGCTGACGCCGAGCTCTTTCCCGCTGGAATGAGGGGATTTATCTGAAAGAAGACAAAGCGGACATTACATCCAGCCGCCGGAGACGTTCATCACGTGCGCGGTGACGTACTTGGACTCGTCGGAGGCGAGATAGAGCGCCATGTAGGCGATGTCGATGGGCTCGCCGAGGTGCTTGATCATGCAGTTGGTCGTGTAGCGCGCCTGCGTCTCGGGGGTGAGGTGCTTGGCGACGGCCTCCGTGGCGATGATGCCGGGGTTGAGCACGTTGACGCGCACACCTGCGTGCGCGACCTGACGCGCCATCTGACGGCTGAGGTGGTTGATGCCGGACTTGGCCACGCCGTAGCCGACCTGCGTACGGTCGGGGCACACGGCGGCGACAGAGCCGATGTTGATGATGCTGCCGGAGTGCTGCTTGATCATGGCCTTGTTGAGCGCTTCCTGGCAGGCGTTGAACACGGTCGAAAGGTCAACACAGACCGTCTTTTCAAACTCTTTGTAGGTGCACTTGGTGATGTCGAGGTCCTTGCGGGGGTTGGACTCGCCAAAGTTGTTGACCAGCACGTCGAGGCGGCCTTCCTTGGCGATGCACTCGTCGATCATGCTTCTGTGCGTGGCGGGATCGTGCGCCTCAAAGTACACGAGCTCGGCCTGACCGCCGCGGGCTCTTGCGGCCTCGACGGCAGCTTTGCCGGTCTCCATGTTGCGGCAGGCATAGTAGACCTTCGCGCCCCTCATCGACGAAGAGGTCCGCGATCGCGCGGCCGATGCCGCGGGTGCACGCCGTGACCAGCGCGACTTTTCCTTCCAGTCTGTTACTCATAACCGTACACTTCCTTTCTGATGGTCGTCATATTGTTTCCGGTGATCGGCGCGGCTGCGCCGAGGTTGCTTAAAGGTTTGCGCCGTAGTCGGCAACGAGCGCCTGCCCGTTGAGCGGCGCAGAATCGTCGCTGCACAAAAACAGCAGGATCTTGGCGATGTCGAGATCCGTGCACGTGCCCACGTCGAGCGTGGAGTGCTTTGCGGTGGAGGCCTGCATGGCCTTTGCGGCCTTCGTGTACTTGCCTCTGGCCTTCATGGCGCGCGTGGTCATGGGGGTCATGACCGTGCCGGGGCACACGCAATTGGCGCGGATCTTCTGCGTGCCGTTGGCGAAGCGCAGCGCGATGTGCTTGGTCAGCGCGACCTCCGCGCCCTTCGAGACCGTGTAGGCTGCGCTGCCGTTGCCGTTCACGCCGCCGACGGAGGCGACGGTGGCAATGGTGCCGTAGCCCTGCGCGACGAACTGCTTGACGGCCGCGCGGGTGACGTACATCGTGCCCTTAACGTTCACGGTCAGGGTCGTGTCCAGGTCGCTGGTGAGAAAATCGTCGATCGGCCGCATGGCCACGTCGAGCACACCGGCGATATTGGCCAGCGCATCGATCTTTCCGTACTTTTCCACACCGGCCGCGAACGCCGCCTTCACGGCATCGTTGTCGGTGATGTTGACGACGGCCGTCATGACCTCGCCGCCCGCAGCCTGAATGTCGGCCGCGACCTTGCTGAGGTTTTCCTCATGCATATCCGCCATGATGACGCTCGCGCCCTCCTGTGCGAAGAGCTCGGCGGTCTTGGCGCCGATGCCGGAGCCGGCGCCGGTCACAAAACAGACTTTTCCATCAAGTCTACCCATTTGTTTCTCCTTTGCTGATATAGAATGCGGTGGACGGGCCGGGCGAACCGCAGCCCATCCG
This sequence comes from uncultured Eubacteriales bacterium, assembly GCA_902790905.1. Classification (GTDB taxonomy): domain Bacteria; phylum Bacillota; class Clostridia; order Peptostreptococcales; family Anaerovoracaceae; genus RUG13615. Next base: position 3,109 of record CADATO010000052.1, read on the forward strand.
GTGTGCGGGGATCACTCGTCCTTGAGCGGCCACTCCATGCCGATGCGCTCACACTGGCGCTCGGTGTCCCAGAAGAAGCCCCAGTCGGGCAGGTGCCGGATGCGGGCGGTGTCCGCCGGCGTCCAGGTCACGAGTTCGCCCTTCTTGTAGAGCGCGTCGATCTCCTCATCGGTGTAGCCGAAGTCCTTGAGGACTTCGCGGTTGTGCTCGCCGAAGCACGGTGCGGAGGCCACAATCTTGGAGGGATTGTTCTTGAAGCGGTTCGTGATGCCGATGCCCTTCATCTCGCCGAAGATCTGGTCCTCCCACTCGACGAGGTTCTCGCGCTCGGCGTACTGCGGATCGTTTTCAATGTCGCCGGGCTCATACGCGCGCTGGTTGGGGATGCCGGCCTTGTTGAAGATCTCCTCAAGCTCGGCGCAGGTGTGCTGCGCGCAGAAGTCCGTGAGCGCCTGGTCCGCCTTCTGGCCCATGGGGGTGTTGAGCGGGAAGCCGGGGATGCCCTTCGGCAGGCCCGGCGTGACGCCCGGCGTGCCGACGCCGATGATGGGATAGCCCTTCTCAACCGGTCCTGGACCGTTGATGGCGACAAACAGCTGCTTGTTGTCCTTCGTGGTGTAGAACGAGAAGCAGGCCGCGAGGTCGGAGTGGTTGCCGGTGCGGTAAGGCACAACTACGGCGGCATCCTCAGCCCCTTCAATGCGTGGCTGGTCGCCCGCGGGCTTGCCACCGCGCCGCTGCGGATGAAGCAGCACTGCAGCGTCGCCATGGCGGTGGCGGAATTTCTGGAATTGTGCCCTGCCACCCGCTTCGTGTGGTATCCGGGTCTGAAGAGCCATCCGCAGCACGCGCTGGCGGAAAAGCTCATGCACGGTCAGTATTCCGGCATGATCGCCTTCGACCTGAAGGGCGACGAGAAGCAGCACGAAGCCTTCCTCGATGCCCTGCATCTGGTGACCCACGCCGTGTCGCTGGGCGACATTGAGAGCCTGATCGTCTACTATGATCGGCACAGCGACAAGCTCCCCCACTACCCCGCCGTCTATCAGGAGGGCTTCTTCCGCTTCAGCGTTGGACTGGAGGACACCGAGGACATCATCGCCGATCTGCAGCAAGCCATGCAGGCAGCGGGGATGCTGTAACTGCACACAGATACACGGCAAGCGCCTCAGAGTTTGACTCTGAGGCGCCTGCTATATTGCATACGACATGAAAAGGGAAGCATCCGGACCGGATGCTTCCCTTTGTGGTACGCCCGAGCGGATTCGAACCGCTGGCCTACAGAGTCGGAGTCTGTCACTCTATCCAGCTGAGCTACGGGCGCATATTCAGCAGGAGATATTATAGCAAAGTCCGGTCGAAATGTAAAGCAGGATTTTCTGTTCCCATTTGGCGGCGGATATGCTATACTGGCAAAAAGAAACCTGTATCGGAAGGACACACCCTCTATGAACCATAAACGTCTGCATACCCGCCTGCTCGCGCTGCTGCTGTGCTGCGCGCTCGTGCTGCCGCTGAGCGCCTGCGGCGAGGCAAAAAGCACCACGCAGCAGATCTTCGCCATGGACACCGTCATGGATCTGACCGCCTACGGTAAGAAGGCG
>CADATO010000053.1 GCA_902790905.1 uncultured Eubacteriales bacterium
AACAAATATTCACAGCAGTTTCCGGATATGGGTTCTGCAGTATATGAAAAGCCCCGATCCCGCTTCGCGGGACCAGGGCTTTGTCTACAGTCTGAGACGTCCGATGGACGTCTTTTTTCATATCTCTTCCCTTTCCTACCTGCGCAGCATCCGCGTCAGCAGTTCCGCTGCCGCGTCGAGTGCCGACTCGTCGAAGTCGAACTTCGGGTTGTGCAGCGGGCCGGTCGTTGCGCAGCCAATCCCGATGTATGTCCCCAGGCCGCCATGGTCCTGCACGTGGTTGATCATGACCGCCGCGTCGTCACTGCCGCCGACGTTGCCCTCGTAGTGGATCGTCTCAAACCACGGGATCTTCCCCGCTTCTTCCTGCACGGCTGCCATGAGCGCGTCGCTGCTCTGTCCTGCCGGTATCTCCCCGTAGTCGATATACGTATAGTCCATATCGTACTGCCGGGCGGTCCCGTCGAGGATATCAAAGACGCGCCGACCGATGTAGTCCGAGATCTCCCGGTACTGCCCGCGGTACTCGAGGCAGATCGTGCACTCCGGACAGATCGTATTCGTCACCTCGCCGCCGCGGATCACACCGACATTGACCCGACCGAGCCCCTTCTCGTGCATTGCGATCGCGTGCAGATTGAGGGCGGCGCTGCAGCAGGCAAGCAGAGCGTTCTTCCCCTCCTGCGCTGCCCCGCACGGATGCGCCGCCACACCGTGATACGTCACGTCGAGCTGCCGGCAGGCCATGAAGTCCTTCACCCCGCAGCAAAGACTGTGGGAGGGCAGCGGTTCGTTCTCCGCCGAGATCGCAAGATGGACCGCCATCACCTGATCGACATCATCGAGGTGCCCTTTGGCGACGATGGACGCCGCACCGAGATAGTTTTCCTCAGCCGGCTGGAAGATCAGCTTGATGATGCCCTTGTAATCGCCCTGCGCACCGCTGTCTGCACCGGCTTGTGCGCTGCCGTCCGCCTCGCCCTGCAGCGATGCCATGATCTTTGCGGCCAGCGCCAGCCCGATCGCGGTGTGCCCGTCGTGCCCGCAGGCGTGGACGCGGCCTGCATGCGAAGACCGGTATCCTTCCGCGGACGGACGGTAGTAATCCTCTTCAGCCGGAGCGCTGCCTGCACCATCATACTCATCGTACTCCAAACAGTCGATATCAAAGCGGAACGCATACGTCGGCCCGGGCCGGCCGGTATCGATGATGCCGATGACACCGGGGTATCCTTTGGCTGCCTCAACATACGTTTCCTTGGCGCCTTCCGCCACCGCACGCTGCATATGCGCACGGCGCGTTTCCTCGGACAGATCGATGCCGGGACCTGTCGCAAGAAGTGCAAGATCCACGACCTCTTCCCCCTGCAGAACGACCGGCACACCGAGCTGCTCGAGCATCTCTGCGATGCGGGCACTGGTGCGCACCTCCTGCCATCCCGCTTCGGGATAATGGTGAAATTCTCTTCTGACTGCGACCGGATCGAACATTGAACACCTCTTTTCTCAAACCGATACTACATTTTGCATGAATTGCACCTGCCGGGCGGATCGGATTTTTCGGTATGCTCTTGCAATTCCAAGCCCGACGTGTACAATTACTCTTAATCGGTCCTTCTATCCGATGCCGCGTTTTTTAAGCGGAGGATAGCCAGGACCATCTGTATATAGTATATTATATGCAGTCTTTAATAAGCAATATGATCATGCATCTTTGAAACAACCAACCGGAGAAACGACAGGCCGGAGCCTGCTATCCGAAGAGCACTGCCATGGACACACTTAAAAAAGCCGAACGAACAGAACAACCCAAAAAGAAAAAGATCCATATCGATGTCACGCCGCGGCAGATCCTGTTCATGGTCGCTGCCGACGTGCTGTACGCGCTGGCGCTGAACTGCTTTTATGTGGACAACAGGATCGCGGCAGGCGGTCTTGCAGGCATCGGCACCGTGATCAATTCCTTCTCGCCCATCCCGATCGGTCTGGCGGTCTTCCTCATGAACATCCCGATTGTGCTGGCGGCCCTCAAGACCAAGGGCGGCACCTATGCCGTGATGGCGATCATCATGACCGGCGTCTACTCCGGCATCGTCGACCTGCTGTCCTTCCTGCCCTGCCTGTCCTATGACAAGCTGGTCGCCGTCGTCTGCGGCGGGATCCTCTACGGCTTTGCCGCTGCGCTCACGATCAAGGCGCGCCTGTCGTCCGGCGGCACGGATCTTCTCGCCAAGATACTGATCACAAAGTTCAGGAGTCTGAGCCTGGGCACACTCTTCATGATCATCGACGGCATGATCGTCGTAGCGGCTGCCATCGCCTTCCGCGATATCAGCGCCGCGATCTACGCGATCCTCGCCATCGCGACCTGCTCCGTCATCACGGACCTCATGACCAAGGGCTTTAACAAAGCGCAAATGTTCATGATCTTCGCCAATGAAAACCAGGAGCAGATCTCCGATACGATCCTCACCGAGCTGCACCACGGCGTCACTGCCCTGCGCGGCATCGGCAAATACTCCAACAGTGACCGCGACATCCTGCTGACCGTCGTCAAGCCCAGCCAGTCCCCGCGCCTCAAAGAGATCGTGCACCGGTGCGACCCGAACGCGTTCGTGATCCTCGTCTCCGCGAATGAGATCATCGGTGAAGGATTTGAAGACACCAAACTGACCGAAACCGTACAGGACCGCAAGTGGGACGAAGCACATAAAAAATAACGTCTTCACAAAATCTTCACATTTCCATAACTATCTACATACAATTGATACCTATACTGACGGTGTAAGTTTGCAATAATATATTCATGTGCAGGTACGGTAATGGATCTCAGAAGATATAAAAACGTAGCGCGCAAGATGGGACAGAGTCTTGCAGACAACACTGCAAAATACACAAAGAAGGCTTCCGGATACACGAAAAAAGCCGCTGATCAGATCAATCAGTGGAGAAGCCGTGTTTCCAGCAGATCGCAGTATGTCAGCAAGTATGTGAAGAATGACGCGGCTGGCGGCGGTAAAGCCGGTGCCGTCCACAGATTTCTGAGTAACCCGAAGCACCGCAGACTCCTCATCGCAGACTGCGTGCTCGCCATCGTCCTCGTCATCAGCTTCATGCCGCACGGCGCCTCGCAGGCAGCCACAGCATCTGCGGCAAGTCTGGTCCCGCAGGACAACAGCGCGACCGCTCCCAAGGCACCGGTCGTCTCGGACACCTTCGAACTGTCCGCGGCATCGGATGATTTTGGTGCTGTCGAGCTGAACTGGGAAGCGCAGGAAGATGCGCCGGGCTACATTGTCTACCGTTATAACGCCATGAAGCAGGACTACGATCCGATCGCGACCATCACAGACAGTACCGAGACATCTTATGTCGACACGGATGTCGTGAGCGGGCAGACCACATCCTATCAGGTAACCCCCCTCTTCTCGTTCGATGAACAGACGAGTTCCAATGTTGTCGATGTCGAAGTCGAGGCCGACGAACCCGAACTGTCCCTCGAGGCAGACGGACAGGATGTCCAGCTCAGCTGGACGGCCGTCGACGGCGCCGACCAGTACACCGTACTCCGTTCTCTGGAAGAAGACGGCGAATACGCTGAGGTCGCTTACGTCAATAATCCGGAATTCCTCGACGAGGAGCTGACCCCCGGCCGCACCTACTATTACAAAGTCTTCGCTGAAAAAGGCGACCTGGTCACAGAGACCAGCAACATCGAGAACACCGGTGAGATCGAAGAATCCGCCGGCACATATAACGGCGGCGGCCTGCAGTGGCCCGTTCCGTCCGGCGGCCACATCAGCAGTGGTTTTGGCGGCCGCTATTCCCCGACCTGGGGTGCCAGCAGCAACCATCAGGGCATCGACATCTCCTGCGACTACGGCTGTGACATCACAGCGGCAGCCGGCGGCGTTGTCACCGAAGTTTCCTACTCCGGCGCCCGCGGTAACTACGTCGTCGTTCAGCACAACGATGAGCTGAGCACGCTGTACCAGCACCTGTCCGCAACGAATGCATCCGTCGGGCAGGCTGTCAGCGCCGGCGACACGATCGGCTACGCCGGCTCCACCGGTATCTCCACCGGTACCCACCTGCACTTCGAGGTGCACGTCTACGGCACACCGGTCGATCCGATGGGTTACCTCTAAAGGCATCGTAAATCAAAACCCCGCGCCGCATGGCTGAACTAGTAAGATGAAAGTAGACATGGTAAAAAACCATGTCTACTTTTTTCATGGTAATGTTCATATAGGAGGTGAAGTCATGGGACGAACGAAAGGC
>CADATO010000054.1 GCA_902790905.1 uncultured Eubacteriales bacterium
CAAGTGGAAAAACTGCGGTTTGCTGGGAGCCGGCATCCTTCTGGGATCCTACGGACTCCGTATTCTGACAAGCAGGGACGCAAAGAAAGCATATACACATGGAACCGCGGCAGTATTTCGCATGAAGGATGAGGTATTAAAGGATGTTTCCCTGATCCGCGAGAACTGCGGTGACATTGCTGCAGAGGCCAAAGAACTGAACGAGAAGCGTCAGGCTATGGAAGAGGCACAGCAGATCGAGGATGCGAAAGCGATCCTGGCAGCTGCGAATGTGAGCGCCGAATAAAAAAGTAAGTGTAAAAGTGTGAGTCAAGATGAATTGTAAAATTCTACATGAAACCCATGGCCGGATGCGGGTGCGGATGTTGTTGAAACGGATGACAGGAGCACAGGCAGACCGGCTCCATTATTATCTGCTCTCCCAGGAAGGCGTCATGAAAGTGACGGTTTCAGAGCGCACAATGGACGCCACGATCCTGTTCGAGCCAAACGTAGCGGGCGCTAGAAACGCCGTGGTGGCGGCGCTGGCATCCTTCGATTTTATAAAGTCCCCGGTGGATGTGCCTGACCATACCGGCAGGGAACTGAACAGGGATTTTGAAGACAAGCTGTTCTTCCTGGTGGCACGCCGCGCTGTCAGCCTGTTCATTCTGCCGCCTGTGCTGCGGAATCTGGTCTGCCTGACAAAGGCGGCGCACTATATAGGCAATGGCCTTAAATGCCTCAGCAAGGGGCGCCTCGAGGTCCCCGTCCTGGACGCGACGACGATTTCCGTATCCATCCTGCGCGGAAACTGGTCGACCGCCGGATCTGTCATGTTCCTGCTGGACGCCGGCTCCCTTCTGGAAGAGTGGACGCACAAAAAGTCCGTCGACGATCTCGCCCGCCGCATGTACATCAACGTAGACAGCGCGTGGGTCAAAACAGAGAACGCCGAAGAGGTGCTCGTGCCCGTCAGCAAAATAGTGCCGGACGACCACGTTGTTGTCCGCACGGGCAATGTCATTCCGCTCGACGGTGTAGTCGTCGCCGGGGAAGGTGCGGTTAATCAGGCTTCCATGACCGGCGAGTCTCTCCCTGTGCGCAAGGAAACCGGTGCCTACGTCTATGCGGGAACTGTCCTTGAAGAGGGCGAGCTGGAGATCTGTGTAAAAAAGGCGCTCGGAAGCGGCCGCTACGACAAGATCATCCACATGATAGAGGAATCCGAGAAGCTTAAGTCTTCCACGGAAGCACGCGCGGCTCATCTTGCTGATTCTCTGGTCCCCTGGTCACTGGGCGGTTCAGCAGTGGCATGGCTGCTTACTCGGAATGCACAGAGGGCTCTCTCTTTTTTGATGGTCGATTTCTCCTGCGCGCTTAAGCTGGCGATGCCGATCTCGGTCCTCTCCGCGATGCGCGAATGCAGCGATCACCACATTAATGTGAAGGGCGGCAAATTCCTGGAGGCGGTTTCATCGGCAGATACGATCGTGTTCGATAAGACCGGCACGCTCACGCGCGCCACGCCGAGTGTCCGCAAGGTGGTCGCATTCGGCGGTCAGGACGAAAATGAAATGCTGCGTCTGGCGGCATGCCTGGAAGAGCATTTCCCGCACTCTATTGCAAATGCAGTAGTGAATGAGGCCCAAAATCGAGGCCTGGTCCACGAAGAAAGGCACACAAAGGTTGAGTACGTCGTCGCTCACGGTATCGCGAGCTCGATTAACGGCGTACGGGCACTGATTGGAAGTTATCACTTTATCTTTGAGGATGAAAAGGCTCAAATGCCAACAGATGAGACCGATCTGGAGCATTTTGCGGCGCTTCCGGACGACTGCTCGCTTCTATATTTATCCCTTGACGGAAAGCTTGCGGCAGTCATCTGTATAGAGGATCCGATCCGCGAAGAGGCGATGCGCGTTGTAAGCGACTTGCATGACGAAGGGTTCACTCGCGTCGTCATGATGACCGGCGACAGCCGCAAAACAGCCGCTGCCGTAGCCGAAAGGCTCGGAATGGACGAGTTCTACGCCGAAGTGCTCCCCGAAGACAAGGCTACATTCATACGCCGTGAGCACGATGCCGGCCGCAAAGTGGTCATGATCGGAGACGGGATCAACGACTCTCCTGCCCTTTCCGAGGCAGACGCGGGCGTCGCGATCGCTGCAGGTGCGGCTATAGCCAGAGAGATCGCCGATATAACGATCTCAGCGGATGATCTGCGGGAACTTATCGTTCTGCGGAGGATCAGCAACCGGTTGATGGACAGGATCGACAACAATTACCGGCGCATCATGCTCTTCAACGGAGGGCTGATCGCCCTCGGACTCTTTGGAGTAATGCCGCCGGCCAGTTCGGCGCTCTATCACAATATTTCGACTATCTATTTCAGTATAGACAGTATGAAGAATCTTCTCTAAATACTACAGAAAAACTGGAGGACCTCCGGGGTTAACTGCCCCCGGAGGTCCTTCAGTTTTACTGAATTCAGTATTTCTGTATTCAGTTTTTCTATATTCATTTTTCATTACCCGCACTTGATGTCGATCGTGTCCGTGGCGATGATCTCATCGACCGTCACGTCGAACATTGCAGCCAGGATCACCATATTGTCGATCGTAGGCATAGCTGTTCCGTGGATCCACTTGTAGATCGCCTGCGGTGTCGTGAAACCGAACACCTCCTGCATATCCTTTACAGTCATGCCTGCTCCGATACGCATACGGTTGATGTTCTGTCCGGTTGCGACAGTGTTGATCATAGGAAATCTCATCATACCGCACCTCCTATACACCGGCAGCGCCGGCGTA
>CADATO010000055.1 GCA_902790905.1 uncultured Eubacteriales bacterium
TCGGCGTTCTTAAATTCGCCGGGGATCGGCGTGCCATGCTGCACGTAATCCATGAATGCGCCGCGATATTCGTCAGTCGCAAAAGCGTCCTTCACCTGCGGGACTGCTTTCACGTCCGGCAGCGGATTGGACTTCATGCTGACCAGCGGATCAACCGACGGAGCTCTGTCTTCCAGCGCGTCCAGGTTAGCGCGATTCTGCGCATCTATCTCATACCGCGCATCGAGGTCTTCAACCTCTTTCTTTGCGGCATCAAAATCTTCCTGGGAGAAGTTGTTGGAGTCGACCATCTCCCTCAGCTTTGCGAGCATTTCCGCCCGCGTTTCCTTGTAGGCTTCCAGTTTCATTTCTTTCCCTCCAGTTCAAGGATTTCAAGTTTAGCTTTGTTTCTATCTTCATCGCTCGGGGGTTTCGGTTCCTGTGCGTACTGCGGCGGAACTTTTGACGCCACCCTGGCGATAAATTCACTACCAACGGCCGCGACGGCCTCTTCCGTCTCGACATCGATGTCAAACACGTCTGCCGCTTCCTCTGCAGGCAGCCACGTCTCTGCGTTCACCTTTTCTTCGATCTCGGACGTATCGATCTTGCCGTGTTTCTCATACACCTGCATGATGCAGCGCTGCACAGCATCAATGTCCGATGCGAGCTTCATAAGCTCGTCAGCGTTGTAGACGCCCATCATGACCAGTGCAGGCTTGTGGATCATCATCACCGATCCGGTCCGCATCACTGTCCGGTCTGCCGCCAGTGCAATCACTGAGGCGATGGATGCCGCCATGCCATCGACGTAGGCTGTCACGGTGCCGGAATAGTGCGCCAACAGGTTGTAGATCGCCATGCCGGCGAAAACACTGCCGCCGCCGCTGTTGATATGGACGTTGATGTCTCTTCCGCCGGCGCTCTGCAGGAAGTCCCGAATCTCTGCCGGATACGTGTCCTCGTCTTCCCATTTGCCCCACCAGCCGGAGACGATGTCACCGTACAGGTACAGGTCAACCGACTCATCGGTTTCGTTTTTCAGCTGCATCAATTCTTTAAGCTCTGCCATCTGGCTGCTCCTTCCCATCGATCAGGCGATTGATTGTCCTGATCAGCTCCTGATCCGTCTCGGGGTCTTTGCCCTGGATGCGATTCGCTAAGTTCCGGATCTGATTAACGACTGCAGTGTCTAGCCGCCTCATGAATGTGTCGCCATCCTCTTTCGGCGCCATATTGAACACAGACCGCCATTCGTTCTCACTCATGGACCCGCGGTCTACCATATCCTTCAGCGCAAGCTTCGCATTGAAGCTGGCGTGCGTCAGGTTATAGGCCTCGAAGATGATGCTGTTACCAAACGCTCTTTGCCGGCGCGTGAAGAGCTTGCGCGTAAACTCATCAGACCACTGCCTTACATCCGGCTCTATCTCATGTTCGTAGTACGCATTCCAGACATCGCCGCTGTCCTTAGACTGCAGAATATCGTCATTGGTGTTGAAGATCTCCAGGATCCTCTGCCGCTGCCGGTCAATGATCGAAGCGTTCGGAACATAGTCTTTCGGCTCAATCTGCTTTGCCTCGGCCTTGGCGTCGACAGCAGCCACGCCAAGCGTAGCGCTGTTTTCGATACTCAGATAGTTCTCCGCGAAGGTCTTCGCGTAACTCTTAATGTCTTCGTCACGCATGCCGCCGTTGATCTTAAGCAGCCAGCGGACGATGCTGGAGTTCTTCACTGCATCGATGATGCCTTTGTCGATCGTCCCCACGCATTCCATCAGCGGCACCAGCGCCGGCGCAATGGGGTCACCGAGGATGTCATGATCGTAGAAGTCACCGCGCATGTGGATCAGATCTGAATAGGGGAAGATCGGACTTGACCCGCTGTGCAAGTAGAACCGCACGCCAAGCGTCTCGCCATTGATCCACTCCGTCTGCACACCTGCCGCCGGCAGCGGATAAAGCTCCCGCGGCACGCCGTTGTCGTCACGGACGATCAGCGCAAACGCGTTGCCGTTAAGCTTTAGGTTGATGGCCATCTTTTCCGTCAGCTTCTGGAAGGTCATGTATGGGTTTGGCTCCTCGAGTAGGAACCGCATATAGACCTCCGGATTGACGTCGAGCTTCTTT
>CADATO010000056.1 GCA_902790905.1 uncultured Eubacteriales bacterium
GAGGAGGCTGTCGCTGCGGCTGACGCGGCGGTCATCGTTGTCAACGGCAAGAATGGTGTCGAGGTCGGTACACAGAAGGCATGGGAACTCTGTGAAAAGTACCATCTTCCGCGGATGTTCTACGTTTCGAACATGGACTTTGACAACGCCTCGTACAGAAAGATCGTCGAGACGCTGACCGACCTTTACGGCAAGAAGATTGCCCCGATGTACCTTCCGATTCGTGAGAATGAGAAGTTTGTCGGCTATGTCAACGTCGTCAAGCAGCGCGCACGCCGCTACGTGGACAAGCAGAACAAGGTGGAGTGCGAGATTCCCGATTATCTGAAGGATTACCTCGCTAACTACCGTGACACGATGCTGGAGTCCGTCGCCGAGACGAGCGAGGCCTTCATGGACCGCTATTTCAACGGAGAAGAGTTCACGGAGGCGGAGATTGTGTCCGCCCTCAAGGCGAATGTCTCCACCTGTGACATGGTGCCTGTCACAATGGGCGCCAGCGTCAACCTCCAGGGCATCATGATTCTTCTTGACGATATCATCAGCTATTTCCCGAGCCCGAAGGAACGCCAGATCGCCGGAGTCAGCCTGAAATCGAATGAGATCTTCCAGGCGGACTATGACTTCTCGAAGGCGAAGAGTGCGTTTGTCTGGAAGACAATCGTTGATCCGTTCATCGGCAAGTATTCGATGATCAAGGTGGCCTCAGGATCGCTTCGTCCGGACGATATGCTGTTCGATACGGAGAATCAGAATGAATTCCGCGCCGGCAAGCTCTATGTGTTTGAGGGCAGCAAGCCGACCGAGGTATCCGAGCTGATGGCCGGGGACATCGGTGCACTCTCCAAGCTGGATGTCGACACCCGCGACAGCATTTCCACCAAGGCGAACCCGGTCCAGTATGGTAAGTTCGAAATCTCAACTCCTTACACCTATAAGAAATATGTGGCAGTGACAAAGGGCGAGGAGGACAAGGCAGCGCAGGGTCTCTCGAAGCTCGCGCAGGAAGACCAGACGCTTCGTGTCGTCAACGATGCGGAGAATCATCAGACGCTTCTCTACGGGATCGGTGACCAGCAGCTTGAGGTTGCGGCCAGCAAGCTTCTGAACAAGTACAAGGTAAAAATCGCGCTTGAGAAGCCGGCGGTTGCGTACCGCGAGACGATCCGGAAGACATCCGATGTCGACAGCAAGTACAAGAAGCAGTCCGGCGGACATGGCCAGTATGGTCACGTCAAGATGAAGTTTGAACCGTCGGGGGATCTGGAGAAGCCTTATGTCTTTGAGCAGATTGTGGTCGGCGGATCCGTTCCGAAGAATTACTTCCCGGCAGTCGAGAAGGGAATTGCAGAGTCTGTCCTGAAGGGACCGATGGCCGGATACCCGGTTGTCGGGGTCAAGGCGGTCCTGTACGATGGCTCCTACCATCCGGTCGATTCATCCGAGCAGGCCTTCAAGACCGCAGCCAGCATGGCCTTCAAGAAGGGCTTCATGGAAGCGGGGCCGGTCCTGCTTGAACCGATTGCTTCCCTGAAGGTCACGGCACCTGATAAGTATACCGGCGACATCATGGGCGATCTCAACAAGAGACGCGGCCGCGTGCTTGGCATGAACCCTGATCACAAGGGGAACACGATCGTGGAGGCAGATGTCCCGCAGAGCGAGCTGTACGGCTACTGCACGACGCTTCGTTCCATCACCGGCGGAGCAGGAAGCTTCGAGTATACGTTCGCCCGCTATGAGCAGGCGCCTGCGGATGTTCAGGAGAAAGAAATCGAAGCGAGGGCAGAGGAAGCAGCAAAGTAAATCTTGTAATTTAAAATTACCGTGTGTTATAATGCGGATGTTGATTTCCGCTTGCGTTTCGGGCACTGGACACTGTTTTGTAGATTCCACGACCGGGATCGCGTTGCAGTGGGAAGAGTGATTTCGTTCGTATAAGGAGGCATCATTATGAAGCATATTCAGACCCTCAGCACCAGATCTCTTCAGCAGTCTCTTAAGAAGGGCGGATGCGGCGAGTGCCAGACATCCTGCCAGTCTGCATGCAAGACCAGCTGCACGGTCGGCAACCAGACCTGTGAGCAGATGAAGAAGAAC
>CADATO010000057.1:0-2069 GCA_902790905.1 uncultured Eubacteriales bacterium
CGGGGCTGAACTATGCAGCCAGTGCGAAATTGTTGTTTGTTTTAGCGTTTCTTTTTAACGGGTACTTTTTACGTGGATCACCGCCACGGCTCGCTTATCCTTGTTCCACACACCTGTCGAAACCTTTACACCCCCACAAATTGTATGGAGCGGCAGAATGTATTGCCGCTCCATTATTATATTTCATATTTTTTCAGTGTCAATATACTGCCGGTTTAACCGGGGTTTTCTCTGCGCATGTTATACTGCCGGTTTACCCCGGAAATCCTCTCCGCACATATGGTGCCGCCGGCCTAATCGAGGAATTCATCCGGATCGATGATGCACCCGTAGAAGAATTCGATGATGCCGTCTTCCACTATGTCTTTCAGACCTTCGTAGTTATGAATCTCATGGCGGTAGCCCGAATACAGCATCGTCTCCACGATGCAGCCCGCATCGGCAAGCCAGTTGGATACCTGGTATACGCCGGATCCGTACTGGCCTACAGGGTCCTGGTCTCCGGCAATGTTGTAGACAGGAAGATCATTTGGAACTTTGGCGGCCCACTCCGGTCCTGTTATCTGCTCGATCATCCTTGCGAAATCGAGGAACGATCTGTTGCTTGTCGGCTTTGTAAAGGCATCGAACGGGTCCGCGGCGTGGTCTTTCTGCACATATTCATCGTGGCAGATCCACTCGTTTCCGAGCTTTACTCCCTCATCGCAGCGTCCGAACATCCAGCCCATCATGACTGCTCCCGCGTCAGGGTCTGACTCCAGGCCCTTCCCCGCGTCTACAAGCTTCTTCAGGTACTCGATGCTGTTGTCAAGCCCCGGGAACTCTCCCGATGTGCCGCACAGCGTAACTCCGTCGAGTTCATCACCATATTTGGCTATGTAGTCACGGGCGATGAATGATCCCATGCTGTGACCGAACATGAAGTACGGCAGGTCAGGATACATCTCCTTGACGATCCCTGTGAGCGTATGCTCGTCTTCCATCATGGTGTGAGGACCCTGGTCGCCCCAGTCGCCCCAGCAGTCGTTTTCCATAGCTGTTTTTCCGTGACCGACGTGGTCATCGGCAGCCACTATGAAGCCCGCATCCATGAACGCTACTATCATGTGCAGGTATCTGCGCGAGTGCTCGCCGAATCCGTGGACCAGCTGTATGATTCCCGCCGGAGGAGCTGCAGGTACGTATACCCATCCATATACTTTGTCTCTTTTGTTATACGAATCAAAACAAACTTCATGAAGCATAGCGATTACCTCTCTTTCCCTTCACACTTCCTTACCGATAACTGTCTCTGAATCTATCCGTCTCTATCTGTCCATGGATCTTTCCGCCTCGCGCGCGGTCCTGCTCAGGTAACGGATGGCAAGCGCCGGGTAATCGCCCGCCGCTGTTTCGCCTGTCACCATGACCGATGAGGCGCCGTCTAGAACTGCATTGAAAATGTCGCTCACTTCAGCCCTGGTAGGCACCTGCCTGTGCGTCATTGAATCGAGCATCTGTGTCACCACCATGAAGTCCCTGCCAGCCTCGCGGCAGACTGCGGCGATATGCTTCTGCACCGCCGGGAGCTCCCACAGACCGTCCATGGCATTTCCGAGATCTCCGCGGGCGATGACTATCTCATCGCAGTAAGGAATGAGCTCCGGCAGATTCCTCACCCCGTCCCGGTTCTCAACCTTTGCCAGCAGACGTATGTTTTCACAGCCGGCTTCGCTGAGCGCCGTGCGCACCGCTATAAGATCGTCCTTGCTGCGGACAAACGGCTGCATTACTGCGGTCACTCCGTACTCTTTCGCTCTGCGGAGCTGCTCCCTGTCGTTCTCTGTCATCGCCGGAGTCTGAAAGCTGTGCCCCGGAAGGGCCACGCTCTTTCTGCTCTCCAGGAGGCCGCCGCGGACTACAAGCAGCTGTGTGCAGCGCCCGTCCGGGTCGCCTTCCGTTCTGAGGAGTATCTTTCCGTCATCGAGCAGAACCTCCTGCCTCGGATTGGATGCGGCCAGAGTTTTTTTCACCATGTCCGGGAACGGGATGTCCCCGATCCCTATGCGGCTGCCCTCCGCGAGCTCAAC
>CADATO010000057.1:2104-3235 GCA_902790905.1 uncultured Eubacteriales bacterium
CGAAGCTCCGGCCCCTGCATGTCTATCAGGAGCTCGGGACTGACTCCGCATTCGCGGGCCGCTCCGTGCAGGCTGTCGATCAGCGCCGACGATTCCTCAAGTGAAGAGTGGGACAGGTTCAGCCTGACCCCATCCATCCCCTCACGAAACATCTGCTTCAGTATTTCCTTATCTTTGCATGCAGGACCGATAGTGCCGTAGATCCTTACTTTTCCCATTTTCACTCTCCCAGGAATGATCTCATTTCCGCAAGCCTGCGGACAGCTTCGTCGCGTCCCATTCTGTATACCCTTTCAAGCTCGTCGGGATCCTTCTCGGTGCGTCCGATGCCCGGATCCTCGGGCGGCCTTATGACGAACACCTCTCCGCGCTCCTCTTTGCGGTCGATGTCATCCATCTGTCCGTTATAACGGATGTGCCTTACAGCCATCGCCTCTGCCACCGCCGGGTACTTTCTCAGCACCAGCTTTACGAGCGGCACTATGCGCGTCTTTTTCTTTCTATAGCCCTTCGGCCTGGTCAGCACTATGACGTTTCTGTCGTATCCCTGCTGCTCCATGTATTCATAAGGGACCGAGCACACGATGCCTCCGTCGAGCATCTTATACCCGTCCACGGAGACTATATTCGACACCACGGGCATAGACGCCGAGGCTCGCATCCACTCTATGTCGGCCGGGCCTCCGTCCGTGCATTTATGGAACCTCACTTCGCCGGTCTCCACATCGGTAGCTCCTATATAGAACTCCATCGGGTCGTTTTTGAATGTCCCGGTATCGAAGGGATCGAGTATCTCAGGGACCGTATGGTAACAGAAGTCAGCTCCGTACAGATCTCCTGTCCTGATGAGCGACTTAATGCTGCAGTAGCGCCAGTCTCTGCAGTACGTCTTGTTGTATCTGATCGCTCTTCCCTTCTGGCGGGATTTGAGATTGCAGCCGAAAGTGGCTCCCGCGGAAATCCCGGCAGCTCCGTCAAAACGTATCCCGTTTTCCATGAAGACGTCGAGCACGCCGCAGGTGAACATGCCGCGCATCGCTCCGCCTTCGAGTATCAGTCCCTTTTTCATATGCCAGTAAACCATTGATATCCAAAGAAAGCGGCCCTCTCTGTCACAGGGAGAGCCGCTGC